>JAJPIX010000044.1 GCA_021324545.1 Alphaproteobacteria bacterium
CCGATCGCCGGCGAAACAAGGTGTTTCAGCCAGTCGCGGCTCTGCTTGCGCCAGATGAAATGCGCCACCACCGAAATGTGCAGCATGAGAAAGCCGACCAGCGCGCCGAAGCTGACGAGCGAGGTGATGAGCTCGAACCGGCCGGCGAAGAAAAAGCCCATCGCCAGCGTGACCAGGGCGACGAAGAAAATCGCGCGGTCGGGGATCTTGCGGTCCGAATGCACATGGGCGAGTGCCCGCGGCAGCTTGCCGTCGCGCGCCATGCCATAGATGAGGCGCGCCGTCGCCGCCTGCGCCACCATCGCGCAGGCAATGGAGGAAAGCGCCACCCCCGGTATGGCAACCAGAAACTTGAGCCACGGGCCGCCAAGCAGGCTTGCGATGGCATAGAGCGCATCGTTGGTGGCATCGCCCGGCGGGAAATGGGTGCGGCCGAGCGCAAACAGGCTGACAAGCCAGGTTTGCGCAATGAAGAGAAGCGCGCAAAGGATCAGAGAAAGAACGGTTGCATGGCCCACCATCTTCGGCCCGCCCTTGACCTCTTCCGACAACGTGGAAATTGCATCGAATCCGATGAAGCTCAGCACAGCGAGCGACAGCGCGCCGAAGATGATGCCCGGCGAGAACTCGGCCGGGTTGAAGAAGGGCTGAAGCGACAGATGCGCGCCGGCGGTTCCACGCGCGAGGCCCACCACGCACATCGCCATCAGGGCGATCAGCACCCCGGCCTGGATTCCAAGCAGGATGAAGTTGGCGCGGTTGGTGGATTCGATTCCGAGATAATTGACGGTGGTGATGAACGCGATCATCGCGACGATCCAGGCCGGCTTGGGGATTTCCGGCACCAGCGCGTTGAAGGCGATCGCCGCCGCAACGAGCGCGAGCGTCGGCAGCAGCAGATAATCGAGCAGAAGTGCCCAGCCCGCGATGAAGCCGGCAGACGGCCCGATGCTGCGCGCGGCATAGGCATAGACGGAACCGGCGATGGGAAACGCCTCGCTCAGCGATTGATAGCTGAAGGCGGTGAACAGCATGGCCACGAGCCCCACCGCATAGATGAGCGGCACCATGCCGTGGCCGGCATTGAAGACGATGCCATAGACCGAAAAGGGCGCCGTCGGCACAATGAAGACGAGGCCATAAATGAGAAGATCAAGGAGGCCGAGCGAACGCTTCAACTCCTGCCTGTAGCCGAATTTCTCAAGGGTCGCCGGATCGGCGCCGCCTTCGGATACGGTCATCGGGTGAGCGCCGCCAGCTGCGATTTCTCCGAGGCAGTCAAGTCCAGCCGCGCGGCAATGGCAAACTGTTTCTTGGCGCCCGCCCTGTCGCCCGCGTAGAGAAGCGCCTCGCCCCATTTCAGATGGAGGCGGCCCCAGTGGGGGGCATTTTTGTCCGCTTCCTCGAATTTCGCGAGCGCCAGATCAGAGCGGTTCTTCTGCATCAGCGCTTCGCCCCAATATTCCAGCGGGTCGGCGAAATGCGGGCCTTTCTGGTTGGCGAGCGCGAACTTGGCGATGGCGGCATCATATTGCCCGCGCGCAAGAAGCACCCGACCCAAATCGGCGTAAGCGAACGGGATCGAGGGAGCGTTTCCAATCGCCCGGTTGAACCAGAACGCGGCGCGATCGGATGCCCCCGCCTCTTCGGCAATCCTGCCCCGCATCTCAAGACACAATGTGCAGTTTTCGGAGCTTCGTCCGATCAACGCCTGCGCCGCCTTAAGCCTGCCGTCCCGCGACCATGCGTAAGCCAGCAGCGGCCAGATCAGGGTGTGGCGAACATCGTCAACATTGCCGCGCCCGAGCGCCACGCGATCGGTGGCCAGAAGCGATGTGGAGGCGGATGCCCAATCGCCGCGTTCGGCATAAAGATAGAACTCCGGAAGGTCCGGGCCGGTGGTTATGACATATTCCGGCTGCATGAGTGCCGCGTCTTTGGCCAGGCGATAATGTTCGAGGACCGCACGGGCCGATTTCAGGTCGTGGTCGCGCGCAAGATCGTTTGCCAGGGCGCCAGGACCGGAAATGCTGAAATCGAACTGCCCCGTTTTCGATTCCGCAATATCTGCCCTGACCGCATCGCCAAAAGCGCCCGTAAGATCGTCGGCAAAGGAATTCGCATTGGCGAGCAAGAAGGGCACAGCATCGGGCCGGAAATCCGCCGGAACGGCGCCCATGAACAGGCGGCGGGCGCGTTCGATATTGTCGAGCGCCTGTTCCATATGGCCCATCGCCCACTGAACAGCGCTCATATCCATAAATCCGGACGGATTTTCCGGCGCAAGCGCAATTGTCTCATTGCAGATCCTGGCAGCTTCGCGGAAGTCGCCGCCGAATTCGATCTGGGTTTCCAGCGCCGCGAGAAGCCAGGGCCGTTCGCGGTCTGAGGCTTCTGTTGCCAGCCGGCGGGCAACGGGCGCCACGCTCTTGGCGGAATGGCCTTGCGCGTAAAGCAACAGGATATATCTGTAGGGTTGAGTCTGCGCGAGCAGGGACTGCGCGGCGCGCGACAGAAGTGCTTCGACACCCTGTGTGCGGCCGTTGAACGTCTCTCCGGCATTTGCACCGACCCGCACGGTCAGCGCAATGCCGGACGCGGTATGATAAAGCTCGCCGCTCATGGTTGTCTGATGTCCGAGCCACTGGCGCAGGAAGCGCTGGAGTTCGAAGACCGAAACGCCCGTTTCCGGAATCTCGACTTTGCTGTCATCGCCCCAGTTGCCGCTGATGCTGTCGGCGGACCGGAATGACCATTTGTCGGCCTCGCGAACCAGACTGTTCAATTTGTCCAGAAGCTTCTGCGCAAGAACTTTGCCGTCCAGTCCCTGTGCGGCGAAATCGGGGGGCGCATCGAGCGGCTGGACAACGAGGCCGGACGCTTCATGCGCGTCCCAGATGAACGCGCCCAAGCCGACGGCCAGCAGCAGAACGACAAATGCGCCGCCCAGGCCGAACGCCAGCTTCAAGACATCGTTGATATGGCGCACGCGCAGCGACCGATGGCGCAACCTGTCTTCGCGACGAAGATCCTCGATTTGGAGCCGCGTAAGCCTGGTCTGCTCTTCGAGATATTCTCGCGCCTGCGGGTCGAGATGTCCGCCAACAGGGTCAAATGCTGGGGGCACCGGCTTGACGCCCGGCGTTTCAGCACCCGCTTGAATGCCGTCAGCCATTGAATGCCCCTGCAGAACATAGTTTATACGGAGCGCACGGCCGGGTGTAGGGCCGCGCTGCCAAGCCGGCGACTTGACCCCGCGGCCTCCCATGCCCCAAACAGCGGCGGCTGACCGTTTCATGGGCGCTTCGTGAACGCACCTTTCATCACCCAATCCATCCCCCGCTATGCCAGCGCCGAGGACCTGATCGCGCGCGAGCAACCGGCCGAGCCCACCTATATCCTGTGGCCGGAGAAATTCCGCGTGGCGGCCCGGCGCTTTCTCGACGCTTTTCCCGGCGACACGCTCTATGCCATCAAATCCAACCCGCACCCCTACATTCTGGAGCTGGTGTGGAGCGCCGGCATCCGCCATTTCGACACCGCATCGCTGGCCGAAATCGAGCTGGTGCGCGGCCGCTTCCCCGAAGCCCACTGCCATTTCATGGCGCCGGTCCGCCAGGTCGGCACCGCGAAGACGGCCTTCGAGAAATTCGGCATCACCGACTATGTGGTGGATTGCGATTTCGAGCTGGACAAGCTGATTTCGGAAACCGGCGGCGGAAAGAAACTTCGCATCTTCGTGCGCATTGCAACGCCGTTGGGCGGAGCGCTGCTGGAGCTTTCCTCGAAATTCGGCACGACACAGGAAGACGCCGCGCGTCTTCTGAAGCGCGTGGCGGAGGCGGGCGCCGTGCCCGGCCTGACATTCCACGTGGGCTCACAATGCCTGTCGCCCTTTTCCTATGCCCAGGCTGTCGAGATGGCGCGGCGCACGGCGCAAATGGCGGGCGTTGAAATCACCGCCCTCGATATCGGCGGCGGATTCCCTGCCGCCTATTCCAACAACGACGTGCCGCCCTATCACTGGTATTTCGACACGATCCGCGAATCGGTGAACACGCTTCCCAATCCGAAAAAGGTGAAGCTGATGTGCGAGCCGGGCCGCGCGCTGATCGCCGAAGGCGTTTCGCTGGTGACGCAGATCATCCTGCGCAAGGGCGACAAGCTATACATGAATGACGGCGTCTATGGCAGCTTCGACGAACTGACGCTGCCGGGCTGGAACGCGGACTATCCCGTGCGCGTGTTCGGCGTGAATGCAAAAGGCGAAGCGGTTTCGAAAGCGGGAGGCCCGCGGCCCTTCCATGTCTATGGGCCGACCTGCGATTCCCTCGACATGCTGCCAAGGCCGCTCATGCTGCCGGAGAATATCGGACCGGGCGATTTCCTGCTGTTCGAGAATATCGGCGCCTATTCGATCGCGCTGCGCACCAATTTCAACGGATTCCTGCCCGACCGCTGGGCCATCGCGGGCAACTGAGCCGGGTCCGCAGAGTAGCAAGTTCTTTACCAACGCCCGCCCGCGCCACCTTGAAAAATCCTTAACAGCTTTCCCGCATCATTGCGGCCATGGCGGCGCGCGAAAAACTCACCCGGCTCATCGAACTGGCGTCACGGGAGGCGCCGGACGCCCGCCGCGCGCTTGCGCAGGAATTGTGCGATCTGCTGCTCGACTGGCCGCCAACCTACCCCGACAGCATGCGCGAGCCGTTCGAGGCGCTGCTGGAAAAGACATTGCGCGTGATCGATGCGCAGACGCGCAACGCGCTGGCCTGGCGCGTGGCCGAACGCAGGGACGCGCCGCTCTCGCTGCTGAACGAATTCTATTTCGGCGCAGGCGCCGAACTGCGCAAAGCCATCCTGATGCACAACGCCTATGCCAATGGCGAAAGCGCGCACGATCCCGAACCAGCCGACCTGGAGCAGGCCACGCTTGGCGCGAGCCTGGTGCAGGCCGCGCGCACCACACCGCAGGAGCAGCTGCCATCGCGGCTTGCGGCGCTGTGTGGGCTGGACGACGAGATCGCAACCCGCATCCTGCATGATGCAAGCGGCGAGGGTCTGGCGGTTCTGGCGCGCGGCGCCCGCCTTGGCCGGGCGGCGTTTTCCGCGCTGGCGCTGCTGACGGAAAGCGCGGGCGATCCCGAGCGCAAGCTGGGCATCTTCGATTCCGTCCCGCAGGCCGGCGCCGAAGCGCTGTTCCGGTTCTGGCGGCAACGGGCCGCTTCGGCCATGCAGGGGCATCCCTTCGATCAACCCGCTCATGCCGCGCTGGCAAATGCCTAACGCTGTGGCCAACAGGAAACATGGGGCCAAAATCGGCCATCGGCCAGTATTCATCCGTGGCTGGCAGGCCTTCCCGCGATAAATTGCAGTCCGGGGCGTGCGTCGCGGGCGGGGGTGGAAGTGCCTGGCCGGTTCTTTATTTCCGGACTATTGGCCGTTTGCATTGCCTCGCTGGCGCAGGCGCAGACATTTCAGTCCGGGAATGGCGCGCCGGTCGAAATCGTAAAGCAGCACGACGATATTGATGTCCAGGCCGACGGAACGTTCGCGCGCGCCGCCGAGGTTGCCTACCGGGCGCTCGACCAGCAGGGCGTGCAGCTTCTTCAGAAGCTCCAGCTGTCCTACATGGACGGTTTTCAAAGCCTTGAGGTCGAAGCCGCCTATACGTTGAAGGCCGACGGCAAGCGCATCGATGTAACGCCCGACGGCATGGTTTATGGCCGCGGCAACGGCGCGCTGCAGAGCCTGAAACTCCTGACAATCGTGTTTCCCGATCTGGAGCCCGGCGACGAGATCGTACTCGTCACCCTTTCGAAGCAGCTCATTCCCTGGTTCAAGTACCAGTATTACCAGCAATACAGCTTCAGCCATCTCGTCGTGGCGCGCGATGTCCAGATCGATATGACCGCGCCCGCGAATTTCCCCCTGAACGTGGACGCGTATGGCGTGGAAGGCGGCGAGGTGAATGCCAACTCGGCGGGCAAGCAGCATTGGCAATGGCGCTATCACAACGATGTGGCGCTGACGAGGAATCCCGAAGACGTGGCGGAAATCGACGACGGGCCGCATATTTTCGTCAGCTCGTTCCAGAATTATGCCGCCGTCGCGCATGTTTTTGCCGGTCCGTTTGACGACAATTCGAAAGTGAACCCGGCCATCCAGGCGCTGGCCGATCAGCTGACGGCCGGAATTTCAGACCGCCGCGAGCAGGCCCGTGCGCTCTATGAATGGACCTCGTCGCATATCGGATATGTGAACATCGTGCTTGGCGCCGGCGGCTATATCCCCGACAGCGCCGGGGATGTGCTCAACATGAAGTATGGCGATTGCAAGGACCACGTCATGCTTCTCAAGGCGTTGCTGGCGGCCAAACAGATCCAGAGCTCGGCTGTTCTGATCAGCGCCGGAAACGCCTATCGCCTGCCTGCCGTGGCGTCGCCGATGGCATTCAACCATCTGATCACCTATATCCCCGAATTCCACACCTTCCTCGATTCCACTGCGCGATATGCGCCCTTCGGCGTGCTGCCATGGGAGGACGCCGGCAAATCCGTGCTCGTCGTCAGCACGGGCGAAACCATGCAGACGCCACCGGCCTCCGCAGATGACACAAGGCTGCGCATCGATCAGACCGTCACATTTGCCGCGGATGGAAGCGCGACCGGCGATGCCCATGTCGAGGCAACCGGCGCGATCGCCACGGCACTGCGCGGCCTGATCAGCGCCATTTCGGCCGCCGCCAGCAACGACTATCTGCGCGCCGTCATGGGGCCGGGCGCCGAAGGCACAATCGACAGGGCCGACGTGGCGCAGCTGACGCCGACGCTGTCCTACGCCGTTCATTATCGCCTGCGCGCGGCGGCCGATTTCCACGGCCCGGGCGCATTCGGCACGGGGATCGGCTACCGGCCTTTCAGTTTCACTTCGATGCTGGCGGGCACGTTCCCGCCATCGAGGACGCGCGCCTATTTCTGCCCGTCAGTGACGATGGATGAAAACGAGACCATTGTGCTTCCGCCCGGCGTTGATGTGCCCTCCTTGCCCAAAGACGGCAATTTCGAGCGGCCCGGCCTCAAGCTGACAATCAGTTACGACAAGCCCGCGCCAAACACGGTGCACGGACACGCTTTCATGAGAATTGACCATCCGCAGCCGGTTTGCGCAGCAGACGACTACAACCGGATGCGCAAGGATCTGGATCCCATGATTGCCGCGCTGCGCGCACAAATCGTTTACCGCTGAGCGCGGCGCGCCAATGTGGCGGCTTCTCGCATTTCCAGCTCTTCTGCTTCTGCTCGCGCCGCCGGGTTTGGCGCAGGACGCAGCCGGCCTGCCCTCCTGCAGGGCCGCCGGGATCACGCCGCCGACGCCATCGAACAACCACGCGGCCACCAGTGACGACTATCCGCTGCTCTCCGTATCGCTCGGAGAACAGGGCGATGCCGTGATTTCCCTGACCGTGGGCGCGGATGGCGCCGTGTCCGACGCGCACATTCTCCGCAGCAGCGGATTTGCGCGACTGGACGATGCATCCATCAGCCTGGCGCAGCAGCGCTGGCGCTACAACCCGGCTACGAAAAACGGGGCGCCGATCGCCTGCCGCATGGAAGCAGAAATAAGGTGGCGGCTTGAGTTCTCTCCCGAGCAGCTTGAAAAGTCGCCCGTGATCGTCAAGCGCGCCGATTTGTCCGATTATCCGGCCGATGCGATCGCAAAGCATGAAGAGGGGATTGCTGTCGTGACGATCGCGATAACCCCGGGCGGCAGCGTATCGAGCGTGAACGTCGTTCGTTCCAGCGGTTACAGCGATCTTGACGGCAAGTCGCTCGACATCGCGAAGACCCGCTGGCGATTTCGCCCGGCAACGATGGATGGCGAACCGGTGAAAACGGTCGTGTTGGTGGCAATTGTCTGGGAATTGCCGCAGACAGGCCACTAACCGGATGCGTGCACTTCGTGGCGCTCACGGGTCTTGGCGAAAGTGAGCTTCGGCAGCCTTTCGCTCACGTAACCGAGTTCCCACGCCGATTTGGCAAGGAAGACCGGCGCCCCATCGCGGTCGGTCGCCATCTGGTTGCGGTAGGTGCCGATGAGCCGTTCCATGTCGGCCGGATCGCCCGAAACCCAGCGCGCCGTATCATAGGGCGAGGTCTCGAGCTCCACCTCCAGGTCGTATTCGCTCGCCATGCGGCTTTTCAGGACATCAAGCTGAAGCTGCCCCACCACACCCACGATCCAGTTCGCGCCCAGCATGGGTTTGAACACCTGCGTCACGCCTTCTTCGGCCAGGCTTTCGAGCGCGCGGGTGAGATGTTTCTGCTTCATCGGATCGGCAAGCCGCACGCGGCGAAGGATTTCGGGGGCGAAGTTGGGAATGCCCGTGAACACGACGCTGCCCGATTCCGACAGCGTGTCGCCCACGCGCAGCACGCCGTGATTGGGAATGCCGATGATGTCGCCGGGCCAGGCTTCGTCCACCGTCTCGCGCTGCTGCGCGAAAAACAGAATCGGATTGTGCACGCTGACAGTCTTGCCCGTGCCCGATTGCTTCAGCTTCATGCCGCGGCGGAAGCGGCCGGAGCACAGGCGCAGAAACGCCACGCGGTCGCGATGGTTGGGGTCCATGTTCGCCTGAACCTTGAATACAAAGCCGGTGACCTCGTTTTCCGACGGCTCGACAACGCGGCCTTGCGCATCCTGCGCGCGCGGGCTTGGCGCGTTTTCGGCGAGCGAAGAGATCAGCTCCTTCACGCCGAAATTCCGGAGTGCGGATCCGAAAAATACCGGCGTCAGGTGCCCTTCGCGGTAGGCGGCCCGGTCGAACCGGGATAGGCCCGCGCGCACGAGCTCGATCTCATCTTCGAGCTTGGATTTTTCCGCCGGATCGATCATGCCGGAAAATGCGTTATTGCCGATGCGCTCGCCCGTTCCGAACACGGCAAATTCATCGGCATAAAGATCGTAAAGCCCGCGAAAATTCAGGCCCATGCCGACCGGCCATACCATCGGCGCGCATTCCAGCTGAAGCTGATCGGCGATTTCGTCGATCAGCGAAAGCGCATCGCGGGCCTCGCGGTCCATCTTGTTGATGAAGGTCATGATCGGAATGTCGCGCAGGCGGCAGACCTCGAACAGCTTCCTGGTCTGCGCCTCGATTCCCTTGGCGGCGTCGATCACCATGACCGCGCTGTCGGCGGCGGTGAGCGTGCGATAGGTGTCCTCGGAGAAATCCTCATGCCCCGGCGTGTCCAGCAGATTGAAGACGGCGCCGCCATATTCAAAGGTCATGACCGCCGATGTGACGGAGATGCCGCGTTCCTGCTCGATCTTCATCCAGTCCGAGCGCGCGCGCCTGGCCTCGCCACGGGCCTTCACCGCGCCGGCCGCGCGGATGGCGCCGCCCAAGAGCAGGAGATGCTCGGTCAGCGTGGTCTTGCCGGCGTCCGGATGGGAAATGATCGCAAAAGTCCGGCGCCGCGCGGCTTCGCTGGCAGGAGTGGAGGTCATTGGCGCGTGGGATTAGCAGGATGACCGGCGCTTCTCAACTCAAACGACCGGTTCATCCACGAAGCTGCGGCCTTCGCGGTCTTCGATCTCCACGATCCACAGATCGGGATCGAAGCGGACCTGCTTTTCGAAATAGCCGCGCGCCTTGTCTTCGACGGTCGGGCCGCCCAGCGGCTTCACCCACACGAGTTCGCCATCGCCGCGGCGCGCCTGGGAGAGCACCGTGCAGGTGCCGTCAAGCGGATTGAGCTTGAGCAATATCGCGCCGGCTTCCTCTGCTCCCTTGCGAACGACGAAGGCCTGGGCGCCAGCCACTTCCGCGCGGCGCACAAGCGCGCGCACAAAGATGCCGGCCTTGAGGCGGGGAACGGTCACGCCGCAGCGTTGCGGACGGCGGGGTGTTCGTCAAGGCGCGGCGCAAGCCGCGCGCCATCTTCGGCGACAGCGGCATAGGGCAACCGCACGCGCACGGCCGTCCCCTCCCCAAGCTTCGATTCCACGATCACCTCGCCGCCGTGCATGGCCGCGAACGCCTTCACCAGCGCCAGGCCCAGCCCTGTGCCTTCCTTGGAGCGGACATGTTCGCCTTCCACCTGCTCGAAGGGCTGGCCGAGACGCTTCAGATCGCGCTGACTGATGCCCACGCCGGTGTCGCGCACGGCGATTTCGATGCCTTGCGCGTCCCTTGTCGCAGTGACGCACACCTCTCCGCCGCGCGGGGTAAATTTCACGCCATTGGACAGGAGATTGACCACCATCTGCTTCAAGGCGCGCCGATCCGCGAAAATCGTTCCGGCTTCACGCGCAACCGACATCTTGAGAATAACTCCGGCGCGTTCGGCCTGGAGTTTCACGAAGCGCACGCTCTGGGCGATCAGCTCATTCAGGTCGAAGATCTCTTCCGAAAGTTCAAACTTGCCCGCCTCGATCTTCGACATGTCGAGAATGCCGTTGATCAGCTCCAGAAGATGGCTGCCGCTCTCATGGATATGGCGGGAATATTCGAGGTAGCGCGGCACGCCCAGCGGACCGAACATTTCGTGCGTCATCACTTCGGAAAAGCCGATAATCGCGTTGAGCGGCGTTCTGAGCTCGTGACTCATGTTGGCGAGGAAGCGCGACTTGGCGCGGTTGGCCTCTTCCGCCTGGTCGCGCGCTTCGATGAGCGCGGCTTCATGGCGTTTGCGCTCGGTGATGTCGCGGGTGACCGCCACAATGTCGGCGGGCTTGCCCTCGGCCGGGGCCGCCGGCCGGCAGCGCATTTCGGTCCATACAAAGGTCCGGTCTTGGCGCTTCAGCCGCACTTCGGCCGATGCCGCGCGGCCGAAATAGCTCGCTTCCATGAAGGCCGACTGCATGGCCTTGAGATCGGCGGCATGCACGAGCGCGGAGGGCGCAAGGCCTTCGAGCTTTTCGGGCGGAACGCCAAGAAGGCTCTGCGAGGCGGGGCTTGCGAACCGGATCCGCCCATCGGCCGAATGGCGCGTGATCAAGTCCATCGCGTTATCGGCCAGAAAGCGATACATGGCCGCGCCCTCGGCCGCGGCGCGATCGGCGGCCCGCTGGCGATCCTGGGCGGCAGCGGCCACAAGCGCCGCCTGCATGACGGCTGTGAGCGCTGACAGGGCATAGATCTGCCAGATGGCGGTTCCGAGGCGCGACGGCGGAAGCCAGTCGAGCGCGCTGCAAAGCGCAACCGCCATCAGCGCCAGGGCGGCCGCTGCGCCTGCCCGCAACACGGCCGGCCGGCCGCCGGACAGCGCAGCTTCGGCGGGGACCAGCGCAAACCAGACGACGAGCGGAGACGTGAGTCCCCCGGTGAGAACGGCCAGATAGGCGATCAGGCTTGCGAAGACCGAAAGGGCCGCGGTTTCAAGGACGGCCAGTGGCAGGCTGGTCAGGGCCAGCAGCGCAAATCCCGCCGGCGCGATCAGCCCTAAGATCGCTATGCCTTCGGGAAGCCCCGGCGGCCCGGCAAACCAGACAAAAGCGCCCGACAAAAGGGCCCCGACGGCGGCCTTGGCGGACTGGACGGCGACGAAGTGGCGACGTTCGCTTACGTTGCGGTCTTGCGCCTCCAACGGTCCGCTCATCCCAGCGCCTCGCCATTGCCGAAGCCCGCAACAGTGAGGAGTTTCGCTTAACGAAAATTGAACGGACACGAACTTCGTTCGTTAATTTGCAAGATTTGAGGGGTATGCCGTTCACCGTTTCTTAACTCCGGTGACGAAATCCCGAACGACTCCGCTTTTCGTGCAAGATTTCAGAAAAGTTTCGTGCACAGACTCGCGAACTGTCCGCGAAGAGGGCGTTGGGGAACCGGGACATGCAACCATCCGCCGCCGCGGCGCGAAGCGCCGCACATGCGCACACCGGCGCTCCCGCGGTGCTGGAAGCCTTCGACGCGCTTCGCGTTGCGGTTACGGTGTTCGATGCGGCCGACCGGCTGATCTATTGCAACCGTCATTTCCACTATCTCTTCCCCAGCCTGCCCGATCATTCGGCGCTTCTTGGAAAGACCTATAGCGATCTCGTCAGGCTGGAGGTCGCCTGTGGCGCGATCGCGGCAAGCGAAACGCTGGAAGGCCTCGAAGGATTTGTGGCGCGCCGTTATGCGCAACTGCACGGCGGCGAATACAAGCCGCTCGACGTGAAGCTGGCCAATGGCCACATCGTGGAAATCAAGGCGCGGCGCGCGGCGAACGGCGGCTTTGTCGCACTCTGGACCGACGTCACGGACCTGCGGCGGCTGGCCCATTCCTCCGCGCAGACCGCCGCCCAGCGCAGCGCCTTCCTGGCCGAGTTGATGGGAAGGCTGAGCGTGGGGGCCGATGAGGGAACCTCCGCCGATTTCCTGCGAACCATGAGCCACGAGCTCAAGACGCCGCTGAACGCGATCATTGGCTTTGCCGACCTTTTGCGGGCCGATCCCAGCCGTTTCACCAGCCAGCAGATCACCGATTATGCCGAGCTGATCCATGCCGGCGGACAGAATCTGCTGCGGCTGATCAACCAGATCATGGACCTGACCAAAATCGCCGCAGGCAAATTCCGCCTGGAACGGGCCGGCGTCGATGCGGGCCTTGCCCTGTCGGATGCGCGCGATGCGGCCCTGCCGCGTGCGAGCGAAAAATCCATCGCGCTGCTTATGGAGGATCTTGCCGGCCCGTACATGGTCCACGCCGACGCGATGGCGTTGCGCACGATGATCCGGCATCTGGTGGAAAACGCCGTAACTTTCACCCAGCCCAGGGGCGAAGTGCGCCTTTCGCTGAAGCAGGTCGGCGGCCGCGTTCATATTACGGTCGCCGACAACGGCCCGGGGGTGGACGAGGCCGAATTGCGGCGGATCCTTCTGCCGTTCGAACAGGGCGGCGCGCGCCATCATGGCCACGGCGCGGGACTAGGGCTTACGCTGGTCAAGGCGCTGGCCGAACTGCATGGGGGGGCGCTTTCCATCGAAAGCGTGCTCGGCGAAGGTTTCACCGCGACGCTGGAACTTCCCGTGGGCTGAGGCGGCCGCAATCGCCCGATTCAGTTTCCGTTTACGGACAATTTGAATCAACTTCGCATCTGTTTTGAATCGAGACAGCGCCGACGGGTTGCCGGAATTTTTCCGCTGTTTTCCTTGAGCGGCCAAATTAAGACGATTGCATCGAACTTTACCGAATCGTTTCAGCCTAACGAAAACCGGCACGACATAGTCTTCTGCGCGTTAGCAGCGAGGTATGATCATGCTGTTTCGTGCGCTGTTCTGGATTTCGCTGATGGCCGTGTTGATGCCCCATGAGCCGGACCTGGGACTCGGTCGCCCCGGTTTTGGCGGTATGCTCGCCAGCGATTTCCCGATGCCGCAAACACTCGCCAACCCTTCGCAGGTCTGCAATGGTCATGAACAGGCCTGCGGCAGCGCGCTGTCCGCGCTGGACTGGTTGCAGGTCAACGCTGTTCGCAGCCTCGACATGGTGAAAACCGAGATCGAGGAACAGAAGCGCGAGCGCGCCCACGCGATAAACTAGGCGGAACCACTCAGAGCCTCCTCCTCCTGCCGCCAGCTTCGCGTGCGTGCGCGTTCGCGCGGCGCAGATGAGAGCCCGTAGTGGGCGGCCAGCCGGTCGAGCCCGAGTTTCAGCACGACAAAAGCCGAGTGCCGCGGCCAGTCCTTTTCGCGCTCCGCCAGCGACAGCCCCTTCAGATGGCAGCACACGTCGAACAGGACATCGGAAAGGCCCGGCCCCACGGCGCGCATCGCCCGGTTGAAGCGCTGCTTGGCGGCAAGCACCGTGTCCGGAATTTGCGCTGCGCGCGCGGCGCCACGGCGGTCACCGATCGCGGGCGCCGTGAGGTCGGCGCACAGCCGCGGCATGAGCTGCGCCAGGGTGAAATCGCGCCGCAGACGCTCGCCGGCAGCAAACTGCGCGGCGTCCAGCAATCCGCGCGAACGCAGCCGGGCAAGCGGCGATTCCGCGTCGTCCATGGCCACGATGTGCTCCCGGCCGGCCTCGTCGCGGATCCTGCGTTCGACAAGAAGCTGGTGCTGGGCCGCAAACGGCGTATCCGGATTGAGCGCGCGCGAAAGCCAGCCCGTCCCCACGTCGCTGAGCACGAAAATCTCCGATTGCGGATCGCGTCGCGCAATCCAGCCACGGCGGAAGAATTCGGCAAACATCGGCTTGCGCAGCATCGCAACGCCATTGCGTTTGCCGGTTGTGCGCACGGCATAATCGCCATTCCGGCCCGGAACCAGGACGGCTTCCTTTTCGGACAGCAGTCGCAAGACACGGCGGCCTTCGCGGGCAACTTCGGCTTCGGAGATTCTCTTCATATTTGTTCCCTTTATGTTCCATATCCGCCTAAATACTCCTAGATTTAGGAATGTCAAGCCCAAAGCGATGGCGCCGCGAATTTCTGCTAAGCTGCCGGAATGAAAAAGACATTCGGACTTGTGACTCTTGCACTGAGCGTTGCCCTGGCCGGCTGCGCCATATTCGATACGCCGCGCGACCGGGCGATTCGGCGCACGCCCAGCTACCGGCAGGGCTATGAAGACGGCTGCGCCTCGGCCAACAATGAGGCCTCGGGCTATCGCTATCAGGGAACGGTGCGCGATCCCTTGCTGGCCAAGTCGGACAGCGTTTACCGCGCCGGCTGGAGCAATGGTTTCAATACCTGCCGGATCGCGCGCTCGCCCGGCATGGGAACGCTGCGGAACCCGGTGCCCAGCGTTTCGCCGGGCTATCCCGAGGCCCCGAACAGCTCACAATGATCCGGTGGCTTGCGACAATGGTCCTTCTGATTGCGGCTGTCGCCGTGTGTGCCGTCTTTCTTGCCTATTCCACGATCGACCCCTGCCGCGCGCTGGCCATCGAGCGGGCGCGCCGAAGCCCGCTTCCCGCCGGATTTGCGCGGCCCTTGACCGAACTTTCGGTCAGCGGGCTGTCGGAGACCGCCTGCACGGCCGACCTGCTCAGATCCTGGCGCGAGCGGCTGGATGCGGCGCTTCCCTAGGCGGGCAGCCGCAGCAGCATTGTTAATGGCGCGCCAGCCTGGAGCGCCAGGTTCATCAGCATACAGATTTTCTGTCCGCAAACCGTCATACGGGCGTAAAATTGTCCGTGCACGGTTGAATCGCCGTGCTTTGCGCCAAAGGGCCCCCATGCTGGGACACCTTGTTTACAGCCGCCATGCCCTCGACGAAGCCCTGCCCGCACCGCTGCCCGCCGGGTGGCTTGCGCGTTTTTTTCGCATGCTGTTCCGCGGGCGCTAGAACGGAACAGGCCGGGTTGACAGAACGACGACCCTGATGTCGTCGGCCGGCGCGAAATTTTCACGCGTGACTTCGAAGGTTGTGGGCCCCGTTTTCCGGATGTCGTCGAAGTGGCAAAGCGACAACGTGTTGCCGGGCGAAAGCTTGTCGATCGTCAGGTGAAAATGGCCGATGCCGCCCTTCCAGTTGTTGGCGGTTCTCAGGATGAAATCGGTGGACGACGCCGACATCATCCCGTCCATGGTGTTGCTCTTCTTCTGCGCCGCGAGCTGGCGGGCGAGCTGGGCCAGCGTGCCCTGATCCATGCAGTAGGTCTTTTTCCAATAGTCGTCCTGCGTGCCCGGCGTGGCGTTTAGGTCTGTCTCGGTGAAGAACGCCTGGCCGGTGACCGGCTTGTAGCTGTGCTCGATGATGACCGTCTTCCCCGCCGGGAAATCCTGCGTCCACCAGAATTTCGTGCGCACCAGCCACTTGGCGGCATAGGAGTGGTCGCCCTCGGCGCCTTCATCCTCGATGAGGTCGGCCTTGATCAGGGCTGCAATCCTGTCTTTCGGCAGCCTGGCGATGAGATCGGAATTGCCGGCCAGCAGCACATTGACGGGCAGACCTGCGGCCTTCACCTGCGCGGTGACATCGCGGCCCTTGTAAAAGGCGCGCTGCTCCACCTGCACCGGCACGGGCTTGCCATCCACAATCGCCCTGAAGCCCACGAAATTCACAGGATCGCTCTGCACCGTGCCGATGCCTTCCCCGTAGAATTCATAGGAGTCGATGTCGGGGAGCGGAAAGGCGACGATGGTCTTCACGTCATTCGGACCGTCATTGACGAACCCGTAGCGGATGCGCACCGCCTTGGGGCTGAGATACAGATCCTCGCTCGCCATGCGGATGCTGTCCGCTTTTGTGAACAGCAGCCCGCCCGCGCCCAGCTGCGCGGTGGAATCGTCAGCCGACGTCGGCGCTGCGAACAGTCCGCCACAAGCCAGCGCGAAAAAGGACGCGCGCCAGACGCGATGCAAAACGAGTAACCCCGACATGATATCTCCCCTCCGCTCAGGACCGCCCGGCGCGTTCCCGCGACTCGCCGGGTGTCAATCCATAGCGCCGGCGGAACATGCGGTTGAAATAAGACAGATCGCCGAAGCCGGCTTCAAGCGCAATATCGCTGATCTTGCGGCCATTGAGCTGCGGATTGGAAAGCATGGCCCGTGCGCGTTCAAGCCTATGATCGCGAAGATATTCCGTAAAGGTGACACCGTCGTCCTGGAAAAGCATCTGCACGTAACGCGGTGAAAGACGGAAACGGGCTGCAACGGCGCCGATTGTATGATCGCGGGCGGGATCCAAGGCGAGATATTTCTTGATTGCGCGCAGGCGCGCGCTGCGCAGTCCGCGGTTTTTTGCAACTTCCGATGCGTCGCGCGCGGCGCCCAACGCCAGGGCAACAAGGTCGCAAATCTGGCTGGAGATGACCCGATCAAATTCCGGGTCGAGCGGTACGGGGTTGTCGTTCAGCCAGCTGAGATAGATCTTCAGAAGTCGCAAGACCTGGGAGCCTGCCGGCACTGGCCGCGCGAAGCACCGATCGGCATCCCGGAGCAGGGGCGCAAGGCGTTCTCGCCGGATTACGAGCGCAAATCCCGTGCAGGGCCCGGGGACAGTGATATCGCCGACCTCGCCGCTGGAACAGGCAACGGCATCACCCGGGGACAGCGCTACCTCATGCCCGAATTGCCGCTCGACGGCGCCGGTGCTGAAAGATTGCACCACGATGCTGTCGTCGCTATCAGAAAGGAGTTCCTTCGTCCGCCCGATGCGAAACGGAGAGTGCCTTTCGGCGACGAATGTAAGCCCCGGCAGCGACCGGATCTGCATTTCGGCGTTGAATTCGAACCTGGGCAGCGGTTCAGCCTGCACGCGCAACAGTTTGCGCCCCAGGACTTCGCAAAATACCGGCACACGCTCATGCGCCGGCAACGCGTGAGTCGAAAACCGGAAGAGCCCGGGCGTCCCTTCCGGATTGTCCACCGGTGTCTGTGGCATCGCTCCGCCCCTGACGGCGAGAATCTAGCAAGAGATTTCGTTTTTGTCCCTATCGACTTCGCCAGCGCCCAAGACCGGCCAAACCTGCGCCGCCTAGAAGGCGCCCTAATCCTGAAAGCAATCCAGGGATTTTGCCATGAAGCAGCATTCGACGGATTTCGCCGGTCCCTCGATTTCCCATTTTGGCCCGCCGCTCTCGCCTGACACGGTCTATAGCGGCACCCCGGGCAACGACACGATCATCGGAACCGAAACCAACGATTTCTTCAACATGACCGATGGCGGAAGCGATTGGGTTTACGGGTTGAAGGGGAACGACGTATTCGCTTTCGGCGCCACCTTGAACCCGGGCGACCGGATCGATGGAGGCGAGGGGTATGATTCCGTGCTGATTGGAGGCACCTATCCGCTGGGAATCCACCCGGGTGCCACGACTCTGATTAATGTAGAAGAGCTCGACTTCGACAGCCAATACAGTTACGCGATAACGATGAACGACGGGAATGTCGGGCCGAAAGACACGCTGGTCGTCAACGCAATCCTTGATGCGCCCAACAGCTTCCAATTCGACGGATCGGCCGAGAAAGACGGGTCATTCGAAATAACATCCGGTACCGGCGATGATGTCCTGACCGGCGGAGCACAGGCAGACACATTTCATCTCGAGCACGGTGGAAACGACACGGTCAAGGGCGGTCCGGGAATGGACAGCTTCTATTTCGGCGGCAGCTTCACGGCAAACGATCGCGTAGATGGCGGGATAGACAGCGACGAGATCATTCTTGACGGAAACTATACTGGCGCCCACGCGATCACTTTTCAGGCCGCCACGATGAAGAGCGTAGAGATCATGGATCTTGCCGGTGGCCACAACTATTCGCTGACCTTGAACGATGGAAATATTGCGGCGGGCCAGACGCTCTCTATCGCCAGGCTGTCCCCGCAGCCGGGCGATACGCTGACAGTGGACGCGTCCGCCGAAACGAACGGAAGCGTGATTTTCGTCGGGGGTCCGGGCAAGGACATTTTCACCGGGGCTTCCGGAAGCAACACGACGGATGGCTTTGTTTTCAAAACTGGCGATCTTCAAGCCAGCGACCGCATAAACGGAGGCAGCGCAGGGTGGGAGGATCAGGTCAATATCGACGGCGACTATTCGTCGGGCATCACATTGGCCGATGCGACGATCAGGAATATCAGCTGGCTCAACCTCGACGGCGACTACAATTACAAGATAACAATGGCGGATGGAAATGTCGCCGCAGGTGCGACAATGACTGTCTACGGCTGGGAGACCGTGGGCCATAAAGTAACATTCGATGCCTCGGCGGAATCCGACGGGCAGTACGAGTATTGCGGCCACGACGGGCGCGACATCGTTACCGGCGGCCAATTGAACGATCACCTGATCGGCGGCGGCGGCGCCGATCATCTGACAGGCGGCTCGGGAGACGATCTGTATGACTATTTTGGCGCATCGGATTCCACCGGCACCCATTACGACACGATCACAGGCTTCGATTTCCTGACGGCCGACCTGTTCGTCATTCAGAATGTTGCCGTGCAGGGCATCAACAAGGCGGTTAAGGGCGGCCCGCTTTCAACGGCCACCTTCAACACGGACTTGGCCGCCGCGGTCAACGCTGCACATCTGGGCAACAACGACGCGGTGCTTTTCATTCCGAACGGCGGCACGCTGAAGGGCGACATTTTCCTGGTCGTCGACGGAAATCACACCGCGGGCTATCAGGCCGGAAAGGATTTCGTTTTCCTTCTCGACAACCCGCTGCATCTGACATCGCTGGATAAAGCCGACTTCATCACCTGACTCCGCTTCAGCCGAATTTCCGATCCTGCCACCACGGAAAATAGGGCGGCATGTCTTGCGAAACGGTTTGCGGAAATTTCGCAGGCCGCTTTTCGAGGAAGCTCATCACGCCTTCCTTCACATCCGCCGACTGGCCCCTGGAATAGATACCGCGCGAGTCGATCCTGTGCGCCTCCATGGGATGATCGAGCGCCGACAGCCGCCACATCATCTGCCGCGTCAGCGCCACAGCCACCGGCGCCGTGTTATCGCGGATTTCACAGGCAAGCCTGTGTGCCTGCGGCATGAGCTGATCGTGCTTGTGGATGGCGCTGATCAACCGTCCGCGAAGCGCTTCCTCGGCGTCGAACACCCGCCCCGTGTAGCACCATTCCAGTGCCTGGCTGATACCCACGATCCGCGGCAGGAACCAGCTCGAGCAGGCCTCCGGCACGATTCCGCGGCGCGTGAAAACAAACCCGAAGCGCGCCTGTTCACTGGCGATGCGGATATCGGCCGCCAATTGCATGGTGACGCCAACGCCCACCGCCGGTCCGTTAACCGCGCAAATGATGGGCTTGAGGCACTCAAACATGGTGAGCGTGAGGCGGCCGCCGCCATCACGGATGCGCTCGTCGCTCCAGTTGATCGCTTCGCCCTCGCCCGCCGCGCGTTCGGGCGTATCGGCGCGCTTGTTGTAGTCGAACGTTTTGGCGCCCTGGCTGAGGTCGGCGCCCGCGCAGAAAGCGCGGCCGGCGCCTGTCATGATGATGACGCGCACTTCGTCGTCAGT
Organism: Alphaproteobacteria bacterium; assembly: GCA_021324545.1. Taxonomy (GTDB): domain Bacteria; phylum Pseudomonadota; class Alphaproteobacteria; order Micropepsales; family Micropepsaceae; genus Rhizomicrobium. The sequence continues at coordinate 19,924 of JAJPIX010000044.1, forward strand.
GTTCGCCTTCGTGAACACATCCATCATCTCGCGCATCATTTTGGCGGTGAAAGCGTTGAGCTTTTCCGGGCGGTTCAGCGTGAGCGTGAGGATGCCATCGTTCACATGGACGGCGATCTGCTCATAGGGGCCGTAGGTCATGGCTCATGCAGCCTGCTTCTGCGGCGCGAAGCGGCCGTAGAAGGTTTCGCCCTTCGCCGCCATGTCGCGCAGAAGCTGGTTGGGCTTGAAGCGATCGCCGAACTTCTTCTGGAACGCTTCGCAGCGTTCGACGAATTTCTTCGCGCCGATCGTGTCGATATAGCTCACCGTGCCGCCGGTGAAGGGCGCAAAGCCCCAGCCCAGAATGGAGCCCACATCGGCATCGCGCGGATCGGTGATGACGCCCTCCTCGAAACAGCGCGCGGCTTCCAGCGCCTGAATGGTGAGGAAGCGTTCTTCCATTTCCTTCACGTCGGCCAGATGCCATTTGTCCTTGTACTTGAAGAGATCGGGCCAGATGCGCAGACGTTTCGAGCCGTCGTAATCGTAGAACCCCTTGTTGTTCTTGCGGCCCAGCCGCCCGTTCTTTTCCACGATCCAAGAGAGCAACTGCTCGCCCGGATCGTTTCCCGTCTGGCCGAGATCCTTGCGGGTCTGCCGCGTGACCTTGAGCGCAGTGTCGATGCCGACCGAATCCGTCACTTCCAGCGGGCCCATCGGCATGCCGGACATGCGGCCGACATTTTCGATCATGGCGGGATTTATGCCTTCCAGCAGCATTGCCATGCCTTCGCGCGTGTACGTGCCGAAGCAGCGCGATGTATAGAAGCCGCGTGAATCGTTCACCACGATCGGTGTTTTCCTGATCTTCTTTGCGAAATCGATGGCGACCGCCAGCGCATGATCCTTCGTCTGCTTGCCCATGATGATTTCGACGAGCGGCATGCGCTCCACCGGCGAGAAGAAATGGATGCCGATAAAGGCGGCCGGCCGGTCGCTGGCTTCCGCCAGCCCCGTGATCGGCAAGGTGGACGTGTTGGAGGCGAATACCGCCTCCTTCTTCAACACCGCACAAGCCTTTTTTGTGGCTTCCGCTTTCACCGCGCGGTCCTCGAACACCGCTTCGATGACAAGGTCCACATTCTTCAGATCGCCGAAATCGGCCGTGGGATGGATGCGCGCCAGCACTTCGGCTTTTTTCTCCGGCGTGGAACGCCCGCGCGAGATTGCCTTGTCGAGGATGCCGGCCACGTGATCCCTGCCGGCGTTGGCCTTGCCGATGGTTGTATCCACCAGCACAACATCCACGCCGGAAAGCGCTGAGACATAGGCGATGCCGCTACCCATCACGCCCGCGCCCAAAATTCCGAGCGTCTTCACATCGGTCGGGGCCTCGGTGTGCGGGCGGCGCGCGCCCTTGCCGAGATCCTGCATCGAAAGGAACAGCGTGCGGATCATGTTGCGGCTTTCGGGCCGGCCGAGCAGCTTCACGAAATAGGTGGCTTCGATCCTGAGCGCCTGATCGATCGGCACCTGCAGGCCCTCATAAACGCAATCCATGATGTAGATCTGCGCGGGATAGTTGCCGTAGCTCTCCTTTCGCAGCATGGCGTTGCCCATGGTGAACACCTGGCCGCCGCCGGGCGAATAGGGTCCGCCGCCGGGAATCTTGAAATCCTTCTGATCCCAGGGCTGCACCGCGACGGGCGACGACTTGATCCACCGTTTGCACTCCGCAACCGGATCGGCAACCACCGCATGAACCATCTTCATGCCGAGCGCCGCCTGGGGGTTGACCGTCTGTCCCTGAAGGATGAGCGGAAGCGCCGCCATAGCGCCCATCAGACGCGGCAGACGCTGCGTGCCGCCGCCGCCGGGAAGCAATCCCACTTTCACTTCCGGAAGGCCGAGCTGGATTTTCGGATTGTCCTGAACCGCGCGGTAATGGCACGACAGCGTGATTTCCAGGCCGCCGCCCAGCGCCAGACCATTGATCGCAGCGGCCACCGGCTTGCCGCAGGTTTCCAGCGCGCGCTGCGCTTTATGAAACTGCATCACGCCGTTGAAGCGCGCGCCCAGCGCCTCCTGCGGCGACAGCTTCTGCCCGCCGCCGCCGGCTGCGCCTTCCATTTCGTCCAGCGCCGCGCCGGCGCAGAAGCCGTTGGGCTTTCCGCTGGTGATGACGAGGCCCTTGATGGATGCATCGCTTGCGACCTTGGCGCTGATCGCCGCCAGATCGGCAATCACCCCGCCGGTCAGCACATTCATGCTGCGGCCGGGCACATCCAGCGCCACCGTGACGATGCCGTCTGCATCCTGATCCCATTTGAAGTTCTTGAGGTCCATTTTGGTCTCCTAGTTCTTTTCCCTCGCCCCCACGGACGTGGGGGAGAGGGTCAGGGCGAGGGGGGTGACGTCTGTGCGATTCACGAAGTGGGTGGCATCTTTCTCGGCCCCCTCACCCACGCCCTCTCCACCGCAACCGGGGGAGAGGGATTCCTCTCACACCCTCTCGATGATGGTCGCCGTGCCCATGCCGGCGCCGACGCAGAGCGTGACAAGCCCCGTCTCCAGGTCGCGGCGCTTGAGCTCGTCGAGCAGCGTGCCCAAAATCATCGCGCCGGTGGCGCCAAGCGGATGGCCCATGGCGATGGCGCCCCCGTTCACGTTGACCTTGTCATGCGGAATATCGAGCACCTTCATGTAGCGCAGGACGACAGAGGCGAACGCCTCGTTCAGCTCATAAAGATCGATGTCGGTGGCTTTCATGCCGCAGCGTTTGAGAACCTTTTCGGTTACCAGCGCGGGGCCCGTGAGCATGATGCAGGGCTCCGACCCGATGGAGGCAAAGCCGCGAATGCGCGCGCGCGGCTTCAGGCCCTGCGCCGCGCCGGCTTCCTTCGTTCCCAGCAGCACGGCGGCGGCGCCATCGACGATTCCGCTGGAATTGCCGGCGTGATGCACATGGTTGAGCGCCTCAACTTGCGGGTAACGCTGGATCGCCACGGAGTCGAAACCCATCGCGCCCATCTGGGTGAACGACGGATTGAGGGATGCCAGGGACTGCATGGTGGTATCGGGCCGCATGTGCTCGTCGTGATCTAGCACGGTCTGGCCGATCACATCTTTCACCGGCACGATGGACTTCCTGAAGTAGCCGTTCTTCCAGGCATTGGCCGCGCGCTTCTGGCTTTCCACCGCGAATGCGTCCACGTCGTCGCGCGAAAAGCCGTCGAGCGTGGCAATCAGATCGGCCCCGATGCCCTGCGGCACGAAATAGGCCTTGAGCGCAACGGACGGATCCACGGGCCAGGCGCCGCCGGAGGCGCCCATGCCCACGCGGCTCATGCTTTCCACGCCGCCGCCGATGGTGAGATCGGACTGGCCGCTCATCACCTGTCCGGCGGCCATGTTGCAGGCTTCAAGGCCGGAAGAGCAGAAGCGGTTGATCTGCACGCCGGGAACGTTCTCGGCGTAATCGGCCTTCAGCACCGCCGTGCGCGCGATGTTCGCGCCCTGCTCACCCACCGGATCCACACAACCCAGGATCACATCGTCGAGTTCCGAGGTGTCCAGATGATTGCGGTCGCGGATGGCCCTGAGCGCCTGCGTGGCAAGCTCCAGCGCGGTGGTGGCATGAAGGCTGCCATCCTTCTTGCCTTTTCCGCGCGGCGTGCGCACGGCATCGAAAATGTAGCAGTCGGTCATCGGAGCATTCTCCTCGCTGATTATTTCACGCGGAGCCGCGTGAGACGTTCATTCTTCGGCCGGCATCAGGCCGTATCCGGTCAGGCGCACGCGTTGCGGCGCGCGCTCCTTGGCATCGCGTTCGTTCAGTTTGGTCTCGATCATTTCCAGTCCGAGCTTCAGCTCGGCGATGGACTCGTCGATATCCTTTTTCTGCCGTTCGAGCGCTGCAATCCGCTCGGCGAATTTCCGTTTCGCATACTGCATCTGGGCGATGGCACCGTCGCCGTGATTGTAGAGATCGAGGATTTCCCCGATTTCGGCGAGGCTGAAGCCGACGCGGCGGCCGCGCAGAATGAGGGTGAGCCGCGCGCGGTCGCGCTGCGAATAGATGCGGGTCTGGCCCCGGCGCTCCGGCGCGATGAGCCCTTCGTCTTCGTAATGGCGAAGCGTGCGGGCGGTGACGCCCAGCTCTTTCGTCAGTTCACGGATGGAATAGGTCCGGCCCATGATGGGCCGGACTCCTAGGGGAAGTTTACGTTTACGTCAACGTCAGGCGGCAGCTCTGATTGGATGGTCTTCTTTCTCGAGATTTTCCGCGGCGAAGTCCCAGTTGAGCAGCTCGCCCAAGACCTGTTCCAGGTATTTGGCCCGGGCATTCTGGTAATCGAGGTAGTAGGCATGCTCCCAGACATCGACGGCCAAGAGGCAGTTGATGCCGTCGGTCATCGGATTTTCGGCATTGGGCGTCCGGCGCACCGAAAGCTTGCCGCCGTGCGAGACGAGCCAGGCCCAGCCCGAGCCAAACTGTGTCTTGCCGGCTTCGGCGAGCTCGCTCACGAGTTTTTCGAGCCCGCCAAAATCGCGCTCGATCGCGGATTTGAGATGACCTGACGGCCTGCCCCCCTTGGGTGCGAGGCTGCGCCAGTAGAAATCATGGTTCCACACCTGCCCCGCGTTGTTGAAGATTTTCTTCTCTTTCCCGTCGGATGCCTTGAACGTGGCGCGCACGATCTGCTCCAGCTTCATATCGGCAAAGCGCGTGCCTTCCACGAGCCTGTTGAGCATATCCACATAGGCCTTGTGGTGCTTGCCATAATGGAAGCCGATGGTTTTGGCGCTGATCACCGGCACCAGCGCGTCTTCGGAATAAGGCAGGGGTGCGAGTTCGAACGGACCGGCCATCGCGTGCAACTCCTTTTCATTTGAGATTTTGGGTACGCCGCGGCGCACATCGGCAACCTTCGATCTTTTCAGATCACTTTGCCGCCTTTTCGGCAGCTTATTGGCCGGACGATGTGCGCCAGGAGATTCAATGAGCGGGCGCCAGATCGGTTCCGCAAGAAGATTGCGAAAGGGCCCGCGCCGCAGCCCGGATTCAGCCGAAAAGGCCTTCGCGTTTCAGCCAGTCGAGGCCCTGCTGCAGCCCGCGTTCGAAGCGATCGAACAGCTCGTTGATCTCGCTTTCGGTAATGATCAGTGGCGGGCAAAGCGCGATGCGGTCGCCCAGCAGCGGACGGGAAATCACCCCTTCGGCTTCCGCGAATTTCGCAAAGACCGCCGCAACCGAGCGCGCGTGATCGAACTGCGCGCGTGTCTTCTTGTCCTTCACGATCTCGAACCCGCCGATCAGGCCCACCCCCTGCGCATCGGCGATGACCGGATATTCTTCGAGCTTCTTCAGGCGCTTCAGGAAATGCGGGCTCATTCTGCGTACGTGCCCGACGATGTCGCGCTGCTGGTAGAGTTCGATGGTCTTGAGCGCGACGGCGGCGGCCACCGGGTGGCCGGTGTAGGTGTAGCCGTGGCCGAAGGTGCCGATCTTGCCGGACTCGCTTTCGATGACACCACACAGGTCCGGCGATACCAGCACCGCGGAAATCGGCAGATAGGCCGACGACAGGGCCTTGGCCACCGTCATGGTGGCTGGCGTCATGCCATAGGTTTCCGCGCCGAACATGTTGCCGGTGCGCGCAAAGCCCGAGATCACCTCATCGTCGATCAGCCGGATCCCGTATCTGGCAAGCACGCGCTGAATTGCGGGGAAATAGCCTTTTGGCGGGAGGATGACGCCGCCAGCGCCCTGCAACGGCTCGGCAATCATTGCGGCAATGGTTTCGGGCCCTTCCTCTTCGATCAGGGTCTGCAGATCGCCCGCCAGGCGCTCGGAAAACTGTTGTTCGGTCTCGCCGGGAAGGGCATTTCGGTAGAAATGCGGACATTCCGCAAACACCACGAAAGGCAGGGGAAGCCCGAAGCTCTTGTGCACCGCCGGAAGGCCGGTAAGGCTTCCTGCGGCGACGGTGACGCCATGATAGGCCTTCATCCGGCTGATGATCTTTTTCCGTCCGGCGCGGCCTAGCGCGTGATTGACGTACCAGAACAGCTTGACCTGCGTATCGTTGGCCTCCGAACCGGAATTCGCAAAGAATACCTTGCCGACAGGAAATGGCGCGATCTCCTTCAGCTTTTCGGCGAGCGCGATGGCCGGTTCGTTGCTGCGGCCGGCGAAGAGATGCTCGTAGGCGAGCTTTCGCATTTGCGATGTGGCAGCTTCGACCAGGGCCTCTTCGCCCCAGCCCAGGCCCGTGCACCACAGGCCGCTCATCGCCTCGATGTAATCCTTGCCTCTGTCGTCATAGACAAAAATGCCTTTGCCGCGCTCGAACACCACAGGGCCGCTCTCCCGGTGTTTCACCAGATTAGTGAAAGGATGCAGGACGGCTTCGACATCGCGGGTGTGGCTGTTGGAGAGCATGGGGAGAACCTTCGCAAATCCGGCCGATTACAGGCCTCGCGTGAAGGATCGTCAACAACGGCCGTCAAACAGCCGCAATGCGAAATCGGCAATCCGGACGGTCAGGCCGATTCCTGCGGCTGCGGCACAGCCACCGTGCCGGTGCGCTCCAGCTTGCCCCATCCGACGAACGCGCCGCGGACGGCTGTCGTGATGGAACGGACAACGACGTAATACATAAGCTGACGATAGCCGAAGCGCTGCAGCGGAAGCCACCAGAGGAGCTTCCAGTCTTCGCCTTTTTCCATCAGGAAGCCGAAGAGGGCGGCCAGAAAATCCACCGCCAGGAACACGCCGTAATAGATTGCGACGGTGACAAGATCGGAGTTGCTGAACTCTGCGCCATGTTCCTGCCAGGCGATGAATTGCCAGATGAGCTGCCAGAGCAGAAGGAGATCCGCCACCGGCGCAAGCGCCGTGAGCAGAATCTGGAACAGCCACACCTGCGGAATGGCGAACATGCCCAGCGCGCCATACCGCGGATTGAAGGTAGCCCGACGGTGCTTCCACAGGCACTGCAGGGTGCCATAGGCCCAGCGGAATCGCTGCTTGGCGAGGCCGCGGAATGTGACGGGGGCCTCCGTCCAGGCAACCGCACTGTCATCGAACAGCACCCGATAGCCTGCTTTCTGCAATTCGATGGTGAGGTCCTGATCTTCGGCGACCGTATCGCCGCGGAAGCCGCCCAGACCGGTCAGCGCGCTCTTCCGCCACGCCCCTACGGCGCCCGGAACCACGGTGAAGGTATCGAGCGCGGAGAGCGCACGCCGCTCCAGGTTCTGCGCCACGATATATTCCAGCGCCTGCCAGCGGGTGATCATGTTGATGCGATTGCCGACCTTGGCATTGCCGGCCACCGCGCCGACCCTGGGATCGGCGAACCAGCGCACCAGCCGCGCGATGGTTTTCCGCGCGAAATGCGTGTCGGCATCCAGCGCCACCACCACATCGCCCTTCGCATGCGCAAGGCCCGCGTTGAGCGCGGCCGCCTTGCCGCCGTTGGGAATGCGGATCAGATTCACGCGCGCATCCGTCCCGAATTTCTGCTGAACCACGTCGGCTGTCCGGTCCTGTGAGCCGTCGTCCACCACGATCACTTCCAGATCGCGGAAGGTACTGGCCAGAATGCCCCGCACGGTGCGGGCGATGACCTTTTCCTCATTGAACGCCGGAATGACGACCGAAACAGAATGCGGGGCGCCCTGTCTCCGGGCGCGGTCGCCGCTCCAGCGCTTCCACAAGCTCAGACCCATGAGGAACAGCAGCCGCGCGACGCCGAGCCAGATCGCGGCCAGGAAACACAGATAGAGCGCGTGTCCCATGGCGCTCATCGCAAGAAACACGATGCGGTCGGTCATGAGCGCCATGGTGGGCGAAAGCGGCGGCATCGCCTGGGTGGGCGTCAGACCCGCGAGCTGCGACACCGGCACGAAGCGATAGCCCTCGGCCCGCAGGCGATCGATGATGACGGGGAGAGCGGCCACGGTCTGCGAGCGGTCACCACCCGCATCATGCAGCAGGATGATGTCGCGCGGCTGGTCGGCCGGGATGGGATGATTCACGAGCGCCAGCGTGCGTGCGACGATCTTCCTGACGCCCGGCAACTCCCAGTCTACTGGATCCACATGCTCGCCGACCGCGATGTAGCCCATGTCCTGCGCGATCTCGACAGGGACGATTTCATCATTGTCGGTCGGCTCGGCATCGCCCAGATAAGGCGGGCGGAAAAGACGCAGCGAGCGGCCGGTCAGCGCTTCGAACAGCCGTTGCGTTGCATTCAGTTCCAGACGGACGGTTTCATCCGACGTGTCCGAGAGATTCGGATGCGTGAAGGTGTGGTTGCCCACTTCATGGCCTTCATCGACCATGCGCTGCACAAGACCGGGATTGGCCTCGGCATTGGCGCCGATGATGAAAAACGTGGCGTGCACATGCTTGGCCTTGAGGATGTCGAGAATCTGCGGCGTCCACTGCGGATCAGGCCCGTCGTCGAAGGTGAGCGCGATCTCCTTCTTCGCCGCGCCGAACTGGTGGATCACATAGCCCGTGGGCAATGACGTGTAGTTCTCGTCATCGATATCGCCGGTCTTCAGATCGATCTCGAAATTGCGGCTGCCGGACGTGGGCGCGGCATCCACACGCAGCAGCTCCCCCTGGCCTTCGAAATCGATATCTTCGACGACGGGGATATGCCTGAGCGCGGCCGGCGCCCCCGTGCCGTAGGGCTTGCCCATCACCGTCCAGACGGACGGATCTTCGCTTCCCAGCCGCCACAGGGCGTAACCCGCCGGCTCATAGGCATCGGCGGCGTGAATTTCATTATAGGTCGTAACGCCGTCGAGGAACCACACGTCGTGGCGCGTGCCGTCGTCTTCCAGATAGGAGAAATGCGGGTTGTTCGTCGCATCGTCGAATACGATGGTGGCGCCGGAATCATGCGCCGCCACGACCGCATCCTGGAACGGCATGCTATCGACATCATCGCCGTTCCAGTCGTAGGCGTAATTGCCGAGCGCGATGATAGTGCGCGCCGGATCTAGTACCTTCATGCGCTTGTCGAGCGTCGTTTCGTACCACAACTGGCCAGCGATGCTGCCCGGCGCATGCGGCGTAAGATGTTCGTCATACGCCATTAGCAGCGTGTAATCGACATAGCGCGCATATTCGGCAAACGGCCATTTGTCGTTGCCGAACGGCGTTGCCATTACGACGATCCAGCCGCGCGGCGAGAACGCAGCCGAAAGCTGATGCAGGAAAAGACCGAGGTTGCCGTAGGCTTCGGGCGGCAGCGCTTCAAAGTCCACGGTGATGCCCTGAAGCTTGTGCTGGCCGACGAAAGCCACAAGGTCGCCGACAAGCTCACCGCGGCGTTTCGGATCGGCGAGCAGTTTCGCAAGCCCCGGGCCATCCCACTGACCCAGCGTCGCATTCTGGATCACCGGAATGATCGCGACATTGTGTGCCTGATGCCGGATGAGCGAATAGACCTGCGCATTGAAGCTGTTCTTGAACGCCAGGCCAGGCCCGTTGAGATTGAGCCAGGTGGGGATCACCCAATCGAGCCCCGGAAGGGCACTCTTGAGCGAATCGTAGGCTGTGGGTTCCCAGTTCGGATAAAAAGCGATGGAAAGCGGCCGGCCCTTGGGAGGCAAAAGGTTCGGCGCGTGGCGGTTTCTGCGAATTGCTTCGTTGCGGAGCCAGCGGTCATGGGCGCGTATCTGCTTCTTCGCGCGGGCGGCTTCGGCGAGATCGGCGGCCAGCCGCAGCAGGCCAGGCGCCTTGGCCCTGTTTTCGAGTTCGGGGGTGTGAATGGCCGTGATGTGCCCCGGCAACTTTACGGTTTCAAGCTGCGTCACGCCCACCAGGTTGGCGACGAACACGATCCCCACGGCAAGGCTGATCGCAGCCGCAATCCAGCCGATGAGCGAGATGCGTGCCGCGCGTTTGCCCGTGGCATCGAAAAAAACCGGTTTGCTGGCCATGATTTTATGCCCGGCCCCTCGCCGAAGCTTCTAGGATATTAATTCAACCCGTTCGCCTGCGCCAACGACCGATGCGCCTTCGCACCAACTTTTCGCCCAGTGCGGCAATTTCGGCAGCCGTTCTGCTGGCCGGTTTTGTCTTTTCTTTGGCGGCCAACTGGCCAGGCCATCTTTCTTACGATTCCGTAATCCAGCTGCTGGAAGGCCGCACCGGGGCATATGCCGACTGGCACCCGCCCGTCATGTCGTGGCTTCTGGGCGTGGGCGACGCAATTGTTCCCGGCGCGGCGCTGTTTGTCCTGTTTGACACGCTCCTTGTCTTTGCCAGCCTTCTGTCGCTTCTGTTGATTAACGCGAAGCCTTCCTGGTGGGCGGCCCCGGTGGCGCTGCTTTGCGTGCTGATGCCGCAGTTTCTGCTCTATCCGGGAATCGTGTGGAAAGACGTGCTGTTTGCCTGCGCCGGGGTTGCGGGCTTTGCCTGCCTTGCGCAGGCCGCGAACCGCTGGACGAACCCACCGCTTCGACTTGCGCTGATTGCCGGCATGCTTGTCCTGCTGGTGCTGGCGGCCCTCGCACGGCAAAACGGAGTCATCGTCCTGATTTCAGGCGTGGCGGCGCTGACCTGGATCGCCGCGCGAAAAGGGAAAGAAGGACATGTGCTTCGCGAGGCCGCAGTTCATGGCGGCGGGGCCCTGATCGGCGCGGCGGCCCTCATCGGCGCGGCCTATGCGGGACTTAGCATGCACTTCGTCGGTAACTCCGGCCCCGCCAAGCAGATACAGCTTCTCGAAGAGTACGACATCATCGGCGCGGTTGCGGCCGAACCCGGGCTATCCCTGCCGGTCATCGCCAGATCCGACCCCATGCTGGAAAAGCTCATTCGCACGATCGGCGTACGCGTCTATTCGCCGGAACGCAACGACACGCTGACGAATTCGCATGTGTTGACCGCCGCACTGAACAATGACGACCCCGCCATGATCGGCGCGCAATGGCGCGCGCTGATTGCACGGCATCCCTGGCTTTATCTCCGGGTGCGGGCCGATGTGTTCCGCTGGGTTTTTCTGACGCCGGATCTGAAGATGTGCTTGCCCTATCTGGTGGGCGTGTCGGGGGCGCCGCAAGAGATGGCCGAACTCGGGCTGAAGCCGCGCTGGGACGATCGCGACGACGCGCTCGATGCCTATGCCGGCGCGCTGGTCGGCACGCCTGCACTCTCGCATGCCATGTTCGGGCTGCTGGCGGCGCTGCTGCTGGTCTTTCTGCTGCGGCGCCGGCGGCCGCCCGATATCGCGGTTGCGTTTCTCCTGATCGGTGCAACCGGCTTTGCGCTCTCGTTTTTCGTTATCTCGATAGCCTGCGATTACCGCTATCTTTATTTTCTCGATCTGTCCGCGCTTGCCGCGGCTTTTTACGTTTCGCTGGAACCGCGGCTGTGAACGTTACTTGACCCCGGCCGGCGCGCTGACGTGATCGTAGCTGATCGTCATGTCAATCGTCTGGCTGTTCGGGCCGTTGACGATGTTTGCCACGCTTCTGAGCGGAAGATTGCGGCTGTTGGAAATCCAGGTCTTGGTATCGACTGTATTTCCCTGTTGGACGCCGTGTGTCGCGTAGATGGTCGCGGCTTCGCCGCCAACCTGGTCCGGGCCGATCTTCCTGCAGGAAACGCCGCCGTTCTTGATGCTTGTTTCGATCTGCTGCGACATCTCCTGGGCGCTGACCGGAACCGCGTTCCATTTGCCGTCCATTTGCGTATAGAGCCTGGTGACCATGTACACGGCCTGTGCCTTTTGCGGCGGTTGGCCCGGCGTCGTGATCGTCATCTCGGAGCGGTAGGGCACACCGGTTTGCTTGAGCGAGGCGGAAGCGACTGCATCGCAGTCATTGGCAAAAGCCGGGCCAACCGCCATCGCACCGCCTGCCGCCAGAAGAGCAAAAACGACCTTTTGTGAAGCTTTCATGGAAAATCTTGCGCCTTTCAACCGCCATCCGGGCGCGAAGCTAATCGGCCCGGCAGCCCAAATCCACCCCCCCTAAAGCCCGCAAAGCTCGCGTTGCCGCAGAAGCCCGCGTTTTTTATGATGATGCAAAACCACAAGGGCGGGAGCCGTCATGCGGGGGCTGATGCAGGGCTGGCCGTTGCTGGTCCACAAGATCATCGATCATGCTGCGCTTTATCATGGTGAACGACAGATCGTGTCGCGCAGCATCGAGGGGCCTGTCGAGCGCACGAATTACAGGGATGTCCGTCTTCGTGCGCTGCGCGTGGCGCAGGCGCTGGATCGCGCGGGCGTCAAGGCCGGCGATCGTGTGGCGACGCTTGCCTGGAATACGGCACGCCATCTTGAAGCGTGGTACGGCATTGCCGGAATTGGCGCCATCTATCATACGCTGAACCCGCGCCTTTTCCCCGATCAGCTCGCGTGGATTGCCAATCATGCCGAAGATCGCGTCCTGTTCTTCGATACGACCTTTACCAGGCTCGTCGAAGACATTGCGCCGAAGATTCCTTCCATCGGCCTTTATGTCGCCCTGACCGATCGCGCGCACCTGCCCGCAGCAAACCTTCCCAATCTGGTCGCCTATGAGGATCTCATTGCGGCGTGCGACGGCGATTTTGCGTGGCGGGAATTCCCCGAAGATACCGCCTGCGGCCTTTGCTACACCTCCGGCACAACCGGCAATCCCAAGGGCGTGCTCTACAGTCACCGTTCCAACGTGCTTCTGTCACTCATGGCCGCAAGCGGCGGCGCGATGGGCCTGAAGGCCAGCGATTGCATCCTGCCGGTCGTGCCGATGTTCCATGCGAACGCCTGGGGTCTTGCCTTTGCCGCGCCGATGGTCGGCGCCAAGATCGTCATGCCCGGCGCGAAGCTCGACGGTGCGTCGGTCTGCGAGCTTCTGACAAACGAAAAAGTGACGGTGACTGCCGCCGTGCCGACGGTCTGGCTGATGGCGCTGCAATATCTGGAGCAGACGGGCCGGACCCTGCCCGATCTCAAACGGGTCCTGATCGGCGGTTCGGCATGCCCGCGCTCCATGATCGAGGCATTCGAAACCAAATACGATGTCGAAGTCGTGCATGCGTGGGGCATGACGGAGATGAGCCCCCTGGGTACGATGAGCGTTCTGAAACCCGGCATGCGGGATCTGCCCTACGAAAAGCAGCTTGACTACAAGTGCAAACAGGGCGTGCCGATGTTCGGCGTGGAGGCCAAGATCACCGACGATGAAAACCGCGAGTTGCCGCGCGACGGCAAGGCGTTCGGCCGGCTGAAGGTGAAGGGACTCGCCGTCGCGAGCGGCTATTTCAAGGGCGAAGGCGCCGAGGCTTTCGACGCGGACGGCTGGTTCGATACCGGCGACGTGGCCACGCTGGATGCGGACGGCTACATGACCATCGTTGACCGCTCGAAGGACGTGATCAAATCGGGCGGCGAATGGATTTCTTCCATCGACATCGAAAATCTGGCCGTTGGACACCCGGCGGTCGCAGAAGCCGCCGTGATCGGCGTGCGCCATCCCAAATGGGACGAGCGGCCGCTCTTGATCGTCGTGCTGAAAAAGGGCGCCAAAGCCGGCAGGGACGACATCCTGCAATTCCTCAGCGGCAAGATCGCCAAGTGGTGGATGCCGGACGATGTGGTTTTTGTGGATGAGATTCCGCACACCGCCACCGGCAAAATCCAGAAAACGGCGTTGCGCGAACGCTTTGGCCAATACCGCTGGCCGCAGGCCGCGGAGTGAGCGGAATGCGATACATCCCGCTGCTCGGAAAAGCAGGCTTTGCGCTGTTCGCGCTGGCCCTCGGACTTGGGCTGGTCGCTGCGTTCGGTACCCGTTTCGGCCTGTGGAACTATCATGTTGGACTGTTCGGCATTTATCCGTGGAGCGTTTATGCCGCCATCGCAGGGGCCGTCTTGGGCCTTGCCTGGGCCGTAGGGGCATTGATCGCCAAGAGCGGCGCGGGCGCGCGATATGGCGCCGTGGCGTTGGCCGGATCTTTGGTCCTGATCGGTCCGCCGGTCTATTACATGCTGGTGGCGCCCACTCTTCCGCCCATCCACGACGTCACAACCGATATCGAATATCCGCCCAGATTCGAGGCGGTGCTGCCGCTGCGGGGAAGTGCGGAAAATTCCGCGCGCTATGAGGGCACGCGCCGCGTATTCTTCAAGAAAAGATGGCACACCGTTTCATGGCTGCAACGGCGCTATTATGGCGATATTCATCCGATTGGAGTGCTCGTGCCGCCGGCCAAGCTGTTCTGGCGCGCATTCGATACGGCGAAGGCCATGGGCTGGACCATCGTTGCCTTCGACGCCAGGCGCGGCCGCATCGAGGCGACCGACACGAGCTTTTTCTTCGGCTTCACGGACGACATTGTCATCCGCGTTCAGCCTTCGGGCGAAGGCGCCAGGCTGGATATCCGCTCCGCGAGCCGTGACGGCACCACGGATGTCGGCGAAAACGCGGCCCGCATCCGAAGTTTTGTGAAAAAGCTTGCGTCACGCGGCTAAAGCGCTTCGCCCACATATGTCTGACCGCCCTTCATCACCAGCCGCACGCGCGAGACGGCCGATATGTCCTGCGTGGGATCGCCATCCACCGCCACAAGATCGGCGAGCAGCCCCGGGGCAATGCGGCCCAGATCGTCCTCACGGTCAAGAATTCTCGCGTTCACTGCCGTCGCCGCAAGCAGCGCTTCGGGCGCGCTCATGCCGTGCCGCACCATCCATTGAAGCTCACGGGCGTTGGTTCCGTGCGCAAAAACGCCTACGTCGCTACCGCAACCGATAATGACGCCAGCTTCGCGCGCGCGCTTGAACCCCTGTTCGGCGAGCTGCATCTGCGGGGTCGGTTCGCCGCCAGGCTTATAGCCCAGGAAGTATTCGCCATAGGCTTCCGGCGCGGTAAGGGTCGGCAGGAGTGCGATGTTGTTCTTCGCCATCAGCTCATATGTCGAAGGCGAACCGCCATAACCGTGTTCGATCGTATCAACGCCGGCCACAGCGGCACGCCGCATGCCTTCGTCACACGCGGCATGGGCGGAAACAGGACGGGCGAGCGAATGGGACACATCCACGAGGGCCTTCAATTCCTCGATGGAGAAGGTCGGCACCGTTTCACCATCGGGCCCCACGCGGTAATCGGCGTACACCTTGATCCAGTCTGCCCCATGGGCCGCCTGATGGCGGACCGCGCGCATGATTTCATCAACGCCGCTAGCTTCTTCCGCCCCCTGCGGCACGCAGCAGTCGGGGCGGAATTTCCTGCGCAATGGGCCATAGCCGCCGGTCGCCACGATGGCGCGCGTGGTCGTGAACAGCCTGGGGCCGTGGATCAGCCCTTCTTCAATGCTGCGCTTGATCGCGACATCGGCATAGCATGCGCCTTCCGTGCCGAGGTCGCGCAGCACCGTGAAGCCTGCCCGCAATGTGGCCTCGGCGTGCAACGCCGCACGCACGGTGCGATAGGCCTCCGATTCCTTCAAAACCTGATCGTCCCAGGATCTGATGTTGTAGGGATAAAGAAAAAGATGCGAATGCAGGTCCATCAGCCCCGGAATAAGAGTCGTTCCCGGCAGTTCGACGATCTTGGCCTGCGGCGGCACGTCGATGCGGCTTGCGGGCGCGGCCATTTTTATGCGCTCGCCTTCCACAAGCACCGCCCAGCCGGGATAGGCCTCTTCGCCGTCGCCCGTCCACACGCGCGCGGGTTTGAGAAGGATGGGAGATTCGTTCGTCATCACGCGAGAGTATAGCGGCCTTCATGGATTTTCACCCGGCCTTCCTGCTCCAGCTGGATCAGGTGCGCCAGCACTGAGCGCGCGGCAGCAGGATGCAGGCGCTTGTCCACATCGGCATAAATGCGTGCGACCATCTCGGGAATTGTGCAAAGCCCATCGCGGATTGCCGCAACGATCTGCGCCTCGCGTTCCTGCCTGTGGGCGATGTAGGACCGAACGAAAGGCGCCGGGTCGGTCACCGGACCGCCATGCGTCGGATAAAGGATGCCGTCGTCGCGCGCCAGCAGCTTGCGCAGGCTCTGCATGTAAGCGGCCATATCGCCATCGGGCGGAGCGACGACAGTCGTGGACCAGCCCATCACATGATCGCCGGTGAAAAGCGCCTTTTCTTCCCGGAGGCCAAAACACATGTGGTTGGAGGTATGGCCCGGCGTATGCACGCAATCGAAAGTGAACCCCTTGCCGCCGACAACGTCGCCATCCTTCACCCGGATGTCCGGCTCGAATTCGCGATCGCCGCCCTCTTCCACCCTGATGCCGTTATCATTCCTGCCGGAACCGTGCGGGCTATAGGCATATGTCGGCGCGCCGGACCATTTCTTCAGCGGCCTGGCGGCAGGCGAGTGATCGGCATGGGTGTGTGTGATCAGAATATGCGTGATGCTTTCGCCCTGCAGTGCGTGCTTCAAAGCCTCAATGTGTTCGGGAATATCGGGGCCCGGGTCGATGACCGCGACGTCGCCATTGCCCACGATGTACACGCCCGTGCCCTTGAAGGTGAAGGGGCCAGGATTGGGCGCAAGCACGCGGCGGATCAGCGGCGAAAGGCGGACGGCCTCTCCATAGGGCGCATCGAAATCGCGTTTGAAGGAAATGGGCATGAGCCGAGGTCCGGACGAGACCGCAGCGTTAGCAGAGTGCACATCCCCTCTCAAATCCGGCGGGCGACGGGCGCCTCACCGGGCGGGCGTCATCGCTATTCGGCGGCGCCGCAGGGATGGTGTGTGCCGCCCTGCCCGTTGGCATGCAGCCGGCGATAGCGGCCAACCGCCATCGGCTGGGTGCGCGCGACCATGGCCCTGACGCTTCTGGGCGACCGCCGGCCAAAATATTCCACGCTTCGGTCAAGCCAGCCGTAACGATGCCGGGCGACCTGCACAACGCGCCGGAAAGGCTTTGAGTGCGTGGTCAGAACGGTCGCGCCCACAAGCACCAGCACGGGACCCACCGGAAAGGGCAGGGGAAGCGGAACGAACAGAATCATCGTTCCGGTCGCCAGCACGACCCAGCCTGCAGAAATGAAAAGAGCCTTGCGCATCGCGTTCCGGTTTCCGGCCGTTGACACGGCACCCCTGCAATATGGCGCAGATTTGACGGTTTACCAGCCTCCACCTAACGTTCCGTTGAGCGAAACAAAAGGGCCGATTTCTCATGAAATTTTACAACTCCATCGGGCCGAACCCCCGCGTTGTGCGGATGTTCATGGCCGAAAAAGGCATTTCGATTCCCGTCCAGGAAGTGGACCTCATGAAGGGCGAAAACCGGCAGCCTGACCACCTGAAGCGCAATCCCCACGGGCAGATGCCGGCGCTGGAGCTGGACAATGGCCACTATCTCTCTGAAATCACGGCCATCTGCGAATACCTCGAAGACGTCCACCCAAAGCCCGCGCTGATCGGCGCGAACCCGGAACAGAAGGCCGAATGCCGAATGTGGACGCGGCGGGTGGATCTCAACATCTGCGAGCCCATGGCGAACGGCTTCCGCTTCAGCGAAGGCCTGCCGCTGTTCAAGAGCCGTGTCGTGACGGTGCCGGAAGCCGCCCCGGGCCTGAAGAAAATCGCGCAGGACCGGCTCAAATGGCTGGACGGTCAGATCGCCGGCAAACAGTGGTTGTGCGGCGACCGCTTCACCCTAGCCGACATTCTGCTCTTCTGTTTTCTGGATTTCGGCGCGCAGGTGGGCCAGCCGGTCAATGTTGAAAACGCCAATATCGCGGCCTGGTTCGGACAGGTGAAAGCGCGCCCCAGCGCGAAGACCTGACCTGAAGAGTTCCCGGCGTTAAGGATGAACGGAGCAATTCTGCACGATTCCCCGAAGAATGTGCTTAAAATTCTCTTATGCATACGTTCGAAGGGGATCGGGCGGAGGAACCGAAGCCCAGGCGCCGCGCGCTTTTGGCCTGGATTTTATGCACAGTCGTACTGATCGGGCCTTCGCTCCTCGTATGGCTGGTGCGCGGGGTGGCCTACGCCTACCAGTGTTCGCCCGGGCCGGAACCCTGCCACGGCATGACCCTGGGCGGGGGTTTGCGCGACACGCTGGAGCTTGCGTGGTTTGCCGGCAGCAATACCACGCTTTCGCTTGCAATTGCGCTGATAGCGGCGATTGCCGGATTGATGGAGCGGCGTCCGATATTGGGCGCGCTCAGCATGTTGGCATTGCCGCTGGCTGCGCTTTGGCTTCCGACGCTTGCAGTCTCGAGCGCCGCCTACAACGGCTGCCATATCAACGAGGCAGGCGTGGGCGATTGCGCGCTGTGGGGCGCGAACATGGGCATGGCCTTTCACCAGGCCGCGCAAACCCCATGGCTGATAGACGATTTCATGCCGTATGCGGTCTCGCTGGCGCTGATGCTGGGCGTTCTCGGCTTCCTGTTCTTTCGCAGGAAACACGCCTGATCACGTATAGGCCCGCGCATCGATCGCGCGCACAAGGCCCTTGATCGCGCGATAAAGGTAAAACGCGAACGCGCCAACAAAGGCCAGAATCCCGATGCCGATCCAGATGGTCAGGGCGCCCAGGATGCAAAGGCCGAGCGTGATCCAGAATGTCTCGATCGCGTTCGTGAAATGGCTTTCGTAGATCGTGCCGCGCGCTTCACCACGCTTCACATAGGCCAGTATGACGCCGATCAACGCCGTGATGCCGTTCACAAAGGCCGCAAGATAAAGCGCATAAACAAGAATTGCGATCGTGCGGGTGCTGTCGGTGGCCGGAGCTATCTGCGCGTCGGTCATTGCCGTTTCCCTTACCAGGGCCGGCCGTCAAGCGCGCGGACAAGCCCGACGACCGTTCGATAGACATACCAGATGAGGAGCGCCAGTCCGCCGAATGAGAGCAACAGGATGAAAACGAATCCCAGAGGATTGAAGTGCCCCCACAGATGCGATCCGCCGTGGACGGCAACCGCGCCCAGAACCGACAACGCAAAACTGCCCGCCAGCCCGACGAGAACCAGCATGGCGGCAAAACTCACCCAGAAAACGGTGATGGCATTCGAAAAATGGCTTTCGTACACCGTGCCCCGCGCGTCGCTGCGCCCTACATAGGCCAGCACCACGCCAATTATTGCGGTGATGCCGTTGACGAAAGCGGCCAGATAAAGGCCATACACCAGAACCGCCAGAAGCCGCCCGCGATCGGAATCCGGCATTGCCCCTGCGGGCGCCTGTGCTCCCACCATATCCCTCGCTCCCTTGCGGTCCTGCAACATGTGGGAGGGCGACGGGCCGGTGTCAACGGCGTGACAGGCTCAAATTCCACCCCACCAGTCGTAGCCCTGGTCTTCCCAGTAGCCGCCGTTGCCGCCCTGGATGTGGTTGAAACTCTCTACCAGCTCGATCCTTTCGACATACTTGGCCTGCTTGTAGCCGAGCTGTCGCTCGGCACGCAGACGCAAGGGCGCACCATTGGCAACGGGAAGCGGTTTGCCATTCAGCTCATAGGCCAGGATGGTCTGCGGATGCGTCGCCTCGATAAGATCGAGGCTTTCGTAATAGAACGGGACCTGGCGGATATCATCGCCATAGTCGGAATCGCCCATCGGGTCCATGCAATAGAACATCACATAGCGCGCATTGTCCTTCGGACCGGCCAGCGCAAGAATGCGGGCCAGCTGCACACCTTTCCATTGGCCGATGCAGGACCAGCCTTCCACGCAATCGTGCCGCGTGATCTGCGTACGCGCAGGCATCTTTCGCAGATCGGCCAGCGACAGTTTCAGCGGACGGTCAACCAGCCCCGTCACTTCCAGACGAAAATCGCGAAAGGCGTTCGCCGCCAACGCGTTGTAAAAGTCGGTGCCGGGATTGAGCGTGCCGTTGGGGCGGAAAACCGGCGCGATATCGGCCTTTGAATATTCCGGAGCGAGCGTATGCCGGCCCGCAATGGCGCGCTGCGTTGCGCGCGTGAGATTCTCTGCGCTCACAAGCGTTTTCCGGACCCATCCTTTTTGTGTCAGGTCGTAGCAGCCGGAAAGCAGAAGAGCGCTTGCCGCGGCCAACCCGCGGCCCAGAAACCTGCGGCGCCGCGGATCGAACTTGCTACTCATGCCGGTCGCCTTCGATGGCGTAGTTGCCTGTGATCATCGAGCGAAGGTTGTTCCATGTACCCGACAGAAAAACCATCGCGATGTGAATGATGAAGAAGCCCAGGAATGAAAACGCGCAGGCGAAATGGATGGTGCGCGCAGTCTGCCGGCCGCCGAAAATCCACGGCAGGAACGGAAACGCCGAATCCAGCGTCGGCGACATCGTGAGCCCGGTCAGCAGCACAAGCGGCCCCAGCACAAAAAGAACGATGAAATAGGCAAGTTTCTGAAGACTGTTGTAGCGTTTTGCGTCCTCACCATGCGCGAATTTGAGTTTCGCATGATCCACGATTTCGCGCGGCAGATGCCGGAGGTCTTCGGCGGTGGGCAGGAGATCACGGCGGAAATGCCGGCTTGCGAATGCGTAGGCCGCAAAGGCAAGCCCATTGATCGCAAACAGCCATGCAAAGAAGAAATGCCACCGGCGCCCCATTGCGAGCCATTGAACGCCCGGCAGAGTCGCCCATTCGGGAAAGCCACGGATGGTGGGCTGACCATCCACGTTCGACAGGCCCAGGATCCCCGTCGTGTCGAAGTGCCAGGGGCCAAGCTGGGCGATACCGTGCATTGTTCCATCGGCCGCGCGGGCGGCATAAAGCGAAAGCAGCGGATGGGCGAAATCGCTCGTATTGCCGAGATAGAGCGCGGGATGGGCGTTGAAAATCTGCAAACCGCTCATCAGCATGACGGTGATGACCACGAAGTTGATCCAGTGCGTGGTACGCACCATTCCGCTGTGGCGGCGGAAAAAATAGTGCGGCTTTCGCGGATCGCTGTTCGCACCGTATTTCAGGAACCGGAGTATCCAAGACCAAAGCGTGGCAGCGCGCGCGGCGAATCCGTGGGAGGATTCGCTGCGGCGCGCGCCTGCTGCGGTGTCATCTGAAATAGTCAATGCTGCGGCTCCGCCGTAGTCCTGCGGTAAGTATAGCGTGGCTTGCGCCAGAGCCGAACATTGGCCCGATGTCAGTGCGGATTGTTGCCGCCCTGGGCCTGACTCTGCCCGGAACCGCTCGATGAACCCTGCATGGAGCCGTTGTGCATGCAGCCGTTCGTGCCGCCTTGCATGTTGCTGCCCTGCATCGAATTGCTACCCATCATTGTGTTGCCCTGCATGGAGCCGCCGTTCATCGTACCATTCTGCATGCATCCGCCGCTTGCGTGGTGCTTCTTGTGATGCACACCGGATGCCGTGTTGCCCTGCATGGCATTGCTGCCCTGCATGGTGTCGCCCTGCGACATGGTATTGCTGCCGGACATGGTTGAGTTCGTCTGCGTGGTGCCTGTCGGATCGGCCAGCGCCGTGCCTGCAAATGTCATTGCGCCCGCAATGGCCATGGCGGCCAGCGCAATTTTCGTACCCTTCATGATCGTCTCCTCGAGGTTTGGATCGGATGCCCTGGAATTCGGCCAGAGCCGGAATTGGGTTACACTCATCCCGCAAAAGGGCGTCCATTTTCGCGGGAAACATCTGTAACCCCAAGCGGTTCCTGCGCGAATTCCAACAAAAGGTGCCGGCGTGATCGCCGATGAAACCGAGCTCAGGGCGTGGATGATGGCGGGGATGGCCGGCGACGCCACGGCCTATCGCCGCCTGCTCGATGCGCTCTCCCGGCATCTGCGCGCCTTCTACAGCCGCAGGTTGGGGCCTGCGCTGCGAAGCGATGCGGAGGATCTCGTGCAGGAGACACTGATCGCCATGCACGCCCGGCGCGGCACTTATGATTCCGCCCAGCCCCTGACAGCCTGGGTCTATGCCATCGCGCGCTACAAACTGATCGATTTTCTCCGGCGCAAGCGCCTGCGTCAGACCCTTCCCCTGGAAGAAGCGGGCGCGATTTTCGCCGCCGACGAAAGCGAAAGCGCAGGCGCCAGGCACGACGTGGAGAAGCTGCTGGCGACATTGCCCGCCAGATCGCGCGCCGTGCTGCGCTCAGTGAAACTTGACGGTCTGTCCGTGGCCGAGACTGCGGCGCAAACGGGCATGTCGGAGTCGGCGGTGAAGGTGAGCGTGCACCGGGCCATGAAGAATCTCGCGGCAAAGGCGGATGGAGCCGGCGATGAAAACTGACGAGCTGGTTGTCCGGCTTTCTGCAGATACCGCGCCTGCGCCGCTGTCACGGCCGGTGCCGACGCTTCTGATGGGGTTGGGCGCGGGCATGCTGGTGTCGCTTGTCATCATGGCTGTCTGGCTCGGCATCCGGCCGGACCTGGCGGATGCGATCCACACGGCGTCGTACTGGATGAAATTTTTCTACACCGCGCTGCTTGCCGCAGCAGCGTTCTGGCTGACGGAGCGGCTCTCGCGGCCCGGAGCGCGAGCCGATCGGCCGGAACTGGGTTTGCTGGCGCTTCTGGCGGCGATTGCGGTGGCGGCGGCATTCCACCTGGGCGTAGCGCCCCCTGGCGAGCGCATGCATCTTGTGGTTGGGTCATCGGCGGACGTTTGCCCGGTTCGCATCCTCATTCTGTCGTTACCGGTCTTCGTTTGCCTGTTCTGGGCTCTGAGGAATCTTGCACCTACACGCCTGATTGCCGCGGGTTTTGCAGCCGGCCTGCTGGCGGGCGCCACTGGTGCCTGGGTTTACGCATTCCACTGCGACGAAAGCGCGACGCCTTTCGTCGCGGTTTTTTATACACTTGGAATTGCGGCGGTGGGTGCGCTGGGTGGCGCGGCCGGACGATTTTTGCTGCGTTGGTAATTTCCGGCGGAACAAAATCGCCGTGATAAAGAGTATAAGAATTTGTCATTCGACTTTAGCGCGCCGGCGGAACAATGAATAGGGATGGCGGGGGCATAAACGCTTTTTGAGGAGAGCGCTATGCCTGCTTACGAAATCTGCTACTTGCGCAACGACGGCACATTTGCAGCGGCTCTGGCAGCCAATTGCCAGAATGACAAACAGGCAAAGATTCTGGCGCACGCCATGAAGCTGGAATCGGCCAAGCGCATCGAGGTGTGGTCGGGCGAACGGCTGGTCTACGCGCGGCCGCAAACGGCCGAACGGCCGCGCGCGGCCTGATCTCTCTCGCGCGAAAGTTGCGGCTCGCTGCGGGTTGCAAGTCCGTCCATTCCCGAAACGGGCGGTGCTCGACAAACCGGTCAAAACAGCGGACAAATTGGCCGGCGCGGGGGCATAGGGCTTCTTTGGGAGAAACACTATGCCGACTTACGACATCCGTTACATGAATCGCGACGGCACAGTAGCAGCGCGTTTTTTCGCGCATTGCAGCGGCGATGATGAAGCCAAGGCTTTGATGCGGGCCATTCAGATGGAAGGCGTGCGTCAGGTCTCTGTGTGGCACGGCAATCGACTGATTTACACAGGCCTGCACAATTTCGCGATTCCGGCCGACCCCGTGGCAGCTGATGCACAGGCGAGGGCGGCTGCATTTTCGCCGGAAGCCGGCGAAGATGTGGGGAATCAGTTTGTGAAACTGGCCGTAACGTAGACATGCGCCGGCGGCGACGGCAACCGCACAATCAGCGCGCGATGAATTGCTTTCGGCACGGCAGCGGCAAGTCCGTCGTAGGATACCCACAGGGCGTCAGCCTTGCGTTCCGCAGTAAAGCCTCCAACAGCGCCTTGAAGCAGAATGCCACGCACGAGATACGCCTTGAGCGTTGGCGCCGCCAATGATGGCGCCATCGCCGGCTGCGCGCCCGGGACGGTTTGTGCGGCCGTTGGCCCGGCAGAAGCGTCGCCTGGCGCGGTCGCGGGCGGAGCGGCCATATTGTTTGCAGGCGCATCGGTCGATGCCGCTGGCGCGCTCGGCGGGGCGCTTGCCGCTGGCGGCCCGGCATCCGCAGGGCCCATGAATTTTGCGGCCTGCGCGGGCGTGAGCGCCACAATCGCCTTCTTGCGCAGAAGCTTTTGCGCGGTGGCCTGCAAATCATCGGCGATCACGATGAGGTCCTGCGAGAGAACAGCCTGCGACGTCGCTTCCCAATCCGGATCGGGCGGTGCCCCCGTGGACCAGCTGTCGGGCACATTTCCGGCGAAAGCCGGTGCTGCAATAAGCCCCGCCGCGCACAGCGCTGTAAAAAATCCCTTCATGTGAGCCGCCCCTTCGTCACCCGCTGAGAATCTAGACGGATGCTAACGCCCAGCCAACCGGAACGGTCTTAGAACTTCTCTTCGCCCTCATGGCGAACAGCGTCGGGAAAATCGCGGTAGAGCGCGATCTTGAGGTTTTGGACCTTGCTGTTCACGCCGAAATGCACGCTTTCCACGGGCTCGCGGCGCGCGGCAACATGATTGAAGGCGGCGTCGAGCTGCGCAAGATCCTTCGTTTCCATCACGATGTGGAATTCGCCGAGCTCGCGCGGCCCGAAACCGAGCTTGCGCCGCGTCAGGCGCCAGCCTTCGATCAGCCCCTTCTGCTTGAGATAATCCATATAACGCGCCATGGCGCGCGCGAATTCCGCGTCTTTCGTGCCAGGCTTCAGATCGAACCACGTGTGATAATGGTCCATCGGGCTCTCCTTGGTGCGGCGACAGGATAATCGCGCTTGGCCAACCCGGTAGTGCCGTTAGCCGCATGGGTGATGTGCAAGCCGGCGCGCGTTTGCCGGACTTGAAACAATGCCCGTCATCCCAGCGCCTTGACGATCTCTTCGGTCATTTTCTTGGCGTCACCGAACAGCATCATGGTGTTGTCGCGGAAGAAGAGCTCGTTTTCGATGCCGGCATAGCCTGAGCCCATGCCGCGCTTTACGAACAGCACCGTCCTGGCCTTTTCCACGTCCAGCACCGGCATGCCGAAAATGGGCGATTGCGGATTGGATTTGGCGGCCGGGTTCGTGACATCGTTGGCGCCGATCACATAGGCCACATCGGCCTGCGCGAATTCGTGATTGATATCCTCCAGCTCGAACACTTCGTCGTAAGGCACGTTGGCTTCGGCGAGCAGCACATTCATGTGGCCGGGCATGCGGCCCGCCACCGGATGAATGGCGTAGGAGACCTTCACGCCTTCTTTCTTCAGAAGATCGGCCATTTCGCGCAACGCATGCTGCGCCTGGGCCACGGCCATGCCGTAGCCCGGCACGATGATCACGCTGCCGGCATTCTTCATGATAAAGGCGGCATCGTCCGCCGAGCCCTGCTTGACCGGCCGTGTTTCGGTGTTGCCCGCAGCGGCCGCCACCTCGCCGCCGAAGCCTCCCGCAATGACGGAGATGAAGCTGCGGTTCATGCCCGCGCACATGATGTAGGAAAGGATCGCGCCCGAGGAGCCGACCAGCGCGCCGGTGATGATGAGCGCGGTGTTCTCCAGCGTGAAGCCGATGCCGGCCGCCGCCCACCCCGAATAGGAATTGAGCATGGAGATGACCACCGGCATGTCCGCCCCGCCGATGGGAATGATGAGCGTGATGCCGAAGACAAACGCCAGCACCGCGATGGCCCAGAACGCCCAGGCTGGCTGATGCAAAACGAACCACACGATGAGCGCCACCATGGCGGCGGCAATCAGAAGATTGACGAAATGCCGGGCCGGCAGGAGGATGGGCGCGCCGCTCATGTTGCCGTTGAGCTTGGCGAAGGCGATGATGGAGCCGGCGAAAGTGATGGCGCCGATGGCCGTGCCCAGGCTCATTTCGATCAGGCTTTGGGTGCGGATCGCGCCTTCCACGCCAATGCCATAGGCTTGCGGCGAGTAGAATGCGGCCGCGGCCACCAGCACGGCCGCCAGACCGACGAGCGAATGGAACGCGGCGACAAGCTGCGGCATGGCGGTCATGGCGATGCGCCGCGCGACGATGGCGCCAATACCGCCGCCCATGATGACGGCGGCCACAATCATGCCCCAGGTGAGCGGATCGCGAACGCCCGCGAGCCAAAGGGTCGTGGCGATGGCAAGCGCCATGCCGATCATGCCGAAGCGGTTGCCGGCGCGCGAAGATTCCGGCGAGGAGAGCCCCCGCAGCGCGAGAATGAACAGCACGCCCGCGATCAGATAGAGAATGGCAGCGAGATCGGCGTTCATGGCCTCGCCTCACCCTTCGACAAGCTCAGGATGAGGATTTGCACAAGGCCCCCCTGCCGAGCCTGCCGAAGCATGTCCCTCACCGCCTCACCCTTCGACAAGCTCAGGGTGACGATTTGCGCAAGGCCCTCATGCTGAGCCAACTCCTCACGCTGAGCTTGTCGAAGCATGAGGACCGCTTTTGTCGCCCCGCTCATTTCTTTTCCTTCTTCTTGTACATGGCGAGCATGCGCTGTGTGACGAGGAAGCCGCCGAAGATGTTCACGCAGGCCAAAATCAGCGCGAAGAAGCCGAGGACTTTGGAGGTCCACGAATTGCTGCCAAGCGCCACAACAGACACCGCGATCAGCGCGCCGACCACAATCACCGATGAGATTGCATTGGTCACGCTCATCAGCGGCGTATGCAGCGCGGGCGTGACGCTCCACACCACGTAATAGCCCACGAAGATCGCCAGCACGAAAATCGAAAGCCGGAAGACGAACGGATCGATCAGTTCCATCTTCTATCCTTTCAGGCCCGGATGGACGACCTGGCCATCGCGCGTAAGCCCCGCGCCCTTGATGATTTCATCGTCCCAGTTGAGCGAAAGCGCGCCGGTCTTCTTGTCCACGAACAGCGATGCGAAATTGAACAGGTTGCGCGCGTAGAGGTTGGAAGAGTCCACCGCCAGCCGCGAGGGCAGATTGGTGTAGCCCATGATGGTGACACCATGCGCGTCCACAACCTGATCGGCTTTGGTGAGCGGGCAATTGCCGCCCTGCTCCGCCGCCAGATCTACGATCACCGAGCCCGGCTTCATCGTCTTGACCATCTCTTCCGTCACCAGCACCGGCGCCTTGCGGCCGGGGATGAGCGCGGTCGTGATCACAATGTCCTGCTTCCTGATGTGCTCGGCCACGAGCGCGGCCTGCTTGGCCTGATATTCGGCGCTCATCGGCTTGGCATAGCCGCTCGCGGTTTCCGCCTGCCTGAATTCATCGTCAATCACGGCAACGAAGGTGGCGCCGAGCGATTCGACCTGTTCCTTCGTGGCAGGCCGGACATCGGTGGCGGACACGATGGCGCCGAGCCGGCGCGCGGTGGCGATGGCCTGCAGACCGGCCACGCCCACACCCATGATGAAGGCGCGCGCTGGCGCGATGGTGCCGGCCGCCGTCATCATCATCGGAAACGCGCGGCCGAATTGGGCGGCGGCGTCTATCACCGCCTTGTATCCGGCGAGATTGGCCTGACTTGACAGCACGTCCATGGATTGCGCGCGGGAGATGCGCGGGATGAATTCCATCGCGAAGGCAATGACACCCTGGGAAGCTAGCTTCTCGATCGTGTCCTTCTCAGAATAGGGTGCGAGGAGTGCCGCCAGCACCGCGTCTTTCTTCATTTGGGCGATTGTGGCCCCATCGGGCGCCCGCACAGCAAAGACAATATCGGCGTCCTGCACCGCGCCGCCGGCTTCCGGAGCGATCGCGGCGCCCGCCGCTGCATATTCGGCATCGGCCATTCGCGCGCCCGCGCCGGCGCCGGTCTCGACGATGACGTCCAGCCCCAGGCCCTTCAATTTCCTGACAGTCTCAGGCGTAGCCGCGACGCGGGCTTCGCCTGCGCGCCGCTCCTTCAGGATCGCCAGTTTCATCGCCTAGTTATGGGTGCGGAAGATGGCGAGGAAGATCAGAAGTGCGACATTGCCGACGATGAGCCATTTGAAGAAGGTTAGAAAACCGCGCCAGGTTCTCAGGTGTTCCTTGAGATCCGAGGCACTCATGCTGCCGCCGGAATCGTGCAGGACTTCTTCGTCTGTATCGGAAACCATTCTAATCCCCAGGAAGCATTCGGAATAAAGCCGGCCGGACTATAGCAAAGCGGACCCGGTGGGCAACGCCGAAAAAGGCCTGTTCACAGGCGCGAATCGGCCCAATCAAGCCACCGGCCGTGCGGATGGCATGTGGCGAGCCGCCGCGCAGTCCGTCCGCCATCGTGATAACGGCCCAGAATCATGGGCGCCTCTCCCGCGCGCTCCAGCGTGCCTTCGCAGCTCAAGCGGAAGACCGGCCGGCGCAGCCCTGCCACGACAAGGATGTCGTCCAGCGTTTGCCGCATGGCCTCGCTGAATTGGTAGGTCACATAGGTGTGATAGATGCAGACCGGCTGGTTTTCCGGAATTTCGGCAATGGCGTCCGGCAGAAGCGAAAGTGCATCGCCCCTGCGAATCTCCACCTTCTCATCGAGAAAAATCCGGATGGCTTTCTCCAGGCGCGCAAAGCGCTCGACCTGATCGGGCCAGACCAGTGCCTTCAGCCAGGTGCGCCAATGGGGTTCGTCAAGATTGACCGGATTGAGTTCGAGCCCCAACCGTCTTGCGACCGCAGGCGTGGGTTCGAGCGGCGGGAGATTGGGCCCGCGCAGAGTGCAACCGATCACAAGAGGCGCGCCGGCCGGCCCGGCAAAAAAGGTTTCTCCGTCACGCACATAGTTCACGCCATATCTGTCCCATATCATGTTGAGGCCGGCGCTCGGGCCGATCTCGATAAGGTTGAGCGGGGCGCCCGCCAGCCTTGCCACCGCGCGAAACCCGGCGTGGAGGGCGGAGCATCGCGCGACTTCGTTGGTATTGGTCACGCCGCTTGCGATCAACGGCTCGATTTCGGATCTGTGCGCTTCAACGAAGTCCTTGAACGGCGGAAAGGCGTCTTCGCCAAGCTGTCTGCCACCGTTCAGATTGGGATAGTGACGGCGCAGCGGATGATCGGCACCCTGCAACAGAAGGTAGTGAACCGCCGCAAGCAGAACATTGGCCGGGGGCTGACCCTGTTTCACATGCAGCGCAAGAGTCTTCAGCGCATCATCGTCTTTCACCCCGCGGATGATGCTGGCGTAAAGCGGCGCATGCGCGCGCTCGCATTCGGCAAGGAAAAAGTCCCAGTAGTCGAAGCACTTGGACTTGGCCACGTTACTGCTCTGCCCTTGCCATTCGTCACAAACGTCACGCCAAAGCCATAGCGGAATCCCTGTCAAAGGATAGATCCCTTATTTCGGCAAGGGCACGCCCGCTTCCATGAACGCCGCGCGCTGGCGTCTGACAAGCGCGGCCGGTTCGAAATCCGCGATTTCTTCCTCAAACAGCTTATGGAAATTCAACCGAGCTCCGAGCCTGATGAGCGCGCCGCCGAGGCCGATGGCCGCACGGTCCATGAATACGAATTCACGCGGCGGGCGGATGCCGCCCATCTCTTTCAACTTGGCGTGGACCTCGTTGGCCTGCTTCAGGCCGTATTCCGCAGCGGGCACACCGTCATCTACCAGCCGAACGCGGTCATCGAGCAGGGGCGTGAAGATGAACCGCGCCCAAAGGTTGAGCACCTTCACCATCTCCGGCGTGATCTTCGAAAAACCCCATGCACGATAGGATTTGGCGGCGAGTCCATCGTCTTTTTTCTGCAACGCGCGGTAAAGACCGACAACGCCTTCGACAAAACTGGGCGTGAACGTGCGCACGCAGCCGTAATCGAGCAGGTTTATGCCATGGTCTCCGCGCACCGTGTAATTGCCAAGATGCGGATCACCGTGAATGACACCAAATCGGGCAAATGGCCGCCACCACGCCTTGAACAAGGCCGCCGATATCCGGTTGCGGGATTTGAGATCGGCCCCTGCAAAGTCGAGAATCGGCTTTCCCTCAAGCCAGGTCATGGTGAGAAGCCGCCCGGTGCACAATGAATCAACCGGCTCAGGCACCGAAATGTCATCGCGATCCGCCAGCATCAGGCGATAAAGCCGCATGTGCGCGGCTTCGCGCGCATAATCCAGCTCCTCGCGCAGGCGTTCTTCTATCTCATGTCCGAATTCGCGCGTGTCGATGGTGCCGTCAAATCCCCGCTGGATCCGCAGCGCCGCCCTGAGTTGGCGGATATCGGCATCCACGGCTGCGGCCATGTCCGGATATTGCAGCTTGCAGGCGAGCAGGCGCCCGTCCTTTGCAGCTGCCTTGTGCACCTGCCCGAGCGAAGCGGCGGCCGCGGCTTCGCGGTCGAAGCTCCGGAACTTCTTTTCCCAGTCGGAGCCGAGCTCCGCCGCCATGCGCCGGCGCACGAAGGAGGCGCCCATCGGCGGTGCGTTGGTCTGAAGCGACAATAACGGCGCGGCCACATCTGGCGGCAGCACGCCCGGCACGGTCGCAACAAACTGTGCGACCTTCATCACCGGCCCCCGCAAATTGCCCAGGACGCGCGTGAGGTCGGCGGCGTTTCTGGCGCTGAAGAGGTCCGTACCGGCTGCCGCCCGGACTGCGCCGCGCGCCGCCACGCCGCCAAGCCCCGCGGAAACCCGCGCAAACCGCGCCAGCCTGCGCGCAACTCCGTTTTCGCGCTCCCGCTTTTTCACCACTTGTTCACCATGAGAAGCAAGGCATCCGGACAACGATATTTGTACGGAACCGCTCTTCGATACCTTAATCGCGCCTTTACCGCGAGCCCCGCACACTTGCGCCATCCGGAGACACGCTCATGGCGCAGACAGTTCTCATTGTCGACGACGATCCCGTTCAACGCAGGCTTCTCGAAGCCGCGATCAGCCGGGCCGGAATGACAGTGGTCACGGCGCCTGGTGGTCAACCTGCCCTCGAGATGATCTCGGGCCCGCGCGGGGAGCAGATCGCCGTCATGCTGCTCGACCTTGTGATGCCGGACATGGACGGCCTGACCGTGCTGCGCAAACTTCGCGCGTCGCATCCCGACCTGCCGGTGATCGTGCTCACGGCCAAGGGCGGCATTGACTCAGCGGTCGAAGCCATGCGCGCCGGCGCCAACGATTTTCTGGTAAAGCCGGCAAGTCCCGAACGCATTACGGTTTCCATCCGCAACGCACTGAAGATCGGCACGTTGTCGGGCGAAGTCACGCGGCTGAAGAAGAAGACCGAAAACCGCCTGATGTTCGAAGATCTGATCGCCCGGTCGGGCGAGATGAAACAGGTGATCCGGCTCGGCCAACGCGCGGCGCAATCCAACATTCCGATCCTGATCGAAGGCGAATCCGGCGTCGGCAAGGAACTGATCGCGCGCGCGATTCAGGGCTCCTCCGACCGCGCGGGCAAGCCGTTTGTCACGGTGAACTGCGGCGCCATTCCGGAGAACCTTGTCGAAAGCATCCTGTTCGGCCATGAGAAGGGCTCGTTCACCGGCGCCACCGACAAGCATCTGGGCAAGTTCCAGGAAGCCGACGGCGGCACGCTCTTTCTCGACGAAATCGGCGAGCTTCGCATGGACATGCAGGTGAAGCTGCTGCGCGCCCTGCAGGAAGGCGAAGTTGATCCCGTCGGTTCCAAGCGGCCGGTAAAGGTGGATGTCCGGATCATTTCGGCCACCAACCGCGATCTGGCGGAGCTCACGCGCGAAGGGCTCTTCCGGGAAGACCTTTACTATCGCCTGAACGTATTTCCCATCCACGTGCCGCCGCTTAGGCAGCGGCGCGACGATATCGCGGCATTGGCACGCCATTTCATCTCGCGATTTTCCGCCGAAGAGAACAAGACCGTTGCCGGCATGACGCCGGAAGCCGATGACCTGATCGAATCGTATGCCTGGCCCGGCAATGTGCGCCAGCTCGAGAACACGATCTTTCGCGCGGTCGTGCTTTGCGACGGGCCGATGCTCGACGTCTGCGATTTTCCGCAGATCGCGGGCGCCATGGGCATTGAAGCACGCGCGCGCAAGCCAGTGGCGCAAGCCGAACCGGCCTATTTCGCCGCTCAAACCCAGGAGCCTCGCGGAGGCTTCGCCTCGGTCGCTTCTCCTTATGCCGTTTCGGCGACCGATGCCGTGGGCCACATGCGCAAGCTCGAGGAACTCGAGGCGGAGATCATTCGCATGGCGATTTCCCGCTACGACGGACACATGTCGGAAGTGGCGCGAAGGCTTGGCATCGGCCGTTCCACGCTCTATCGCAAGCTCAAGGAACTTGGGCTGGAGCAGCATGACGCTGGCCGGGCCGATGAGGACCAGCGCCAGGCCACAGGATGAGGCTCAGCGCATGCCGAGCGCGGACAGATAGAGTTCAAGCAGTGCGTCCTGTTCCTGCCGGTCGGCGGTATCGAGCTTTCGCAGGGTCACCACCTTGCGCATGATCTTGGTATCAAAGCCCTGACTTTTTGCTTCGGAATAGACTTCGCGAATGTCGGCGGAAAGCGCCGCCTTTTCTTCCTCGAGCCGTTCGATCCGCTCGACCAGAGACTTCAGATGTTCCTTCGCAAAGCCAGACTTCGCCATGGGACGCCGCGCACCGATTTTGAAGGCGCGGAACCTAGCGAACGACGTCGCGATCATCAACGCCGCCATCTTCACTTACTTGTGCATTTTTGACGCGCGTTCGAACGCCGCCCGCTGCTCGGCCGTTGCTTCTTTCTGGTAGCGCCGTTTCCATTCCGCCGGCGGCATCCCGTAAACGATCGCGCGTGCTTCATCCTTTTCCAGAATGACGCCCCTCTCGGCCGCAGCCTCGCGATACCAATCGCCCAGGCAGTTGCGGCAAAAACCCGCCAGGTTCATGAGGTCGATATTCTGCACATCCGTGCGCGCGCGCAGATGTGCCACGAGCCTGCGGAAGACCGCGGCTTCGATGTCGGTTCCTGTTCTATCGTCCATGAGCGGCCTCGTTCGTCAGGCGACCACTATAAAGCGCGCCCGGTCGCCGGTCAGGCCCTGCCAAAATGCCCGGCGACAGGGTATGGTGCTGCCAGAATACCAAGAGGGGCTTTCATGCGTGTTCTTTGGGCCGGTGTGGCTGTTGTCTGTGCGCTGATTCTGGCGCTCGCTTATCATTTTTCGAATCGCTACACGATTGCATCGGGGGGCGCGCTGACCGTCTGGCGCGTGGACGGAAACACAGGCCAGGTATCCTATTGCGGCGTGATCAGCCATGGCACCGCCAAGTCCCTGGAATGCGCGCCAGTCAAGGAAGCCGCGCCTTCCGAAGGGGCGAAGTAGCTCTCGTCGCGTTGACAGCGGCGCAAGCTTGCGCGACTGCTATTCGTCCATGCGCCGCTTCGCCGTTGCCCTGATTCTTCTTGCCTGCACCGCAGCGCCGGCGCAGGCCGATTTTGCCGTGTGCAACAAGAGCGCCCATATCGCCAGGCTCGCCTTCGGCCACTTCAACGGCACCGACTGGATGAGCCAGGGCTGGTGGACGGTCCAGCCCGGAAAATGCGAGACGCTACTGAGCGGTGCGCTGAAGGCACGTTACTATTATCTTTACGCCACGGACGGCGGCGCCGGAACCTGGGACGGATCCAAAAGTTTCTGTGTGGGCACGGGCGCGAAGTTCGCAATTGTGGGCCGCGCGCATTGTGCGGCGCGCGGCTTTGACCGCAAGGGATTTTTCGAAGTGGATACCGGGCAGAAGGCCGGCTGGGTCCACAATCTTTCGGATTGACAATGCGGCGGCGGCGCAAGACCAAGATCGTAGCAACGGTGGGTCCTGCATCTTCCGCACCCGAAAAGCTGAAGGCTCTGTTCGAGGCCGGTGTTGACGTTTTCCGGATCAACATGAGCCACACGCCGCACGATCTGCTGGCGGAACTGCACCGGCGCATTCGCGATCTCGAAGTGACCGAAGGACGACCGATCGGGATCCTTGCCGATTTGCAGGGGCCAAAGATCCGGCTTGGCATGCTTCCCGGCGGACAGCTGGAACTGAAGGAAGGCGACCGGCTGAAGCTTGTGCGCGAAGCCGCCTCGAACGACCCCAAGGTGTTGCCGATCCCGCACGCGGAAGTATTCAGCGAGCTCAAGCAGAAGCATTGCCTGCTGATCGATGACGGGAAGGTCCGTCTGCGCACCTTCGCCTCGAAACCGGACTCGGCGGAAGCGATCGTGGAAGTTGGCGGCATCCTGAAGGATCGCAAGGGCATCAACCTTCCCGACACGCTGCTGCCCATTTCGGCGATGACAGACAAGGACAGGGCCGATCTGGATATGGCGCTGAAGCTTGGCGTGGACTGGATCGCGCTTTCTTTCGTGCAGCGGCCGGACGACGTGGCCGAGTTGAGAAAGCTTGTCCAGGGCCGCGCAGGCGTGCTGGCCAAAATCGAAAAGCCGAAAGCGCTTGAAACGCTTTCCCAAATCCTTGAACTGTCCGATGCCCTGATGGTGGCGCGCGGCGATCTGGGCGTCGAATTGCCGCTGGAGGAGGTTCCGGGGCGGCAGAAGGAAATCACGCGCGCGGCACGCCGGGCAGGAAAGCCGGTGGTGGTCGCCACGCAGATGCTGGAATCGATGATCACCGCGCCGGTCCCCACGCGCGCGGAAGTTTCCGACGTCGCCACAGCGGTGTTCGATGGCGCCGATGCCGTGATGCTTTCGGCAGAAACCGCGGTCGGTGCGCACGCCATCGAATCGGTGCAGATGATGGATCGGATTGCCATGGCCGTGGAATCCGATCCGCTCTACCAATCGATCATCGACGCGCAGAGAAGCCCGCCGGAGGAGACGACGCCGGATGCCATCATGGCGGCCGTGCACGAGGTGACGCACACGATCCGGGCGCGCGCCATCGTGTGCTGGACGAAATCGGGTTCGACCGCGCAGCGCGCCGCCCGCGAGCGTTCCGAAGCGCCCATTCTTGCCCTGACGCCGAGCCTTGAGACCGCGCGCAGGCTTTCGATTGTCTGGGGCCTGCACTGCGTTCACACCGAGGACGCGCATGATCTGGACGACGTGGTGGATCGTGCGAGCGCCATGGCGCTGAAGGAAGGCTTTGCCGCCAAGGGCGATCGCATTGTCATCACGGCCGGCGTGCCGCTGCGCACTTCCGGATCGACCAACCTTCTTCGCGTGGCATTCGTCTAGCGGCCGGACAGTCAGATTCCCTGCCCTTCCACTTCTTTTGTCAGCTCGCGAACCCGACGATCCACGTTTTCATAGGTGGGATCCAGCGCCTGAACCTTGCGAAGCACGCCGAGCGCGGCTTTCTTGTCGCCATAATCGTCGAGCATGTCCGCAAGTTCCGACATTGCCGCAAAATGGCGAGGATTCAGCGTGACGGCCTTCTGCAGGGCGAGCATTGCGCCGGTGTCGTCATTTGAAAGGGCCTCCAGCTCGCCGAGCCTCCGCCAGCCCTCGGCATAGCCGGGCGCAATCTGAACGATGTCGTTCAGAATTTTGCGTGCGGTATCCAGATCCTGAGTCTTTTCCGCGGCCGCGGCCCGGGTCATCAGAAGATCGACCGTGGCGCTTCCCGACTGCTGAAAAATGGCCTCGATCTGGTCCTCGATCGGCTTGGCTTCCTCGGGCGAACGCGCCTGGGCGAGCTCGGCGAAGAGGGCATCTACCGGCTTCTGGGCGTGCGCCGGCTTCTGTGTCGCGGCCGCGTGGACGGCCAACGGCAACAGGAGCAAGGCAATGGCGATGGCAAGCCGGGACATCGCACCCATGCTATCCCAACGGGCGCGGCAAAAAAGCGGCAGCTGCCGCCTTAACCCTGGCGCGCCTTGAAGCGGGGGTTCTTCTTGTTGATGACATAGGTCCGGCCGCGCCGGCGAATGATGCGGCAGTCCTTGTCGCGCTTCTTGAGCGAGCGCAGGGAATTGCGGACTTTCATGACACTCTGCTTGCGAAAAAGAGGCGCGGAACCTATTCGGGCGGGTTCATCCTGTCAACGCCGCGGGGAACCCGTGATAAATTTTCGCAGGAAAGGCGGGGCCGGAGATTTCGTGACGATGAGGCGCGCCGGATCGTGGGTTTTCTGGCTCGGACTGGCCGCCGCTGGCGCGGCCGGGGCACAGCCTGCTGTACCGGCCGGCACGACGGCACCCCAGGCGGCCTCTCCATCCCCCGATGCTCAGTTCGCGGGCTTTGTGCAAGCCTTCCGCGCCACCGCGATCGCAGCCGGCGTCGATCCCGGCACCTATGACCGCTCGATGGCCGGCGTCATGCGCGATCCCGATGTGGAGAAGGCCAACCTTCAGCAGCCGGAGTTCAACAAGCCGATCTGGTCCTATCTCGACATGGCGGTCTCGCCCCAGCATGTGGCAAACGGCATTGCCGGATTGCGGGCCAACGAAACGGCGCTGCTCAACATCGAATCGCGCACTGGCGTGCCCAAGGAGATTCTCGTCGCCATCTGGGGCATGGAATCGAACTACGGCCAGCTGATGGGCGGGTACAGCATGTTCAATGCGCTTGCGACACTGGCCTACGCAGGGCCGCGCGCCGGTTATGCACGCCGCGAACTGATCGATGCGATGAAAATGGAGGAAAAGGAAGGCTATCAGCCCGTTTACATGACCTCATCCTGGGCGGGCGCCTTCGGGCACACCCAGTTCATCCCGTCAGCTTTTCTGCAATACGCGATGGACGGGGATGGCGACGGGAAGATCAATCTCTGGACGTCGGTGCCCGATGCGCTAGCGTCAACCGCCAACCTTCTCGACAGCGAGGGCTGGCAGCAGGGCCGGCCTTGGGGTTACGAGGTGAAGCTGCCCGCGAACTTTCCCTACGAGCAGGCCGAGCTCGATCAGGCCAGACCGGTCGGCGATTGGAGCAGGCTTGGCGTGACGCTGCCAGACGGCGCGCCGCTGCCATCGGGTAATCTTGCGGGCGCGATCATCGTTCCGGCGGGCGCGCGGGGACCGGCGTTTCTGGTGTTCGACAATTTCCGCGTGGTGATGAAATACAACAATTCGCTGAGTTATGCGCTGGCGGTCTGCTATCTTGCCGACCAGATCAGGGGCGGCCCGCAAATCGTGGGCACATGGCCCCGCGACGAGGCGCCCCTCAGCCGCGATCAGCGTATCCAACTTCAGACGGACTTGAAAACGCTCGGCTACGATCCGGGCGATATTGACGGGCTTATCGGCAAAAGGGTCCGCGCGGCGATCCGGCAATATCAGAAGGCCAAGGGGATGGTTGCCGACGGTTTCGCCACGCAGGCCCTGCTGATACGACTCGATGCGGACGTGAAGGCAAAGGGTCTTTAGCCCGCTGTCATGCGCCGCAAATGCGGCGGACCCAGTTGCAGCACGTAGGAAGCGTCAACCGGGTGGCCCGCAATCGCGGGCCATGACATGATGCTAAGCATTCGGCACCTGGGTTTCGGGGATTTCCTCGCTCACTTCCGGCGTCACCAATCCAGCGTAGCGAAGGTTTGGCGAGAAGCGCGCGTAGAGAAACAAAGCCGCCATCAGAACCGCGCCAAGCGCATAGGGCGCGAGCGGCGAGACTTCGTATAACGCCCCGATCACGGGCCCTACGATGAAGCCGGTGGCGCTTGTGGCGCCGACCACGCCGGCCACCGCCCCCTGCTCTTCCGGCGAAACCGAAAGCGAGGCCGCCGCCGCATAGCCCGGCCGCGCCATGCCGAAGCCCAATCCCGAAAGCGCCATCGCGAAGACAAGCGGCCCGAAACTGTGGGAGATGAGAAAGATCGCGTTGGAGGCAACGGCAATCGCGGTGCCCACGCGCATCAACGTGCGCGCAGACGGATTGAACTGCTGCACCAGAACAAGTTGCGCGAACAGCGCCGACATGGAAGACGCCATCAATCCGATGCCGACGTTTTGCGCGGCGGCGCTTTCCTTCAGATGCAGCACGTCCATGAAGAAAAACGCCACCGTCTGAATGGGGATGGCGCCCGCCGTGCTGAGAATGAACCCGAACAGCACGAACGGCCGCATGCGCCGGTCGTGCCATTTCAGCCGCTGCTCGATGGGATGTTTGGAACGCGGGCGCGAACGTTCGGGCAGGAAATACCAGATGGCGGCGGCACTGAGCACCGCAACGGCAGAGATGAAATAGAATGGCGCGAACAGGCCGAATACCACCAGCGCCGAGCCGATGCCGGGCCCGACGGTTGTGCCGAGCCCGAACGCCGCAGCGATGGTGGCGACCCAGCGGGTGCGCTCCTCCCGGCTTGTGCGATCGGCCACATAGGCTTCCGCCGATACGAAAGTGCCCGAGCCCAGTGTTCCATAGATGGAACGTGTGAGAATCATCAGCGGATAGACGAAGGCGAGCGGGATCAGATTGTTCAGACCCAGCAGCATAACGCTGGCAAACGAGCCGAATGACACAGCAAAAGCAATGAGCCCCATCAACATGATGGGCTTGCGCCCCACATGATCGCTGCGTTCACCCCAATAAGGGCTGGAGAACACCCAGATGAGCGCGGAAACCGCGAAGATCGAAGTCACCTGGAACGGCGTGATGTCCAGCTTGCGCGAAATCGGCGGCAGGATGGCGAACAGCACCGATTGGCCGGCGCCCACGCACATCAGGCTGCAGAACAGGATGATCAGGGCGCGCTTGCGTTCGGTGACGGTGGTAAGCCGGCCATAGCTGAGCGGCGTCGCCAGTGGCGCGCTGTCCAACCGTTCGCGCGGTTCTTTTGTCCGGTCCTGCTCAGGCATGCCGTTTCATGCACCTGAATTCCTTATCCTTCGACAAGCTCAGGATGAGGGTTTTTGGCATTACCTCATGCTGAGCTTGTCGAAGCATGAGCTTGTCGAAGCATGAGCTTGTCGAAGCATGAGCTTGTCGAAGCGTGAGCTTGTCGAAGCGTGAGCTTGTCGAAGCATGAGCTTGTTGAAGCATGAGCCTGCTTGAGCATGAAACTGGAGAAGCAACAGTCAGTTCATCTTCTTGAAGCGCACGCGCGCCGAATCGCTGCGGCCGGCCGCGTCCACCACCGTCACGCGCGCGAAGCCCTCGCCCGACGGCGCATAGGTTGCCGGCTGGAAGCGCGTGAAGCTCCCGATGAGCTGCCCGTTAACCAGCCACGTCAGCGGCTCTCGCCCGCCATCGGCTTTCAGCATGATGGTCCTGTCCTTCGCGTTCGGCGCGGGAATTGGCACGGTTGCGCCGTTCGGCGGAAAGGCGATGGACGGCGCTGGAATTGTGGACACAAGCTGCTGGCGCTGCGCGGGAATGTTGTCGCGGATGAACACCCGCAGGCTCGGCGGCAACTGGTCCGTCGAATGGGCTAGTATTGCGCCGGGTGGCGGCGACGGCGGCCGATGCTTGTCGGCCGGAAGGAGCTCGAACGTCCGCAGCAGGATGGGCGCGGCGCTGTCGCGGCCAATGTGGCCGGGGCGCGGCGCGCCATCGGCGCGCCCCACCCACACGCCGACCGTGTAATCCGGCGTGAATCCTACCGACCAGGCATCGCGATAGCCGTAGGATGTGCCGGTCTTGAAGGCGACCTGATGCTTGCGCAGCAGGCCTTCGCCCATGGCCCAGCCATCGGGAAGGCCGACGCGCGACAGGATCTCGTGCAGATAGTAGGCCGCGACGGGACCGAACAGCCGGTGTTTTGCCCCTTGCGGCGCATCCAGCGTGAACCGCAGGGGCCGCACGACGCCGCCATCGGCAATGCCGGTGTAAAGCATGGTGATGTCGGCAACCGAAATGCCAAGCCCGCCCAGCGCCATGGGCAAGCTGGGCGTGGCATCGCGCGTGGGCAATGCGAGATGCGCGCCCGCATTGGTCAGCTCCAGCGTGAAGGCGAGCGGCCCGACACGATCGAGAACCGCAACAGCAGGCACGTTGAGCGACATGCGGAGGGCATCCGCAGCGGTCACCTCGCCCTGCCAGTAACCTTCGAAATCGCGCGGCGCATAGTCGCCGAACATGGTGGGCTGGTCTTCCATCAATGTGGCGGGGTGCAGGATGAGATCGTCGAACGCCATGCCATAGATGAACGGCTTTAGCGCCGAACCCGGCGAGCGCGCGCGCTGTGCCAGATCAAGATTGCCTGCGGTGCCCCAGTAATCGGTGCCGCCGACATAGGCGAGCACCTCGTGCGTGCGATTGTCGGCCACCACGACGGCAAGGGCTGCGCCATCGCCGAAATAGGCGCTTTCCTGCACGGTCATGCGCTCAACGGTGCTTTGCAGACTGGCGTCAATCGTGCTGACGATCCGCGGACGATTGCGAAATTCGCGGCGCAGATGATCGGCCAGATGCGGGGCTTCGAACGGCATGGGCTGGCGCGATGAAGCGACGCCATCGCGCATGGCCACGCGCGCATCGCCCAATGTGATGGCGCCATCCGCCGCCACGCGGTTCAGCACCTTGTCGCGGCCGGCCTTGGCGGCGATGGCATGGCGATCGGGCCGCTGGCGTTCCGGCGATTGCGGCAAAGCCACCAGAATCGCGGCCTGCGACAGCGTCAGCGCCGAAGGTTCCTTGCCGAAATAGGCGAGCGATGCAGCGCGCACGCCTTCAAGATTTCCCCCAAACGGCGCAAGGGTGAGATAGATGCCGAGGATCTGGGCCTTGGAGTAGCGCTCTTCAATCTGGATCGCGCGCAGCATCTGAAACAGCTTGGCGCCGAAGCTGCGGGGGCGCGGCTCCAGCAGCCGCGCAGCCTGCATAGTGAGCGTGGACGCGCCGGAAACGACGTGACCGGATGCGA
Source organism: Alphaproteobacteria bacterium (assembly GCA_021324545.1). Lineage (GTDB taxonomy): Bacteria > Pseudomonadota > Alphaproteobacteria > Micropepsales > Micropepsaceae > Rhizomicrobium. Next base: position 60,387 of record JAJPIX010000044.1, read on the forward strand.
CAAGCTGGCCAAAGGCACGCATGATGGCGAACGGATCCACGCCCCAATGCTCGTCGAACCGCTTGTCTTCGTAGGCCTTGAGCAGCACGAGATAGCGCGGATCGACATCGCGCACATCGGTTTTCAGACGCCAGAAACAGTCCCTGGACAGATAGGCGCGCAGGAGCGTGCCGTCGCGCGCCACCACTTCCTGCGACAGCGTACGATAGCGCGTCATGTCCGGCGGGAACGCGGCATCGGCGATGGAAAGGGCGGCGAGCGCGCTTAACACCGTAGTTGCGATGATCGCGCGCCTAAGCGGCTTGAATGCCCAACCCATGTGTCGCACTCACTGCTCCGGCTTGATCGTCACCGTGCCGACCGTTGTGCGCGCGCGAATGGCCGGCGCGTACATGTCTTCCACCACGCCGGCCGGCATCGCATAGGTGCCAACGGTCACCGCGCGCGCAATGTAAGCCAGCCGGTAGGGCGGCGGAGGCGCAGGCTTCTTCTTGGCCTCGTCGCTTGTGTCCTGATATTGCGAGCCGATGTTGAAGGCGGCGACAAAGCGGTCGTCGCGCGCCTCTTCCACGGTCACGTCGTTCAGCTCCGGCAGCCAGGCATAGGCCTTGCCGTCGTCGCCTGCGATCGGCATTTCGATTTCGAGCCCGGCAGGCAGCAGATCGAGCGCCGCCATCTGGCGGTAGTAATTGTTCGCCATGCGGCCTTCGAGCACGATCATCACCCGATCATTCTGATGCAGGTCGGAAAGATCGGCCGGCTGGCCGGACATTGTCCATACCGTCTTGGTGAGCGTCAGACCGTTGCTCGTGGCGGGAAGCGGAACGGCGGGTGTTCCCTGGACCGACACGTTGCGCCAGACTGTTCCGCCGCCACGATTGAGGATGGCGATGCCGGCGTTGAGCGCGGCAAGCGTGGGCGCAAGCCGCACGGCGCCATCGCGCGGCGCGGCCGGCTTGCCGTTCACAGCGATGTCGAGCTTCGTTTTCTGCCGCGAGAGCTCGTAGGCCGCGCGCAATTGCCAGGCCTTTTCCTGCGTGGTCGTGGCGTTCAGCCGCATGTCCACCTCGTCTGTCTTGGCGAGGAAGGCCGGGATCATTTCATTCTCGTTCGCTTCCGAGGCGAGCGTGACGGTGCCGGCGATATCGCGCAGGAGCGAGCCGTAATCATCGGTCGGATAGGTTACGGCTCTTGCGTCCGCCAGCAGGTCCCGCGCGCGGTTGAACGCAGCGGCGGCCCTGCTCCTGTCGCCGGCATCGGCGGCGGCGGTTCCCGTGAGCGCCGCGGCCATGGCTGTCTTCATTTCGCTCATGCGCGTATCGGCAAAATAGCGCAGATCGCTCAGATTCGCCTGACCGGAACGCGCCAGCACATAGAAGGCGTAGGCGCGCACGTTGTCGTCATTTGAATCCGACGTCGCTGCGCCGCGCAGCCAGCCTGTACCGCGCCGGAGCGCCTCGTTGGGCACAACATAGCCCTTCTGCTTGGCCTGGTTGAGGAAATCGAGTGCAAAGACGGACAGCCACGGATCGGCGTCGGAACCGGCCGCCCACATGCCGAAATTGCCGGCATAATTCTGCATGTCCAGCACGGTATCCACCGCGTTCTGGATGCGATCATGCAGCCGCTCGTCCTTCTGGAACTTCACCAGATCGGCGAGATCGTTGAAGTAGAGAAGCGGCAATGCGCGGCTGGTGGTCTGCTCGATGCAGCCATAGGGATAGCGGTCGAGCCAACGCAGGATTCCGGCTACATCGTTGAAGCCGTGGGCCGCCGACACGTTGATCGCCACATTCGCAGTGGACGGGACGATGTTCGCCACCAGCGAGCGGTTCGCGGTGAAGGTCTGGCCCGCGTTGAGCGGCAGCGTGCTGTCATCGGCGATATCGAGCTGCGGTGCGCGCACTTCGATGGGCCACGAGCGGGTGACCCTGAAACCGGGGCCCGTGACCATGAGCGAAATGTTTGAGATGCCGATCCCCTTGCCGACCAGGCCCACGGGAACCAGAATTCGCTGGTCGGCGCGCAGCGGCTTTGTGATGACCGTTTGTGGCGCACCGCCCTCCATGCCCACGGCGCCGCCTGCCTTGATGACGGCCGTGTAATTGCCGGGCTTGCCTTCGACATTGTCCAGATTGAGTGCGGCCTCGGCCGTGTCGCCCGGCGCCAGGAACCGCGGCAGAACGATATCGGCCACAACCGGATCGCGCACCGTGAGCGGCCGCGCGCCGGAACCGACTTTCTTGTCAGACCACGCAACAGCCATCAGGCGCAGCTCGCCATTGAAGTCGGGAATATCGACCGGCACCTGCGCCACGCCGTTGTCACCGACTTTCACGAGGCCCGAGAACAGCGCCACCGTCTTGATCGGCACAACCGAAAGCGAACGGCCGCCCAGATTGTCGCCGCCTTCCCGGAGCGATCCGACGGCGCCGTTTTCGGGCTTGATCAGCCGGCCGTAATCGTCGCGCATGCCCACGCCGAGCCGGCGCTTGCCGAAATAGTAGTGAGCGGGATCGGGCGACTTGTAGTCCGTGAGCTGAAGAATGCCTTCGTCCACCGCCGCCAGCGTAAGATAGGCCGGTTCGCCCGAATCGAGGCCCTTGATCGTGACCGGCAGCACGAGGTGCTGGCGCGGCGTGATCTTTTGCGGGCCGCCGATGGCGGCGGTCAGCGTGCGGGCGGAATTGTCGATCTGCAGCCATGTCACGCCGATGGAACGCACCGGCTCGCGCCCGGTCGATTCATTGAGCGCGTGGTAATGCGTCACGAGAACATAGGCGCCTGCGCCCCAGTTCGCATCCACCGGGATGTCCACGCTGGCGCCGCTTGCCGGCGCATTGATGAGCCGGGATGAAAACACGCGATCGCCCGCAACGACAACCAGCGCCTGACCGTCCGTGGATGGCTTGATCTGGACATGGGCGGTTTGGCCGGGCTTGTAGGCCGGCTTGTCCGCCGCCACGGGAATGCGGTCGGGCCTGTCGCCCGCGCTGCTCGCCGCCCAGCCCGAATAGAAACGATAGGACGATGCAGAGCCGGATTGGGGATCGGTGATGGTCAGCCGGTAGGTGCCCCACGGAAATGTCTGCGCAAGCCGCGCAGGCTTGTCCGCCCCAATGTTCATCGTGCCGCTGGTGATCAGCCGGTCGCGCGTGACGGATTGGTATTTCCAGGTGCCGTCGTCCTGGTACCATTGATATTCCGTGTCCTCGCGCACCCAGGTGTATTGCAGGCCGTTCAGCGCCATCCGCTTGCCGTTTGCGTCAAGCGCAATCGCCTCGAAACCTGCGCGCGAGCTTTCCGGCACCGAACCATCCTGGAAATCGGGCAGAATGCCGATCGCCACATCACGCGTGCGCACGGGCAACTCCACCGTCTTGTCCGTGGTCCGTCCGCCGGGCTCATGAATCGATACATTGATGACCGCCTTGAGCGGTAATGTCGTATCCGAAAGATCGCCGATGGAGCCCGTGGCGGTCGTCACACCGGCATCGTCGGTGTTGGGGACGTTGACGTCGACATCAACATCGCTGAACGAATCATCCACTCGGCCGAATTGGTACTGCGCATAGTCCGGATAGGGTTCGGGGTCGGTCGTGATTTTCGCGCTGCCTTCTCCGGAAAGCGCAGAGGCGGGCGCCCCGTAAAGAAAGCGCGCCTCCACCTTGATGTGGAAATCGCTGTTGGCCCGCAAAACGGTTTCCTGCGGCGTGAGCTGCATCTTCAGCCGCTGCGGCACGAAGTCGGCCACATCGAACGCCACGCGGCCGACGGGATCGGCTTTGGGGTCGATATAGGCCGCAATCTGCCAGCGGCCGTGCGGCGCAGTCCGGGAAAGCGGCAGCGACCATGTCGCCGCGCCCGCCGCCAGAGAGGCGCCGGGGATGGTGATGCGTGACACTTCCAGCCCATCGGGCCGGGTGGCAACAAGCGTCAGCGGCGCGGTGACGGCAGCGCCCACGCGATCGCGCAATAGCGTGGTGGAGCGGACCGTTTCGCCGGGGCGATAGACGCCGCGTTCGGTATAAAGGAACGCATCGATGGGCCCGGGGGTATTGCGGCCGCCCACACCGCGATCCGTCAGGTCGAAGGCCGGACGGCGCAAATCAAGAAAACTGAAATCGCCGTTTGCGCCATAGGCCATCACGACCACGGGCTCGTCGCCGCCCTTGGCATTGAACAGACCGGCATCGAAACTGACGCGGCCATCGGAATCGGTAGTGCCTTTGGCCACCACATTGTTGTCGCGCGCGACCAGCGTGAGCTTGACCCCGCCCATGGGCCTGGCGGTGGCATAGGACCTGACGAAGGCGGTAAGGCCGTTGCCCTCGAATGTGGTGATCGCCATGTCGGAATCGATCACCCACTGGCTCGCCATGTCGCCGGAATCATCTTCGCTGTCGGACGAAACCTTTTTCGCGGCGTCGGATGCGATCAATACATATGCGCCGGGCGGCTTGCCCTTCAGGATGTCGGTGACGGGAATGAGCGTGACGACCGTATCGTTTTTGACGTTCGCGACATCCATCGAGCCTTGCCAGACGAGCGTCCCCTGGTTTTTCTCCAGCTGATCGGCGTCATAGGAATAGAGCGTGGTCTGATCCACTGTATCGCTTTCGATCTGCGACAGGAGCCGGTCTCCCACGCGCACGATCTTCAGGTTCACCTTGCTGACATTGACGGTCGTGAGCGGCACACCGTTGGAATTGTTGCGCGGCAGGATGATGCCGCCGGAGAATCGCACGAGCGACGGCTTGTCGCGCAGCTCGACCGGAACGGTCTCATCCTGCACGAGCTTCTTGCCGTCCGCCGACGGCAGCCCGGTCTTCAGCGTGACATTGTAGGTCTGGTTGAATTCAAGGCCGGCGATGCAGAGCCGTCCCGCCGCGACCGTGACGGCCACTTTCGTTTCAGGATCGATTGAAATGTAGTCTTCGTAGTGCGTCCTGCCGCTTTCATCGAGGCCATAGGTGAATACAAGGCACGCTTCCGGCTGGGGCTTTGCGGTATCGATCTCGATCCTGTGGAACGCAAATTCCGGCGCCCGCGCCATCATGCGCGGCGTGATCACGCCCTGCGACCCGGAAAACGTGCTGGCAATCTGCGAGAAAAATCCGCCGCCGGCGGGTGTGCCGCCTCCCGTTCCCGAGAAGAGCCAGACCGCCAGACCGATGACCACGATCACGGCAGCCGCGATGCCGCCGAAGACATAATAGTTGCGGTTCATGGAGTTCCCCCGAAAAGAGCGGATGCGCCCGCCGAATAACCTATCGCGCGCAGGTGATAGCCGCAATTCGTGGCGGACCGGGGCCGCAATATTGGCTTGTTGATGGCCAAACGCGCGGGCTTCATCTGGCGTTCATTTTGGGAGCCAGATTGTGAAGCAGGTGGTAGGCTTATCCGGTTGAAGGGGCGGGCTCATCTCGGAAGGAGCGCGCAATGCTCATTACAGGCACGTCCGGCAACGACACAAAAAACGGGACCGCCAGCCCCGATACGTTCGACATGACACAGGGCGGCAACGACACCGTCAACGGTGAGGGCGGCGCCGATATTTTCAAATTTGGCGCGAAGCTCAACGCGGCCGACAAAATCAACGGCGGCGCGGGCGACGACACGCTGAACATCAGCGGCGCCTATAATATTGCATTCAATTCCACGACAATAAAAAGCGTGGAAACCATCAATCTGGCGCCGGGCCATAATTATTCGATCACGACTGTCAACGGCAATGTGGCCTCGGGCGACACGCTCACGGTCGATGGAAGCGGCCTCGGAAGCGGCAACAGCTTCAAATTCAACGGCTCGGCGGAAACCGACGGCAAATTTGTCATTCACGGCGGTGCCGGCAACGATCACCTGACCGGCGGATCGAAGGCAGATGTCTTCTTTGACGACAAAGGAGGCATTGATCATCTCTTTGGCGAAGACGGCGACGACATCTTCAACATGGGGTCTACGCTTACCACTGCGGACCGGATTCTCGGCTCATACGGAGACGACACAGTCAATATTGCCGGCAACTATACCGGCGGACACGCCCTGATCCTCGGCGCGCAGACATTGAGCGGCATCCACACGCTTCACCTGGGTGCGGGCCACAGCTACGCAATCACAACCTCCGATGAATCCTTTGTCACCGGCGATACCGGCAGTTTCCACCTGATTGTTGACGGCTCTTCTCTCGGCGCCGGAAACACGATGACCATCGATGCGACTGCCCAGAATAACACCGGCCTGGATCTGAGGGGCGGGGCGGGCGCGGACACGTTCGAATTTTCAGGGAACTTCGATCCGCAGACCGGCTTCAAGGTGAATGGAGGTGCCGGTAACGATACGATCAGCCTGGACGGAACTTACAGCTTTTTGAACTTCGGACTATCCCAAGACCTCCGCAATGTGGAAAACATGATTCTCGGCGCCGGGCACAATTACGACATCTCTGTGCCCGATGTCTCAGTGGCTGCGGGGAAAACTCTCACGCTTGATGCCACAGCACTTGGCAGCGCCAATGAAGCAACTTTTGACGGTTCCGCAGAGACCGACGGGCATTTCGTTCTGCATGGCGGAGCGGGCGACGACTTCCTTACCGGCGGAGATCGCAGCGATACGTTCTTTGAGCATGAAGGCGGCAATGACACGGTCGGAGGCGGGGGCGGCAGCGATATCATCAATATGGGCGCGGCACTGACCAGCGGGGACAATATCAATGGCGGCAATGGCAATGACACTGTCAACGTCACGGGCGATTATACCGGCGCCAATGCGCTGAGCATCAACGCTTCGTCTTTCAGGTCCATCGAGACGCTTCACCTGGGCGCAGGTCATAACTACAAGATCAGCGCGACGGGAGACTTTTCTGGAACGCTCACCGTTGATGGTTCGGATCTCGCCGCGACAAATTCCCTGAATCTGACGGCATCTGCACTTGGCGGTTCCCTGTTGGATGTATTGGGAAGCGCCGGGGACGACACTTTCAATTACCGCAACACCTTGAACGGCAGCATGGCGATCGATGGTGGTGACGGATCCGATACCTTGATTCTGAACGGCGATTATTCCTCGGTCTTGTTAATGACTGCGGGACACTTCCTGAATCTCGAGACCATTCTGTTATCTGCCGGACATTCTTATGACGTAAATTTTTCTGCCGGCAATCTGACGGCGAGCCAGACACTCACTGTGGATGGCTCCGCACTCGGTTCGGGGGATTTCGTCAATTTCTTCGCTGCATCCGGGTCGGACGGCCATTATCACATGACAGGCGGCGCGGGCGACGATCGTTTGGAAGGCAGCAGCCAGGCCGACATATTGAACGGCGGTGCTGGCGATGATTCCCTCAACCCTGGTGGAGGCGGCGACACCGTCAACGGCAATGCCGGGAGCGACTTCATCAGTTACGATACCGCCGTAAGCGGGCGACTTGCTTCCAGCGATCACATCAACGGTGGGAGCGGCGCTGATGTCGTCAATCTGACAGGCGACTATTCGGCCGGCCTGACGTTGACGGGCAGCATGTTGACGAGTGTCGAAGATATCTTCGTCTACGGCAGCTATGGCTACAATTTTACTCTGGACAGCAGCCTCCTTTCGACCGGTTCCAAATTGCACATTGACGCGGCCGACCCGACCGATCCCTCAGAGACGCTCACGGTGGACGGCAGCGCCGTGAGCGGCAATTTGGCAATTCTCGCCGGCGCCAGCCATGACGTGCTCACAGGCGGCAGCGGCAATGACTACTTCGAAGGCGGCGGTGGCTCCGACACCTTGAATGGCCGTTTAGGCGCCGACATCTATTACTATGCGCAAGCGACCGATTCCACCGGGCCAAATTACGACCAAATCTCGGGCTTCAATGCGACAGCTGACAAATTCATGCTGAATTTCACGGTCGGTGATGTCGATCCCAAGGTTACTGGCGGCGCTCTCTCGACCGGGAGCTTCAACAGCGACCTCGCCGCGGCGATCGGCGGTTCGGAACTCGCAGCGAACCACGCCGTGCTGTTTGCGCCGAACAGTGGAACCCTGGCGGGGGACACGTTTCTTATCATCGATGTGAACGGAAATCCCGGCTACCAGGCACACAAGGACCTCGTGATCGAGCTGATCAACGGCTCACACTTCGGAGCCTTTGGCGCAGACGATTTCATACCCTACGCGCCTCCGTAGCCGCCTCCCGGAGCGGATGGCGCGGAATTTCTTGCGGTCCAGAACCGCGTCTTTCAGCCGCCGTTCATCGCGAGGGCGCCAGCATCGCAACCGCAACACGGCCCGCTACGGGCACGTTGTTGGTTCGGGGGCGGCGGCGCGGCAGCGCGCGCGTATCTGGCGCTTTCCGCGCCGCCGCTTATTTCGCGTCCCGCGCAGGTGCGCAATCAATACGGCCGCCGGCGAACGCGCAGGTCCGCTCGACCGCGCCGTCCTTGCCGTGCACTTCGATGGTCCAGCCATCCCCCGCTTTTGTCAGCAGGAGAAACCCGAAGCCTGGCACGCTCAATCCGCTTTCCACATGCCGGCCCGACAGATTGAGACCGGAAAGATCGGCCGGCGCCTCGTCCAGATTGTCGCCGCCTTCGCCCGCCACGATTTGCGGCGGCAATCCGTCACCGTAATTCAGAAACTCCGTCCAATGGATATGCCCCGACAGGATCAGCGAGACTGGCGAGAGTTGCTCCGGATCAAGGCTTGCGATCAGCGTTCGGTTGCCGCCCACGGCAAAATCCAGAGGACCCTGAACGGCACCCCAGATCGGCCGGTGCATGACAAGCCATAGCGGCTTTGGCGCAATCGCGGAAAGCGCGGCGAAGTCGGCGCGATATTCCGGCAAGAGGTTATTGTCGACGCTGGTGTCGGGCGCGTCCGAGTCATCCACCACCACGAGATTCATTGCACCCAGCGGCACGGAATATGGCGGCAGATGCGCGCGGCACGCCGCTTCCGCATCGAACGGCATGGGCCCGAGCAACCTCAGCCAGCCGGGACCGGCGCGTTCGCAGTCTTCGTGATTGCCACGCACGACAACCCAGGGCGCTGCGGCCAGAAGCGGCGCCGCCGGGTAGAAAAAATCCGCCGCCCAGCTTTCCCAGTTGTCGCCGGATGGGCTCCCCGCGCAGCCGCTGTTTCCCGGCGGGCAGGCCGTTTCGCGGTAAAGATAATCGCCGACATGGATCACAAGATCGGGCTTCGCCGCGGCCGCTTCTGCTGCGATCTGCGGAAACGGCCATTTGCTGGGATCGTTGCAGGCTTGCGTGATGAACCCCTTGATGCGGCAGCCGGTGTCGCCGATCACCAGAATCCGCCGCGGCTCCGCCACGGGCATCGGCAACCGCAGTCCGGAGACGCTGGCCGATCCTGCATGCGCCGGAAGGCTCGCGCTGCACAGGGTCACGTCGAAATCGGGATCTTTCGCCGCGCGCAGCTGCATCCGGGTCTGCCGGCCGTCAACCGTGATGACGGGGCACGTCTCGCCACTTGCCACCGCGCGCGCCTCGGCCACGCCGTTCGGCCCGAGCTGCACCCAAAGTGCGAGCACCGCATCATCCGCGCGCGCCGCCGGCGGCAGGAGAAGAAATGGCAACGCCGCAACAAACCTGCGCAAATCCATGATGGATCACTATGACAGCAGAGGTGCCATTCGCCAATCGGATCACACGCGCCATGCCACGGCCGTCACGCCCGGCTCCCGCCGCAGCGTGTCGAGGCATCGCAAAGGCGGCGCCTCTTTGGCGGACGCGAGCCATTGGACGTCGTATTGGCTCTCCGCGGCCCGGCCCTGGGCACAGTCGCGCTCAAGCACACGCAGGCGCATGCTGTGGCGCGGGAAATCGTCGCCTATCAGGCGGGCGACATCAATTTCCCGGTCTGATGCTACGGTCAGTCGCGCGCGCTGGACCCGCGGCATGCGGTCGTCCAGCCATTTGACTCCCCACAGGACGGCGACGCCAAGCGCCGTGCCGGCAATGCCCAGGCCGAGCTGGCCGCCGCCGAGGCAAAGGCCGATCACCGTGACGAACCACATCGTCGCTGCCGTGGTCACACCCTGCAGGATGCTGCCGCGGCGCAGGATTGCGCCGGCTCCGATGAATCCCACACCGGTCAGAATGCCGAGCGGCCAGCGGCCGACATCGATGATGGTGAAGGAATCGTGCGCCTTGCCGCCCGTCGGCAAAAGGACATTGGCCTGCATCATGGCAACCGATGCGGCCAGGCACACCAGAATGGTGGTGCGCAGGCCGGCCGCATGTCCGGTCTCTCCGCGATTGAAGCCGATGACAGCGCCCGCCAGAATGGTGAGCACGAGCCTGATCGCGATTTCTTCCCAGCCTGGATGAAGGGGCATGGCCTGCCTCCCGCAAGTATCCCGAAAGGGGCTAACGCATGGGGCGCGCGAGGGTGCCCTTTTTTCCGCACGCCCATCCTTCAGGCGTTGCGCCAATTGCCGTGGAAACCGAACGGCACGCGGCGCGGCAGGCGCGCGGCAGCGATCGGGCCCCGGGCAATGTCCTGCGCATCGAAGACGACGAAATCGCTGGTGTCTTCGTTGCCGCGATAGACGGTGGAGACAAGGAAGCCGTCGCCTTCGGCAGCATCGGCGCGGCGCGGCACGAAGACCGGTTCGCCCGGCACGTCGCCCCGCTGGAATGTGAAAATAGCCTTTTTTCCCGTGCGATGATCGATATGCGCGATGGAATCAAAGCCGAAGGACTTGCCGCGCAGGTTGGCCGCGAAATAGCCGTGGGCATAGGGAAGCCCGGCACGCCGCTCGTCCAGCCGCGGGAATTCGCCGGGCGTGTCGTCGATATATTCCGTCTTCATGGCGTTGCTGTCCGACGCCAGATCGATTGTCCAGCGGGCAAGCCGGGCCGATGAAGGCGCAACGGGCGAGCCGTCCGGCCGCGGAAACAGCGGCGCCCGCGGATACTGCATCACATCCGCGTAAATTCTTTGGCCGTCGTCCCACATGTTCATGGGATGGAACACATAGCAGGGATCGGCCGTGAACCAGCGGATCGTGTCCGTGCCCGCGTCGCGTTTCATCACACCGACATGGGAACCCTTGTCCGGCTCCCAGGCGAAAGGCGGCCGGCCGGTCATCGCGCGCCTCATGCTGCCGGTAAGCGGCAGCACGGGGAACGCCACATAGTTCCTGGTCACCAGGAAATCGTGGATCATGCTCGAATAGGGCGCCTTGAAAATGTCGAGCCGCGTGACCCTGCCGTTCCTGTCCGCCACGCCATAGGCGATGTCGTCGGTGAAAAAGCTCCTGCCGGCCGAATAACCGAAGAACACGAGTTCCCCGGTTCCCGGATCGATCTTGGGATGGGCGGTGAATTTCTGCGCGCGGCCCGCATAATCGACATAGCCGCGCGATTCGAGCGTCGCGGGATCCATTTCGAAGGGCTGATGCGCCTCTTCCAGCGCCAGCAGGCGGTTTGCGTGCCAGATGATGTTGGTGTTGGCCACGCCGCTGTCCTTGCCGAGCGTCCTGATGCTGCTCGTCAGCGGATTGCCGAAGGTGCCGAACAGCGCCTTGCCGGCCCTGTTTTCCATCTCCCATTTTGGCGTGCGCACATAGCGGTTGCGATAGCGGACCTTCCCGCCTTCGACCGTGAAGGCATGGATCATGCCGTCGCCCGCGAACCAGTGATAATTGGAATCGCGCGGGTCGAACTGCGGATTGGGGCCGTTGCGATAGAACGTGCCGCGCAATTCCGCCGGCATTTCGCCTTTGACCGGCAGGTCGGCGAAATCATCTTCGGAGCGCACCGGCGCATAGTTGCCGGACAGGAAGGGATGGCCACTTTCGATTCTGGCCGGTGCATTCATGACCTATCCTCCGTAAAATATACATTGTAAATTTATACTATAAGATTATATTTTGCAAGACCCCCAGGGCAAAAAAACATGCCGCGCGAGCTAAGTGCTTCTGAAATAGAGGATTTTCGCAAAAAACTGTGCGACGCGGCGCTCCGGATTTTCGCGGAGAAGGGGGTTGAAGGGCTCACCATGCGGGAAGTCGCGGCCCGCCTGGGGGTCAGCCCCATGACCCCCTACCGCTATTTCAAGGACAAGGATGCGATGCTGGCCGCCATCCGCACGCGCGCTTTTACCGATTTCGCGCAGGCGCTCGAAGCGGCGGCCAAACGCGGCAAGGATGCGGCCGAAAAATCGGACGCGGCCGGCAAGGCCTATCAGGATTTCGCCTTCACGCATGCCGAAGCCTACCGGCTCATGTTTACGGTGGCGCAGAAGGATGCCGAGGCCAACGATCCGAACCTTCAGCTGGCGGTGGAGCGCGCGCGCGCGACCATGAGCTATCACGTCAAGCAGCTTGTGAACGAGGGCATTTTCGAAGGCGATCCGGAATTGATCGGCTATGTGTTCTGGGCGTCGCTGCACGGGCTTGTGATGCTGGAGCTTTCGGGCAATTTCACCAGGCGCTACAGCTTCCGCAAGGTGCGCGACGAAACCTTCCGCGCCCTGACGAAAGGCTTCCTGAAACGCGCCTGAGGCCCGCGGGTTCGCCAACGAGATGCAATCTGCTTAAAATCCGGCGCATGGGACAGAACGAAGATGCCATCGCGGCCCTGATGCCCGGACTTGGCACAAGTCCGGCGCTTTATCCGCAGAAACTCGATCTTGCATTGCGCAAGGTGTTTTTCGTGCGCATGACCGAGGCCGATTACCGCAACGCCAGTTTTCTGGATGACCGGATGCTTTCGCCGCGCACTGTCGGCGCGTGGATGGCCCTCAATGACATCGAACGAAAGCTCGCCCCGGCGCATGCCGCCGGGCCACCCCATTTCATTTTTCACGCCGGCCATGTCGGCTCCACGCTCCTTTCCCGGATTCTCGACGAAACCAATCTTGTTCTGCCGCTGCGCGAGCCTCTCCCCTTGCGAACGCTGGCCGAGCGGTTCGATCACGATCATGCCAATGCCGATCTGGAGACCTTCCTGAAGCTGTGGAGCCGTCGCTTTCCGGCAAACAGGGCCGTGGTCCTGAAGGCCACGAGCAACACCGCAAGGCTCGGCCATCATTTGCTGAATGCCCGGCCTCAGGCACGCGCCGTCTGTCTCAATCTTCCCGCGGAAACCTACCTTGCGACACTTCTGGCCGGTGAAAACGCCGCGACGGACCTGAGCGCGCATGCGCCCGAACGGCTGGAGCGGCTCAAGCGCCATCTGGGCGAACGCGTCTGCGCGTCTTCGCCGGGAGAGATTGCCGCCATGAGCTGGCTTGCCGAACGCCTGACGCAGGACGAACTGATCGCCGCATTCGGCGCGCGCATCATGCCGCTCGATTTCGAGGAGCTGCTCGCACGGCCGGCCTCAACGATCAGGCGCGTGACCGAACACTTCGCGCTTCGGCCCGCCCCCGCCTTTTTCGAAACCATCGGGACAAGTCCCGTCTTCCGCCGCTATTCCAAGGCCATCGAACATGAATATTCGCGCGAGCTGCGTGCGCAAATCCTTTCGCTGGCGCGCGCGCAGCACGCCATGGAAATCCGCAAGGGCATGGACTGGCTGAAAGGCCTTGCCATGCGGCACCACAATGTGGCGCGGGCCATCGCCTAGATTTTCACCCACATGCGCGTGAGATTCTGGCGCGCGACTTCGAAACGCACGCGATTTTCCCACTTCATGTTCAGGCCTTCGAGCGCGCCGATTTCATTCAGCTCATAAAGCAGGCTGCGCTTTTCGTGATCGGCAATCAGGCTTTCGATGAAGGTGATGGAGACAAGCCTTGCGCCGGAGCGTACCGGCTGAACCTCATGCAGGGTGGTCGAAGGATAGAGAATGCAGTCACCCGGCGGCAATTTGAACTTCAGCGGATCGCCGCCCAGATGAACGGTGAGCTCACCCCCTTCATAGGTTGAAGGGTCGGATATGAACACCGTGCACGACACGTCCGACCGCAGAAGCCCGTTCGGCAGCGCCATGACCGCCGCATCGGCATGGGCGCCATATTTCATTCCCGGCTCGTAACGCGTGAGCAGCGGCGCGGCGATGCGCTTGGGGAACACGAAATCGCGGAATTCGCGCGAGCGCTGAAACGCCTGCGACACGATCTGCGCGGATTCGCCATAACGCGGATCGCCCAGATCAGCCTGCATGTTCACTTTCGTCTGGTTGGCCGGGTTGGACAACCGGCCTTCGACGAATTTGAGTTCCCTGGCAAGCGCATTGAGCCGCGCGACTTCAGGCGGCGTGAGAAGCCCTTTGACGACGAGAAACATGGATTTCGTCCGCCCCTTGTGGCCCGGGGAACGGTAGCAAACAGGCCATTCCGAAACAATTTGCGCTTAATGCGGCGTAACGACAGGCCATCCTGGCCCACGGGGCGGCGCCACGCGCGCCATGCGCCGCCGTTCAAATTCGAGACAAAATTGTTTTGTCTGGTGACGATTGTTCAACCAGAGCGCGAGCCTTTGCTTTTCCGACGCGGACGGGCGCCTTAGCGTTCAGGCTGCAGAGCCGGGGCTGCTTCAAGGAGAGCAGCCATGACAAAGCTTGTTGCGAACGGCTACGCCAACCTTTCGCGGTGGAACCTCGAAAGCCTCATCCTCGGCAAGCCGGTCCGTCATTCGGAGACGCAGTTCACGATCGATTCGCAGAACGGAATCCGGTACACGATTTCCGGCACCGGCTTTTCCGGATTTGCAAAAAACGGATTTCCGGCGACCGGAACGATCCATTCCATCGCCATGTCGGGGGCCGGCAGCTCCTACAAGATTTCCGGCATCGATCTTTCGGCACACCAGCTTCGCGAATACGCCGCGCACAACAGCATGGCCGGGCTGGAGAAGGCGATCTTTTCCGGCAACGACACCTTCATGCTGGGCCACGCAAGCCACGCCGTGGTTTCCGGCATGGGCGGCAACGACATTTTCAACTTTGCAGGAAACCTTGCAACCACAGCCCGGATCGATGGCGGCCAGGGACGGGACACGCTGCATCTTGCCGGCGACTATTCCGGCGGGCTCCGGTTCGGCGCCGATACGATTCACCGGATCGAGATGATCAGCCTCGGCGGCGGCCACAGCTACAAGCTGACGCTGAATGACGGAACCGTCGCGGGCGGCCAACACCTGACGGTCAACGCCCAGCATCTGCATGCCGGCGACCGGCTGATCCTGGACGACAGCGCGGAAACCGGCGCAAGCCTGCGCGCGACGGGCGGCGCGGGCAACGACAAGTTCATCGCCGGCGCGGGCGCCGATACGTTTACCGGCGGGGCCGGAAACGACGTGTTCAATTTCGGCGCGCATTTTGGATCCGGCGACAACATCGACGGCGGCGCCGGAAACGACACGCTGATTCTGAGCGGAAACTACGCGGGGACGGCGAGCCTGCTGCTGTCGCAATCCAACATCAGCGGCATCGACCATGTCGATCTGGGAACCGGCAACAGCTATACCATCCAGCTCGCCAACGACCTTCCGTCGGCCAAACTGAACATCAACGGCGCCGACCTGAACGTGGGCAATGTGCTGAATGTGGACGGGTCCGCGGTCACGGCGGCGGCGCTTGATCTGGTAGGCGGCGCCGGCAACGACATCCTCACCGGCGGTTCTGGCGGCGACACGCTTGTGGGCGGCCTTGGCCAGGACGTGCTCGTGGGCGGCGGCGGCGCGGACAACTTTCTCTTCAACAGCGCCGCGGATTCCACCGGCAACAACGTTGACACGATCAAGGACTTCAACGCGAACACCGACACAATCCAGTTGCCCGGCATGGTCACCGATATCGTGAACAATCCGATCGGAGGGCTGCTTTCGAGCCTGAGCGGTCTCACCGGGCTTCTGGGCAACACGCTCGGGGCGCACGCCGCGGAAATCGTGCAGCCGCTCCTGGGCGCTCTGGCCGGCGATACCTTTCTGGTGCTCGACCAGAACGGTCAGGCCGGCTATCAGGCCGGACAGGATCTCGTGGTCCAGCTGGTGAACGCTGCGAACCTTGGAAATCTGGATCTGGGCAACTTCATCTAGTCCATATGCATTCCGGACCGGTGGCCTGTCGCTGCCGGTCCGGATTCCTTTTCGGCGCCCATCCGGGAAACCCGTCCGGCATAACGAATTTGTAAGCAGCCCGAAAGCCTAACGGGCCCATTCCGACAGTTTTTCAATTGCTCTCCCAGAGCGGGTCAACCTTGCTTCATTCATCTTGCGCGCCGTCGAGACCGGGCCGAACGCGCCCCAGGACGGAAAGCGCATGCATTGATGGCTGGGGCCCTTGTCAGCGAGAACGCCCGGCGCGCGGCCGGGAGGAGCGCCGCTGTTTCCGGCCCGGCGCAGCTTTCGGTGATCGTTCCGACTTTCAATGAAGCCGGCAACGTTGTCCCGCTTCTTGAACGGGTTCAGTCCGCCCTTCGCGGCGTCGCATACGAAGTGATCTTCATTGACGACAATTCTCCCGATCGCACGGCCGATGCGGCCAAAGCCATCGCCGCACGCGACCCGCGCGTTCGCTGCATCCGCCGCGTAGGCCGCCGCGGACTGGCCGGCGCCTGCATCGAGGGAATCCTTTCGTCCAGCGCGCCCTATGTGGCGGTCATCGACGGCGACCTCCAGCATGACGAAACCTTGCTGGCGCGCATGCTGCAGACCTTGCGCGAGACGCAGACCGATCTCGTCATCGGAAGCCGCTACGTTCCCGGCGGAAGCGCAAGCGGGTTTTCGGCGGAACGCGGCTTTTTCAGCCGTACGGCAACAGGCGTGGCCAGAGCCGTGTTGCGCACGCCGCTCAGCGATCCCATGAGCGGCTTTTTCATGATGCGGCGGGCGCGGTTTGAGGAAATCGCCGACCGTCTCTCACCGGCCGGCTTCAAGATTCTTCTGGATATCGTCTGCAGCGGCAGAAACCTGCGCATTGTCGAGGAGCCTTACATATTTCGCCCGCGCGCCGGCGGCACAAGTAAATTCGATCTGCGCGCCATGGTGGATTTCGCAGGCCTGCTGGTCGCGAAGCTGAGCCGCAATGTCCTCGATCCGCGCTTTCTTCCCTACGCCTTCATCGGCGCGATCGGACTTGCCGTTCATCTTGGAACGCTGAAAGCCGTATTCCCCTTTGCCGGCGGATTTGCGCGCGCCCAGGCCGCGGCCACGCTGACCGCCATGATGGGAAATTTCTTCCTGAACAATCTCGTCACCTATCGCGACCGGAGGCTGCGCGGGTGGCGACTGTTCCCGGGCCTGGCTGCGTTCTGCACGATCGGCGCGATGGGCGCGATAGCCAATATCGGCCTTGCGTCGTGGCTCTACGCGGAGCGGCCGGTATGGTGGGCGGCGGGCTTCGCAGGCGCCATGATCGGCGCCCTTTGGAACTACATGCTTGCAAGCCAGCTCATCTGGCATACGCGCTAGGCGCATGACCGGCGCCACGGATGCCTCGCCGGCCCGGACCGGGTGGTGGACAGCGCTTCGGGCGGAATCCGCGCCGGCGCGCGCAGGGCTTTTCATCGTCGCCGGATTTACGCTTTTCAAGCTCGCACTGGTGCCCTTCGTCGGACTCGACACAAACGAGGCCTATGCCATTGCGGGCGGGCGGCATCTCCAGTTTTCCTATTTCGACCATCCGCCGCTGCATTTCTGGATGGCGCATCTTTGCGCGCTTGTGTTCGGCGATACCCGTTATGCGCGGATTCCCTTCATTCTGCTGGGCGCAGGCGCGTCGTGGCTTCTGTTCGCCCTGACGCGCAGGCTCTATGGCGACCGGGCGGCGCTGTGGGCGGTTTTGGCGCTGAACCTCTCGATCTTCTTCTCGCTCATTTCCGGCAACTGGATTCTGCCGGACGGGCCCCTGAACATCTTTCTTCTGGCGGCCGCACTCGCGCTTTCCCCGCTTGCGACGGCCGAACAAATTCCCTCGCCACGAAGATGGCTTCTGGCCGGCCTGTGGCTGGGGCTCGCGGCGCTGTCCAAATACCATGCAGCTTTCTTCGCGGTTTCGGTCTTTCTGCTGATTGCGACAGACCCTTTGCGGCGGCGCATTCTTCTTTCGCCTTGGCCCTATCTCGGTCTTGCCGTAGCGGCCGCGATCTTCTCTCCGGTCCTGATCTGGAACGGTACCAACCATTGGGTGTCGTTCGCATTCCAGGGCGGCCGCGCCGCCGCGGGTCATCGTTTCAGGCCGGGCGTCTTTGTGTCTCTGTTGGCGGCACAGTTCGCAATGATTTCCCCATGGGTGGCAGTGCCGCTTGGCCTGTCTGTCGCGCAGGCGTGGCGGCGGCCCGCCAGGCCGGCTGACCGCTATTGTCTTTGGCTTGGCCTGCCGCTCGGGCTGTTCATGACATTCGCGCCGCTGTGGAGCGGCGGTGGCATGCTGCAATGGGCCATGCCCGGCTGGCTTTTGCTGTTTCCGCTCTTCGGGGATTTCCTTGCACGCAAGTCCGGCACGAACGGATGGCCCGGAAAATGGGCGGCATGGAGCGCCGCCGCCTTTGCCATCTTCGCCATTGGCGCGGCCAGCGACGCGGCAAGCGGCTGGATTGGCGCCGCCTTTCCGGAAATTTTCCGCAAAGGTGACCCCCTGCTTGAAAACCTGGAGTGGACGAGCCTGCCGCCGGCACTCGCAGCCAAGGGCCTCTTGCCGACGAAAAACATGTTCCTGATCACATTCGATTGGCGCGCCGCCGCGAAACTGGATCAGGCATTTGACGGCCGCATGCCCGTTGTCGTTTTTTCCGCGGATCCTCGCAGCTTTGGCTATCTGACCGACCCGAACACACTGCTTGGCACGGATGCGCTGGTCCTGAACGAGCCCCGCAGCGCAAAGTACAGCCTGCCCGCGCTTGGATCCTATTTCCTCCGCACGGCAAACGCGGGCACAATCATGCTGGGCCGCAACGGGCGACCGGAGATCACATTGTCCATCGTCCGGAGCGAAGGACTGAAACGGCCTTTCCCGCCGCCCTATAGCGCGCCGGCCAAACGGAGAGGGCGTTCAAATTTGCTCCAGATCAAGGCGCGCCAAGACGAGCGGTGAAATTCTGGTTTGAATTCTTGCCCCGGCCTGCATGCATCCCATCGTCACACTGACCATGAATCCCGCCGTCGATGTGTCCGCCTCCGTTGAGCGCATCGAGCCCGTTCACAAGCTGCGCTGCACAGCCGCCCACCGCGATGCCGGCGGCGGCGGTATCAATGTGGCACGCGTGGCCAGGCGGCTGGGCGCAGATCCGGTTGCCATCTATCCGGCGGGCGGGCCCGTTGGCGCGCTGCTGGACCGCGCAATCGCTGCCGAGGATGTCAGACACATTGCCGTTTCCATTGCCGGCGATACGCGCGAGGATTTCACGATCAACGAAACGGCGCTGCACCGGCAGTTCCGCTTCGTGCTTGCAGGCCCTGAGCTTTCGCAAGGCGAGATCAAGGCGTGCCTCGACGCGCTTGCAACGCAGGTCAGACCGTCGGCCTATCTGGTTGCGAGCGGAAGCCTGCCCCCCGGCGTGCCAGCGGATTTCTATGGCTCGATTGCCTGTCTGTCGGCGAACGGCGGTACAAAATTCGTTCTGGACTGTTCGGGGCAGGCCCTGCGGAGCGCGCTGGGGCCCGGCACGTTTCTCATCAAGCCGAATCTGCGCGAATTCTGCGAGCTCATTGGCCGCGACCTGCACGGCCGTGAGGAATGTCTGTCGGCTGCCCGCGGGCTCGTGGCCGAAGGGGCGACGCTGTTCGTCGCGCTGACGCTGGGCGAGGATGGCGCCATGCTGGTCGGAAAAGACATCGCGCTGTTCGCCGCCGCGCCGAAAGTGGATGCGATCAGTACGGTCGGGGCCGGCGACAGCTTCCTTGGCGCGCTCGTGTTTGCGCTGGCGAGCGGTCAGGGCGCGGAAGATGCTCTCTCCCTGGGCGTGGCGGCGGGAAGCGCGGCGCTGCTGTCTCCCGGGACCGATCTGTGTGAGGCGCAAACCGCGAGGCGGCTCCTTTCGCAAATTCGCGTCGAGCGGCTTCAGGATCAGAAAGTCGTTTCTTCGATTTCGTAGGGCAGCTTGTACGAGCTGAACCGGATCCATTTCGGCCGCACGCGGACATAAACATGTCCCGGCCACATGTCGCGCTCCGGCGCGGACGGCCAGACGGCGCAATAGGCCTGCTTGATGCGCTCCAGTTCCCGGCCGCCAGGTTCGTCGGCGACACCTTCGTATTGCATGGTGCGCTCGTCGGCATCCCAGCCGACAACGAAGGCGATGCGCGGGTTGCGCCGCAGATTGCCGATCTTTCTTGTGCTTTCGATGGCGTCGAAAACGATTTCCAGTTCCGGCGTAACCGCAATGCCTACAAGGGCCGCCTCCGGCGCGCGGTTCGGCGCAACAGTCGCAAGCACGGCGTATCTGTGCGCGGACAGGAATTCGAAGATCGCTTCTTTTTCCATCGGATGACTTTGCCGTCAGCTTCATTCAAGCGGCCAGCGACCGGCATTTCCTTGACCTCAATCAACGGCGGAACCGCGGCCGCACAGCATAGTTTCCAAAAAAGGAGCAGACAATGAAGGCGCTCGTCTACCAGGGGCCGGGGAAAAAAGCGCTCGAAGACAGGCCGACGCCGAAAATCGCAGCGCCCACCGACGCCATCGTGAAGATTTCGAAAACGACGATTTGCGGCACCGATCTGCACATCCTGAAAGGCGACGTGCCGACTTGCGCACTGGGCCGGATCCTCGGCCATGAAGGGGTGGGAACGGTCGCGGAGGCCGGCGCCGGCGTGACCGTCTTCCGGCCGGGCGACCATGTGCTGATTTCGTGCATCTCCTCATGCGGGAAATGCGAATATTGCCGGCGCGGGATGTATTCGCACTGCATCACCGGCGGGTGGGTTTTGGGAAACACGATCGACGGGTGCCAGGCGGAGTATGTGCGCATCCCCCATGCCGACACGAGCCTCTACCCCATACCTGAAGGCCCGGAGGAAGACGCGCTTGTCATGTTGAGCGATGTCCTGCCCACCGGTTTTGAATGCGGCGTCCTGAACGGCCGCGTGCAACCCGGATCCACGGTGGCCATTGTGGGGGCCGGCCCCATCGGACTGGCGGCGCTATTGACCGCCCAATTCTATTCGCCGGCGCGAATCATCATGATCGATCTGGACGACAACCGGCTGGAAACCGCCACGCGCTTCGGCGCCACCGACATCCTCAATTCCAGAGACGGAAAGACCGTGCAGCGGGTCATGGCGTTGACCGGCGGGCGCGGCGTGGACACCGCCATCGAAGCGGTGGGCGTGCCGGCGACTTTTGTCATGTGCGAGGATCTGGTCGCGCCAGGCGGCGTGATCGCCAATGTCGGCGTTCACGGCGTCAAGGCCGATCTGCATCTTGAGACGCTGTGGTCGCGCAACATCACCATTACGACGCGACTGGTGGACACCGTGACCACGCCCATGCTGCTCAAGACGCTGCAATCGGGCAGGCTCAATCCGGCGCGGCTGATCACGCACCGCTTTGCGCTTTCGAAGATTCTCGACGCCTATGAGACGTTCGGGCGCGCCGCCGAAACGCGGGCGCTCAAAGTCCTCATCGAGGCCTGACGCGGCCTCCTCATGCGTTGCGCGGCGGCGACTTGCGCTCCTCGCGTTTTGCGCCCGAACGTTCGTAGGCGCTCCCCAAGGCAAGCGCGACTCCGAAGATCGCGAACGCAGCAAGAACAATGCAGAGAAAGATCAGTTCGCCCAAGCTCATGGCAACACCCCAAAAAAATTGCGCGGGGAGCCTGCCGAGCGGTTGCGAGCGTTTCTTTGATCAGAATCAGTGACAGGGGATGACCTGGATCAACGGGCGACAAGAGGTCGCGTGATAGCAGGGCAATGGAGGTCTGGTCCGTGAAACACGCCGTCATCGTCTGCCATCCCAATGCGCAAAGCTTCACCGTCGCGGTGGCGCGCGCCTATGCCGACGCCGCGGCAAAGCTCGGCCATGAGACAATCGAACGCGACCTCTATCGCCTGAATTTCGATCCGCGCCTGGACGCAGGCGAAATTCCCGGCCCAAGGGGCTTCGCCCCCCGCGCCGATGTGAAGATGGAGCGCGCGCTGCTGCACGACGCCGACGTGTTTGCCTTCTTTTATCCGCTCTGGCTCAACACGCCTCCCGCCATGCTCAAGGGATATATGGAGCGCGTATTCGGCTATGGCTTTGCCTACGGCCGCGGCGCGGGCGGCAACACGCCGCTGCTTTCTCCGCGCAAGATGATCAGTTTCAGTTCGTCCGGCGCGCCGCACGAATGGATGGTGCAATCGGGCGCCTGGGATGCCATGCGCAAACTGTTCGATGCGCATTTTGCGGGCGTCTGCGGCCTGCAGTTTATCGATCACGTTCATTTCGGCCATGTCACACCGGGAATCCGCCCTGACGTGGTGGCCGCGCATCTGCAGACCGTGCGCGAGACCCTGACCAGGCATTTCGGCTCAAGCAAAATCGGAGAAAACGCCAATGGCGCTCAAACGCATACGCCTTGAATTGGCCCGGTCGCCGGGCTTTCCGGAAGGCAGCCACCGCCACGGATATGAATTCGTTGCGCCGGTCACGCCCGACGGGAAAATCGATCCGGATGAATGGCGGCGCACAAAAGAACATTGCGTTGTCCTGCGGTTCTGGGGCGACGAGGAAGAGCAGAAGGGCCGCCTTCGCCACGTGGGCCACGGCTGGAAATTCGACTACGACGAGGAAGAGACGTCCGACGACGAGCCGTTCTTCAAGCTGGATCGCCACCGGATCGAGCCCGGCGGCTATGTTTCGGTGACCGAACAGGATGGCGTTCAGCGCGCCTTCAAGATAGTACAGGTGGCGCCGGCAGATTAGCGGCGTCCCCGCGGAAGCCATCGGATGTCCATCCGCAATCTCGATGCGATCTTCAAGCCTGCCGCGATTGCGGTGATCGGCGCGAGCCCGCGGCCCCGTTCGGTCGGCTTTCTCGTCATGCGGAATCTTTTGGCTGCGGGGTTCGGCGGCGTGGTGATGCCCGTCAATCCCAAACACGCCGCCGTCGAAGGCGTGCTGTGCCATCCCGACGTGAAGAGCCTTCCCGTGACGCCCAACCTTGGCGTGATCTGCACGCCGCCCGCAACCGTGCCCCAGCTTGCGGCCGACCTTGCGGCGCGGGGCGCAAAGGGCCTGATCGTTGTCACCGCGGGATTTGCCGAAGGTGACAACCGGCACGGCAAGCAACTCGAGGCGGACATGCTCAACGCCGCGCGGCCAGGCCTCATGCGGATTGTCGGCCCCAACGGCATCGGCGTGATCTCCACGCCTGCCAATCTCAACGCCTCGTTTGCGCATATCGCGCCGCTGAAAGGCAAGGTGGCCTTTGTTACGCAATCGGGCGCGATTCTGACCACGGTGCTCGATTGGGCCGTGTCGCGGAAAATCGGCTTTTCGCATCTGGTCTCGCTCGGCGACATGGCCGATGTCGATTTCGGAGACATGCTGGATTGGCTGGCGCTCGATTCAGACACCAATGCCATCCTGCTCTATGTCGAAGCGGTTACGCAGGCGCGAAAGTTCATGTCGGCTGCGCGGGCGGCGGCGCGCACAAAACCGGTCATCGTCATCAAATCCGGACGGGGCGCCGCGGGCGCCAGGGCCGCGGCTTCGCATACGGGCGCGATGGCCGGCGCCGACAATGTTTACGACGCCGCGTTCCATCGCACCGGCCTCCTGCGCGTGCAGGATCTGGATGAGCTGTTCGATGCGTTGGAGACACTGGCGCTCAAGCCCGATTTCTCCGGCGAACGGCTGGCGATCCTAACCAATGGCGGCGGCGCGGGCGTGCTCGCCGCCGATGCGCTTCTCATGCAGAACGGCACCCTGGCGGAACTGTCGGCCGGCACAATTGCCGCGTTGAACGCAAAGCTTCCTCCCACCTGGTCGCATGGCAATCCGATCGACATCATCGGCGACGCCGATGGCGCGCGCTATTCTTCCGCCATCGAGATTTTGCTGAAGGCGCCTGAAGCCGACGCCATCCTCGCCATCAATTGCCCGACCGCTGTCACCTCCAGCCTCGAGGCCGCAAAGGCGGTGGTTCAGACCGTCAGAACGTCCAAAGCGGCGCTGCTCGCCAACTGGCTCGGATCCGAGGCGGCGCAATCGGCCCGGGCCCTTTTCGCCGACGCGCGGATTCCGTCCTACGAGACGCCGGAAAAAGCGGTGCGGGGCTTCATGCATGTTGTGCGCTACCGCCGCGCGCAGGCTGCGCTGATGGAAGCGCCGCCTTCTGTGCCCGCAGATTTTCAGCCTGATGATGCATCCGCGCGCGCGACAATCGCCGGCGCGTTAAAGGCGGGCGCGACATGGCTGGCGCCTGGCCAGGTCAGCCGGCTGCTCGCATGCTACGCCATCCCTGCGCCCATGCTCCTGATTGCGTCGAACCCCGACGATGCCGAACGGAAGGCGGCCAGCTTCGCATCGCCTGTGGCGCTGAAAATCCTTTCGCCGGACATTACGCACAAGAGCGATGTGGGCGGAGTCGCGCTTGATCTTGCCGATGCCGGCGAGGTGCGGGCAGCCGCCGAGGCGATGCTGGAACGGGTCCGAAAAGCCGCCCCCTCGGCACGGATCGACGGTTTTGTCTTGCAGGAAATGGTGCGGCGGCCGCAGGCCCGCGAATTGATTCTTGGCATGGCGCAGGATGCGCAGTTCGGGCCGTTCCTTCTGTTCGGCCACGGTGGAACGGCGGTTGAGGTAATCGGCGACAAGGCGCTGGGCTTTCCGCCGCTCAACCTGAAACTGGCGCGCGACATGATCGCCGCCACGCGCGTCTCAAGGGAGCTCGCGGGCTATCGCGATCGGCCGCCAGCCGATATCGGCGCAATCGCACTCACGCTCGTGAAGCTGTCGCAGATGATTTGCGACCTGGACGAAATATCCGAACTCGACATCAACCCGCTGCTTGCCGACGAGAATGGCGTGACTGCGCTGGACGTTCGCATACGCGTCGCGCCGCTTGCGGACGGCGCAAGGCGCGGCAGCCGGCTGGCCATCCTTCCCTATCCCAGGGACCTCGAGCGGACGGAAACCATCGCGGGCTTCGGACCGCTTCGCATGCGGCCGATCCGCCCGGAAGATGCGCCCGCGATCGTGAAATATTTCGAACGCCTGACGCCGGAGGATGTGCGGCTTCGCTTTTTCACGCCGATGCGCGAACTCAACCCTTCCCTGCTCGCGCGCCTGACGCAGATTGATTACGACCGCGAAATGGCATTTGTCCTGTTCGACGCGGCCTCCGACGTTCTTGGCATCGCGCGCCTTGCCGCCGATCCCGACAACCTGAAGGCCGAATTCGCCGTCTCTGTGCGAAGCGATCTCAAGGGCCGCGGGCTTGGCCGGTTCCTGATGCAGCAACTGATCGCATATGCGCGCGGGCGCGGCATCGGGGAGTTTTTCGGCGACGTGTTGTCGGGCAACGTCGCCATGCTCGCCCTGCTGCGCGATCTGGGCTGCCCGGTGGCGGCGTCGAGCCGGCAGAACGGCGTCATCCGTGTGACCCTTGCAATCCGCTAGGGCCAACCACGGATGAAGCCCGGCAATCTTTCAGGCGTGATGGGCAGACACGGCGCGAACGACGTCGGCACACTGGCTTTTTGCGACTTTGCGCGCGACATCGCCGAGGCTGAGGATGCCAACCATCCGCTTCTTCTGGTTGATGACCGGGAGGCGGCGGATCTTCCTGTTCTTCATGGTTCGCAGCGCCTTGCCGATGTCATCGTCGGCACGGCAGTAGACGATCCCCTTGCTCATGACATCGCCAACGCTGAGAGACTTCCGCCCGCCACTGTTGGCCAGCCCGCGGCAGACAATGTCGCGGTCCGTGACCATTCCGATCAGCCGGTCATTCTTGCCGACGGGAATTGCGCCAATGTCCTTGCGCTTCATGGTCCTGGCGGCCTGCACGAGCGATGTTTCCGGAGTTACCCAGGCGACGCCCTTGTGCATGATCTGCTTTACCTTCATGACGACCTCCATCCATTAAGGCAAATGTTCTCCCCGCCTCTCCAGTTTTCCTTGATCTGGCGCAAACCATCGCGCCAGCCTGGCCCTTCAAGTTCCCTGCAATCCCAGCCATAAGCCGCCCGCCACATGACAGGACACATGACAACAAAACTGACGTTTCTCGGCGGCGCCGGAACCGTTACGGGCTCCAAATATCTCGTCGAAAGGAGCGGCCGCCGGCTTCTGGTGGATTGCGGCCTGTTCCAGGGCTTCAAGGCGCTGCGGTTGCGCAACTGGGCTCCCCCGCCTTTTCCCGCGCAGGATATTTCAGCGGTAATTCTGACGCACGCGCATATCGATCACACAGGCTACCTTCCGCTTCTAATGAAAAACGGGTTTCGGGGCCCGGTCTATTGCACAGCCGCAACGAAGGAGCTGTGCGCCATCCTGCTGCCGGATGCCGGTCATTTGCAGGAACGGGAGGCCGAGTTTGCCAACCGGCGCGGCTATTCCAAGCATCATCCCGCACTGCCGCTTTACACCGAAGACGATGCGAAGCGCGCGCTCGATTTTCTGCATCCTGTGCCATTCGACAAGCCGTGCCGCCTGCTCGACGACGCGGTCGCGACATTCATTCACGCCGGGCACATATTGGGCGCCGCTTCGGTGTTGCTGAGCTGGGGCGACAGGACGATCGCCTTCTCCGGCGATATCGGCCGCTACGGCGATCCGCTCATGCCAGATCCCGTCACGCCGCCGCACGCCGACTACCTCCTGATGGAATCCACCTATGGCGACCGCCGCCATGCCACGCAGGACGCCGAAGACCTGATTGCCGGCATCGTGCAATCCACCGTGCGGCGCGGCGGAACCATCATCGTGCCCGCCTTCGCGGTGGGCCGGGCACAGAGCCTGATCTACCATTTCAGCAAACTGCGCGCGGCCGGCCGGCTGCCGCCGGGTCTTCGCATCTTTCTCGACAGCCCCATGGCAATTGACGCCACCGATCTGTTTCGCCGTCATTCGGCCGACCAGAAGCTCAAGCCCGAACAGCTGCGCACGCTCGCCGACGGCATCGAATATGTGCACACCGGCATGGAATCCAGGGCGCTGACCGAAAGCCAGGCGCCAAAGATCGTCATTTCGGCAAGCGGCATGGCCACGGGGGGCCGGGTTCTGCATCATCTTGTGCAATATGCGCCCGATCCCAGGAACTCGATTGTCTTCGCCGGATTCCAGGCGGGCGGAACGCGCGGCGCAAATATGGTGGCCGGCGCGGAAAGCGTGAAGATCTTCGGGGCCTATGTGCCGGTACGCGCGAAAGTGCACAACCTCGACATGCTGTCCGCTCATGCAGATCAGGCGGAACTTCTTCGCTGGGCGGGCGCGATGAAATCGCCGCCACGCACGACTTTCGTGATCCACGGCGAACCGGCCGGCGCCGACGGCCTGCGCCATGCGCTGGAAGAAAAGCTCAACTGGACATGTGTGGTTCCCGACCATCGCGATCAGGTTGATCTGGCATGAGCGCGCCTGGGCATCTTCATCGCATGCGCGCGCGGCGGCTCGGCATCGATACCCATTCCGATGCCTTCGTCTTCATGCGCAAGGATTCGCCCGTGTGCCGGTCGGAAGGTTTCGCTTCGCACAACCGTATCCTGCTGTGCGCGGGCGACCGCCACATCATTGCAACGCTCTATCAGGTGGAAGCAGGTTTCCTGGCGCTGGACGAGGCCGGGCTCTCGGACACTGCGTGGCGCCGGCTGGGCCTGAAACAGGGCGACGAGATCGTCGCGCGCCATTCCCCGCCCCTGGAATCCCTGAGCCTGGTTCGCAGCCGCATTTACGGTCATGATCTGAGCGATGCGGCGTTTCGCGCGATCATCGCAGACATCGTGGACGGCCGCTATTCGACCATCGAAATTTCCTCGTTCATTACGGCCTGCGCCACCCGCCCGCTCAAGCGCCGCGAAGTTCTCGGCCTGACGCGCGCAATGGTGGAGACAGGCAAGTCGCTGTCGTGGGATTCGGCGATCGTCGTGGACAAACACTCGGTCGGCGGCATTCCCGGCAATCGCACGACGCCGATCATCGTCGCGATCATTGCCTCGCTTGGCCTGATCATGCCCAAGACGTCTTCGCGCGCAATCACTTCGCCGGCCGGTACGGCCGATGCGATGGAGGTGCTGACGAACGTTGATCTGGATGCGGCCACGATGCGCAAGGTCGTGGCGCGCGAGGGCGGATGCATCGCATGGGGCGGAGGAGTGGGCCTGAGCCCGGCCGACGATATCCTGATCCGCGTCGAGCGCGCTCTCGATCTCGACACGGAAGGCCAGATGATCGCCTCCGTGCTCTCCAAAAAAATTGCCGCGGGCGCCACGCATCTGGTGCTGGATGTGCCTTTCGGCCCCTCCGCGAAAGTCCGCAGCGAAGAGGCCGCCCATCACATGACCGACGGAATCCTTGCGGTGGCAAAGGCTTTCCATATCAAGACGGAGGTCGTGTGCGGCGACGGAAGCCAGCCCATCGGCCGCGGTATCGGTCCGGCCCTTGAAGCGCGCGACGTAATGAACGTGTTGCAGGGCGCCCCCGACGCGCCGCAGGACTTGCGGATGCGGGCGCTCACGCTCGCCGGCGCATTGCTGGAACTGAGCGGCAGGGCAGCCCAGGGGGACGGCGAAACGATGGCCGCTGCCGCACTTGATGACGGACGCGCCAGGGCGAAATTCCAGCGCATCTGTGAAGCCCAGGGCGGGCTTCGCAAGCCCCCCGTATCGAAACACCGCAGGCCGCTCGAGGCGCCCCGTCACGGGGTCCTCAGCGCCATCGACAACCGCAAGATCGCGCGCCTTGCGAAGCTTGCCGGCGCGCCCGACGACAAAGCCGCAGGCGTGGACCTGCACGTGCGTCTTGGCGACACAGTGGTGCGCGGCGCGCCGCTCTGCACCGTGCACGCCGAATCACCGGGCGAGCTTGACTACGCAATCGCCTATGCTGACGCCAATAGCGACATTTTCCAGATCACCGATACATGATCGTGCGCGTGGAGCCGGTCCGGGGCATCCCTGGCGCCGGCGGCGAAGCCTGCAGGCAAGGCGAATCAGTTACGCTAAACCGGCATTCACCACGGCATCGCCCGGAGTCCGCGCGCCAATTTGGGCAACCGGGCGGCAATGGAATAATCCGGCCTGCTTTGGTAGTTAGAAGCAGGATCAGCCGCGGAATTCGCCCATGACCGTGAAGGACGGGCCCAGTGACGCGCTTTTCGATATCTTAACCGCTACTGCGGTTGACGGGATCATTGTCATCAATGATCGCGGAATTGTCGAAATCTACAACCAGGCCTGCGAGCGGCTGTTTCTTTACCCGCCCGAAGAAGTGATCGGAAAGAATGTAAGCCTGCTGATGCCCGAACCCTACCGGCGGGAACATGACGGTTATATCGAACGCTACAAGACAACCGGCGAACGCCGCATTGTGGGCATCGGCCGCGAGGTGGTCGGACGGCGCAAGGACGGAACCACCTTTCCGATGTATCTTTCCGTCGGCGAAGGACGTATCGGCGCGCGGCGCGTTTTCGTGGGCATTCTCCACGATCTTTCCGAAATCAAGGCGGCCGCGGCCCAGCACGAGAAGACCCTGCATGAACTTGCCGCCATCGTCGAGTCTTCGGAAGACGCCATCCTTGGCAAGACGCTCGATGGGATCGTGACGAACTGGAACTCCGGCGCGGAGCGGATGTTCGGCTATACGGCCGAGGAGATGATCGGAAATTCGATATCGCAGATTTTTCCCGATGGCTACATGGCCGAAGAAAAGACAATCATGGAAAGGCTGCGCGCCGGCGACAAGGTGCGGCTGTATGAAACCGTCCGCCGGCACAAGAACGGCGCCCTGATCGATGTCTCATTGTCGGTCTCTCCGCTTCACGACGGTTCGGGAAAGATCAATCGCGTTTCGGTGATTGCCCGTGACATTACGGAGCGAAAGGCTTCGGAGGCGCGCTTGCGCGAGATGCAGGCCGAGATGGCCCATGTTTCGCGGCTGACTTCCATGGGCCAGCTTTCCTCGGCGCTCGCCCACGAGCTCAACCAGCCGCTTGCCGCAACGACGAATTACGTCAACGCCGCGCTCGCGCTGCTGAAGGGGGTCGAGGACCCCAAGGCGGCCAGGGTCGTGCAGGCACTGGAAAAAGGCGCCGAGCAGATTCAACGGGCCGGACAGATCATCCGCCGCCTGCGCGGCTTCGTCGAGAAGCGAAAGGCAAGCCGCGCGCTGGCGGACATCAACGAAGTTGTGCGGGAAGCGATCACGCTGGGCGTCATGGCGTCGAGCGATGTCAACGTCAGGCTGCAGACCAGGCTGGCCGCCGGCTTGCCGCAGATCCTGATCGATCGGGTCCAGATCCAGCAGGTGCTGGTCAATCTGATCCGCAACGCCATCGAGGCCATGCAGAATTCCGCCGTGAAGGAGATCACCGTCTCCACGGCGGCGAATGAAAGCTTCATCGAGGTGTCGGTCGCCGATACCGGGCCCGGCATTCCGCCCGACGTGGCGGAGCGGCTGTTTCAGCCTTTCGTCACGACCAAATCCACGGGCATGGGCATCGGCCTGATGATCTGCCGTTCCATTCTGGAAGCGCACGGCGGCAATCTCGCGCTGGTACCGCGCCGGAAGCCGGGCGCCGTTTTCCGCTTCCAGCTTCCCATTGCTACGGAAAGTGCCGATGACCCCAAATGAGCCGACTGTCTTTATCGTCGATGACGACGAATCGATTCGCGATTCGTTATCCGCGCTGCTTGAGGCTTCCGGGTTCCGTGTCGAGGCGTTCGAATCCGCGCGCGATTTTCTGGCGGCGGACGCGCTCGATCGCAAGGGATGCGTGATCGCCGACATCCGCATGCCCGACATGGATGGGCTGGAACTGCAGACGGAAATGAAAAAGCGCGGATCGCGGCTTCCGGTCATTGTTGTGACCGGGCATGGCGATATTCCCTTGGCCGTGCGCGCCATGAAGGTCGGCGCTGTCGACTTCCTGGAAAAGCCCTATGACGCCGCTGCGCTTCTGCAAAGCATTCGCACCGCCCTGCAAGCGCCGGCGAAGATGGAAGATGCGCCCGGCCCGTCGCCCGAGGTTCAGGAAAGGCTTAAAAGCCTTACCCCGCGGGAAAGGGAAGTGCTCGATCTGGTGTTGGCAGGCAAACTGAACAAGATCATTGCCTATGAATTGATGATTTCGCCCCGGACGGTGGAAATTCACCGTGGCCGGGTGATGCAGAAAATGGGCGCGCGCAACCTGCCCGATCTGATTCGCATGTTTGTGTCGGGCCAGGCCGGCCTGGCATCGGTAAAGGGTAGGTAACTCCACTTATTTCGCCCGGGGGGGCGGCCCGCCATACTCCATTGTTGCCATTTCACCGCAAGACCTTGGACAGGCAGAAAATCATATATCTGGTGGACGACGACGAGGCCGTCCGCGATTCCGCGCGCATGCTGCTGGAAGCACACGGCATGACCGTGCGCGACTTCGATTCTGCGGCGACGCTTCTGGAAAAGACTCGCGGAGAGGGCGCCGACTGCCTTCTGCTCGACCTGCATATGCCAGGCCTGAACGGGATCGAGCTTCTGGAGCTCTTGCGCAAGCGCGGGATTCTTGTTCCTGCAATCATACTGACCGGCCGACACGATCCGCTGCTTAATGAACGGATAACCAAGGCCGGCGTCGTGGCCGTGATGCACAAGCCGGTCGACAGCGTGGCGCTGCTGGATTGGATCGCGCGCGTTACGGCCAGAGGCCCCGAGGGCAACACGACCATCCCCGGTCATAAGTAGCAGCCCTTACGGGAACATCCTGATTTTCGCACGTTGTATTTGCGATCAGAGTTTTGATCGAGCGCAACGGCGAGGAGGAACGGATGTTGCGGCCAGCAGAGCAGTCAAGCCAGACATCGGTGAAAGTTGCGAACGACGTTCCCGCGCTCTCAAAGCTCGGCATCGTCGTGCGCTTCGGCCGCCACGAGACCATCTTCAACCAGGGCGACGAGGCCAAGTATTCCTACAGACTGGTTTCCGGCGCCGTCCGCCATTCGAAATTCCTGGTGAACGGCCGCCGCCAGATCGCGGATTTTTCGCTGCCCGGCGAATATTTCGGATTCCAGAACGACTGCGAACATTCGCTGACGGCCGAAGCGCTGTCGGATGTTGTGGTCGTCCGCTATCCGCGGTCGCATGTTGAACGGCTGGGCGAAGAAGTCGCTGACGTCCGGCGCGAGCTCATGTTGAATTTGCGCCGCGAGCTGATGATGGCACAGGAGCATCTGGTGATGCTGGGCCGCCAATCGGCGAAAGAGCGCGTGGCTTCGTTCATTGTGGCGCTGGCGAACAGGGTCGATGCCGGAAACGGTGACACCATCACGCTGCCGATGGGCCGCCAGGACATCGCCGATTATCTCGGCCTGACCATCGAAACCGTCTGTCGCGCGATCAGCGACCTGAAACAGTGTGGCGTCATCAAGGTTCCCAATCGCCACGAACTTGTGCTTTTGCGGCTTGATGTCCTTGAGGCGCTGGCAAGCGGCGAAAGCGACGAAGACTGAAACAGGCGGAAAGCCCATGCCAGCAGGTGAATGCGGCCTTTATCATCTCACGCCGGCGGGCTGGACCCGCAAGGATCGTGCGCCCTTCCCGGCTGACCGGATCGAAACCTGGGCTTGCGAGAGCGAAAAACCTTCGGCCGACGCCAAAGAACAGGTGCGGCTGACAAGGGTGTGGATTGCGCCCGGAACGAACGATGCGCATTGCGCCCAGCTTCACCGGCGCTTCGGAGAAGCCGTCGTTCCGTCACACGACCGATTGCTCACGCTATCGTGCCAGGAAACCGGCTAATCCACGAACTGCCCCGACGCTTCAATCGCTTTGAGCCCCAGCTCCAGATCGC
Organism: Alphaproteobacteria bacterium; assembly: GCA_021324545.1. Taxonomy (GTDB): domain Bacteria; phylum Pseudomonadota; class Alphaproteobacteria; order Micropepsales; family Micropepsaceae; genus Rhizomicrobium. The sequence continues at coordinate 93,255 of JAJPIX010000044.1, forward strand.
AGGCGAGCTGCGGCAGCGACATCAGATATTCGCAGGTGCGGCTGCATTGCGCGTTGCGAGCCTCGGCCAGCGCGTGCTGCCACTCTGCCGGCCCGTAGGTGCCCCGGCCAATCCAGGCCAGCGCCACAAGGACAATCTGTTCGTCCTCTGCGAGACCGCAAATGTAATCTGACAGTCCGTGACCAGGCGTTTTGTGCCGGGTCCACGGGCGGGTGCCTGCCGCGCGAGGGCGAATGCCGGCCGGGACAGCCTCACCATCTTGCAATGCCGACGTGCGCGCATCCGCGACGAGTTTCCGGATCCTTGGAAGATTGATCGGGGCAACGGCCGCCTTTTTCTGGCCGGCGCGATCTTGCCAGGAGTTGACCGGCATCTCGCCCTCAGTGCGCAAGGAAAATCGGCAGCGGCGCGCCGGTCAAAACGTGACGCGTAAAGCCGCCAAATACGAATTCACGCAGCCTGCTGTGCCCGTAACCACCCATCACCAGAAGCGTTGCACCGACTTCCATCGCAGCGGATACGACGGCCTTGTCTGCATCGCCCGATACGTTGAGGGACACGGCCTTCACATCGAATTTGTGCCACCTGAGCGCGTTCGCCAGCCCTTCCGCCGATGCCCGCGTTATTCCGGCATCCCGGCCCTCGGATGCCGCGAACACCGTGATCTTCTGTGCCAGACGCAACAGGGGCATTGCCTGCGATACGGCGCGCGCGGCCTCTGCGGTCTCCTTCCAGGCGATCGCGATCGTTCCCGCGAGGTCGGGTTTTGCCCGATCTGCCGCGATCAGGATCGGCCGCCCGCTGCCCAGCAGCACGTTGCCAATGCCTTCCGCCGAGAGGCTGGAGCAGAAATGGGAACGGCCAAAAACTGACACATCGAAAAATCTCGCCGCCCCCGTGATTTCATGGACCGTGCCGCCGGTTTTTTCACGCCATACCGCCGAAACCCGCGCGGGTCCCGGCGGGGAATCGGTCATTGCAATATCATGGGCGCCGCAGAACTTTTCGAAAGCCCGCCGCGCAGCGGCCGCCTGGCGCTTGTCCTGTTCCTCGAACGCCGCGATGAGTTGGGGCGTCATGATGGATGAGCCCATCTCCGTTGCCGCCGCGCGCATGGCGAATTGCGACGCATCGGGGCGAACGAGAAGCGCCTCGATGTGGCCATCGAATGGCCGGGCGGCGGCCAAAGCGGTTTCAAGCGCCACGATATCGCTTTTCTCGCCAGTCAGCGGAACAAGCAGGGATTTGAGCATGATGCCTCCTTGAATGGCGCAGCCAGCATCTTCTCTTCTAGCAGCGCATTGCCGCCAATTTGTTGCGCGAGGTCAATGGGAAGGTCCAACATCGGGCCTAATTTGGGCCGTGATCGCGGGAGAACCGACCATTGCGCGGGATGTTGCTCATCTTGGCAATTGGCGTTGCGGCCGCCCTGCCCGCCCAAGCGCAAGACGCGGCAGCCGGCGCGCGCATCGCAAAGCGGTGGTGTTCGGCTTGCCATCTGGTCGGCGCCCAGGAGACCGCCAACGATGCCGTTCCATCCTTTTACGCGATCGCCCAGATGCCCTCCACGACGTCGAAATCCCTTGCGCTGTTCCTTTCCCGGAACCACCGGCCCATGCCGGATTTTGCGCTGACAAGAACCGAAACCGCCGATGTGTCCGCGTATATACTGAGCCTGCGCGCAACCCAGTAGATTCATGACGACCGCAGACATCTTTGGCCGGCTGGCGCTCGCTCTCGGGATCGGCCTCCTTATCGGCATCGAACGCGGCTGGCAGGACCGCGAGGGAAACCCTGGCTCGCGTGCCGCCGGAATTCGCACCCATGCCGTCATCGCCTTGCTCGGCGCTGTTTGGGCGCTGCTTTCGCAATTGACCGGCGCGGTCGTGCTGGGCCTTGCCGCGCTGGGTTTCGCGGGCACATTTGCCTTTTTCGAATGGCGCGAAATGCGCGGCGCCGGAAGCTATTCGGCGACGGGGCTTGCTGCCGGGCTGCTTTCCTTTGCGCTGGGCGCCTATGCCGTGCTTGGCGACAGGCTTGCGGCCGGCTCGGCGGCGGTGGCGGCCACTGTGATCCTTGCCGAGCGGCAGCTGTTGCACGATTTTCTTTCCCGGCTGAAGTGGAGCGAACTGCGCGCGGCGCTCCTGCTTCTCGCAATGACCGTCGTGCTGCTGCCGGTGATGCCGGATCGGCCGATCGATCCCTGGGGCGCGCTCAATCCGTTCCAGATCTGGCTGATGACCATCATGGTGGCAGCCATTTCGTACGGCGGCTACATCGCCGTGCGTCTGGCCGGGGGGCGAAACGGACTTCTTTATGCCGGCGCTGTGGGCGGGCTGGTCAGCTCTACGACGGTCAGCTGGACGTTTGCGCGTCTTGCCAGAACCCATCCGGAATCGGAGGCGGAATTTGCAGCCGGCGTCATCGCGGCCTGGGCAATTTCGGTCCTTCGCGTATTCGTCATTGTCGCGGTTCTTGCGCCGCAGCTTGCCCTCGCTCTGGCGGCGCCTTTGGCCGGGGCATTTGCCATCTTCTGTGCCGGAACGGCGCTTCTCTACCGGCGTTCGGGGCAAATCACCCACCCCGCGTCCCTCGAGCTCCAGGATCCGTTCGAAATCTTCATAATCCTGCGGTTTGGAGCGGTGCTCGCGGCGGTCATGCTTGCCACTCGCCTGCTTGCGATCGCTTTCGGCAAGCCGGGTTTGTTCGCGCTGGCCTTTCTTTCCGGTCTTGCCGATGTCGATCCCATCACGCTTTCGATGACCGGCATGGCCGGTCACGCCGCCGGCGAAACGATTGCAGCGGCCACCATTCTGATCGCTGTGGCATCCAACATGCTCGCGAAATGCCTGCTGGCAGTCATGTTCGGGACCGCGCGCTTCGCATTCCGGCTGGCCGTCATTGCCGCGGCAGGCGCTGCCTGCGCCGGGCTTGCTTACGCGGTCTGATTTTCAGGAGCGGCCGGACAGAAGCCGCTTCAGATGCCGCTCGATTTCATAGACCGGCATGCGCACGAAATCCTTGTCGAATTCTGCAACGACGGCCTTCCTCCCAACGGCGGAGAGTTTTTCGCGCAACACGGCAAGCGAACGCGCCGGCGCCGCGAGAATAAGTTTTCGTACGTGCCCTTCCTCGACTTCGCGGCTCAGCCGCCGTGCGACGGCGGTCAGGAATTTCTGTTCGGCAACGCTCTGGACGTCCGTCGGTTCGATCGCCGAATGGCGGCCGCCCTTGCCGCTGAACACGCGGCCGGGCACGTCGCTGCCGAGATCGTGGGTCGGCGGATCCTTGTGCTGAACGACCTGCCGCGTGACAAGCTTGGGGTAGATGTGATCGCCCATGTTTTCGAGAAAAAGCGCCTTGCGACCATCGCAAATCAGCACCCAGCTTCCCTGCTGCAAGCCTGCGCGCGCCATGCGGCCTCCATCTTTGGATCACCAAAAGAAACGCCCCTCGCTACCGGCGTTCATTGACATGACGCAAACCTGCGCGGCGATTTCCTATATAATTTTGGCCATGGCAGGTCTCGGGCGCGCGCAGGCTAAGGCAGGACTTGCGGCGATGCTTCTTTTGGCCGCCGCGCCATACGATCCTGCTCCCGCGCCCCGGCCGATCGAGGCGATGCTTCTGCAAGGAACACGCTCACCGCTGGGCATTTTCCATATCGACCTTGGCGCGGCCAGCCGTTTCTACGCGCTCAGGGGTTGGGCGCCCGCGTGGACGGCCACGGGCGAAGAGGAAACGGCCCGGCTTGCCCTTGCAACGCTTTCTCATGCGGCAGCGGAAGGCCTGAATCCAGAGGACTATCATCTTGCCGATCTTGAACGACTCGCGCGCCTCCCGCAGGCGGCCGCGAAAACGGAATACGATATCCTGCTGTCGGCAAGCCTGCTGCACTATGAAACCGATGCTCGCGCGGGCCGGCTTCCGCCGGACCAGGTGGATGACGATGTCGCACTTCAGGGCGATTTGTTCGACGCGCCCCGGGAAACGCAGATGGCCCTCGCACAGGGCCGGCTTGAGCAATTCCTGAGGGAACTGCCGCCGCCACATCCCGAATACCAGCGGCTGCGGCGGGCCCTGGAAAACTATCGCCGGATCGAAGCGGAAGGCGGTTGGCCAATCGTTCCCGACACCGGAACCGTCGATCTCCATAGCGGCGATGCGCGGATTCCCGCCTTGCGCGCGCGACTTGCAGCAGAGCGTTTTTTGGCCGATCCGGCGGCCGAGGATCCCGCAAATGCGCAATTGGAGGAAGCGCTGCGCCGCTATCAGCACGAAAACGGGTTGGCGCCCGACGGCAGGGCCGGGAAAAAAACACTCGCGTCCCTGAATGTGCCGGTGGCGGAGAGGATTTCACAGATCGTCGCCAACATGGAGCGCTGGCGCTGGGTAAGGCGCCAGTTCGGTTCGCACTACATCGAAGTGAATGCGGCGGATGCCTCGCTGACGGCTGTAGAGAACGGAGCGGTGGTTATCACGTCACGCGTGATCGTCGGCAAGCCATCAAACCGGACTCCGATTTTCGAAGCGGTGGCAACGGCGATTACCGTGAATCCTTTCTGGAAGGTGCCCGCGCCGATCGCCCGCCGCGAAATCCTGCCCAAGGCCTGGAAGGACTCGGGATATCTGGCCGCAAACGGGATGTTCATCGACAGCCAGGGGCAGGTGCGCCAGTCGCCAGGTCCCCGCAATGCCCTTGGATTGCTGAAACTGGAATTGCCAAACCGCTTCAACACCTACCTTCACGACACGCCGGCCAGAATGCTGTTCGCACGCGACCTGCGCTTCCTCAGCCATGGCTGCATTCGCGTCGAACAGATCAGGCCGCTCGCATCTTTTGCGATGACCGGCGATCCGTCAGCGGGTCTGGCCGCGCTGGACGCCCATATTGCCGGGGGAACCACGCGCACCATTCCGCTGGAGAATCCCCTGCCCGTTTATGTGGATTACTGGACGGCAATCGGCGACGAAGACGGCCGCGCCGGATTCCGGCCCGATATCTACGGCCGCGACCGCAGACTGCTTGCAGCCTTGGCGGGGCGGCATCCGTTCGGCCGGATGGCCGCAAACACCCATACCGATTGTGGTGCCGCGCGCGGCTAGGAGCATCAGGCACAGGTGCGGCCCGCCATGTTCCAGAGCGGCAATCCCGCGCCGAAAAGTATACTTGAGATCGATCAAGAACTGCACGGGCCGGATGAGTTAAAAAATCATATCATGGAGACTTGCATGAGCTACAAGGACATCCTGCTTGCGCTCTCGATCTATCCCGACCCCACGCCGAATTACATCATCGAGCAGGCGGCGAGCATTGCACGAGGCCTCTCCGCGAAACTGACGGCGCTGGTGCCTTCCATCGACCGCGCCTCCTTCGCCGCCGCCTACCCGCGAAGGCGCTGGCCGGTTGACCCGTCGCAGATCATCGACACGGCAATCGCAGAGGCCAACCGCGCCTCAAAGCAGCTTCTCGACCAGCTCACCGTGCAGACCAAGGCAAACGGAATCTCTTCAGAGACCGTGTTCGAGCCGTCGGGCACATATCCCGAAGCGGAAACCATCGTTCAACACGCGCGCGTCCATGATCTTGCGCTTCTGCCGGTGCCGGAGCTTATTGGCCTCGATGAACTGTTCCACGAAGCGGTGATTTTCGGTTCCGGCCGCCCGGTTATCCTGCTTCCGGCAAAGGCCGGCGGCCCATCGACATCGGGCGCCATCGACGATGTCATCGTGCTGTGGGATTTCAGCCGCGCCGCGGCGCGGGCCATCGCCGATGCGATGCCCATCCTGGAGAAGGCGCGCAATGTGCGTGTCGTGACATTTCTCAACGAAAAGCGTTTCGACAGGACGGTCAAGTTCGACAATCTGCAGAAACACCTGGAAATCCACGCGGTGAATGCCAGCTTCAGCGCGATCGACATCAGCGGCCGGCCGATCGGAGATGCCATAAGGAAATGCATCTCTGCGCCCACAAACCTGCTTGTGATGGGCGCCTTCGGCCACAGCCGCATGCTCGAATTCATCCTGGGCGGCGCCACCAGAAGCGCATTGAACGACCCGCCAATACCGGTTTTCATGTCGCACTGACCACACCGTCGCAGACCCAGGTTGAACAGGCAGAACGTGGCAAGCCCGGCCCACATGGTCGGACTGACGGCTTCCGAGGCGCAAGCGCGGCTGCGGAAATTCGGTCCCAATTCCCTGCCAAGTCCCGAACGACGCGACCTGGCGGCCATCGCCTGGGGCGTCGTGAGCCAACCGATGTTCGGGCTTCTGCTCGCGGGCGGGGCGGTCTACTTCCTCATCGGCGAAATTCTCGATGCCGCCGTGCTTCTGGCCTTTGCGACGCTCTCGGTTTCCATCGGCATCATTCAGGAAACGCGCAGCGAGCGGGTGCTCCAAACCCTGCGCAATCTTGCAAGCCCGCGCGCGCTTGTCATCCGCGACGGCAGACAGATGCGTATTCCCGGCACCGACGTTGTTCCGGACGATATCCTGCTTCTGTCGGAGGGCGATCGCGTTCCCGCGGACGCCGCCGTGCTGGAATGCAGCGAGCTGCTTGCCGATGAATCCCTGCTCACCGGCGAATCCGTGGTGGTGCGCAAGCGCGCACGGCCGGACGCGCAGCATGAGCAGGCTGCGCCCGCCCCGGGGGGCGACGACCTCCCCTATGTTTTTGCCGGAACGCTCATTGCGCATGGCAATGCGCTTGTGCGCGTTACGGCCACGGGACTCTCGTCGGAAATGGGAAAGATCGGCCGGTCCCTGCAAGCCATCGATTTCGAACAGCCGCGGCTGCAGTCACAGCTTTCATGGCTCGTCCGCGATTTCGCGCTCCTGGGCATCGGCGTGGCGGGCCTGGTTGTTCTTCTGTTCGGCTTGCTGCGCGGCTCTTGGCTGAATGCCGCACTGGGCGGCATCGCCATCGGCATGTCGGTGATGCCGGAGGAAATACCCCTGGTGCTGGCGGTGTTCATGGCAATGGGCGCATGGCGCATCTCACGCGTGCGCGTGCTGACGCGCCGGGCGCCCGCGATCGAGACGCTGGGTTCGGCCACCGTGCTGTGCGCCGACAAAACCGGCACACTGACGGAAAACCACATGCGCGTGGAGTTCATTGCGGCGGGCCGCGCAATCTGGCGACGCGCGGTTTCGCGTGCGCCTGCTGATGCCGAACGGCGCCTGATTCAGGCCGCACTTGGCGCAAGTGCGCCATTGCCGACCGATCCGATTGACCGGGCAATACACGATATCGCCAATTGTTTCGCACCGCAGAGTTTCGGCATTTTGCTTCGTACCTATGGCATTGGGCCCGATCTCTTCGCGACGACCAATCTGTGGGACACCGGCACGTCGCATACGGCCTTCGCCAAGGGCGCGCCCGAAGCAATTGCGGAATTGTGCCGCCTGTCGGAGCGGGACCGCGCCGAACTGTTGCAGCAGGTGGACGAACTGGCGGCTGAGGGCCTGAGGTTGCTGGCCGTGGCGGAATGCCCGCTTCATCCCGGCCCTCCTCCCGGGTCGCAGCGCGAGATCCCCTTCCGCTATGTCGGCCTGATCGGCTTTGCCGATCCCCTTCGTGCCAACGTTCCCGCCGCGGTGGCCGAATGCCGCGATGCGGGAATTCGCGTGATCATGATCACCGGCGATTATCCGGCAACGGCGCGCGCAATCGCCAGTCAGGCGGGAATCGACAACGCGCAAGTGATGACCGGTCCGCAACTCGACGAGCTTTCGGATGCGGAATTCGCTTCCCGCATTGGTGATGTGTCAGTTTTCGCGCGCATCAGGCCGCAACAGAAACTGCGCATCGTGGAGGCCCTGAAAAGCCGGGGCGAGGTGGTCGCCATGACGGGCGATGGCGTAAACGACGCGCCCGCGATGAAAGCCGCCAACATCGGTGTGGCCATGGGCCAACGTGGCACCGACGTAGCGCGCGAGGCCGCGAGCATCGTGCTGATGGATGACGATTTCGCATCCATTGTCGCCACGGTGCGGCTTGGCCGGCGCATCTATGACAATCTGCAAAAGGCCATTGAATATATCGTGGCCGTGCACATTCCGATCGCGGGCCTTGCGCTGGTTCCGTTTCTCTTCGGCCTGCCTTTGATCCTGATGCCGTTGCAGATCGCACTTCTGGAAATGGTGATTGATCCGGCCTGTTCCGTTGTTTTCGAATCCGAACGCGAGGAAACCAGCGTCATGCGGCGCCCGCCACGCCGACCCACGGCACCGGTTCTTACACGCACGGCGACCATATGGGCCGTTACTCAGGGAACGATGGCACTTGCCATCGCCGCGCTGGCGCTGGTGATCGGCGCGCGCGCAGCCATGCCCGAACCCAGTCTTCGCGCATTCGTATTTGTGACGCTCGTTCTGATGAACGTGGGGCTGATTCTGGTGAACCGCTCGTTCAGCGCCTCGCTGAGCGACGCGCTCCTGCGGCCCAATCGCGCCTTGTGGGTGCTGCTCTCGGTCGTATTCGCGACGCTTGCCGTCACGCTCTGGTGGCCGCCGGCGCAAAGACTCTTCCATTTTGGCGCGCTGCGCCCCGAAGAGCTCGGGATTTGCCTTGCGGTGGCAGCGGCATTCGTTCTGGTTCTGGAGTTGCTCAAAACACGGATGCGAAGCAGGGCCGCTGCCTGAAACTCCGCCTGCGGGGATCCGATGGTGGGCACGACAGGGATCGAACCTGTGACCCCTACCATGTCAAGGTAGTGCTCTCCCGCTGAGCTACGTGCCCTGCCAAGGGCAGGTTCATAGCCTTGGGTGCGCGGCTTTCGCAAGCCGGACAGACGACCGGTCCCAAGTGCCGCTTCAATGCGCCGTTTTCAGGTCGAATTTGACGATTGCCTGGGTCGTGCTGGCGATCGCCACGCCATTCTGCATGGCGGGCTTGTAGCGCCAATGGCTTTTCACCCAATCCACGGCCGTCTGGTCAAGATCGGGATAGCCGCTCGAGCGCGCCACCTGGGCATCACTTACGCTCCCTTGCGGCGTCACCATGATCTTCAGGAGCACCTGGCCCTGTTCGCCCAGCCTGCGTGCATTCGGCGGATAGGGCGGTGTGGTGTGGGTGCTCGTGATTCCGGCCGCGGAAGCGTTGACGGGCACCGGGTTCGTTGCCGGTTGCTGCGGCGGAGCTGAAATGGCCGCCGGCGGGGGTGGCGTCTGGACAACGATTTCCGGCGGCGGCATGACCTGCGGTTCCGTCGGCTTCACGAGAGTTGGCGGCGGCGGCACGGTTTGCGGCTTCGGCTGCTGCACATCAACGACATGAGCAATCAGCGTGGGCGGAATGTACTTCTGGACCTTCGCGGTGATCCCATTCAGCAACGCCCAGATCACGGCGATGTGCAGTGCCCCGACAATGCCGATGCTGATGGCGCGGCGCGGCGTAACGCGACCGCTGGAAATCGCAAGATGTTCGGGCCGTTTCATGCTGTGTCTCCAATGCTGCGGGACACTTCTTCGTTCCCATTATGGAAACGCCCGAATCTGACCAATTGCTGGCGCCAATGAGGCAATATTGCCCCGATCTCGCCGCGACAACCTTCAGGGGCCATCCCGGAGGTCAAACTTGACGGCTGCCTCCACAGAGCTCTCCACGGGGGCGCCGTTGCGCGTGGCGGGATGGTACCGCCAATGACTCACAACCCAGTCACGCGCCGCCTCGTCGAGCCTCGCGCTGCCGCTGGAACGCAAGACCTGTGCGCCGGTCACGCGGCCGTTGGTCGCCACGGTCAGGCGGAGGAGCACCGTTCCTTCCTCGCCCAACCTGCGAGAGATCGGCGGATAGGGCGGGATCGTGTGGGTGCCCGCCACGGCGGACGCCGGTTGAGGCGCAGGTGCCGGCGGCGGGACCGGCCGCGCGGGATGCGGCACGGCCATCGCGTGAATGGCATTCGATTGCGCCGGCGGCATCCTGATCCGGATGACGGGCGCCGGCACCTGCGGCACCGAAGGCCGTTGCAGCTCCGGGGAAGGCGGGGGAAGCATCCGCTGCTGCGGTTGCTGCTGCGGCACAACTCGGGCGTGAATCACTTCCGGAATCCGCTCCACGATACGCGTGGCAAGCCCGGTGAACAGCGCGTAGGCCAGAATACTGTTCAGAAGGGCCGCAAGCGCCAGCCCTCCGACTCTGCGCGCGCGCCAGGGCGATGCATCTTCTATTGCGTGATAAGGCCTTTTCATCCGCGTATCTCCGCAATCGTATTTAGTGCGCAGGCTGCGAATTTCAGCCCCGTTCCGCAAATCGTGATGGGTGAAAGGCGCCGGAAATGCGGCCGCTCAGGCCGCGATCATGCGCTCGACTTCCTGGACGATTTCTCGCAGGTGGAACGGCTTGGAAAGAACCTTGGCCTGCTTGGGAGCATTGGACGAGGGATGCAACGCTACGGCGGCGAAGCCCGTGATGAACATGATTTTGAGCCGCGGGTCGAGTTCGGCCGCGCGCTTGGCAAGTTCAATCCCGTCCAGACCGGGCATCACGATATCGGTCAGAAGCAGGTCGAACCGCATGCCCTTCAGACATTCGAACGCGTCCGAGCCGTCGCCGAAGTCGGAGACCTCGTGGCCGGCCTTTACCAGCGCCGCGGCCAGAAACCGCCTGAGCGACTCGTCGTCTTCCGCCAGCAGGATATGCGCCATGCCCCTCGTCCCGCGCGCTTTGCGCGACTAAAGCCTATATGAGGGAAAGCGTAAATGGCGGTTAACAGCCAAGGTAAAAGGCCGTGCTTGAACCGGCCACCCACTTGATGGTCCATTTGGGACATGGCGAGTCGGGAACAGCAGAAACCGCCGGTGGCCGACGCCGTTCTGGCCAACCTCCATACCATGCCGGTTTCGCTCATCCGTCCGGAAAAGTGGGCGGTTCCCTTCATTTTCGCTTCGCCCCATTCGGGCCGGCTCTATCCCGAAAGCTTTCTCGCCCAGAGCCAGCTCAACGCCAAAGGCCTTCGCCGCTCCGAAGATGCCTTTGTGGACGAACTGTTTGCCTGTGCGGCGGGCCTGGGCGCGCCGGTGGTCGCTGCGCGTTTTCCCAGAGCCTATCTCGACGTCAACCGCGCCCCCGCCGAGCTCGACCCCGCGATGTTCGAGGGAATCCTGCCGCTTAAGGTGGACGCCGCCAGTCCGCGGGTACATGCGGGGCTCGGGGTAATTCCGCGCATCGTGCGCGACGGCGCCGAAATCTATCGCCGCAGGCTCTCCCCGGAGGAGGCGCGCGAACGGCTCGAACATCTTCACCGGCCCTATCATGCCGCGCTCGGCGATCTGGTGGATGAAGCTCATGCGCGGTTCGGTTTTGCGGTCGTGGTGGATTGCCATTCCATGCCGTCGGCGGCGGCCACACCCGATGTCGTGTTCGGCGACCGCTACGGTACTTCGGCATCGCCCGTGCTGATCCGTGCGGCCGAACGCATCTTCGAACGGCATGGATTTTCCGTCGCGCGCAACCTGCCCTATGCCGGCGGCTATACGACCGATCTTTACGGCAAGCCGCGCAGCGGAACCCATGCGCTGCAGATCGAAGTCAATCGCGGGCTCTATCTGGACGAAGAAGAAGTCCGCCCGAACGGTCACTTCGAGGCGCTGAAGGGCCGGCTTGCGGCCGCGCTGGGCGAACTTGTTTCCTTTGAAACCGCGAGCTTGCGCCCGCAACGCCCCTCTAGTCTCGCGGCGGAATAGGTTACGGCCGGCCGATCGACGCCCATTCGGCGTCGTCCACTTCCGAAAGGACGATGCTCACGTAACAGATTCCAAAAACATAGCGGAAAAACCGGTGGTGCACCTTGCCGCGGAAGCCTTCGCGCACGCGATTGCCCGGAATGGCAACGTAGTCCCCGACATCAGGCAGCAGGCCAAAGCCCTTGTCGTCGATCGTGATGTCTTCTTCCGTTCCGATCTCGACCAGCTCTTTGGAGCCTTTGGGGAGGTATTTGTAATCGATCCCGTATTTCACTGTGCCGTTTCCCTTGCAGAGACCGTCATGGTTGGAACGGGGCAAGCCCGCCGTCAACCCGTCCCCCGCCTGGCCGCTCAAAGAAAAAGGCCGCTCCCGAAGGAGCGGCCAAGTTCAGGGAGGAAACGCCCAGGAAGGGCTCGCGGCATCGAAAATGCCCCAGTGCAACATTATGGCTGCGAGAATTTTTGCGCAAGCGAAAAGATCGGTCCATGGAATGCTGAGAGGCGGTTTACCGATTTTTACCTGTAATTAGAATATGTTACTTGAAAATCAGTGCACGGTTCTCAACCAGGTCACAAAAGATTCATTGCACTGCAACGCACAAGTCGCGCGGCGCAGGCAGGCAAGACCTTGCCGCGGCATGGTGATTCGGAAAGGACCCTATGGCTGGCGAGGTGTTGATGCCCATCCTTGCGTATCTTGGACGGCAGCCCGATCCGATCACGCCTGCGCGATTTGCACCCCGCAATGTCAGCCATCATCGCACGATTTTCATCTCCGACACGCATCTGGGCACCCGTGGCTGCAAGGCCGAACTCCTTGCGGATTTTCTGGCCCACAACTCTTGCGACACGCTCTATCTGGTGGGCGATATCGTCGATGGCTGGCGCCTGAAGCGGAAATGGTTCTGGCCTTCGAGCCATACGCAAGTCTTGCGCGAAATTCTCCGCATGGCCGATTGCGGTACGCGCGTGATCTATGTGCCCGGAAACCATGACGAAGCGTTTCGCGAATTCTGTGGGCGCACCATCGACCGGGTGGAAATCCTGCACGAGGCCATTCACGAAACCGCGGACGGAAAGCAGCTTCTGGTGCTGCACGGCGATCGCTTCGACACCGTGATTGCCTGCGCCAAATGGCTCGCACACCTTGGCGACTGGGCCTACACTTGGGCCATCCGGCTCAACGAAGCGCTGAGCGCAGCCCGGCGCCTTCTCGACCTGCCCTATTGGTCTCTGTCGGCGTGGCTGAAGCACAAGGTCAAGAATGCGGTGGATTACATCTGCCGCTTCGAGGAAGCGGTTGCGCAGGAAGCGCGCGAACGCAGGCTGGACGGGGTTGTCTGCGGCCATATTCACCATGCCACGATCCGGCACCTCGACGGCATTGTGTACATGAATGACGGCGACTGGGTTGAAAGCTGCACGGCGCTTGTCGAGAATGGCCGGGGCGCCATGGAGATTCTGCACTGGACGTCGTTTGCCGCAGGACGCAAGCTTCCGGCCGTTGCCGGACGCGGCCGCGAAATTCCCGCTTCCGTTGCCGCCTGAGGCCATTGCCGTGAGGCGCCTGCGCGTCGCGCTGGCGCCAACTGTGCCCAGCCCGCTCCCGGGGGTTCCGCAGCGCATTCTCATCGTCACCGATGCCTGGGCTCCGCAGGTCAACGGCGTCGTGCGCACGCTGGAAATTCTCGGCCGGGACCTGGAAAGCCTGGGCCATGAGGTGCGCTACGCCACACCGCAGGGCCATCTCACCATGCCGCTTCCAACCTATTCGGAAATCCGCCTGCCGCTGTTTCCCCGCGGCTGGCTGGTGCGTCAGATGGCGGAATTCAAACCCACCGCCATCCACATTGCAACCGAAGGCACACTGGGGCTTTCGGCCCGCGCCATTTGCCTAAAGAACAGGCTGAGCTTCACGACTTCATTCCACACGCGCTTTCCGGAATATGTGCAGGCGCGATTTCCGTTCATTCCGGAGGAAACTGTTTATCGCTTCCTGCGCTGGTTTCACGCGCCGGCCACCGCGATGATGGTAGCAACGCCTTCGCTGAAGACGGAGCTGGAAGCGCGCGGCTTCACCAATCTTCGCATATGGTCGCGCGGCGTGGATGTTGACATGTTCCGGCCCCTTCCCGCCGTGACACTTCCGTTCAAGAAGCCGATCTGGCTCTACGTCGGCCGCGTAGCGGTGGAAAAAAACATCGAGGCATTGCTTGCGCTCGATTTGCCGGGCACGAAGGTCATCATCGGCGACGGCCCGGCGAAGTCGGCGCTCGAGAAGAAGTTCCCGGATGCGAAATTCCTGGGCCCGAAGACGGGCGAAGAGCTCGTGCGCCACTATGCTGGCAGCGACGTTTTCGTGTTCCCGAGCAAGACCGATACGTTTGGCCTTGTCATGCTGGAGGCGCTTGCTTGCGGCGTGCCGGTTGCCGGCTTTCCGGTGCAGGGTCCGCGCGACGTGGTGGGATCCGCGCCAATCGCGGTTCTCGATGACGATCTGAAAAGCGCCTGCGAGCGGGCGTTGGCAATCCCGCGTGAACAATGCCGAGCCTTTGCGCTTCAGCATTCCTGGCGCGCCTGCACCGAGCAGTTTCTCTCCAACCTGGCCGTCGAAAAATCGCCGGGTCACGGCTGACCCGGCGAAACCATCACATCGTCACGATGGCCGCGCCCGTCGCGCGGTGAGCGCGCACATATTCGATGGCGTGACGCGCATCCTTCAGCGGAAATTTGGCTGCGATCCTGGGCGACAATTTTTCTTCGGCGGCCCAGGTGACGACGCTGGCAAGGGCGGAAAGCGCGCGCATCGGTGCATGTGAAAGCGCCTGCATGACGTTGGACGTCATCAGCTGCGCATCGCGCGCAAACAGAACAGCCGGGTTGATCTCGCCCGGTTGGCCACCGGCGAAGCCCGCCACGACATAGCGGCCGCCCGAGGCGATTGCGCCGAGCGCGGGCAGAAATGCATCCCCGCCCACAGGGTCGAACACGACGTTCACGCCAAGGCCGCCGGTGAGAAGCCGGACCGCTTCGCCCAGGGGTTTTGCCGCCGTATCGATGACCTCGTCAGCGCCCTGCTGGCCTGCGCCTGCGCCGCGCTCTTCGCCGCTTGCGGCGGCAATCACACGCGCGCCCAAGAGTTTTCCTACCGCAACCGCGGCAAGGCCCAAGTGCCCGCCGGCTCCCAGAACCAGCAAGGTTTCGCCTTCGGCGAGATGGGCCCTGTCGCGCAGGGCCATCAGCGCCCCGGCATGGGCGAACGGCAGGCTTGCGGCCACGTCCGATCCAATGCGCCTGGGAAGCGGCACGCAAAGATTGGCCGGCGCCAGGGCCTGCTGGGCGAGACTTCCCGACGGAAAGAAGCCGCATAACCGGTCGCCGGTCTTCCAGTCCCTGACATTCTCTCCGGCCGCCAGAACCACGCCCGCGCCCTCCAGACCGGGGATGAAGGGCACGGCTGGGGGCGGGCGCCGGGCGCCCATAACGGCGGCCACATCGGCAAGATTGACCCCGGCTGCCTCCACCGCCACGAGCAGATCGCCCGGCCCGGGCCCCGGCGGCGCAATCTCGTCGAGCGCCAGGGCTTCCGGCCCCACCAGCCGGTGCGCGCGCAAGGCCCTGATCGTTCCGGTCATGCGGTCTTCCCCCGCCGGACGTTGCCGCGGCTCCATCCCCTTCCGCAAGACGCATCCGTCCGGTCCGTTAAGGCGGCCCTGCGGCTCACGCGCCGCAGGCGTTGCGCCCTTTGGCATGCTAGGTTCGAATGGCCCGACATTCGAAAATTCTCCCCGATGCACGCACCCGCCCGATCAGACCGTGCCATGGGCATGGCGCCGCAGGAGTGGCTGTTTCTGACGCTCATCGTGCTGGCCGGCGGGGTTTTCGTGATCGTGCTTGGCAAGGACACGTCTTGGGATTTCCGCAATTACCATTGGTACGGGCCATATGCCTTCTTCAACGACCGGCTGACATTCGATGTCGCGGTTGCCCATCAGGCGAGTTATTACAATCCGTTCCTCGACATTCCGTTTTATGTGTTGGCCAACAATCTGCCGTCCTGGCTGGCGCTGGGCATCCTTGGCGCGGTGCAGTCGCTGAACGCCTTTCCGCTCTACCTCATGGCGCGCAGTTCGCTACGAATGGACGAGACGAAACTCGCCGCCGGCGCGATCACCATCCTTGGCATGACCGGTGCGCTGACGCTCAGCCTTTACGGCACGACATATTACGACAACGTGATGAGCGTCTTCGTGCTGGCAGGGCTTGCGATCCTTGTGACGAAGCGCGAACTCCTCGCACGCGGACCGCTGTCGAAAGCAGCACTGCTCAGCGGGCTCGCGGCACTGATCGTGGGCAGCGCCGTCGGCTTGAAGCTGCCTGAATCGCCATTTGCAATCGGCTTTGCGGCTGCGCTCGTCGCCCTTGGCGGTGATTTGAAGCATCAGGCCGCACGCATCGGCGCGGCTGCGGTGGGTGGCGTGATCGGCATCGTGCTGTTTGCAGGCTACTGGTGGTACGAGATGTACCATTTCAGCGGCAATCCGCTGTTTCCCTATTTCAACGAGTATTTCAAATCGCCGCTGGCGCTTGCCTCGCCCTATCGCGACATGCGCTTTATTCCGCACGGCATTTTCAACACGCTGCTGTTTCCGATCTCCTTCTCGATCAACTGGGCGGTGGCCGACGATCTGCCATTCCAGGACATCCGTGTGGGCGTGGCCTATCTCTGCGGAATCGCAGCGCTCATCGCGCTGATTGTGCGAGGCCGGGCGCGCGAACCCCTCGTCGCGCCGGATTCCGCAGTGCCGCTTTTTGCCTTTGCCGGCGTTTCGCTGTTCGTGTGGATCGCGATTTTCGCGATCTATCGCTACATCATTGCGCTGGAAATTCTCGCGCCGCTCCTGATCGTAACCGCCATCGGGCTGATGCCGCTGGCCCGCCGCACGCAAATTATCACGTTGGGCGTGCTTCTGTTCGCGGTAATCCTTTCCACACACAGCACGTTCCTGCTCAAGGTGCCGCTTGGCGATCCCTATATCGAATTTACCCCGCCCAAGATTGCCCGACCCGACAAGTCCATGATCCTGCTTACGGGGCTGGACCCAATGGGCTACATGGCGCCGTCTTTCCCGCATAAAATTCCATTCCTGCGAATCGACGGCTGGATGATGCAGCCCAACGACGGAACGAAACTGACGGCCGAAATGCGCGCGCGCGTGAATCAGTTCAAGGGCGATCTCTACACCCTGTCGAACCCGCTGGAGCTCGAACGCACGCACGATGCGCTGATGGATTACGGCCTGCACATCGACTGGCTGAAATGCCAGCACTTCAGCACCAACCTGGCGGGACCCTATCTGTTCTGCCCGCTTACGCGCATTCCGGGCAAACACGCATGAGCACCGCGCGCATCGCCGTCATCATTCCCTGCTACAACGAGGAGGCCGCCATTGCCCAGACGGTGCGCGATTTTCGCGCCGCGCTGCCCAACGCGCAGATTTACGTTTATGACAACAATTCGAAAGACGCGACCATCGAGCGCGCACGCGAGGCCGGCGCCATCGTTCGTCGCGAGACGCGTCAGGGCAAGGGCAATGTGGTGCGGCGCATGTTTGCCGATGTGGAAGCCGATGTGTATGTCCTGACGGACGGCGACGACACCTACGATGCCGCCGCCGCGCCCGATCTTGTCCGGATGGTGATCGAGGAGGGCTATGATGTCGTGACCGGCCGGCGTGTGGCCACTGGCGAGGCCGCCTACCGGCCCGGCCATGTGTTCGGGAACAAACTGCTTACCGGCCTCACCGCATTGATGTTCGATGTGCATCTGAAGGACTTGTTGAGCGGCTATCGCGTGATGTCGCGGCGCTTCGTCAAATCCTTTCCGCTCACCGCCGGCGGCTTCGGTATCGAGACCGAGCTCACCATTCACGCCGTGCGCCTGCTGACGCCCATGGCGGAGGTTGACACGCGCTACAAGGAGCGTCCCGCAGGTTCGGTCAGCAAGCTCAACACGTGGCGCGACGGATTCCGGATCCTGTTCACCATTGTCGCGCTCGTGCGCGAGGAACGGCCGCTTGTCTTCTTCAGCAGCATCTTTGCAGTTCTGGCGCTTGCCTCGATCGTCCTTGGAATTCCTGTGGTGATCTATTTTCTCCAGCACGGCACGGTACCGAGACTGCCCACGGCTTTGCTGTCGGTGGCATTGATGTTGCTGGCGTTTCTGTCGCTGGCGAGCGGCCTTATTCTTGATACCGTGACGCGCGGCCGATGGGAGCAGAAGCGCACCGCCTATCTTGCCATTCCGGGTCCGCAGGGGCTTTCGCCCCCGTGAATGCAATGTTCGAGCGGCTGTGGGATTCGCGTTTCCTGCGGTTTGCGGCCGTTGGCGGCGCGGGCTTCTTCGTCAACGAAGCGGCCCTGTTCGTGGCCCTCAAATGGTTGGGATTTGGCCGCTACGGCGGAGCGATTTTCTCCTTCCTTGTCGCCGTTACCTTCACGTGGTGGGGCAACCGCGTGCTGACGTTCCGGAAGGAAGCCGCAACGGCCACGCCCGCCATCGTGGAGGAATGGGTGAAGTTCGTGCTGGCGAACGGGCTGGGCTTCCTCGCGAATTATGCGGTCTACGCGGCCCTCGTCACATTCGTGCCGGAACCATTCGGCAATCCGTTCTTCGCGCTCGGCTGCGGCACGCTGGTGGGCCTTGTCTTCAATTTCACGCTTTCGAAGCGGGCGGTGTTTCACGCTCCCACAACGTGACTTGCGGATCGACGGTCACCGCCTTCACGATGGCATAAACATTCTTCCCGGGCCTCAGCTGAAGCCTTGTGGCGGAGGCGCGCGTAATGCGCGCCAGCAGACCGACCCCGCCGCAAGAGAGCCGCACATCGGCCTGCGCCTCGCCATGATCGCGAATGTCGGCGATGGCCGCAGGCAGAACATTGTTGGCGCTAATTCCTCCGGGCTCTTCCAGCGCGAGCATCACGTCCTCGGCACGGATGCGCACCCGCACGCGCACGCCTCCCGGCCGTTTCAGCCTTGGCACGATCAGCTCGCCGCCATCGAACACAAGGACGCTCAGACCGTCGGGCGGCCGTTTTGACGAGACTTTCGCCTCGATCACGGCACCGAATGTCGTTTCGGCCATAAGGTCGAACACCGATCCCTGCGCGACCACGCGGCCGTGCTCGACCCGGATCACCCGATCGGCAAGGCGCGATACCTCTTCCAGCGAGTGGCTCACGTAAAGCATCGGAACGCGCGCATCATCGCGCAGACGTTCGAGATAAGGCATGATCTCGTCCTTGCGCGCGTTGTCGAGCGCAGCCAGTGGTTCGTCCAGAAGCAGCAGGCGCGGCGACGAAAGGAGCGCCCGGCCCAACGCCACCCGGCTTTTTTCGCCGCCGGACAGTTTCGAGGGCCCCCGTGCGCGCAAATGATCAAGGCCCAACATGGCAATCACATGGGCAATTTCGCCTTCGCTGGCCGGATGTTCGGACCGCCGCCAGCCATAGCGAAGATTTTCATCCACGCTCATATGGGGAAACAGCCTTGCCTCCTGGAAGACGTAGCCGATGTTTCGCCTGAACACCGGCACACAAATCCGCTTTCCGGTATCGAGCAAGACCTGTCCATCCACCACGATGCGCCCTTGTTTCGGCCTCAGCAGACCCGCAACCGCGTTGACGATCGTCGTCTTCCCCGCCCCTGAAGGGCCAAACAGCGCGCTGATCCCCGGCCTGTCGATCGCAAATGCGCAATCGAGAGAAAATCCGGAAAACTCGTGTTGCAGCGAAATTTCGACGGTCATCGAGCAATTGCCGTCCGTGCGCGCGCCGTCAGCAACTCCGCGGCCAAGACGGCCACGATAGCGATCGCGACAGAAATCGCGCACAGGCGCGCGGCTTCCCATTCGCCGCCCGGCGATTGAATGGCCGTGAAAATGGCGAGCGGCAGCGTGCGCGTGACACCCGGAATGTTGGACACGAAGGTGATAATGGCGCCGAATTCGCCCAGGCTGGCCGCAAATGCCGTGATGAGGCCCGAAATGATTCCGGGAATGGCCAGCGGCAGGGTGATCGTTGCCAGACGATCCAGCCGGCTCGCGCCCAAAGTCGCGGCCGCGGCGCTGAGCCCCGGATCGGCCGCTTCCAGAGACAGGCGGATCGCCCGCAGTTGAAAGGGAAACGTGATGATGGCGGAGGCAAGCGCCGCCCCAATCCAGCTGAAGGCGAACCGGATCCCGAGATTGTCCAGCAACCAGGCGCCGAGCGGCGCGCGCGTGCCCAGAACGACCAGCAGGAGATAGCCGATGACGACGGGCGGCAGAACAAGGGGCAGATGCAGCAGCCCGTTGAGCAGGTTCCGGCCGAAAAAACGCCCCCGCGCCAGCAGGAGCGCCGCGGCGAGCGCGAACGGCAGCGCACAGAAAACGGCCACGGTCGAAACCTTGAGGCTCAACAGCAGCGCCTCGGTTTCGGCAGGAGTCAGTGTGAAATTCATGCTTTCAGTGCTCCGCAAATCCGTATCTGCGGAATATCGCCATGGCCTCCGGGCCCGTCAGATAGGCAAAAAATGCACGCACATCGGGAGAGGCCTGCCCTTTCAGGATCGCGAATGGATAGACGATGGAAGAATGCGTATCGGGCGGAAATTGCCCGACGACCTTCACCTTCGCGCTCGCGCTTGCATCCGTCGCGTAAACGATGCCGAGTGGGCATTCTCCCCGCTCCACAAGCGCAAGCGCTCCGCGGACGTCTTCGGCCCGCGCAAGGCGCGACTCCATTGTCGTCCACGCGCCCAGCTTGATGAGCGCTTCCTTTGCATAGATTCCGGCCGGCACATGATCAGGATCACCGACGGAAAGGCGTCCATCGGCTCCCAGAAGCTTCAGCCAGTCCAGACCGCGGTTGATCGCCATCGGCGCAAGCCGCGAGCCGGACGGCGCGATCAGAACCAGCGCATTGCCGAGCGGTTCCAGTCTTGTGCCAGGCTCGACAAGACCGTGGGCATCGACATCGTTCATCCATTGCTCATCGGCAGAAACGAAAATCTGCGCCGGCGCGCCCGCCTCAATCTGTCTTGCAAGCGTGGACGACGATGCGAAGGCGAATACCGCGTCGTTTCCCGTCTTCGCCCTGTAGGTCTTGCCAATATCGGTCAACGCGTCGGTCAGGCTCGCGGCCGCAAATACGGTGATCTGGGCGGCACAGGCGGGCAAGACTGAAAGAGCTACGGCGGCGATGACGGCAAGAATGGTTTTGTGCAGGTCCGGCATGAAGATAGGCCCCTCACGTGACATCCATATCACAGGCGAAGGCCGCTTTTGTACTGCGCGGCAGGCCCTTCGCCAATCGGACTGCGCTTGACCGGATGCTGTCGCTCACTACGCTTCCTCCGTGGAGCCGGGGGGTCTCTGGGTGAGGGACGCAGCCACTGCATGCGCGGGCCTATGCGCTTTGGCGCTTGTGGCGGTCCCGTGCATGGCTGGCGCACAGGAAGCTCCGGCGAACCCGTCCACCGCATTTCCGTCCGCGCTCGCACCCGTGGATCAGAGGCCCGACGCCCAGCAGATGGCGACGAACGCGACCGTGTTCGTGCCCTCGACCTATGTTGTGCGCTACGACCGCTGGACGCCGGAGGATGAGCGCGGCTTCGGCGAGTTCCTCGCAGCAATCGGCGATTCCGGCTGCAGGACGGTCAACGACTGCCTGCACAATCCCGCCAACCCGTTTCATGCGAGCGACGCGGCGGGCATCTATTTCCATTCCGACTGCGCGGACCTGCCCTACGTGCTGCGGGCCTACTACGCGTGGAAGCGTGGGCTTCCGTTTTCCTATGTCAGCGCCGTTACGCCACGCGGCGCTACCCGCGACATCCGCTATACGAAAGACGGCAACGAGGTTGTCGAGCGGCACGATGTGCTGACCGGGTCCGTGTCGGGATACGAGCTTCTGGAAACCCTGCGCGACACCATTTCTTCGGCCACCTATCGCATCCACCCTGATCTGGACGATCCGCCGCCCGATCTCTATTCGCCGGCGATCAGCGTCAAATCCATCCGGCCCGGAACGGTGATCTACGATCCAAACGGGCATCTCGCCACGATCTATCGCGTGGATCCCGACGGCCGCATCGAATATATCGACGCCCATCCCGACAACTCGCTCACGCGCGGCTTCTACGATCTCCGATTCGTGCGCTCGCGCCCGGGCATGGGCGCAGGCTTCAAGAACTGGCGGCCGATGACGCTTGTTGGCGGCGTGCGGCGAGACGATGGCGCGCTCGTGGGCGGCCATGTGGAAATCGCGCGCAACAAGGACATTCCCGATTTCTCCGACGAACAATATTTCGGCAACGGCCCAAGGCCTACAGATTCCGATTGGGCTAGCGGCGTTTTCCGGCTGAATGGCGAGATCATGGACTACTACGATTTTGTGCGTGCGGTGCTGGCGGGCGGAAAGCTTCAGTTCGACCCGCTGAAGGAGATGCACGACATGGTCGTCTCCAATTGCAATGACCTGCATTACCGCGCCGACGCGGTGAATCTGGCGCTCGCGGCCGGCCTCCAGAACCGGCCCGAACCCGAGCGCCTTCCGCCAAACATTTATGGAACCGAGGGAGACTGGGAGACATACTCCACGCCGTCGCGCGATGCGCGGCTGAAAACGGCCTTCAAGGAACTGCGCGATCAGACCGAGCGCTTCGTGCGCATGTATCAGGCGGGCGACAGGAAGCTTGTCTACAAGGGCGATGATCTTGTCGCCGATCTGCTTGCCATCTATGACCGCGACGCCGCTGCCTGCACGCTGACCTACACGCGCTCCGACAGCACGCGGTTGACGCTTACCTACGAGGAAATGCGCAGACGCCTGTTCCGCATGTCATTCGACCCCTATCAGTGCGTCGAGCGGCGCTGGGGCGCTGCCGACCCGGCTGAATTGTCAACATGCCATGATGACGCCGACAAGCAGGCCTGGTATGCGGCCGAGCAAAATCTGCGCAACCAGATCGACCGCACCTATGACGCCAAAATGGATTTCACGCGGGGGGAATTGTTGTCTCCCGGCCCCGGGAAAGGCGTTGCCGCCCCGCCCGACATCGATGTGCGCGCCTGGCTTATGCGAATGCGCGGCGTGCGCCCCGGCAAGCCGTGGCCTTCCGCCCAGGACGCCACGGCGGCAGCCCTGTCGCCAGAAAAATGAAACGGGAGGCATCCCGTCCCCTGCCGGACAGCACGAAAATTGGCGGGGCTATTTCTTCCCGCCGCCGCTGCGCACATAGAGCGCCCACAGCCTGCCCACCATTGCCTGGTTGGCATTGCTGGATTTTGCCGCGGTCTGGAACGCGCGCAGGGCATCGTCGCGCCGGCCGAGCGCGAGATAGGTCTGCCCCAGAAGCATCTGGGCGGCGTCCTTGTCGGATGGGCCCTTCTGCATGCCGGCCTGGATGGCGCGCAGGGCATCATCGTTGCGCCCATAACCCAGATAGTCCTCGCCCAGCCTGAGATAGGCATCGCCGTTCTGGGCCTTGGCTGCGGCCGCTTCTTCCTTGGCCAGGTTCGCCTGATCGGCGGCGATCTGTTTTGCCGTCAGTGCTTCCAGGCGCTGCTCGCGCTCGCCCGAAAGAACACCGGCCTTGTCGCCAGCCTGCTCCACCTGCTGGGCCTCACCGGGAACGCCGAACTGAAGCGCCATTTGCGCCAATAGCGAGTAATCATCGGCCCCCTTCATCGCGCCCGTGCGGAATTTCAGGCGATAGAGGTCGAACGACTGCCGGTCGCTCATGCCGCGCGCATTGCCTGCGCTCGTCAGGAGGTCTTTCCAGTAAGTGGGGTCGTTGGTCTGCTCTACGAGCCGCTCCAGCGTATCGCGCATCGTGTCGGTATCGCCGGCCCGGAACGCCGCAGAGACCAAAAGCTTCAGGACCTGGGTCGAATTGCCGAGGCCCTTCAGATAGCGCACGGCGCCACTGTAATCGCCCGACAGATAATACGCCTGGGCCACGACAACCTGATCGTTGAAGGTGAGCTGCCCGCGAAGCTGTTCAGCGTCCGCGATTGCATCGCGATAACGGCCCGCGTTGTAGTCATTCACGAACTTGGCCTTGCCGCTACCGCCCGAGCCCGTCTTGGCTGCAATGTACGCCTTTGTCTGATCTACAGCCTGTTGCTCGCTGGCCGTCAGATTGCCGACAGCTGCGGCTTCCTGGACCTTCGCAAGGGCGGCACTTCCCTTGCCTTCGTTGGCAAGGGCGATGGCTGCTTTCAGAGCGTTGCCCACGGCCGGACGCACGGTGGCCGCCTCTGCCACCACGGCCGTCTCTACACAGGCCAGGGTGAACGCGGCAGTCCCCATCGCCAGCGCCGCCGCCAGGGCGCGAACATGATTCGAAATCATCCTAAGACCTCTTGTAATTGCAACGGTCCCGGACGCATGCGGCCGCATGGTCCGTGTGCCGCGGCCGCCCCTCATTTATTGAACATAAGATTCCGTGCCGACGATTCCAATCTTGACCGCACCCCGGCGCTGGGCATCCGCCATCACTTTTGCGACAGTGTCATATTTCGCCAGCCGGTTGGCGCTGATGTGGATCTCGTCCTGTTCGGAGGTGTTGTTCTTGCCGATGTTGTAGAAATAGCTGTCGAGCGTGGCCATATCGACGGGCTGCCCGTCCCATGTGATCGAACCGTCGAAATCCACGTTGATGTTGTGCACCGTGGGCTGAATCGGCGGCGGTTTCTGGTTGGGATTGGGCATGTCCAGCTTCACGGCATGGGTCTGGATCGGCAGCGTGACGATCAGCATGACCAGAAGGACGAGCATCACGTCGATCAGCGGCGTGGTGTTCATCTCCACCATCACCTCATCGTCGCCGGTTGGTGAACCAACATTCATCGCCATGATGAGTAATCCTTACTGATTCGGGTTGTTGGTGGGCTGCAGGATAAAGCCGACCTTCTGGATGGCCGCCCGCTGCGCGTCGTAGACGATGGTGCCGACCGACTGGAATCGCGCGTTGCGATCGCCGCGAATGTGCACCTCGGGCAAGGGCTTTCCGGCGTTGTGCGCCCTGATCACGGCCTGTTCCATGCGCTGGATGATCTCGTTGTTATTCGTGATCAGCTCGTTGTTGTAATAGACGTTGTCCTTGCTATCGACCGCGATGACAATGTTTTCAGGCTTCGTCTGCGTGGGAATGTTCCGCGCATTCGGAAGCTGCACCGGGATCAGTTTGAGAGCCACCGGAATGGTGATGAGGAAGATGATGAGCAGAACGAGCATCACGTCCACCAGCGGCGTGGTGTTGATCGTGGTGTTCAGTTCTGCCTCATCGCCTTCTGCCGAATGGACGTTGATGGACATGGCTTACGATCCTTATCGCCCCTCTGGTTCTTATTTGCCCCTGTTGGTGACGAGGTAGGTCTGCAAGTCCGATGCGAACGACCGAAGCTTCTCGTTGATCACCTTGTTGCGGCGGACAAGGAAGTTATAGAGCAGCACCGCCGGCACCGCGACCATGAGACCGATGGCGGTGGAGATGAGCGCCTCACCCACCGGGCCTGCCACCTTGTCGATGGAAGGCTGACCGGACATGCCGATGTTGATGAGAGCGTTCAGAATGCCCCAGACCGTTCCGAACAGACCGACAAACGGCGAGGTCGAACCGACCGACGCCAGGAACGCCACGCCGCCCTGAAGCTTGGAATTGGCCTCCTCGAGCTGCCGGTTGAGCTGCATGCCCACCCAGTCGCTGACGTTGACAAGACCCGAGCCGCCGCTCGAGGCCGCCCGCACGCCACTTTCGGCGACGGTGCGGAAGACGCTGTTCTTCGGCAGTTTGTCGATGCCTTCATTGAGGTTGCTGGAGCTCCAGAAGCGCTTCTCCACGGCGTTGGCCTGCGAAAGCACGCGCGACTGTTCCAGATACTTCGCGAAAAAGATGTACCAGGTGCCGACCGACATGATCGCCAGCACTACAAGAACGCCCTTGATCACGAAATCGCCGTTCTCCCACAGCGCCATAAGGCCGTACGGATTGCTGCCCGACGTTGCGGCATTTGTGGCTGCAGGAGCAGGCGGCGGCGTGGTCGCAGCTGGAGCCGGGGCTGCTGCGTTCGGCGTGCCTGCTGCCGGAGCGGCGGCATTCTGGTCGCTCGTCTGACCTGGCGTCGCCATGTCTGGCGTCGCCGGGGCCGGCTGATTGGCGGCGGGCGCAGCGTTGCTATTCTGCGGCGCCGGTTGGGCGATGGCCGCCGTTCCGGCCGCGAGACCGGCAACAAGCGCAAAAGCGGCGGCGAGCGCCAGTTTCTTCGAGATCATGTGGTCCTTACTCCGTCAGTAGAAGAGCTAAACGCGGTCTTCCCTCCCCTAGGGTCGACCTCTCTAACGCAATTGCCATTTGATTTCCGTTTGCCACGGCACTTCGACCGGCTGGCCATTCTGGATCGCCGGCTTGTAGTGCCAGGTCTGGACGCAGCGCACGGCAGCGTCGTCCAGTTCGGAGTGCCCGCTTGAGGATACGACCGTCACATCCGTGACATCACCGGTCGGCGTGATGTGGAATTTCAGTCCGGTGGTACCCGACCAGTTTAGACGCACGCCGATCGGCGGATAGTAACGATTGGGATCGCAGCTATGCGGCCGCCCGATCGATGCCGGTGCCGACACCGCCGGTTTCTGGGCCTGTGTCGTTACCTGTGTGATGGCATTTGTGGCCGGCGCTTCGGTCTGGATGTTGAGCTCCGGCGGCGGCACGAAGGGCGGCGGCGGCTTCACCATCTCCGGCGGCGGCGGCGGGATCACCTTTTCCTGCTGCGGCGGCTCCTGCACCACCTTCGTCTCAATGATCTTCTCCACTTTGGGAATCAGGTTTGCCGCAAGACCGGTCGCCAGGGCGTAAATGAGAAGGACATGCAATCCGGCCACCAAGCCGACGCTGACAAAACGGCGCGGCGTTGCCTGGGTGCCGCTCAACCCTCGAAGTTCGTGTGATGGCCGCTGCATAGCGTTCAGACTACCCTTGCAAAACTAAACCCGGCGTACACGCGCCGGGCCGCGAGAAATATCACAGAAAACACGCTGCCCCCATTCCTGGCACCGTTTGGCAAAGGTGCTCTGTGTATTATTCTTGCGCCGCATCGTAATCACGGTTTTTGAGGCGGTCCAGCCTTTCTGATCAAGTTGCGACGATTCGTAAACAACATGGTAAACGTGGAAATCCGGCTTTCCGGTTCCTGACCGTCGCATTGCAACATGGCCGGAAAGAGGCGCGATGCGGCGCGGTTGCCACAGTTTTCTGCGGTCCACAGAATGGAATTTTTTCCGCTGCGCTGTCATCGCGTCTTGGTTCGGCCTGTCATCCCGCTGCATCCGGCAACGCCGTTATCATGCTATGCCGTTGCCAATTCTTCACGATGACGTGACCCCATGGATTTTTCCAGCGACAATTCCTACGGCGCCACGCCGGACATGCTCCATGCACTCGCCCATGCCAACCACGGCACTGCGGCTTCATACGGGGACGACGAATTCACCAGCCGCTTGCGCGCACGGATGAGCGCGTTCTTCGGGCGTGAGGTGGCGGTTTTCCCCATGCTCACGGGCACCGCCGCCAATGCGCTCGCTCTGGCCACGCTTTGCCCGCCGCACGGCGCAATTTTCTGTCACGCCGAAAGCCACATCGCCGTGGACGAGTGTGGCGCATCGGAATTCTTCACGCATGGCGCAAAGCTGGTCACGCTCGCCGGCGCCAGCGGAAAGCTGTCCCCCGAAACCATCGAAGGGGCGCTCGCCGACTTCCAGCGGGGCGTCCACGGCCCCAAACCCTGCGTCATCAGCATCACGCAGGCCAGCGAAAGCGGCACCGTCTATCGCCCGGCCGAGATCGCCGCGCTTTCCTCGCTCGCGCGTCGGCGGAAGCTCAAGCTGCACATGGATGGTGCGCGGCTGTTCAATGCACTGGCGCATCTTCAGTGCCCCGCAGCCGATATCACCTGGAAGGCCGGCGTGGATGCGCTCTCCTTCGGTGCAACCAAGAACGGCGCGCTCGCGGCCGAAGCGGTGGTGTTTTTCGACCCCGAGGCGGCCGCCGATTTCGAATACCGGCGCAAAAAGGCCGGCCATCTGCTGTCGAAAATGCGCTTCGTGTCGGCGCAATGGGAGGCGATGCTAGAGGGCGATCGCTGGAAGGTGGCTGCCGGACACGCCAATGCAATGGCCGAAAAACTTGCCCAAGGTCTTCGTGGCGCGAAGGATGCAGAGATCGCCTGCCCGGTGGAGGCCAACGCCGTATTTGTGCGCCTGCCGGATGCAAAGGTTGCGAAGCTGCGCAAGGCCGGCGCAAGGTTCTACGATTGGGGCCCCTCACATGCCGGCCGCACCCTCATACGGCTTGTCTGCTCCTTCGCAACAACCGAAGCCGATATTGGCCGGTTTCTCGATATTGCCGCGCGCTGACGGTCAGATTCGGCCGATCAGCGAGATCGTGCCCATCTGCGAAAACCCGCCGCTGCTCTTGAGCACGTCGTAGTTCAGGCCGAACGACCAGGTATCGGTGGTGGTCGAAAGGCTGGCGCCGCCAACCAGGCTGCTGCGGTCGGCCGGGGGACCTTCGATCGTGAAGGTGTCGCCAGCAGGCACCGCCGGCACGTCGTTGGGCGCGCCGGCAAAATTGGCCTTGAGTTTCGTGGCTCCCGCGACCAGATCGTAGCGATAGCCGCCGCGGATTTCCGGCTGAAAATAGAAGCCGGCGAATTTGATATCCTGTCTCAGGTCGATGCCTGCAAAACCGCGCAGCGAGCTTGTGTAGTATGGCGCGACATGCAGATCGAAGCCGGGGCCGCCGCCGCTTTCGGTATAGCCCTCTTCCCGCATGGACATGCCATCGATGCTGATTTGGGGCGTCAGGACTGTGCCGCCCCAGTTGAAGATTACGCCTGTGGTCGCGCCCAGGTCTCCCATCAGCGCATTCCGGCTGCCGTCTGCGGTGCGTGTCAGCGTGCTCAGAGTCAAAACGCGCTTGCCGTCGATTGTGGCAATACCCACCGATGCCTGGGTGTCGAGGAAGAATCCGCGGCCGCGCCAATCCGTGTAGGCCGTCGCCATATACCAATCTTCGGTTGTGTGCGTATCCCTCGGCGGTTTCTCGTTCGAAGACCCTGAGAAGAACGTAAAGGCCGCGCCATAGCGGCCGGCCTGCGGATTGCCGCCATCGGCGCCCACGGCAAAGCCGAATCCGGAATTGCGGAAGCCGGGCGTGCCTGACGCGGCGTCCTGGTTGAGCGAATTTCCGAATTCCTCGCTCCAGAGCGTGAGGTCCGAATCCTGACCGGCATACATTCGCAGATCGCGCTGGCGCGTCGCCACCGGCCCTGTCGCCTGATCGGTGATCGAAATGGCGATGGCGCGCGTTTCGCCCGAGACATTCGGTGCGAAAGAATCGAACACCCGCTGGGCTTCGGTTTTTGCGCGCTGATCGCCGGCCGTCGTCCCGTCGCTGGCGATGTCGGTGACAACCGCTCCACCCAACTCGTTGTCGCCGGCCAAAGCCAGCGACGCCGGTCCTCCACCTGCCGGGCCATAAAGCTGTGCTGCATAGCCCTTCAAGCCGAGGTCGGACGCCTTTTTGAGTCGCACCGAAAGCACCAGTTCATCGTATTTTTTGCTGGAGCCGCTCAGCGTCTGGTTTGTCAGAAGCTGCAGGCCGCCATTCTTGCCGCCCTGATAAAGGAAGGGCAGCGTGAAATCCTTCTGAAGGGCCGACAGTTTACTGATGTCGAGGTTGCCGGTCGGCGCCGCCATCAGGATGAATTGCTGGTTATTATTGCCGTTCGGCGAAAGGAAGCTGCCGTAGGAGATGTTAAGCTTCGACGAATTGACCGTAATGGTCTGTCCGGCGAGGATCAGAGGGCCGACGAACGTTCCGCCGCCCGCATTGGCGTTGAAGGCTTGGGAGACGGTTAGACCAAGCGTAGAACCGTTGTCGGCAGTGAAAGTGGTCAGGTCGAGACCCTGATCGGTATTCGCGAGGTTCAGCGTCCCGTTATTCTCTACCTGGATATCCAGCCCGTGGCGCACGGAATCCTCGGTGATGGCGCCGGTAACCGATCCGTTGGCGCCGACCGTCAGGCTGTCATGATGAGTGGAAGACCCGCCACCAAAATCGATATGACCGTTGACGCTCGCCGGCGCGCTTGAGCTGCCGTTGACGGTCAGGCGGTCGCCGCCCGTGCCGAACAAGACATCGCCCGTTACCGTTCCCTGATTGGTGAAGGTAACGCCCGTCCGGTTCGCCGACAAATCGGCCGCAACCGCATTCTGGTTCCCGGCATCAAGTGTCGTAGCCGATGCGCTGATGGTTGCGCCACTCTGGTTGTGGATGGTCGTCAGATGGCCCGATTCATCCAGGATCGCATAGGCATTCAGCAGTTTCGCAGTTGTGTCCGTGGTCGTGGCCGTGGCAGAGATCGTTCCGCTGTTGGTGAGCGTCGTCAGGGAACCGCCCTTGATGCCACTTCCCGCCGGATCGATGGAAATTGCGATCGCCGCGCCGCCCGAGGGCCCCGAAATTGAGGCGGTGATGTTTCCGGCGCCGGTCGGACTCGCATTGAAAAGGCTTGGGATCGTCGCACCGGTTCCGATCTCGATTGCGCGGGCAGTCACGTTCACCGAGCTTGTGTTCAGCGAACTCTTGGCCGAGGCCGAAATGGTCCCGCTGTTGTAGATTCCGCCCGTAAAGGTGGTCTTGGACGTATCGCCGCCAATCAGCAGCGCTGTCGAATTGATGTTGAAATTGCTGGGCAGGCTGGTGATCGTACCGCGGCTGAGAAGGCTGTATTTGCCGTTGAACAGCCCGATGGTGATCGCGTGAGGAGAGGTGCTCACTGCCGGTGAAATGATCACAGCCGGCGCCGATCCATCGGTGCTGATGTTCGCTGGCGCGGTGGTCGAATTGGTACCGGCCGGTCCGGCAACCAGGATCCCGCCGGCCACGTTCCCGCCCACCATCAGCGCACTGCCCGCTGCCGGATTGGTCTTGGTAGTCGATGGGGTCAGCGTGCCCGCCGCGGCAAGCGTGTCCCTTATCTGCAGGGATCCGCCGACATCACCGGTAACGATCATGCCTTCGGCACCGGCACCCACTGAGGTGATGCTGCCGTCACTGCCGAGTTCCACGTTGCCTGTCACGTCACCGGCAACATCGACGGCGATGATCGGTGGTGACGAAGCGGTCAACGATGCGGCGTTCGAAGCATTGATGGCTACCGTGCCGTCCATCGTCAGATTGCCGGCGAGCGTTGAGCCGGCGGCAATGGATAGGCCGGTCGAGGAGTCGCCCTGAACAGACAAAGCCGAGCCTGCCACGAGGTTGATGTCCCCAGTGAAGGTGCCTTTGCCGCTAAGCAGAATGCCTGTCTTGGCAGTTCCCTTGCCTGTAAGATCAATGAGGCCGCTGGAGGAAAATTCGCCTGTCTGCCCCGCGTCGATCTGCACGCCGACGGCATTGTCGGTATCCTTGAATACCACCTTGGCGCCGGATGCGATGGTAACCGTGTTGCTCGAATCCAGCGTGATGGCTGGAACGGTCGCTGCAGTCGACGACGACGGGATCTCGACAGAGCCGCCGTCCGCGATCGTGATGTCGCCAGGCTTTCCTTTCTTTGCGGTGCTTGTGCAAATCGGCGTCGTGACCTTTCCTGTCACGTTCGTATTGTTGTCTTTGGTGTCGCAACCGGCGTTGCTTGCAGCGAAGGCCGGGCCGACCAGCAACGCAGCGGTCGCGGCCGTCAGCATGAGAAGGTGCCTGTTCAAGTCGAGCCTCTCGTCGTCTGGCGGTCTGTTTCGAATTAAGCCTTTGCCCGCAAAGGCATAGCTTCCGGCCGTAGCAGTCAGGCAGAAAAATCAGCCCCCGCGCGGACCCTTCGCACCATAACCAATTTTGCGGGCTTCACCTAGCACATCCGCCGCGGCGAAACAGCAATTTCTGCTTTTTAATCAGGCGTTAGGCGGTCAAAAGCGAGAATGCCCGCGGGGCACAACCCTTAACCTTCGTCCGCCAGGATGCCGTGCATGACCGCGCATCGTCGCACAAGCCTGACAAAATATTCGCAGAAGCAGGCTCAGGCTGCGGTTGCGCGCCACGAAATGCTCCATGCCGGCCGGATCGGCGGGGGGCGCGCGGTGTTCGCCTTCTGCGATCTGAGCGG
This sequence comes from Alphaproteobacteria bacterium, assembly GCA_021324545.1. GTDB lineage: Bacteria > Pseudomonadota > Alphaproteobacteria > Micropepsales > Micropepsaceae > Rhizomicrobium. The sequence continues at coordinate 125,149 of JAJPIX010000044.1, forward strand.
ACTTGACCTGGCCGGCCGCAATCTTGCCGATGCCGACTTTACCGGCGCCACCCTGGAAGAAACGAACCTCGCAGGCGCCCAGCTCGACAGTGCAAGCTTTTTCGGCGCCGATCTGCGTCGCGCCAATCTGGCGGGTGCAAGTTTGAGGCGCGCCGACATGCGCGGCGCCTGCCTGCGCGGGGCCAACCTGATCGGTGCGGACCTTTATGAAGCCGATCTGCGGGAAGGCACGATCGCAGAAAAGGATATGTACGGAAACCTGCGCGTGCTGCAGCACGATCTCGGCCCGACCGAGATGCCGACCGCGCTTCTCAATTCCGCCAATCTTGAGCGCGCACGAATGACCGGCGTGATGGCCATTCAGGCCGACTTCACCGATGCGATCATGAAGGGCTGCCGGCTCTTGCGTGCCAATCTCAGGCAGGCCAAGCTCTCCGGCGCCAATCTGGAAAATGCCGATCTCTCCGGCTGCAATCTGGCCGGTGCGGCGCTTGACGGCGCCATTCTGATCGGCGCGCGGATGGATCTGGCCATCACCGATGGCGCAAACCTCAAGGATGCCCTGACCGACAAGGCCGCCGGCCAGAAAGTGGAAGAGTTGCCGATTCCGATTTCGGAAATCCTGGACCGGCATGCCCGCTGGGTCAGGACCGAAGGCCGCGAAGGCGCCCCAGCCGACCTTTCCAACGTGGATTTGCGCGGAGAAACGCATCTCGCACAGCGCCCGCTTACGGCGCTGATCGCACCCGGCGCCACCTTTTACGGGCTTAATCTGGAAGGCGTTTCCTTGCAGGGATCGAATCTTTCGGGCGCGGATCTGCGTGGCACCAAACTGGGCGGGGCTGATCTGCGCGGCGTGAATTTGACGAATGCCAAGATCAGCGGTGCGGACCTGCGCGATGCGAAGCTCGGGCCCCTTCTGATCTCGGATAATCGCATGCTGCCTGCCCGCCTCGACCGAGCCCAGGCCCGTTACACCGATTTTCGGGGCGCTGATCTGCGCCGTGCCCTGTTCGCCGAAACCGATCTTTCCTATGCAAATCTTACAGGCACGGACCTGAACGAAGCCGATCTATCCAGCGCACTGATGACGGGAACGAAACTTCCCCCGATGGTTGCCGAGAACCTTGCCGTATTTCGCACTGCAAGCTGAAGTTCCACGAGCCCCGCTTTCGAGACATTTCGCGACATTGATCCTTTCGTCCTGCTTCTTCCCGCATTTTAATATCAGCCTCGCGGGAGGACCCTTATGTCTGCAATTCGATGGATTGCCGGAATCAGCGGCAACTGGAACGATGCTGCCAACTGGTCGAGCGGTACCGTGCCCAATGGCACGCAGGCGGCGACAATTGATGCGCCCGGCACTTACACGGTCACATTGTCCGATTCCGAGGCAGTGAATCTATTCGACATGAACAGTGCAAATGCGACACTGTCTGAGAGCACAGGCGGATCGCTGACCGTCAACACCTTGTTCAAGCTGGACACCGGCACTGTCGTCTTCCGCGGCGCCAATACGATCCCAAACGGGATCACGCAGGATGGCGGTACGCTCGAGATTGCAAATGCCGGTGCGCTGGGCGCCGGCGCGTACGCGCTTTCCGGCGGAGAATTCATCGGCCTTGCGAACGAAACGGTGGCGACGGATTTTTCCCTTTCCGGTTCGCCCGTCATCGCCGCCGCCCATGGCAAGACCGTCACGCTGGACAATGCGGGCGGCTGGACCATCACGGGGCCGGCGACCATAACGTTCGGCGATCCGGCGAATGACGGCACGATTGTCTGGGGCAGCGGCTCTGGCGGCACGATCAGTAACAGTTTCAACCTGGAGATTGATGGGGGCGTCCTGAAGGCTGCCGACACCGGCATGTCGGGAATGATGACCTTCGCGACAACCACGAAGGTCTCAGCAGGTGCCACATTCGATCTCAATGGCATAGACATCAATGTGAGCGATTTGATCGGCAATGGCAGGGTGACGAACACCGCCACCACCGGCGCCGCATCGCTGGGCATCGGCAATGCTAGCTTCCACGGCATAGTCACCGGCAACATTGCGCTATCTGTCACCGCAGCGGGTTTTGTGGACCTGACGGGCGCAAATACATTCACCGGCGGCACGACAATCGGGGGCTTGAGTGCAGAGCTGAGGCTGGGCAACGGGGGCACAACGGGCTCCGTCACCGGAAAAATAGTGGATCAGGGCTTTCTCGACATTGACCACAGCAATACGTTCAACCTGGCAAATCACATCACCGGTCCGGGCGTGCTGTCGCAAATCGGAACCGGCACAACGGTTATCGACCATGCAAATACCTACAGCGGTGGCACGGAAATAATTGCAGGTACGCTTTCCATCGATGAGGCCGACGCAATTGGAACCGGAAACCTGGCGCTGTTTGGCGGCCGCCTTCTTGCAACCGCAAATCTTTCGCTGAACAACGCGCTGCTTTTCAATGGCGGAACCGCCGGGCTCGAAGTCGCAAACGGGCGGACGCTTACCGTTCATTCTGCGTGGACCGTTTCGTCCGGCGCGAACGTCGTCTTCGGTTCTGCGGCAGACACCGGCACGATTCTCTGGGCTGACAGTGCGCCAGGCACTGAAACGCCGGGAACTTACGACGTTAATCTCGCCGGCGGCACATTGGAGCCACGCGCAAGTACGAGCTTTCTTGGTGTGTTGCTGGCCAATGCCTCGTTAGTCCACATCGCCGCCGGCGCCACGCTCGATGTACATGGTTACAGCGACATCCTTGAGGCCAAAAATGTCACCGGCGGCGGCACAATTGCGAACAGCGGGGCTGCAAGCTCGTTCTCATTCGATGGAACCGGAACAAACTTTTCGGGCACGATCAACGGCGACCTGAATGTCGACCTGAACTTCGATGCTGTGGCAGTGCTGAGCGGCGATTCCACCTACACCGGGGGCACGGACATCGCTTCCGGCGCGGTTCTCGCGCTCGGCAATGGCGGGAGCGGCGGTTCGATCAAGGGAGCGATCGATATCGCGGCCGGCGGGACCCTGATCGTCGACCACGGCGACACGTTCAATTTCGCCAATCACCTCACCGGTGGAGGGGCGCTTGAGGTCTTTGGGCAAGGGACCACGGTCATTCATCACGCAAATTCATTCAGCGGTGGGACGCTCGTTGATGGCAGCACGCTGAACATCGATCGCGCCGGTGCCGTGGGAACGGGCAGCCTGTCCCTGCATAACGGAGCGCTCATCGCCTCCGATACCTTCACGTTTGATGACGCGCTTACGCTGGACGGCGATGTCGAGATTGCTGCGAAACACGGGCAAACGCTAAGACTAAACAACGGAGCAGGCCTTGACATCACCGGCGGCGCAGCTACGCATCTGACGTTCGGCGACGCCGGAAACAATGGACATGTCGTATTCAAAACGACGGGCATGACCGTAAACGCCGGATATGGCGTAACGGTGGCGGGCGGCACGCTGGCGGCAGGAGATTCGGGCTTTGGCACATTCATCGCCAAATCGTCCGGCGTGCTCACGATCGACTCCGGTGCCACGCTGAATATAACCGACAACAATATCGACCTGACCGCGCTTCACGGCAGAGGTACGCTGACGGGTGCGTCGGGTGGCAGCGTGGGAATCTCATCGGGCACATTTGCGGGCGCGATCAACGGCGATCTGTTCGTCACGATCTCGGGGCATGTCACACTCACAGGTGGCGGCAATTTCACGGGCGGCGCGAGGCTGGAGAACGGTTCGACACTGACCCTCGCGAATGCCGCGGGCGAAGATGTCCGGTTTGTCGGCACATCGCACCTCGTTCTCGATGCGCCGAACCAATTTACCGGCACGATTAGAGGGTTTTCCGGCGCCGACACGATCGACCTCACGAACATAGCGCACAACTCGCATTTCCATCTCCGATTCAAGCAGCACAAGCTCACCGTTACTGATGGCACGCACACCGATGTCATCCATTTTGCGGGCAGCTACGAGACAGTGGACTTCAGCGCGCATGGTGACGGTCATGGCGGAACGATCATCACCGATCCGCCGCTGCACGATTCAGCCATGAATGAAGCACTGGCCGCGCATGCACTGGAATGGTTCCACGCGCATGCGCAGCACACCGACGGGATCGGCTAGCCGGTCCCTGCGACGGTGCGCGGCGCGGGCATATCGGTTTCGGCTGTCTTGCTGCGGATAAACTGCCCGAGCCGCGCCAGCGATACGCGCGCCTCAGGAACGCGCGGATTTGCCTGAAAGACGTGCTGCATGCCGTCGTAGATTTCCACGCTCACCGGAACGCCCGCGATTGCCGCACAATCGCCGATGCGGCTTGCATCATCGCGCAGGATTTCGAGGCTTCCGGCGTGCACCATGATCGGGGGAAATTCGCGAAAGCTCGCGAACACCGGCGAGGCATAGGGATCGGCCGGGCTGTTGCGTTTCAGATAGTGCCGCGCCGCGACGAACAGAAGATCCCAGGAAAGCGCCGCATCGTTTTTTTGGTTGGTGAGCACAGACCAGCCGGACAGCGAAAGGTCGGCCCACGGGCTCATTGCCACGCAACCTGCCGGCATCGGCAGTCCCGCGTTGCGGATGGCAAGAAGCACCGCAAAAGCCAGGCCGCCGCCGGAGCCGTCGCCGGCGAGCACCATCGACCTGGGCGGCTGCGTCTTGACGAGATAGCGATAGGCATCAATCCCGTCTCGCACGGCGGCCGGATAGACGAATTCTGGCGAAAGCCGGTAGGCCAGCGAAAAGGCCCGCGCCTCAGCCTGCTTGCACAGCCGGGCAACAAGCGGACGATGGGTTTCGGGAGACCCCGAAATGTAGCCGCCGCCGTGGAAGTAGAGAATCGTGCGCTGGCGCGCGCTCTCTTCCACGCGGACCCATTCGCCCTTGATCGGCCCGATCTGCGCCGCTTCGAAGACGGCGTCCTGGGGCGCTGCCCCGAACCGGTCGAACAGATAGCCGAACTGGCGGCGCAATTCCGTGATGTCTGTCTCCGCGCCCACGGCTCTGGGCCGCGCGATGCGCGACACGCGGGCGAAGATGGCGCTTTGCCAGCTCGGCATGGGATCCAAAATCGGAAAATCGGAAATCAGAATAAAGACAACCGCTTGGCCTGTCACTGGAAAGTTTGGCGCCGCCTGCGCCCGCCACGGCCGTGCACAGGCCAATGGCCGCCGGACGGATTTCAATCTTGGGGACGCGGGTTGCCGGCGGTAACGTGAAATTTGCAGCGCCGATTCGAAGCGGAGGAGCAAATGTCCGCCACGGCTAACCTTGCCCCGGCCCCCTACGATCCTGTCAGCAATGTCCTGAAGTGGATTCTGCTCGCGGTCGCCATCGTCACATTCGCCCTTATGGGTCTTGCGACGGTGATGACCTACGACCGGGCGCCGCCGATGCCGCAACGCTTTGCCGATGCGAGGGGCGGCACTGTGATGACGGCGGACAACATCGTTGCCGGCAAGGCGGGTTTCCAGAAGACCGATCTGATGGATTACGGCAGCCTCTACGGCATGGGCTCCTATTATGGCGAGGACTACACCGCCGACGTGCTTGTGCGCATGGCCACGCTGACCGAAGAGGGCATCGCGCAGGCGAACTTCGGCAAGGCGCTGGCCGGCCTCGACGACGATCAAAAAGCCTCCGTCGCCAGCGCCATGCGCCGCGAGCTTCAGGGCGTCAACCTGACCAAGCCGGTCGTCGTTCTGCCCGATGCGCTTTCGGGCGCGATCGGAAAATTGCAGACGGAAATCCGCAACAGATTGAAGACGTCCGATCCCGCCTCCGGCTGGACGCCGGCTTACGCGCTGAAGGGAGAGGAAGGGCTCTACACGGCCGATTTCCTCATCTATTCGGCACTCACAACCGTGGCGCGGCGCCCCGATACGACATGGTCTTGGACGGAGAACTGGCCCTACGAACCTCTTGTCGGCAACACGCCCACGACCAACACGTTCCGCTGGACGTGGATCAGCTTCTGCTTCACGTTCCTGATGTTCGGAGTGGTGCTGTTCATCTATCAATTCTGGCTCAACGATCCCGATAGTGCGCCGATGGATCCGGTGCTCGCGAAATTCAGTACGCTCACACCCAGCCAGAAGCGGATTGGGAAGTACTTTCTCATCGTAGCGGCCGTGCTGCTCGTGCAAATCGCTGCCGGCACGATCATGGCGCATTCCTATTACGACCGCACAAGCTTCTATGGAATCGACATCAACCGGTGGCTCCCGTTCAATTTCCTGCGCGATGTCCACATCCAGACGCCGATCGTCTGGATCGGGGTATCGTGGATCGGCGCGGGGCTGTTTCTCGCCCCGGCGATTGCCGGCGGCCGGGAAGCACGCGCGCAAGGATTGCTTGTGGACGTGCTGTTCTGGGTGACGCTCGCTGTCGTGGCGGGCGCGCTCCTGGGCGATTATTTCGGCATCATGGGCATGATCCAGAACGGCTGGTTCTGGTTCGGGAACCAGGGGCTTTCCTACATCCAGCTCGGCCGCTTCTGGCAGATCGGGTTCTTCGTGGGTCTTGTGGTCTGGAGCGTGCTGGTGTTTCGCGCGCTGTGGCCCACGCGGGATTCGCTTCTGATGGCCACGCGCCAGTTCTGGACAGGCCGCATCCGGCTTGAGAACCTGATTTGGGCTTCCACCATCAACATCGCTCTGCTTTACGCCTTCGGCATGATTCCGCTCACCGGAATCGAAAAGTCGTTCACACTCACCGATTTCTGGCGCTGGTGGGTGGTGCATCTGTGGGTCGAGCAGTCCTTCGAGTTCTTTGCAGCCAGCATGAGCGCCTACCTGCTCATGGCGGTCGGCCTCGTCTCCCGCAAGCTCGCCGAGCGCGCGGTGTATTTCGAGCTGATCCTGATCTTTCTGGGAGGGGTCCTCGGCACCGGACATCACCTGTACTGGGCGGGGGGACCGTTGATGTGGGTGCCGCTCGGCAGCATGTTCTCGTTCATCGAGGTATTGCCGCTGGTGCTGCTGATCATCGAGGCGATCCAGCACCACCGCCTGATCAAGGCGCAAGGCGGGTTTCATTACGGGCTCGCCTATACCTAC
>JAJPIX010000026.1 GCA_021324545.1 Alphaproteobacteria bacterium
AAGGGATGCGGCGGCACATAGGGGCATTTCGTCATGAAGCACATGTCGCACAGCGTGCAGGCTTCCACGATGGATGGAAAATCCGCGCTCTTCACGCCGTCCACATCTTCGGTGGGATTGCTGTCGATCAGATCGAACAGCCGCGGAAAGGATTCGCACAGGTTGAAGCAGCGCCGGCAGCCGTGGCAGATGTCGAAGATGCGCCGCATCTCCGCATCGAGCCTGGCGTCGTCATAAAAGTCGTCCTCGCGCCATTTGATCGGCTCGCGCTTCGGTGCGTCGAGGCTGCCTTCTCTGCTCATTCAGACAGTCCTTGTCATCCCCGGCCGAATGTCGCGATGCGGCGCGGGAAGCGCGCAAGGCGGCGGCAGGCGCCCAAGCAGAAACATCCGCGCAACCGGAGATGCGCGAAAGTCCCGGGCGCCAAACCGCCATCGCCGCCCTGGCCTTCCCGCGCGCAAAGCATGCGCGGGGGGCGACAGCCCGCGATTACTTGCCCAGCGTATCCAGCGCCTTCTGGAAACGTCCGGCGTGGCTTTTCTCGGCCTTGGCCAGCGTCTCGAACCAGTCGGCGATTTCATCGAAGCCTTCCTGGCGCGCCGTTCTGGCCATGCCCGGATACATGTCGGTGTATTCGTGCGTTTCGCCGGCAATGGCGGCTTTCAGGTTCAGCGCCGTTCCCCCGATCGGCTCGCCGGTGGCCGGATCGCCAACGGCTTCCAGAAATTCCAGATGCCCGTGCGCGTGGCCGGTTTCGCCTTCCGCGGTGGAGCGGAACACGGCGGAGACGTCGTTGTAGCCTTCCACGTCGGCCTTCTGCGCGAAGTAGAGATAGCGGCGGTTGGCCTGGCTTTCGCCGGCGAAGGCGTCTTTCAGGTTCTGTGCCGTCTTGGAGCCTTTCAGATTTGGCATGGATCTTCTCCTTTCATGAGCTGGCCGCGAGCTCCGGCCCGCGGATTTCCGGCGACAAACATAACCCGGCCGGGGGCAGAGTCAACAGTTTAGAATTATTCCAAAGAAGAACTGCGCCGCCGCCGCATCAGCCGCGCTTGATGCGAACGACCACATCCACGCGCCGGACGGCCATGCCTCTTGGCGGCGCTGGCACATGGCTCACCGCGATGGCATCGCCCGGAATGTCGATCAGCCGGCCGTCGTCTTCACAAAAGAAATGCTGATGCTCGCCCGTGTTCGTGTCGAAATAGCTTCTGGCGGCATCCACCACCACCTGCCGCAAAAGCCCGGCTTCCGTGAACTGGTGCAGCGCGTTGTAAACGGTCGCAAGCGAAACCCTCACGCCTGCCTTTGCGGCTTCCGCATGCAGGGTCTCGGCCGTGAGATGCCGGTGGCCTCGGCCCAGAAGCAGGCTTGCCAGCGCCACCCGCGGCCGTGTCGGACGCAGGCCGGCCGCCCGCAGGCGTGCGGCGGTATCTTCCTGAATTGCCTGCTTTTTATTGCCATCCATCGGCGCCAAACCCTTGCGCCGCTGCCGCCCGGCGCTCATCTTTGCTAATGTTGCATTCGAACCATACCGGTTAGAATGCTTCTAAACAACCAGATCGGTGAGGCGCCCTGCGGAATCAAGAGGCGTCGCCGGCAAAATGGAAACCCAAGGAAACGGCGGGAAACGCACATGCTGGGACGCAAGTCGAATTTCGATCTTCAGGGCCTCATTGCCTGCGCCAGGGGCGAGCTGTTCGGGCCGGGCAATCCGCAACTGCCGATGCCGCCCATGCTGATGTTCGATCGCATCACCAACATTTCTGAAAAGGGCGGCGCCTCCGACAAGGGCGTGGTGGAAGCCGAACTCGATCTGAAGCCCGATCTGTGGTTCTTCAAATGCCATTTCCTGGGGGATCCGGTGATGCCGGGATGCCTGGGGCTGGATGCGCTCTGGCAGATGCTGGGATTTTTCCTGGGCTGGATGGGCGGCCTGGGCCGCGGGCGGGCGCTCGGCGTGGGCGAGGTGAAATTCACGGGCATGGTGCTGCCCACCAACAAGGTCGTGAGTTATTACGTGGAGCTCAAGCGCGTGATCATGCGCCGGCTCGTGCTCGGAATCGGCGACGGCGTCATGAAGGTGGACGGCAAGGTGATCTACGAAGCCAAGGATCTGCGCGTGGGTCTTTTCAGCGACGCGGTGCAGAACACGGCCGCCGCCGAAGCCACGCCGGCCTGATTTTCATCCTCATGGCTTGACAGGCCCGCCACGGTGACCAGAAAGCAGTCCTCCTCCTGTCGAAGGATGAGGCGAAGAAGGAAAGAAAAAGAATGAGACGTGTCGCCGTCACCGGCATGGGCATCGTGTCCCCCATCGGCAATTCCACCCAGGAAGTGACCGCCTCCCTGCGCGAGGCAAAATCGGGCATCACCTTCTCTGGGCAATACAAGGACATGGGCTTCAGAAGCCAGGTCTATGGCAGGCCCGACATCGATCTGGATTCGCTCATCGACCGGCGCGCGCGCCGTTTCATGGGCGATACCGCCGCCTATGCCTTTGTCGCGATGGAACAGGCCCTGCGCGATTCCGGGCTTGAGGAAAAGGACATCGTGAACGAGCGCACGGGCCTGATCGTGGGCTCGGGCGGCCCTTCCGTGCGCGCCATCGTGCAGGCGGCCGACATCACGCGCGAAAACAAAAGCCCCAGGCGCATCGGCCCGTTTGCCGTGCCCAAGGCCATGTCGTCCACCTGCTCGGCGGTGCTTTCAACCTGGTTCAAGATCAAGGGCGTGAATTATTCGATCAGCTCGGCTTGCGCCACATCGGCGCATTGCATCGGCAACGCCGCCGAGATGATCCAGCACGGCAAGCAGGACATCATGTTTGCCGGCGGCGGCGAGGAGCTGGATTGGGCGCTGTCGAACCTGTTCGACGCCATGGGCGCGATGTCCACGCGTTTCAACGAAACGCCGGCCAAGGCCTCCCGCGCCTTCGACAAGAACCGCGACGGCTTTGTCATCGCCGGCGGCGGCGGCGTGGTGGTGCTGGAAGAGCTCGAGCACGCAAAGGCGCGCGGCGCCAAAATCTATGCGGAGCTTGTGGGCTATGGCGCCACGTCCGACGGCCACGACATGGTGGCGCCTTCGGGCGAGGGCGCGGTGCGATGCATGAAGCAGGCGCTCTCCACCGTCAAAGGCGACATCGACTATATCAACGCCCACGGCACCTCCACGCCGGTGGGCGATGTGACCGAAGTGAAGGCGCTGCGCGAGGTGTTCGGCGACCGCATTCCGCCGGTCAATTCCACCAAGTCGCTCACCGGCCATTCGCTGGGCGCCACCGGCGCGCAGGAAGCGATCTATTCCATCCTGCAGATGAACAATGGCTTCATCGCCGAAAGCGCCAACATCGAGGAGATCGATCCGGAAGTGGCCGATGCGCCGATCGTGCGCAGCCGCGTGGACAACGCGAAAATCGCGCGCGCGCTGTCCAATTCCTTCGGCTTCGGCGGCACCAACGCCACGCTGGTGTTCCAGCGCTACGACGCATAAGCCTCATGCGTCCGCAGGCTCAGCATGGGGAAGTTTCAAGATGATCCTCACCCCGGGCCGGCCGATGGATGAGGAACCATTCCTTCGAGAATTCAGCACATGACCGACAACAGAAAATTGATGGCCGGCCGCCGCGGGCTGGTGATGGGGGTCGCCAACGATCATTCCATCGCCTGGGGCATCGCGCGCAAGCTCGCCGAGCAGGGCGCGGACATCGCCTTCACCTACCAGGGCGAGGCGCAGCTCAAGCGGCTGAAGCCGCTTGCGGCGTCGATCGGCGCAACCATCATGATGCCGGGCGATGTGGAGAAGGATGAAGAGCTTGAGGCGGTGTTCGCCCGGCTGAAGCGCGAATGGGGCCGGATGGATTTTCTGGTTCACGCCATCGCCCATTCCGACAAGAACGAGCTCAAGGGCCGCTATGTGGATACGAGCCGCGCCAATTTCATCCGCTCGCTCGTCATCTCCTGCTATTCGTTCACCGATGTGGCGCGGCGGGCGCGCGCGCTCATGCCCGATGGCGGGGCTTTGCTCACGCTGACCTATCTCGGCTCCACCCGCGTCACGCCCAATTATAATGTGATGGGCGTGGCCAAGGCGGGGCTGGAAGCGAGCGTGCGCTATCTCGCCTCCGACCTGGGGCAGGACAAGATCCGCGTGAACGCGATTTCCGCCGGGCCCATGCGCACGCTGGCCGGCTCGGTGATCGGGGAATCGCGCACCATGTTCCGCTGGAACAAGCATTTGAGTCCCTTGGGCAAAACGGTTGACCTCGAGCATGTGGGCAATGCGGCTCTTTACCTTCTGAGCGAAATGGGTGCAGGGGTCACCGGCGAAATCCATTATGTGGATGCCGGCTACAACATCGTGGGCGCGCCTTCGAGCGTAAAGCTCAGGGAATGGTCGGAGGGCGCGGGCGAGGAAGGGGATTCCAATGGAGCGGGCACATAACGAATTTTCCTCCCCCGCTTGCGGGGGAGGTGGCGAACCGCCGAACGCGGTGAGCCGGAAGGGGGCGCGCGGCCACGCCCCAATCGTTGCAGCGCTCTGCCTGATGTTGGGCACGACCGCGGCCCAGGCCGGATGGCAGGATCGCGCCAGCCCCTATGATGCGCAGCGCCTTTCCCGCCTCGATGAAGCGCGCGCCAAGGCGATGCAGGAAGCCTCCGCCGGCTCCGACATGGGCATCATCGCGCCGGTGATGAATGCGCAAGGCGCCATGCCCAGCGGCAGCGATCTTGTGGGATCCTGGCGCTGCCGCACCATCAAGCTCGGCGGGATCACGCCTTCGGTCGTTTACAGCTGGTTTTCCTGCCGCATCTCCGATCGCGGCGGTGTGCTCTATCTGCAGAAGACGTCCGGCTCGCAGCGCACAAGCGGCTTTCTTTATCCCGGCGACGGCGGGTTTGTTTATCTCGGCGCCTCCACGGTCAATGGCGAGAAGCCGCACGCCTATTCCGGCAACGGCGCCTCGGTCGGCGCGCCTGCCACCCCCGATGACCAGATCGGGCTTCTCACCATGATCGGGCCCAATCATGCCCGCCTTGAGATGCCCTACCCGGTTCTGGAATCCACCATGGATGTGCTGGAACTGCAGCGCTGATGCGCCTCAACCAGGTCACCGTTCCCGCGCGCGATCTGGAAAAATCCATCGCCTTCTATCTGACGCTCGGCCTGAAACTGATCGTGAAAAGCGAACAATATGCCCGCTTCGAAGTGGGCGACGGGACAGACACCCTCTCCCTGCATCTGGCCGGCGATGTCGCAGGCGCCGAGAACGGCGCGCGCGTCTATTTCGAATGTGACGATCTGGACGCGCGGGTCGCGGCACTGAAAGCCAAAGGCATCCAATTCGACAGCGGTCCCGAAGACAAACGCTGGCTGTGGCGCGAAGTCTGGCTCACCGATCCGGCGGGCGTGAAGCTCTGCCTTTATCATGCCGGCGAAAACCGCCGCTTCCCGCCCTGGCGGCTGAAGGATTAGGCCCGCGCTTTCGCCGCCGCCGCGAAACGCCCGAAGAGATAATGCGAATCCATCGGCCCCGGAGAGGCTTCCGGATGGTATTGCACGCTGAACACGGGCTTTCCCTCCACGCGCAATCCGCAATTGGTTCCGTCGAACAGCGAGACATGGGTTTCCTTCACCCCGCGCGGGAAGCTCTCGCGGTCCACGGTGAAGCCGTGGTTCATGGAGACGATTTCCACCTTGCCGGTTTCCAGATCCTTCACCGGATGATTTGCGCCGTGATGGCCCTGCGCCATCTTTTTCGTCTTGCCGCCCAGCGCCAGCCCCAGCATCTGATGGCCAAGGCAGATGCCGAACACCGGAAGTTTGGAATCCACGAGCGCCCTGATGGTGGGAATGGCATATTCGCCCGTCGCCGCCGGATCGCCCGGCCCGTTCGACAGAAGAACGCCATGCGGGGCATGGCGCATCACATCCTCGAATGTTGCATGGGCCGGCAGCACCACAATGTCGGCGCCGTGCCCCGCAAGCTGGCGCAGGATGTTGCGCTTGACGCCATAATCAATCACCACCGCGCGCCATGTGGGCGCGGTTTCTTCGCCATAGCCTGCGCCCCAGGCCCACGGCGTCTCCCGCCAGCGATACATCTGCCGGCAGCTCACATCCTTGGCGAGATCAAGCCCCACCAGTCCCGGAAAGCCGCGCGCCATCTTCACCAGCGCGTCGCGGTCGAATCTTCCGCCGGCGCTGTGCGCCACAACGCCGTGCGGCATGCCCTGCTCGCGGATGCGGTTGGTGAGCGCGCGCGTATCGATGCCGGCGATGCCGGGAATGTTGTGCAGGCGCAGCCAGCGGTCGAGCGCGGCCATGCTCCGCCAGTTCGAGGGATGCCCGGCATCGGCCCGCACCACGCAGGCCCGCACAACCGGCGTGGTGGATTCCACGTCTTCGGCGTTGGTGCCCACGATCCCGATGTGGGGAAAGGTGAAGGCCACGATCTGCCCGGCGTAGGACGGGTCGGTGAGGATTTCCTCATACCCCGTCATCGCGGTGTTGAAGCAGACTTCGCCCACCGCTGCGCTTTCCGCGCCGAAGCCGAAGCCTTCGAACACTGTGCCGTCCGCCAGCACCAGAAGGGCGGTTTTCGCGCGCGAAAAAGCCGCCGCCGGGCGTTCGGCGGTTGCGGACGTGCTGTCGGTCATGGAAGGCCTTCCGATTTGCCGGAAAATAGGAAGGTGCCCGGGCGCGGTCAACCTCGAATCGCCCTCCCTTGCAAGGGGAGGGCGGATCGCCTCCAGGCCGCGCCATGATCCCCGCCCGGCGCGGGTTGCGGGCTCCCCTTTTCAAGGGGAAGAAGAAAAATGCTAGGACCCTCTGCAAAGGAGCCAAGCCATGCCCCTGCGCGACCAATTCAACGATCAGCTGAAAGAAGCGATGAAAGCCAAGGATCAGCGCCGGGTCTCGACGCTCCGGATGATTCTGGCGGGGCTCAAGGAAAAAGACATCGCCAACCGCAGCGAAGAATCGAAGGCCGGCATCGGCGACGACGAAATTCTTTCGCTGCTCGCCAGGATGATCAAGCAGCGCGAGGAATCGGCGGCGGCCTTCGAACAGGGCGGCCGGCCCGAACTTGCAAAAGCCGAGCGTGAGGAAATCGCGATCATCCGCGCCTTCATGCCAAAGCAGATGAGCGCCGAGGAAGCAAAGGCCGCAATCGCAAAGGTCATCGCCGAAACCGGCGCCGCCTCGATGAAGGACATGGGCCGCGTGATGGGCCTGCTGAAAGAGCGTTACGCCGGCCAGATGGATTTCGCCAAAGCCAGCGCCGTGGCGAAAGAGCTGCTCAGCCGCACCTAGAATTCAGGCGGCGGAGGATGGCACCGGCCTCGAAACCGTCTCCAATCTACGCCGCGGCGGCCTTCATCGCTTCGCCCACAAGCCCCGCCATGGCCTCGACCATGCCGATTTCCTTGTCCACGAACAGCCGCCGTTCGCCCCAATAGGCGCCGATGGCGGCCACAGGCGAACGGCCGCCCACCGGCGCCATGATCAGGCTTTTCACGAAGGTGCGGCGATAGACGTCGTGGGGAATGCGCGGGTCGGCGAAAATGTCCTCGATGGCCGCGGTTTTGCCGTTCAGCATGCACCAGCCGGAGATGCAGCTTTTCATGGGGAATTTCCGGCCCTTCCACAGCGGCCCGATCGCGTCTTCGTCCACGTAATGGCAGCTTTCGCCCTCGCGCAGCACGAACGTCACCCCGTCCGATGAAAAGATCGCGCGCGCGGTGGAGCGCACCAGATCGACGATGTCCTGAAGGCTTTCGGCATAGGCGAAACGTTCGCGCGCCACGGAAAGCAGCTTGCGGCGCGAGTTGAAGCTCGCATCGAAGGCGGAAACGAACATGCTGGATTTCTCCCCGTGCATCCAGATGGCGCGGGGGAGATTAGGGGGCGATTCTTAACGGAAGCCGAAAGTTTACTTGGGAAAATCGGCCGTTTTACTTTCGCAGCACCGGTTTTATTGTGAAACACGACGATTCACAGATCGTTTTGCCGGCCCTTGCCGCTTCGGGCGCAAATTCGCGTAAAGTCGGCCCATGCGCTTTGGCCAGGGCCTCCTCGATGAAATCCTGCGGCGGACCGATCTCGTCCAGCTGGTGGGCCGGCGCGTAAAGCTTGTCCGCAAGGGCCGCGTCTTCTGGGGCTGCTGTCCCTTCCACAAGGAGAAAACGCCCAGCTTCAAGGTGGAAAACGAACGGCGCACCTATCACTGCTTCGGCTGCGGCGCTGGCGGCGATGCCTTCAAATGGCTGATGGAGACCGAAGGGCTTACCTTTCCCGAAAGCGTGGAAAGGCTTGCGGGCGAAGCCGGCGTCGAGCTTCCCAAATGGACGCCCGAAGACGAAGCCCGCGAACAGAAGAAAAAATCGCTTTACGAGATCGTGGAGCTGGCCGCCGCCTTCTACGAAGCCCAGCTTCGGGCCGAGCGCGGGGCGGAGGCGCGCAAATATCTCGCCGCGCGCGGGCTGAATGAGGCTGCGGCCAAACAGTTCCGCCTGGGCTATGCGCCGTCGAACAACGCGCTCATCGCCCATCTTCAGGCCAGGAACGTGCCGCTGGAAGACATGATCGCCGCGGGCCTCGCGCGCCCGGCCGAAGATGGCCGGGGCCCGCGCGATTTCTTCTTCGACCGGCTGATGTTTCCCATTTCCGACGGGCGGGGAAAGCTCGTCGCCTTCGGCGCGCGCGCGCTTTCGCCCGATGCCAAGCCCAAATACATCAACACCGGCGACACCGCGCTCTTTTCCAAGGGCCATCTGCTTTACAATTTCGCAACCGCGCGGCCTGCCGCGCTCAAAAGCGGCAACATCGTCCTGGCCGAAGGCTACATGGATGTGATCGCACTTGTGCGGGCCGGGTTCGAGGCGTCCGTTGCCCCGCTCGGCACCGCGCTCACGGAAGATCAGCTGCATCTGTTGTGGCGCGCGGCGGCCGAGCCCGTGCTCTGTTTCGACGGCGACGAGGCGGGCCTTCGCGCGGCCTTGCGCGCGGCGCGGCTTTCGCTGCCGCATCTGAAGCCCGGCTTCAGCCTGCGCTTTGCCTTCATGCCGAAGGATGAAGACCCCGACAGCTTCCTGCGCGCGCACGGGGCCGATGCGATGAAGAAGATTCTGGATGCCGCCGAGCCGCTGGCGCAGGTGCTCTGGCGCCTGGAAACCGAGGGGCGGGACTTCGCAACGCCGGAACGCCGCGCGGGGCTGGAGCGTGCGCTGGCCGAAATCGTCTCGTCCATCGGCGATGCGATGGTTGCCGATTACTATCGCCGCGATTTCGAGCAGCGCGTTTTCGACAATTTCAAGCGCCGGGCGCCCGCCCGACCGGCGGGCCGGCTCCGGCCGGCCGGCGAAAAGCCCGGCCGCTTTGCCGGGCCTGCCGCCCCTGTTTCGCCGGAAGTGAAAAACAGCCTTCTTGCCCGCGCCTCGGGCAGCGGCGCCCGCCGCCTGAAGGAGCAGGAAATCGCCCGCCTGCTTCTGGAAGCCCCCGATCTGGCCGCGGCCCATGCAGAGCTTCTGGCCCATCTTTCCTTCGGCGATCCCTTGCTTGACAGGCTGCGGCGCGAACTCTTAAACCTCGCCGCTTCCGGATTTCCGCTTGAAAAAGGACGTCTGGAAGACCATCTCAACCGCGCAGGCATGGCCGGGCTTTTCGCGCGATTTTCCTTGCGGAACCCCGAGGCCGCCCCCGCGGGTGAAGAAGGCCGGGGGGACGCCAGTGCCGAGGATTTGGAAATCCGCTTCCTTAGAGCCACGGCCCAGCTCAGGGAGATCGTGGAGATCGAGCCCGAGCGAAGGCGCGCCTTGGAGCGTTTCAAGTCCGAGGCCACGGAGGAGAGCTGGCAGGAAGCCAGAATCCTCCTGGAAACGCGCAAATCGGCGAACGAAGGCTGAACGTCTTCGTTCTGCATATAGATAGAGACCGTGGAGTGACAGGCGCGTGCCGACAAAGCCTTTGAAGAAGCCGAAAGTGGCGTTGAAACCGGTGAAGAAGCCGGCGGCCAGGGCCGCCCAGGCCAAGGCCGCGGCCAAGAAGACTGCTGCACCCAAAAAGCCCGAGCCCAAGACCCGGGCCGCGCTGAAACTTCAGCCGCAGGCGGCCAAAAAGGCCGACGCCAAAGCCCAGGGCCGCGCGTCCGCTCCGCCTCCTGCGAAAAAGGCCGCCGCCCAGCCCGAGCCGCAAAAGAAGGACGGCAAGGTTCTTCCCAAGCCGGGCGCAAAGCCGGGCGAAGGCGAACAGCCGGCCGATGCGGATTCGGCGCTTCTCGACATGTCGGACGTGGCGGTGCGCAAGATGATCCAGCGCGCCAAGACGCGCGGCTATGTCACCTATGACGAGCTGAACAAGGTTCTGCCCAGCGAGAAGGTCTCTTCCGAACAGATCGAAGACACCATGTCGATGCTCAATGAAATGGGCATCAACGTCATCGAGAGCGAAGAACAGGAAGAAGGCGCCGAAGGCGAGGCGGGCGTTCCCGCCGTGGCGGGCGGCAAGGCCCTCGTCTCCGCCGATTCCGAAAAGGAAACCTACGACCGCACCGACGATCCGGTGCGCATGTATCTGCGCGAGATGGGCTCGGTCGAATTGCTCTCGCGCGAGGGCGAAATTGCCATCGCCAAGCGCATCGAAGCCGGGCGCGAGCTCATGATCGGCGCGCTTTGCGAAAGCCCGCTGACGTTTGAGGCGCTCACCGTTTGGCGCGACGAGCTCAACGAAGGCAAGGTCCTTCTGCGCGACATCATCGATCTTGAAGCCATGTATGGCGGCGGCCCCGATGCGCAGGCGGCAACCGCCGCCGCCGTGGGCGCCGATGGCCAGCCGCTCGCCGTGCCCGCGGCCCCCGTCAATGGCGCGGTCCTGAACGGCCATGCCGCGCCCACGCCGCGTCCGCCGGCGCCCGAAGCGAAAAAGCCGGAAGAAACCCAGGCGCCGCGGACCGAGCCGCGCGCCGACGGCCAGGAGCCCGATCCGGCCGAAGTCCAGGCCGCGGCCGACGCCGCCGCCGAAGCCGAAGAGATGGAAGACGAAGGCAATCTTCCGCTGTCGGCGATGGAAGCCGCGCTCAAGCCGCAGGTTCTGGAAACGCTCGACCAGATTGCGGCGCTCTACAAGAAGCTTGGCCGCCTGCAGGATGCCCAGGTCGAGGCGCAGCTGGCCAGCGACGATCTCTCCACCAGCCAGGAACGCCGCTTCAAGAAGCTGCGCGCCGAAACCGTGGACCTCGTCAAGAGCCTCAAGCTCAACAACAACCGCATCGAATCCCTTGTGGACCAGATGTACGGCATCAACCGCCGGCTCTTCTCGCTGGAAGGAAAGCTGCTCAGGCTGGCCGAAGCCCACGGCGTGGACCGCGCCGATTTCCTGAAAGAGCATTTCGGCAATGAGCTCGATCCCAACTGGGCCCGCCGCGTGGGCCGGCTTTCGCGTCCCGGCTGGAAGGAATTCGTGGCCGAAGAGCGCGACAGGATCCGCGAGATCCGCGACGAGATCCAGACGCTCGCCCAGGAAATGCGCCAGCCCATCGAGGATTACCGGCGCATCGTGCAGACGGTGCAGAAGGGCGAGCGCGAATCCAGCGTCGCCAAGAAGGAGATGATCGAGGCGAACCTCAGGCTCGTCATTTCCATCGCCAAGAAATACACCAATCGCGGCCTTCAGTTCCTGGATCTCATCCAGGAAGGCAACATCGGCCTGATGAAGGCGGTGGACAAATTCGAATATCGCCGCGGCTACAAATTCTCCACTTATGCGACGTGGTGGATCCGCCAGGCCATCACCCGCTCCATCGCCGATCAGGCGCGCACCATCCGCATTCCCGTGCACATGATCGAAACGATCAACAAGCTGGTGCGCACGTCGCGTCAGATGCTGCATGAAATCGGCCGCGAGCCCACGCCTGAGGAATTGGCCGAGCGTCTGGCCATGCCGCTCGAAAAAGTGCGCAAGGTCCTGAAAATCGCCAAGGAGCCGATCAGCCTGGAAACGCCCATCGGCGACGAGGAAGATTCCCATCTCGGCGATTTCATCGAAGACAAGAACGCTGTTCTGCCCATCGATGCCGCAATCCAGGCCAATTTGCGCGAAACCACCACGCGCGTTCTGGCCACGCTCACCCCGCGCGAAGAGCGCGTGCTTCGCATGCGCTTCGGCATCGGCATGAACACCGATCACACGCTGGAAGAAGTGGGCCAGCAGTTCTCGGTCACGCGCGAACGCATCCGCCAGATCGAAGCCAAGGCGCTCAGGAAGCTGAAGCACCCCTCGCGCTCGCGCAAGCTCCGCTCCTTCCTGGACAATTAGTCCCGTTCCCTCTCCCCTTGTGGGAGAAGGCTGCTCCTGCCCGGACAATTCGTTCCCTCTCCCCTTGTGGGAGAGGGCGGCGCGCGCTTCGCGCGCCGGGCGAGAAGGCGCGATTGCTCCTGCCCGGACAATTGGCCACGTTCCCTCTCCCCTTGTGGGAGAGGGCGGCGCGCGCTTCGCGCGCCGGGTGAGGGGGCAATTGCATTTGCGCGCCGTCATTGCCCGGCTTGTCCGGGCAACCCATCTTCCTTCAGAAAACAAATTGGGCCGCCCGCCTGAAGCGGGCGATGACGGGTGGAGGATTCGGCCCTACAATCGCTTTCGCATGAGGCCGCTATGACGGACAAAAAACCCTCCCCCGAAGACCTGGCCGGCCAGCTGAAGCAGCCGGGCTGGCGGCTCGTTCCCAAAGACGGCGGCGCGCCGGTGGACGGCACGCTCGAGCATGTGGCGCGCGCCGCCTATGACCGCAAGAAGAAGGGCCAACATCCGGGCCTCGTCCAGCGCATCGAAAACGCCATCGAGATCGACCTGCTCGATCTCGAAAAACTCTGGTGGCAGCTCGGATTGCCGAGGTAGCGGACGATCATTCCTTGGTTTTCTTGGACACGCCCGTCTCCCGCGGAATCTTGGGCACTATCCTGTTCCCGTGCTATACTTTTGCTATGGTCCGGCTTCCGCGCACCCTTGAACTCGATCCTGAAACCGAAGCACGCGTGGACGCGCTGGCGAAGCGGCGCGGCCAGAAGCCGGCCGACGTTGTGGCCGCAGCGGTAGAGTTGCTCGATACGGTGGACGGCGAGCTTGACGTTGAAGAAGACCTGCGCCGCCTGCGCGAATTCGAGCGCACCGGCATGGCCGTGCCGCTGGACGAAGTGAAAGCCTGGATCGAAAGCTGGGGCACGGCGAACGAGCTTGCCGCGCCCAAGCCCCGCAAGATGGCATGATCCGCCTCGCGCCGGGGGCGGTTTCGGATTTGGAGCGCCTGCGCAATTTCCTCTATCCCGAGAACCCGAAGGCCGCGCAACGGGCGATGCGCGCGATCTGGAACAAGATCGAGCTGATCGCGCGATTTCCCGAAATGGGCGTTCCTGCGAAGGCGCCAGACATTCGCCAGACATTCGTGCGGTTCGGAAAGCGCAGCTATGTCATCCGCTATGCGGTTGGGGGCGACAGCCTCATTGTGCTGCGCATCTGGCATAGCCGCGAGCGGCGCGACTAGCGGATCTGCCCGGTGTCGCATTTTCTCGCGCCGATTGACTGTATCACGCCGCTTCGCGCACTACCCGTTTCACCTTGATGGCGCGTTCGTGCTTCATCGCCTGTGCGAGGTCGTAATCCATCTGAAGACCCAGCCAGATACTGGCGCCGCCACCGAACGCCTTTTCAAGCCGGATCGCCATCTCCGGCGAAATTCCGCTCTTGCCGTTAACGAGATTGTTGAGCGCCTGTCGCGTCACGCCCAGAACTTTCGCCCCTGCCGTCACGCTCAATCCCAGGGGATCAAGACAATCATGACGGACGATTTGTCCGGGATGTGGCGGGTTTTTCATCGGCATGACGCAGCCCCTTCCGGGACGGCCATAAATCCGGTGACCATAGTCACTTGTCAATCGAAGCCATCGCCCCCCGGCGCTTGGCGATTGTGGCACAGGCGCCGGGCGGGCGCCCTTATCCCCCAAAGCCAGATTCTGTCCTATTGGAGAGCTATTACTCCCCAAATATGCCAATAATCCTTGACAGGGGGCCCGTCGGTTGTTACATTCGCCCCATCTCCGGAAATGCGTCCAAATCCCGAAACCCTGCCAAAGGCGGGGATTTTCGGGCCGTTTTTGCGCGTTTCCCGGCTCACCCCACTCCCAGGAGAATCACCCATGACCGCACGAACCATCTCCTCGCCCTGACGGCCTCCCCGCCCCTTTGGGGGCCTTGCGGATGTCCGAACAGGTTCGCGCCACACAAGGCTTGCGCGCGCGGGCGAGGAGAATCCCAAAAATACGCCAAGCGAAAAAAAGCGATTCCGGGCGGCGCCCGGAGTCTGTCTTCGCCGGTCCCGAATTTAAAAATTTTTTCGCGCCGGAAATTATTCGCCGGCGATCGTCACCGTCTTCACAACAACCGGTGTCAGCGGCGTCGATTGCGGCGGAAACGGCCCCTGGCCGCCGGTTGGCACGCCCGCAATGCGGTCGGCCACATCCATGCCTCTCACCACATGGCCGAACACGGCATAGCCGGTCGTGTTGCCGTTATCGAGCCGCTGATGATCGAGCGCGGTGTTGTCGGAAAGATCGATGAAAAATTCCGCCGTGGCCGAATCGGGCGCATCGTTGCGCGCCATGGCCACGCTTCCGTGCAGGTTGGAAAGGCCGTTGGCGGCTTCCAGCGGAATGGGCGCATGCGTGGGCCGTGCGGAGCCGTCGGCGGCATAGCTGCCCATCTGGATCACAAAGCCCGGCTCCACGCGATAGACAATGGTGCCGTCGAAATGGCCTTCGCGCGCATAGGCGATGAAATTGGCCACGGTCTGCGGCGCCTTGTCCCTGTCGAGCGCGATGGTGATCGTGCCCATCGAGGTTTCGATGGTCGCGGTGGGCGCGTTTTGTGCAAGCGCCGCGCTGCCCGCAACAAGACAGGCGGCAATCATGGCGATGCGGCGCATGCGGTGGCTCCTTCAGAATTCCTTGAGCAGCCGGTCGATGTAATCAAGCTCTTCCTGCGGCCGCCCGCGCTCGGCGGCGCGCTTGCGCAGTTCGCGCAGGATTTCGCGCGCCCGCTCCAGATCGGACTGATCGGGAATCCGCACATTCGATCCGAAGCTGCCGCCGCGGCTTCCCTGCGCGCGGCCAAGCGGGTCCTGGCCCTGTCCGTTCTGTCCCTGCTGGCCCATCTGCTGCATCAGCGATTTGGCCAGCGCCTCGGCCCCTTCGCGCAGGGCATCGAGCGCGTTCTGCTGTTCGTTGCTGGACCCCTGGAGATCCTGCCCGTTCAGCGCCTGCTGTGAATTGCCCATGGCGCGGCCGGCGCGCGAAAGCGCGTTCGGCACGGGAATTTTCTGTCCGCCCAGCCCCTGCAGAATCCTGTTCAGGTCCTGTTGCAGCTGGTTCTGCTGATTGGCCAGCCCCTTTGGCCCGCCGTCTTTCGGGTCGCCCTGGCCCTGCTGCTGGCGGAAGGTCTTGTCCAGAAGTCCGCGCTGCCGGCCCATCAGATCGCCAAGGCCCTGGATCGCATCGCTCATCGCCTTGCTGCCGGGCGACTGGCCGGCCTGACCGCCGCCCTGGCCCTGCGCAAGGCGCATGTTTTCGATCAGGTTCTGCAACAGCTGCATCAGCTGCTGGGCCTGCTCGCGGTTGCCGGTCTGCGCCAGCTGCTGGATGGCTTTCAGCAGCGTGTCGAGGTCTTGCGGCGAAAGCACCTTCGCATCCGGCGGAAGCGGCGCGTTGGCAGGCGGCGGATTTTGCGCCAGCGATTGCAGATAACGCTGCATCGCCTGCTGATAGCGCTGGAGCAGCGCATTGATTTCATCCTGCGGCGCCCCGCGCGCCAGGGCTTCCGAAATCATCTGCTGCAATTCGCGCAGCTGCTGCGCGGCCAGCGAAAGCCCGCCCTGTTCCAGCGCCAGCGCCGTCTGCCACAGGATGTCTTCCACGCGGGCATAATCGGCCTGCCCGCGCGCGCCTTTCAGCGTCCAGTAGGCCGTGCGCAGCGCAAGATAGGCGCCCGCGTGCTCCACGTAGAAAAGTTCCGGCGCAACGGTCAGCGCGTCCAGCGCAAGGCCCGCGCGCTTGCGCGCTGCGGCGTCGCCCGTGGCGATCGCCTGCCGCTGCTCGATCAGCGCGCGCGCCAGCGGATTGGTGAAGATGCGCGCGGGCAGCCGCATGCGCATGGGCTTTGTCGTGCCGGTCTGCCCGATGGCGTCGCGCGCAACCAGCGTGATTTCGACGTCGCTGCCGGCATAGGGATGGCCGGTCAGATCGCGATAAACGGTTTGCGTCACGGTCTTTCCCTGCGACGACAGCGGAAGGTCCAGAACAAGCGGCCTGGCCTTGCTGTTGGCGAGAGGCCGGATGATGGCTTTCACGCTTGTCACGCCGTAATCGTCGCCGGCCGTGAAGGAAAGTTTCAGCGCATCGCGCTGCGTGCCGGAAGGCGGCGATGCAAATGCGATCACCGGCGCGGCGTCGGCGATGGCCCGGATGCGCCAGCTCCCGAGCGCAAACCCGTCGGCGCCCACCTGCACTTCGGCGTTGCTCCGGATGACGATATTGGCGCCATAGTCGCCGCGGCCGCCCTTGAAGCCGGGCGCGCTGTCATCGCCGCTCACAAAGGAAAGATCGGGCGAATAGGCCGCGCCGTGCACGCGCAGCGAAAGAACCGAACCGGCCGGAACGGCGATCGGGTTTGTGCCCTGGCCGCGGTGCAGATAGATGGGCGCTTCGCCGGTGTAGGCCGGCGGGCTGATCCAGGCATCCAGCCCCGGCGCGGGAAAGCTTGCGCCGGCATTGGGCGAAAGCGCAGCCGTCACGCGCGCGCGCCAGTCGGGCCCGGCAAAGACGAAGCCCGCGATGACGGCAAGAAGAACAAGAAAGCGCAACGCATAGGGATCGCGCCGCGCAAGGCCGGGCGCGGGCAGCGAAAGGCGCAGGCGCCGGATGCCCGAAAGCAGCCGCTCCAGATGCGCCCGCCAGAACGCTTCGGCCACCGGATCGCCCCGCCCGGCCGCCAGCCGGTCGCCGCCTTCGGTCAGCGGCCGGTGCGAAAGCACGCTGTCGCGCTCGATGCGGCGGGCGCCGTCGTTCCATCCGGGAAAGGTGAAATCCGAAAACCCGCGATAGAGCGAAACAACGATGGCCGCCGTCAGCGCCGAAAGGACGAGCGCATGAATCTGCCAGTCGATCTGCGCGAAAAAGCCGAACAGCGCCGCGGCCAGGAATGCGCCGGCGAAGCCGGTGGCGGGCCACAGCTTGGGCCAGACCCGCTCCCACAACAGCGCAAGGCGCGCCAGCACGATCAATCGCGCGGCGCGATCAATCCTGAAGCCAGTCCGGAATGCGGTCGTATCCGACAAGAGTGTCCTCGCTCAGGCGCGGCCTCACCACGCTCCATCGGCCGCCCTTCACCAGAATTTCGGGCGCGGGCGGCCGCGCATTGTAAGCCGAAGCCATCACCGCGCCATAGGCGCCCGCCGAAAGGATCGCCACAAGATCGCCGGCTTTCAGAACCGGAAGCGTCCGCTGCCGCGCGAAAATGTCGGCCGTTTCGCACACCGGCCCCACAACATCGTAAACGGCCCGCGCCGGGCCCGGTTCGTTCAGAGGCACAATCTCGTGATAAGCGTCATAAAGCGCCGGCCGCAGAAAATCGTTCATGCCGGCGTCCAGCACCAGGAAGCTGCGGCTTTCGCCCTCCTTTGCATAAAGGACGCGCGAAACAAGAACGCCCGCTTCCGCCGCAATTGCCCGGCCCGGCTCAAGGATCAGGCGCAGCTTCAGCCCGTCCAGCGCGCGCGCAACCGCCGCCGCATAGTCTTTCAGCGGCAACGGCAGGCCAGCGCCATACGCCACGCCGAGCCCGCCGCCCACATCGGCGGAAGCGATTTCGTGGCCCTCGGCGCGAAGCATGCGGATGGTTTCGGCAAGCCGCGAAAACGCCGCCGCGAACGGGGCCTTCTCGGTGATCTGGCTTCCGATATGCATGTCCACGCCCACGATCCGGAGGCCGGGAAGGCGCGCGGCGTGCGCATAGGCCTGCCGCGCGCGGGAAACCGGAATGCCGAATTTCGTCTCGGCTCCGCCGGTTGCGATTTTCGCATGCGTGCGCGCATCCACATCGGGATTGAGCCTGATGGCCACCGGCGCGCGCACGCCCAGCGCAGCGGCGGTCTCGTTCAGGATTTCAAGCTCCGGTTCGCTTTCGACATTGAACTGGCAGATTCCGGATTCCAGGCCGGCGCGCATTTCGTCTTTCGTCTTTCCCACGCCGGAAAAGACGATGCGTCCGGGCGCAACCCCTGCCGCCAGCGCTTTCTTCAATTCGCCGCCCGAAACAACATCGGCGCCCGAGCCCAGGGCGGCGAGCGTTTTCAGCACGGCGAGGTTGCCGTTGGCCTTCACCGAAAAGGCGATCAATGCATCCCCGGGAAAGGCCTGAGCAAAGGCCCGGTAGTTTTCTTCCAGCGCGGCGCCGGAATAGCAGTAGAAGGGTGTGCCCGCCTTCTCTGCAATCGCGGCAAGATCGCAGTCTTCGGCGCGCAGGGCGCCGTTCCTGTAATGAAATGCGGTCATCGGCCAAGCGAATGTGGCGGCTTTGACGGGTCCTGCTGGCCCTGGGGCGGTTTCTTGCCGTTGGGCAGATCCAGGCTCGTCTTGGTGCCGCAGGCCGCGGTGGCGGCCGCGAGCGCCAGGACGATCAGGATTTTCCGGATCATTTCAGTTTCTCCCGCCAGAAGGCGATCTGCTCGCGCACGCGCGCGGGCGCCGTTCCGCCATAGCTTGCGCGCGAGGCGGCCGAAGCTTCAAGTCCAAGCACGCCGAAAACGTCCTCCGTGAGGCCCGGCTCGAACTTGCGCATGTCGGCGAGCGGAAGCCGGTCAAGCGTCACGCCTTTCTGCTCCGCAAGCTTCACGATTGCGCCCGCGGCATGATGGGCTTCGCGGAAGGGTTTTCCCAGCACGCGTGCAATGTAATCGGCAAGATCGGTGGCGGTGGGGTATCCCGTGTCCGCGGCCGCGCGCATTTTCGCGCGATCCGGCGTCATGTCGGCAACCATGCCGGCCATGGCGGCGAGCGACAGCTCCAGCGCATCGGCTGCGGCGAAAACCGCTTCCTTGTCTTCCTGGAGATCCTTCGCATAGGCGAGCGCCAGCCCCTTCATCACGGTCGCAAGCGCAACGAAGCTGCCGAGAATCCGCCCCGTCTTGCCGCGAATGAGTTCCGCCGCATCGGGATTGCGTTTCTGCGGCATGATGGAAGAGCCGGTGGTGAAGGCATCGGAAAGTGCGACGAATCCGAAGCCGGGCGAGGCCCAGAGCACGATCTCTTCGGCAAGCCGCGAAAGATGGGTCGCTGCAATCGCGGCCGTGGCGAGATATTCCAGCGCAAAGTCGCGCGATGCCACCGCGTCCAGCGAATTGCGCATGGGCCGCGCGAAGCCCAGGGCGCCGGCCGTCATGTCGCGGTCGATCGGGAAGGACGTTCCCGCAAGGGCTGCCGCGCCCAAAGGGCATTCGTTCATGCGCGCCTGCGCGTCGGCAAAGCGGCCACCGTCGCGCGCGAACATCTCGACATAGGCAAGGCAATGATGTCCGAAGGTTATGGGCTGCGCCGGCTGCATATGGGTGAAGCCCGGCATGATCGTTCCGGCATGGGCCTCGGCCTTGTCGAGCAGAGCGCGCTGAAGATCGCGCAGGCCCTCGCGGGCGCGGCCGCAGGCTTTCACAACCCACAGGCGCAAATCCGTGGCCACCTGATCGTTGCGGGATCGCGCGGTATGAAGCCGTCCGGCGGCCGGCCCGGCAAGCTCCGCGAGGCGCGCCTCGATGTTCATGTGAATGTCCTCGAGGTCGCGGCGGAAGGCGAAGCGGCCTTCGGCGATCTCCTGTGCAATCCGGTTCAGCCCTTCGCGGATGGCGTCGGCATCGGCGGGCGAAATGATGCCCTGGCGGGCCAGCATGGCCGCATGGGCCAGGGATGCCTCGATATCCAGCGGCGCCAGCCGCCGGTCGAAATCGATGGAGGCATTGATTTCCTCCATGATTTGGGCAGGACTGTCGCTGAAACGCCCGCCCCACATCCTGTTCGTGCCCATGAACGCTTTCTTGTCCGGTCTGAATGGCAAAATCCTGGCCGCGGGCGGGGCCGTCGCCGCCGTCATTGTGGCGGGGCTACTATATACGATGATGGCGCCGGTTCATGCGGTGCCCGCACCGCCCGGCGCGATCGCCAGGCTCGAGCCGCTGAAGGAGCCCGCGCCCGTTCCCACGGTTGCCTTCAACGACGCATCGGGCAGGCGGCACACGCTGGCGGAGTTCAAGGGCCGTTATGTTCTTCTCAATCTCTGGGCGACCTGGTGTGCGCCATGCGTGCGGGAGCTTCCGTCGCTTGCCGGCCTGCAGGCCGCAATTCCCGGATTGAAGATCGTGGCGGTGAATGTGGGCCGCGGCAGCGCAAGCGATGCGGCCGCTTTCTTGAAGGCCCATCATGCGGGCTCGCTTCCGGTTTACATGGATTCCGACATCGCGCTCATCCGCGTCTTCGGCGCATTCGGCCTGCCCTACAGCATCCTGATCGATCCGCAGGGCCGCGAAGTGGCGCGGGCCGTCGGCCCCGGCGCCTGGGATGCGCCCGATGCCGTGGATTATTTCAGGGCGCTGACGCTCAAGACGTCCGGAGCATCCTGAGGGCGCGGGTCAGCGCGTTGGAACCGGGTGTTCGCCGCGGTAGTCGTAAAAGCCGCGGCCCGTTTTCTGCCCAAGCCATCCGGCTTCCACATATTTCACCAGAAGCGGGCAGGGGCGGTATTTGGAATCGGCCAGGCCTTCGTAAAGCACCTGCATCACCGAAAGGCAGGTGTCGAGCCCGATGAAATCGGCAAGCTGCAGCGGCCCCATCGGATGGTTTGCGCCCAGCCGCATGGCGGTGTCGATCGCCTCCACATTGCCCACGCCTTCGTAAAGCGTATAGACCGCCTCGTTGATCATCGGCAGCAGGATGCGGTTCACGATGAAGGCGGGGAAATCCTCCGCATAGGCGGCCGTCTTTCCCACCCGTTTGACGATCTCCAGCGCCGCCTGGAAGGTGGCATCGTCGGTGGCGATGCCGCGGATCACCTCCACCAGCTGCATCATCGGCACCGGATTCATGAAATGAAGGCCGATGAAATGCTCCGGCCGGTCGGTCGCGGCGGCAAGGCGCGTGATGGAGATCGACGAGGTGTTGGTCGCGATCATCGTGTTGGGTCCGATCCGCGGCGACAGATCGTGGAAGATCTTGCGCTTGACGCTTTCATCTTCCGTCGCCGCCTCAATGACCAGATCGCGGTCCTTCATGTCGTCCAGCGTGCGCGAAATGTGGATGCGCTTCAGCGCGGGCGCAATCTGCTCGTCCTTGATCAGGCCGCGGGCTGCCTGGCGATGCATGTTCTTCTCGATGCGCTGCATGGCGCGGTCCAGCGCTTCGGGATTGATATCCTCCATCACCACATCGAAGCCGGCCAGCGAACAGACATGGGCAATGCCATTGCCCATCTGCCCGGCGCCGATAATGCCGATACGCTCGATACTCATTGTTTGCCTCAATAACCCAGACGGGTCAGTTCCTGCACCATTTCCGGCACCGCCTTGAACAGATCGGCCACCAGGCCGAAGTCGGCGATCTGGAATATGGGGGCTTCTTCATCCTTGTTGATCGCGGCGATCACCTTGGAATCCTTCATGCCGGCCAGGTGCTGAATGGCGCCGGAAATGCCGACCGCGATATAAAGCTCGGGCGCCACCACCTTTCCGGTCTGCCCCACCTGATAGTCGTTGGGCACAAATCCGGCATCCACCGCCGCGCGCGAAGCGCCGACGGCGGCATGCAGCTTGTCGGCCAGCTGTTCCAGCAGCTTGAAATTTTCGCCCGAACCCATGCCACGGCCGCCCGACACCACGATCTTTGCCGATGTGAGTTCCGGCCGCTCGGACTTGGAAAGCTCTTCGCCCGCGAATTTCGAAATGCCGGGATCGGCTGCAGCCGCGATTTTTTCGATCGCCGCATTGCCGGTGGCGCCGGCGGCCTTGAAGGCCGTCGTGCGCACGGTGATCACCTTCTTGCCGGCGGGGGCCTGCACGGTCTGGATGGCATTGCCCGCATAGATCGGCCGCTCGAAGGTATCCGGCGAAACCACCTTCAGGATTTCGGAAATCTGCGGCACGTCCAGCCGCGCGGCCACGCGCGGAAGATAGTTTTTGCCGTTGGTGGTCGCCGGCGCAAGAATGGCGTCGTATTTGTCCGCAAGCGAAAGGATCAGCGCTTCCATCGGCTCGGCGACCATATGCGCATATTGCGCATCGTCGGCGACAAGCACCTTTTCGACGCCCGCAAGTTTCGCGGCAGCCTGGGCGACGGCATCGCAATTCTGCCCCGCCACCAGAACATGCACCGGCGTGGAAATCTGCGCCGCGGCGGTCACTGTCTTGGCCGTCGAATCCTTAAGGGTCCTGTTGTCGTGTTCGGCGACGACGAGCGAAGCCATCAGATCGCTCCAATCTCTTTCAGCTTGTCCACGAGCTCGGTCCCGCTTTTCACCTTCACGCCGGCCTGCCGTTTGGGCGGTTCGGTCACCTTGAGCACCTTGAGCCTTGGCGTGACGTCAACCCCGTAATCGGCGGGCGTCTTTTCGTCGATCGGCTTTTTCTTCGCCTTCATGATGTTGGGAAGCGAGGCATAGCGCGGCTCGTTCAGGCGAAGATCGGTCGTGACGATGGCCGGAAGTTTGATCTCCACGGTCTGAAGGCCGCCGTCGATTTCGCGCTCCACCGTTGCGGCGCTGTCGGTGATGTCGAGCTTGTGGGCAAAGGTGCCTTGCGGCCACCCCAGCAGCGCCGCCAGCATCTGGCCGGTCTGGTTGGAATCGTCGTCGATGGCCTGCTTGCCAAGGATCACAAGGCCGGGCTTTTCGGCTTCGCAGATCGCCTTGAGGATTTTCGCAACCGCCAGCGGCTCCACATCGCCGTCGGCCTTCACCAGGATGCCGCGGTCGGCGCCCATGGCGAGCGCGGTGCGGATGGTTTCCGATGCCTGCGCCGGGCCGATCGAGACGGCGATGATTTCGCCCGCCTTGCCCTTTTCCTTCAGCCGGATGGCTTCCTCGACGGCGATTTCGTCGAAGGGGTTCATGCTCATTTTGACATTGGCGAGATCGACGCCGGTCTGGTCCGCCTTCACGCGAACCTTCACGTTGAAGTCGATCACCCGTTTGACGGGTACGAGGACCTTCATGTTGCTAGTAATGCCTTCCCCGTAGGGCCGCTTCACGCCTTCAGCGGTTGCTTTCCGGCCGCCGCGGCACAGCCCCTTCTCTTGTGCGGCGCAAAAACTAGGACCGCAGCTGACCGGATGTCAACGAATTGAGACCCCAAAATCTCGGGATTGGGCTGCAACGGGCGGACAGGCCAAAACCGCTGCAGTGCAGCATTATCCGGCCGGCGCGTCATTCCGCCGCATGCTACCACCAGCCCGACGCCGTGGCTTTGGGCGGGGTTTTTCGGTCGAGCGCCAGGTCGGTCAGCGCACAGGGATTTTCGGAATGATAGCCGATCAGCGCGACAAGCCGCGCGCTTTGGCCCCCCGCAGCAAGCTCCATGACAGCGATGTTCCGGCTGTAGGCAATGCCGCCATGTTCGTACCAGAGAAACCAGCGCATTCCGCTGTGGCCGGCGCGAATGAAGCGGCGGCCGGGGCCGGGCTTCATGATGACATCCGTGGCATTAAAGAACCCGCCGCGCGGCGCCATGAATTCGCCCGCGGGCAACGCTCCAGCATTCATTCTGGCGCGCACCAGGGCTGTGATGGCCGGAGGCAGCCGGTCGAAGGATTGCACTTCCTCCACCCGGTGGCGAAACCTGCACGCAAGGTCGGCGGAAACATCGTCTGCCGAAGCGGACGCGGCGAAAAACGCAAGGCCCGCGCCCAGAACAGCGGCGGCCGGCTTCATTTGAGCGTTTCGAGATAGGCAGCCAGATCTTCGGCCTGTTCCTTGTTGGCGATTCCGGCAAATGCCATGCGGTTGCCGGGAACGACCTTGGCCGGATTCATGATGTAGGCCTCAAGCTTCTCTTCCGTCCACACGATGCCGGAGCTTTTCATCGCGGGCGAATAATAGAAGTTCGGAGCGGTTGCGGCTTTCCGCCCGACAATCCCGAACAGATTGGGGCCCACCTTGTTGCCGGCGCCTTTCTCGGCGTTGTGGCAAATGGCGCAGCGGCCAAACAGCTCCTGGCCCTTTTTTGCATCGGCCGCCTGAGCGGCGGCGATCATCAGGAAACCGAGCGAAGCTGCCCCCAGCAGTCGCCCGGCCATTCTTGCGCTTGTCATGTGATCCCCTTTTTTGAGACGGCAATTTCCGTTCAGCGCGGCGGCTGTGTGTTGGCGCTCTTGGCCGTTTCCAGCGCGGCGCGGAAGGCCACCGGATTGGCGATGTCGGGGATTTCGACCGCATCGACGCCCGTGCCTTCGATGCGCAGATGGCCGTAACCCAGAATCCGTCCCCAGATGCCCTGTTCCACTTTCACGCCCTCGATATTGGGCAGGGCAACCTCGCTGGTGCTCAGCGCGATGAGGCCCTTTTTCTCCACGAAGCGGTGGCTGGTGACGCCGATCTCCGTCGTCCATTTGCGGATCATCATGGGAATGGCGACCACAAGCCCGATCACCGTGCAGCCCAGAAGAATGGCCTTGAAGGTGTACCACCAGTGGAAATGGGCTTTGGCGACCAGCGTTTCGCCCTGGCCCAGCGAGCGTTCGATATAGGTGGACATCAGCCTGACCCCTTCGTGACCGAAAGAATATATAGCCGCTGCCGGGGGCCGGCGGGAGGGGTCAGTCCCGTTCGTTCTCGGGCAGCAAAACCTCTCGCAAACCCTTGTGGTTGGGCTTGGATATGACGCCTTCTTCTTCCATGCGCTCGATCAGGCGGGCGGCCCTGTTGTAGCCGATTTCGAGCCGGCGCTGGATGTAGGAGGTCGTCGCCTTGCGTTCGCGCGCCACAATGGCAAGCGCGCGATCATAGAGCTCATCGCCGGAATCGCCGTTGCCGCCGCCATAGAGGCCGTAGGGGTCGTCGCCCTCTTCGTCGGGCTCTTCCGTCACCGCGTCCAGATATTCGGGCACGCCCTGCGTTTTCAGGAACTTCACGACATCTTCGACTTCCCGGTCCGAAACGAAGGGGCCGTGAATGCGCCGGATGCGCCCGCCCGCCATCATGTAGAGCATGTCGCCCTGGCCCAGCAGCTGCTCGGCGCCCTGCTCGCCCAGGATCGTGCGGCTGTCCACCTTGCTGGTGACCTGGAAGGAAATGCGCGTGGGGAAGTTGGCCTTGATCGTGCCGGTGATCACATCCACGGACGGCCGCTGCGTGGCCGCGATGAGATGTATGCCCGCCGCGCGCGCCATCTGCGCCAGCCGCTGCACCGCGCCCTCGATCTCCTTGCCGGAAATCATCATCAGGTCCGCCACCTCGTCCACCACGATGACGATGTAGGGCATGGGCGCGAATTCGAGCACTTCGTCTTCGTAGATCGGCTTTCCCGTATCGCGATCAAAGCCGGTCTGCACCGTGCGCTTGAGCGTTTCGCCCTTTTCCCTGGCCTTCAGCACGCGATCGTTGAACGCTTCCACGCCGCGCACGCCAAGCTTGGACATCTTGCGATAGCGCTCTTCCATCTCGCGCACCGCCCATTTGAGCGCCACCACCGCCTTGCGCGGATCGGTCACCACGGGAGTCAAAAGATGCGGGATGCCTTCATAGACGGAAAGCTCGAGCATCTTGGGATCGATCAGGATCATGCGGCAATGCTCCGGCGCCATGCGATAGAGCAGCGACAGGATCATGGTGTTGAGGGCCACCGATTTGCCCGAGCCCGTGGTGCCGGCGATCAGCAGATGGGGCATTTTCGCAAGATCGGCCATCACCGGCTCGCCGCCGATGGTTTTGCCGAGCGCAAGAATCAGCGGTGCGCGCGCTTTTTCATATTCGTTGGAAGCAAGCAGCTCGCGCAGGAAAACCGTGTCCCGCTGCGGGTTGGGCAATTCGATGCCCATCACGTTGCGGCCGGGAATGGTGGCGATGCGCGCGGCAACCGCGCTCATCGAACGGGCCACATCGTCGGCAAGCGAAATCACGCGCGAGGATTTCACGCCGGCCGCCGGCTCGAATTCATACAGCGTCACAACCGGTCCGGGGCGCACCGCCATCACGCGGCCCTTCACGCCGAAATCGGCCAGCACCGCTTCCAGCATGCGCGCGTTTTCTTCCAGCGCCTCGTCGGAAAGGCCGGAACGGTTGTGCAGATGCACCGGCTCCGCAAGAAGCCCAAGGGAAGGCAGCTGATATTCGCCCGATGACAGATCCAGCGCCGGCTGCCGCGGCCGCTTAAGATTTGCCGCCGCCGCGATCCGGCGCGCTTCTTCGCGCTTGACCCGGCTTTGCGCGCGCGCTTCATCGGATTGGGCGGCCAGCCGTTCGGGCGCGTCGGAAAGCGCATATCCGCCGTCTTCGCCGTCCTCGAAATCTTCGGTGTCGTATTCGTATTCCCGCTCGTCGTCATAGTCGGGCTGGCGTGCGCGCCGGAATGAAAAGTTGCGCGCGCGGAGCAGCCCGGCAAGCCAGAAGAAGGCCGCCGGCACGTTCAGAACCGCCCGCCCGATCGGTGAAAACCGCAGGCCCGTAGCCGCGAACGCAAGCGGCAGTCCTGCGGTAAAGAACAGCCCGGGCAGGGCATACCGCAGCCAATCCATGTCATAGACGCGGGCCACATGCGTCGAAAGATTTTCGACGGAAATGCCGATGAGTCCGCCTGCGCCGGCCGGAAGGCCGTCCGGCCAGTTCAACATGCCAAGGCCGGCGGCGACAAAAACCGTTCCCATTGGCCAGGCGATCGCGCGCAATCCCGCATGCCTGAGCTGCTTTCCGGCCAGCGCGCAGGCGCCCCAAACGGCGGGCGCCGCCAGAAACGCAAGCGCGGCAAGACCGAAATATTCAAGAAGCTGATCGGCCATCTCGGCGCCCACGCCGCCCAGCCAGTTGGCGGCTGTCCGGCTGGTGGCGTTGTTCAGGCTGGGATCGCTGGCATGATAGCTCGCAAGCGCCAGCAGGGCCGCTGCAGCCGCCAGAAACAGCAAACCGCCCGCGCCACGTAAAAGCGCCGCGCGTGTTGCGCGCGCAAATGTGCGGCGGGCCTCCGCCAGCGCATCAGCCAGGGCGCGTCTGCGCGAGAGCGGTTGATAAACGCCGGCCAGACGGTTGGGGCTCAAGCGGCATCTCCTCGGAATGGGCAAACCCGCCCACTCTCAAGTCTCGCCATAATGGTTGATAAGTGGTTAACGTCGGCGGAATGCTGCCCAACCGTGCAGGATTCCGCCCAATCTGCAGCCGCCGTTACTGCACACTGGCATGGCCGGGCTTGATCGCCCCGCAATCGGCGCTCAGCCAATGCGAGCTGAGGGTGCTGTGCATCTTCATGCTGTTGCCGTGGCCGCTGACATCGAAGTCGAAGGCGCCGCTGACGGTTTCGGGATTGGCGGCAACGATATTGATCGTGCCCGTCGTCGTTTCGCCGTCTCCCGTGCAGGTAAGATGCACGGTCTGGGCATTGGCGGAACTGGAAACCACCATCCGCTGGCAATTCTCGCTGTTGCCGTGCCGGGCCTCTTCCGCAGCGAAGCCCTTGTTGATCTCGTCCTGCGACACGCAATACTTCACCGTGCGCGCCTTGTTCATGGCGTTCATGCTGCTCTGCATCGCAGCCTGCATCCGGGCGCGCGCCTCCGGCGGCATCCTGGCCAGATCTTCCGGCGGGATGGGCGGCATTCCGCTCACCTGCGATTGGGTCGTTGTTTCCCAAAGCCCCGGCTTCACATTAAGGCTCGCGCCATAGGCCGAACCTGCGGCAAGGGCGGCTGCGCTTGCCAACACAACAAGAACGCTCATGCGTGACATGGACGAATCCCCGTTATCCGCCCGCGACACGCAGGCGCGTTGCGCACAATTTAACGGGGCGGACAATCCGGAGCAATCGCGGCTATAATGAATAAAGACGAAAGACAGGCGATGAAACACGCTGAAAAAGCCGATGTCCTTGTCGCCGGCGGCGGGATGGTGGGGCTGACCCTTGGTCTTGCGCTGGCGCAGGGCGGATTGAAAACCGTTGTGGTGGATGCCCTGGCCAAATCGGCCGTGCTGGATGCCAAATTCGACGGGCGGGTCAGCGCGCTGTCCTATTCTTCCGTTCGCATGTTCCGCGCCTTGGGCGTGTGGGCGCACCTAGCGCAATGGTCCCAGCCGATCAACGACATTCTGGTGACGGATGCCAGGCTGGGCGAAGCGCCGTCTCCTTTCTCCTTGCATTTCGATCATCGCGAAATCGGCGAGCCCATGGGCCACATCGCCGAGAACCGTCACATCCGCGCGAGCCTTTTCGAAGCGGCGAAATCGCATCCGCAACTTTCGCTGATCGCGCCGGCTTCGGTCACGGACCTGCAGAGTGAGGATGCGTGGGCGGTGGCCGCGCTTTCGGATGGCCGAACGATCAGGGCTTCGCTTGCGGTCGCGGCCGACGGGCGCGAATCTCCCATGCGGGAAAAGATGGGCATCGGCGTCGTCGGCTGGTCCTATCCGCAAACCGGCATTGTGGCCACCGTCGGGCATGAACGCCCGCACAACGGCACCGCTTATGAGCATTTCATGCCGTCCGGCCCGTTCGCCATCCTGCCCATGACCGGCAACCGTTCGTCGCTTGTCTGGACGGAACGCCGGGAGCTGGCGCCGCGCATGATGCAGTTGCCGGACGACGAATTCGATTCTGAGATCGCGCGCCGCTTTGGCGGCCATCTCGGCGCCACGAAATCCGTCGGGCCGCGCTGGAGCTATCCGCTCAGGTTCCATCTGGCGCGCGATTATGTGGCTGCGCGTTTTGCACTGGCCGGCGATGCGGCGCACGGCATCCATCCCATTGCGGGTCAGGGCCTCAATCTGGGGCTGAAGGACGCCGCGGCCCTTGCGGAAACCGTGCTCGATTCCGCGCGCCTGGGCATGGATATCGGCAACGCAGAAACGCTCGGCCGCTATGCCCGCTGGCGCCGCTTCGATTCATTTTCGCTGGCTGCCGCCACGGATGCATTGAACCGCCTGTTCTCCAACGATATCCCGCCCCTTCGGTTGGCGCGCGATGTGGGCTTGGGGATTGTTGACGCCATCGGTCCGTTGCGGCGCTTTTTCATGCGCCATGCGGGCGGCGACGTGGGAAAGCTGCCGCGTCTCCTGAAAGGCGAAGCGGCCTAGTTCAGCTTGTCCTTGCGGCGGGCCCGAAGCGCGGCCGGCAGTTCCCGGTAGAATCCGCGCGCTTTCTGCAAGATGCTTTCCTGACGCGCAGCTTCGGCCTCTTCCCGCGAAGCGAACACCTCGCCTGCGAAGGTGAAACGGGTCACCGGCAATCCGGTGCGCTCGTCCGTCGTTTCGAAGGCGCCGACTTCCTCCACCTGCTCGGCGGCCACGCGCGCGGTGTGCCTGTAATGCGCTAGCGGATCGTGACGGTCGCGGATTTCGTCGCGCCTGCGCTCACGGTTGCGCATGTCGAAACGCGCGAGCGCGCCCAGAATCGGTCCCCGGAACCGGTAGAGCAGGATGACGGCAACGAGAAACGCCGCGGTAATGAAAAGATCCTGCATGCGACAGCGTCCATGATGCCTGCGGCCATTATGTCCGGACCTCCCGGCGCGAACAATCTCATTGAATATCCTGCGCGGCCAAGGTCCGGTGCCGGCGCCTCAGATAGTCGGCGCTTTGCATTTCAATCAGGCGCGAGGCCGTGCGGCGGAAGGCTTCGGCTCCGTCGCCCTCGGGGTAAAGACGGTCGGGCGAAGTTGCCGCCGAACAGAACAACTTCACGCCTTCGTCGTAAAGCGTATCGATCAGAAGCGAAAAGCGCCGGGCTTCGTTCCGCTGCGGCGGCTCCATGCGGGGAATATCGTCGATCATGACGGTGTGAAATGCATGGGCGATTGCAAGATAGTCGGCCCCCGCCAAAGGCCGCGCGCAGAGATCGGCGAAGGAAAACCGGGCCGCGCCGTTTGCTGCGCCCGGCACAGCGAGCCTGCGGCCAAGCACCTTGAGCGTCATGGGCGCGCCTTCGCCGCCCGCAATCGCCTTCCACAGCGTGTCCATTTTCGCGCGCGTCTGCGCTCCCAGCGGGCTGAGATAAAGGTCGCGCCCCGCCGCAAACAGCAGCCGGTAATCGGTCTTGCCGTTCAGCTCCACGATGTCGAGCTTCTGCTTCAGCAAATCCACGAAGGGCAGAAAAAGCTGACGGTTGAGCCCGCCCTCGTACAGGCTGTCGGGCGCGGTGTTGGAGGTCGCAACAACGACAACGCCCTGCGCGAAGATGCGGGCGAACAGCCGCCCCAGGATCATTGCGTCGGCGACGTCGGTCACCTGAAATTCGTCAAAGCACAGAAGCACAAGGCTGCCGGTCATCGCCTGCGCCACGGGCGGAATCGGGTCGTCGGCGCCGCGGCTGCGAAACTCGTGAATGCGCGCGTGCACGTCCGCCATGAAGGCATTGAAGTGGATTCGCCGCTTGGCCGGTGTCGGCGCCGCCTCGAAAAAAAGATCCATCAGCATGGATTTGCCGCGGCCGACATCGCCCCAGACATAAAGGCCGCGCGGGCCGCGGCGCCGGAACCAACCCTTCGGCCGATAGGCCGCCAGCGCGTCGGCCAGCGCCTGCAGCCTGAGCGCGGCGCGTTCCTGCAGCGCATCGGGCTTGAGCGCGCCGCGCAGCAGGCGCGCACGGTAGTCGTCGTAGAGCGTCATCAGGATCGGCGCGGCATCAGCGCCCAGTAATCGAAATCGAGGACTATGGCATCCGGATATTCGCCGCCCTCGTTCCTGTCGGGAAAGCCGTCGCAGGGAAGATTCCTGGTGGCGACAAGCCGCAGCCTGAGCGCGCCGCAATCCGGCCGTCCGGCGATCTCCGCCTTGTCCAGCACCTGCGACCAGGCAAACACGGTGTCGCCGGCAAACAGCGGATGCGCATGGCGGCCGCCATTGATGCCAAGCAGCGAGATCGCGTTGGCAAGCCCGTTGAAGGAAAGCGCGCGCGCCAGGCTTATGACATGCCCGCCATAAACAAGCCGCCGCCCAAAGCGGCTTCCCTGTTCCGAGAACTGGTTGAAATGAACGCCTGCGGTGTTCTGATAAAGCCGCGCGGCCATCATGTGGTCGGCTTCTTCCACCGTGACGCCGTCCACATGATCGATCTTTTCGTCCGGCTCGTAATCGTCCCACAGCAGGGGGCTGCCGGCCGCAGCCGCATCATAACCCTCAAAGCGGATGTGCGAAGGAATGCGGAACTGGCTTGCGGAAACCGCGCCGGCAAGCTCGGGCACATGCATGTCGGAAACCTTTGCCGTCGGGTTGCGCTTTCGCACCATCACCCATCGCACATAGGAAAGAACGGTGGCGCCGGTCTCGTCCAGCCCCTCGGTGCGCACATACACGATGCCCGTCTCGCGGCTGGAATTTTCCTTCAGGCCGATCACTTCCGACCGTGCCGAAAGGCTTGTCCCCGGATAGACCGGTTTCAGGAATCGGCCTTCCGCATAGCCAAGATTGGCGATGGCGTTGCGCGAGATGTCGGGAACCGATTTGCCGAAGATCGTGTGGAAGACGAGCAGATTGTCCAGCGGGCTTTGCGGATGGCCAAGCGTGCGCGCGAAGGCATCGGAGGATTGCAGCGCAAATCTTGGGCCGTAAAGGGCCGTGTAGAGCGCCCTGTCGCCCTGGGTCAGCGTGCGCGGGCTTGCATGGGCAATCGTCTGGCCCAGCCGGAAATCCTCGAAGAAATTGCCGTGCGAGCTTTTTGCGGTCATGCGCGCTCGCGTTCGCTGATTGCATCCGCCAGCGCCACCGTGCGCCGCGCGATATCCGCATGCAGCCGTTCCACCATGCGGCCGTCGAGCGCGATGGCGCCCTTGTCCCGGTTCTCCGGAAGCTCGAAGGCGGCGATGATCTTGCGGGCGGCTTCCACCTCCTCGGCCGACGGCGCGAAGATCCTGTTGCATGCATCGATCTGCGCGGGGTGGATCAGTGTCTTGCCGTCAAAGCCGAACGCGCGGGCCTGCCGGCAGCTTTCGGCGAATCCCTCCGCGTCCTGGATGTCGTTGTGGACGCCGTCGATCGCGCCAAGGCCAAAGGCGCGCGCGGCCGCCACCGAGAGTCCCAGAGCGGTGGAAAGGTTTTGCCGGCCGGGCATATGAACGCCATGCAGTTCCTTGATCAGGTCGTTGGTGCCCATCACAAGGCAGGCAAGCCTTCCGCCGTGGCCCGCGATCGCGTCCACGTTCAGGATGGCGCGCGGGGTTTCGATCATGGCCCACAGCGCAATCTGCGGATCGGCCCCGGCAAGCCGCAGCCGCGCCTCCGCCATCTCAAGATCAAGCTCTGCCGAAACCTTGGGGATCAGAACGGCATCGGGCCGCGCGGCGGCTGCGGCCGCAAGGTCGTCCATCCCCCAGCTGCTCGAGAGGGCATTGATGCGAATGACCACTTCGCGCCTGCCAAAGCTGCGCGCGGCGACCGCCGCACAGACCTGGGCGCGTGCCGCATCCTTGGCGCCGGGCGCCACCGCATCCTCCAGGTCCAGAATCAGCGCATCGGCAGGAAGGCTGCGCGCCTTTTCCAGCGCCCGCGCGTTGGAGCCCGGCATGTAAAGCACGCTGCGGCGCGGCCGGATGTCGTTCACGGGGGCTCCGGGGAGACGGGACGGCCGAGATTTACGACAGGTCCAGGCCCGAACCAAGCGCCTAGGGCCGATCGGTGCGCCAGGGGTTCTTCCAGTCGCGCGCCTTCAACAGGGCCGCATCGAAAAGGCATCGGGTGAAAGACGGATCGAACTGCTGGGCGGCGTTCTGCGGCCCGGGGCAGATGTCGCGCCGGCCGTGAATGTCTTTGGGGTCCGCCACCACGTCGTCGGCGCTCGTCCAGTAAAAGCCGTAGCCGTTTTCGCGCGCGTAGTCATAAACCTCGCGCAGCGAGTTGCGCTGGATTTCGTTCTCGGCGATTTCGAAGCCGCGCACGGCAATGTCGATCAGCGCATCGCCCGTGATCACGCGATGGTCGCCAACCGTGCCGTTGACGATCACATAGATGTCCGCCCTGGGCCTGTCGGTTCCCGCCGCCGCCTGCACCGCGCCATGCAGGTGCGAAATGAAAACATTCTGCCGCACGTCGCCATCCATGTACATGCAGCCGTTGATGAAGCGGGGCGGCATGTAGGTGGGAACGGCGGAGGCGCCCATGATCCTGTCGATCATGGCGTTGCGTGCGCTTTCGGGCGGCAGATCGCGCGCCAGTGCCGAAAGGTTGAATTCGGTGAAAGCCGCCGTGTCGAAATTGACCGCGCCCACCCAGATGGTCCGCTTGTCGTCCGCGGCCGAACGGATTCCGGAAATCACGTCGTCGGAAAGGGCGCGGCGCAGATTGTCCTCCAGCGGCTGCGAGTCATTCACCGAATCCCAGAAGGGCGCCGTAAGAACGCTGCGCGGCGTAAAGGCGCTCGAGGCCCCAGCGCCGCGAAACCATGCCATCAGCGCGCCATCGTAGCGGGAGCCCAGGAACGCATAGGGCGCCATGATCGCGCCCACCGAAATGCCGGTGACCACATCGAACTGCGGGCGCGGCGTGGCAAGGCCCGATGGCCTCTGCGACCATCCGTTCAGAAAGCCTGCGCCATAGGCGCCCCAGGCGCCGCCGCCGGACAGAACCAGAATTTCGGTGCGCTGATGGGGATGGCCGGGGGCGCCGGTCCAGCGCGCGGCCATGGCATCGGCCAGCGATGCATCGAATGTCGGCTGCGGCCCGCCTGTTGCGGCCGGGCAGACCGCTTCGCCGGGACGCTGGTTGACGCAGGCGCAAAGCAGCGTGCCGGCAAGCAGCAACGTCGCCAAACGACCGATGGCTTTCAGCCCGACAAACGCCCCCGCCATGCCGCCTCCCTGGCGGCAGGATAGCAGACCATCAGGCCGCGCGCCTCAGAAGTTTGCGGTTGATGACGCATTCGGCAATCTGCACGGCGTTGAGCGCGGCGCCCTTGCGCAGATTGTCGGAAACGATCCACATGCAAAGACCGTTCTCGACCGTGGGATCCTTGCGGATGCGCGAAACATAGGTTGCATCTTCGCCGGCCGCTTCCACCGGCGTCACATAGCCGCCGTCTTCATGCTTGTCGACAACAAGAACGCCCGGCGCCTCGCGCAGGATGTTGCGCGCCTTCTCCGCGGTGATGGGCCGCTCGAATTCGATTGTCACCGCTTCCGAATGGCCGATGAACACCGGCACGCGCACGCATGTCGCGGTCAGCCGGATGTCGGGATCGAGAATCTTCTGCGTCTCGACCAT
Source organism: Alphaproteobacteria bacterium (assembly GCA_021324545.1). Lineage (GTDB taxonomy): Bacteria > Pseudomonadota > Alphaproteobacteria > Micropepsales > Micropepsaceae > Rhizomicrobium. The sequence goes on from JAJPIX010000026.1 coordinate 34,462, forward strand.
CATCTTCCATTCTTCCTTGGTGTAGCCGGAATCCAGAAACTCCTGGATGTGCGGAATCACATTGAACGCGATCTGCTTGGTGAAGAGCTTAGTTTCGATCGGATCGGCGACGAACACGGCGCGCGTCTGGCTGAACAGCTCGTCCATCGGGGCCTTGCCGGCGCCCGAAACCGATTGATAGGTGTCCACCACGACGCGCCGGATCCTGGCTTCGGCGTGCAGGGGCTTCAGCGCCACCACAAGCTGCGCGGTCGAACAGTTCGGGTTGGCGATAATGCCCTTCTTGATGCCCTGATCGAGCGCAGATGCATTCACCTCCGGCACGATCAGCGGCACGTTGCGGTCCATGCGCCAGTAGGACGAATTGTCGATCACAAGCGCGCCCTGCGCCGCGATCTTCGGCGCCCATTCCTTGGCCACGCGCGAACCGGCCGACATGAGGCAGATATCGGTATCGGAAAAGTCGAAATAGTCGAGCGCCTTGGCTTTCACCACCTTGTCGCCGAAGGAAATCTCCCGTCCGATCGACGCCGTGGATGCAAGGGCGGCCACCTCGCGAACGGGAAAGGCGCGCTCGGCCAGGACATTGAGCATTTCACGGCCGACGTTGCCCGTGGCGCCGACGACGGCGACTTTGTAAGACATGGCTGAATTTCCTTCGGAAGGGGCGCCCAACCGCCGCGCCGACGCCACGCATTTAAGCCATTGTCATGCGGCGGAAAAGAGGCGTTCGGCTAACCCACGATATGCAGTGCGCGCAGCTCCGCGCATTGTGCCGGGGAAAGCTTCAGCAGCTCCTGCAACACCGCATCGGTATGCTGGCCAAGCGTGGGCGGTGCGCTGCGATATTCCGGCGGGGTTAATGCAAGGCGCAGCGGGCTTGCCACCAGATCGATCGTTCCGCCTGCATGTTCGAGCGGCACGACAAGCCCCCTCGCAAGGGCCTGGGGGTCGGCAAACAGCTGGTCGATGCGGTTGATCGGGCCGCAGGGCACGTTGGCCGCCTCCAGCGCCGCAATCCACTGGGCATTCGTGCGCTGGCGCAGAACGGGCTTGAGCATTCCCACCAATTCGTCCCGGTGGTCCACGCGGGCGGCGTTGCTCGCATAGCGCGGGTCGGACGAAAGCCCCTCCAGGCCCGCCGCCTTGCAGAAGCGCTTGAACTGGCCGTCGTTGGCGACGGCCAGGATCAGATGGCCGTCCGCAGTTTCAAACACCTGATACGGCACAATGTTGGGATGGGCGTTGCCCAGCCGTTTCGGCAACTGGCCCCCCGCGAGATAATTCATCGCCTGATTGGCCAGCGCGGCCGTCTGACAGTCGAACAGCGCCATGTCGATCTGCTGGCCTTCGCCGGTGCGGTGCTGGTGCAAGAGGGCGGCCAAAATCGCGATGGCGGTATAGAGCCCACTCACCACGTCCGAAATCGCGACCCCCACCTTCATGGGCTCGGCGCCCGGCGCGCCGTCGGGTTGGCCGGTGATGCTCATCAGTCCGCCCATGCCCTGAATCAGATAGTCGTAACCGGCTTTGTCCCTGTAAGGGCCCGTGTGACCGAAGCCGGTGAGCGAGCAATAAATGAGCGCCGGATTTTCCGCTGCGAGCGATTTGTAATCGAGGCCGTATTTCGCAAGTTGCCCCGTGCGGAAATTTTCCACGACCACGTGGGAACGCCGCGCGAGCTGTTTCACAAGCTCTGCGCCGCGCGGCGTTGCGATGTCGATGGCGGCCGATTTCTTGTTGCGGTTGGCCGAAAGGAAATAGACGGCGTCGCCCTGCCGGCCGTCCCGGGTTTTCAGGAAGGGCGGGCCGAACGCACGCGTCTCGTCGCCCTCGCCCGGCTTTTCGATCTTGATGACTTCGGCGCCGAGGTCGCCCAGGATCTGGGTCGCCCACGGCCCGGCCAGCACGCGGGAAAGGTCAAGCACCCGGATATGCGACAGCGCCCCCATTCGGCTCATATTTCCGTGCGCACATCCCAAAGCTCGGGATAGAAGCGGAGATCCAGCGCCTTCTTCAGATAGGAAACGCCGGAGGTGCCGCCGGTTCCCGGCTTGCCGCCGATGATGCGCTCGACGGTCTTCATGTGGCTGAAGCGCCAAAGATGGAAGCGGTATTCGAGATCAACCAGTTTCTCGGCGAGTTCGTAAAGGTCCCAGTGCTTCTCCGCATCGTGATAGACCTGCCGCCAGGCTTCCGTGACGCGCGGATCGGAGACATAGGGCTGCGAGAAATCGCGCTCGAGCTTTTCCGCCGGGATCGCGATCCCGCGCCGCGCCAGAAGCCTGAGCGACTCGTCGTAGATGCTGGGTTCGACAAGCGCCTTCTCCACCTCGCGCGCGATGTCGGGATGGGATTGAAACACGCGCGTGGCATCGCGGTTCTTGTTCCCCAGCCGGAACTCGAGCATGCGGTACTGGAACGACTGAAAGCCTGAACTCTTGCCGAGCGCGGCGCGAAAACCCGCGTAATCGAACGGCGTCATGGTCGAGAGGATTTCCCACGACTGGATGAGATTCACCTGCACCCGCGCCACGCGCGCCATCATCTTGAAGGCCGGCCCAAGATCGTCCTTGCGGATTTGCGCGATCGCCGCCCCGATTTCATGCAGGCACAGCTTCATCCAGAGCTCGCTGGCCTGATGGATCGTGATGAACAGGACTTCGTCATGTTGTCCCGTCAGCGGCTTTTGCGCGGCCAGAAGTTCCTTCAAATGCAGGTAATCCGCGTAAGACATGGAATCGCGGAAATCCCAGTGAACGGCCTCTCCGGTCAGGTCCACATGGCCGGGGGCATCTTCGCGGGTGGTTTGGATTTTCCTGGAACTCATCTTGTCTTTTGAAGGGCGCCTTAACGTTGGGGCCGAGGAACCATTGGCAACCGCCTTTACCCTGATGCTATGGTGCGTCCTGCAACAAGACAAATACTGTGCGGTGAGGGCTATGGGACGGGCGTTTAGGACTGGCGCTCTGGCGCTGGCAGCGGCATTTGCGACCACAACGACGGGGGCCCTGGCCGACCAGACCTGCGCCAGGCCCGAGGAAATGACAGCCATTCAGGCCGCATCGGTGCAGCAGCAGTTGATGGTCTCGGCGCTGACCTGCAACCAGATCAGCAATTTCAACGCATTCCAGATCAGCTATGGACCGGAGCTGCGGGCGGCGGACGCCACGCTGTTGAGGATGTTCAAGCGGTTCTACGGCTCATCCCGGGGCGAGGCGGAATATCATGCCTTCAAGACCCGGGTGGCCAACGACTCGGAAATGCGCAGCATCAATAACAACCCGGCTTACTGCCAGGCGGCCCAGGCGGTGTTTGCAAGCGCGCTTGCGCCCAACAAGCCGAGTCTGGCCGAATTTGTCTCCGCCGTCCAAATCCAGGAAGCCAGCCCGTTCGATTCCTGCCAGATTCGCGTGGCGGTGGGGGTGCAGGGCGGCCTGACGCCGGCCAGCGAGGTGGTCGTTCCGCGGCCGAAGCCCGAGCTGGGCGAGACGGTGCCGGCGCAGGGCGCATCGCTCCCGGGCGGCAACTGATCGGGCCGAAAGGAAGCGGAATTTCAGGATTTCAGGCAAGAGGGCCCCGCGTCGCGCGGGGCCCTTTTTGTTTTGGCGGCCAGCCCCGGGATCGCTCGTACCGCTGGCCCTGAAGTCCCGTCAAAAAGAAAGGGCGGGCAAACCGCCCGCCCTTTCCAGGTCTTTCAGGCTGTCGCCCGTCAGCCACCGAGATCGATGACTGCGCGGCGGTTCTGAGGCTCGCGAACGCCCGGTCCCGTCGGAACCAGCGGATCGTGGAAGCCCTTGCCTTCGATCGAGATCGAGTTGGCGTCCATACCCTGACGGACCATCTCGTCCTTCACCGACTGCGCACGGCGGACAGACAGCGCCATGTTGTAGCTGTCGGAGCCGACGGTGTCGGTGTGGCCGGTGACCATCACGCGGACCGCGCCGCTCGCCTTCGCAGCGGCAACCGCTTGCGTCACCACCTGCTGCGCTTCGGCCGTCAGATTCGACTTGTTGAAGTCGAAGAAGACGATGAACGTCTTCACCGGCGGCGGAGGCGGCGGGGGCGGCGGCGGAGGCGGCGGAGGCGGAGGTGCCGCATGGAACGGATACCAACGCAGGCCAACGACAACGGCCTGTTCGTTGAGGTTCTTCACATGCGCCGGTCCGAATGTCGGCACCGCGCTCGTGATCACGCCGGACCTGAAGTCCTTGTTGACCGAGAGCGAGCGATAGCGCCAGTCGACGAACAGATCCAGGCTCGGGTCGACGGCGTACACGACGCCAGCCATGCCCTGCCACATGAAGCCATTCTTGTGACCGTTGGCAATCGTGAAGCCACCCGCGCCGGCCGTGGAGATATCCACGTTGCCGGTGCCAATGCCTGCACCCGCACCGACCTCGAGCATCCAGCGATCGCTCAGTGGGACGTCATAAAGGACGTCGATCAGGCGCGCGCATTTCGTCACGTGGCCGTCGTAACCGGCTTCATTGATATTGTGACGGTCATAGCCGAATTCGAATTCGACGCGCAGGTTGTTCGTGAACTTGTAGCCCAGCGAACCAACGAACAGGGCGGCACTGTCCGTGTCCGTCCTGACGCTCGGAAGCGCTGTACCCGGGAAGGTCGTCACCACATTGCCCAAACGATCCCAGCCCACTCCCAAGCCGAGATACCAACCTTGACCAGCAGCAGCCGGTCCGGTCAGGGCCAGAGCCGCAACGCCCGCCAGGGCGATCG
>JAJPIX010000066.1 GCA_021324545.1 Alphaproteobacteria bacterium
GTGCAATTGCAGCACCCCCGACGTGGATTCTCGATCATGGAATCGCATTTCGATGTCGTCGACCTGCGTCCAATCGGGAGCATAAAACTGCGGAGGAAGCCGCACTGTGACCCCTGCGGGATCGAACTGAACGTTGTATTTTGATGAAGGATGCCGTTCAGCTTCAGATGCTTCATCCACCGCTATTACAGCGTAGTCGGACTCATTGTTGATCTGGCACGCCACCTGAACGTAGTCCGCGCGGACAAACGAAGGCATGGCAAAAATGCCGATCACAACGACCGCCGCGACAATAGCGATGACGCTAATTCTTGTCATTCAGTGTCCGCCCTGTAGCGCATTATATAGCTCGTTCGGCGTGCTGTACGGAACGAAGAATGTATCGGCGACACCAGCCTGGTTGAGCGTCTGAAGGGCCGCTGTCTCGCAGTTATTGACCGCACGCGAGGCAGCAGGCCCGCGAAACGTCACACACATCATGGAATGGCGCACCAGAGGCGATAAACCGAGAACTGGGAGTCGCGGTTTTGCGGAGCGAACCCAAGACTTAACAACCGGTGGGGGAGACCCGTCCCCCACAAGCAGCCAACAAAAGGATGACCCCGGTCTCAGCTGCGGGGGGCCAATTGGCGAATAGTGCTGCTGTTACCGAATTCTCGGTTGGGAATTCACGCGGTGAATGCCCCGGGATTCTGGTTCAAAACACTGCCGCTTATCCGTTGTGACACACATACCAATGAGGCATTTCGATCACCTTACATGGCTCGATTTCGATGTTGTACGTTCCGATTTTTTTCCGTCCGCAACCCATTCTACATCAATAGCCTCAGTTCTGCCGCCCAGCCCGCGACCAAATATGTTGAACACGACAAGTACCACGGGGGCATTTGGCAAAGCCGCGTCGCGCACGATGTTTATATTTTTCACCGAAATAGCGTTTATTTCGTTGGCTAGCTTACCGTAAGTTGCGCGACCGGACCGTGTGAGCTGGCTGTACAACGTCTCGCCGACTCGGAGAGTTTCCGGCCTTGTGACTGGATCGATATAGCGCAAACTCCCTTCATCCCTTATCTGTTCAATCATTCGATTGAAGATAGGTTTGTTGCGAAAATACAGAGTTTCTGCCTGTTTGACAGTTCCCCAATGGGTTGTACTGACAAAGAGTCCAAACCCTTTGAGGATACTATCCGCCAGTCCGAGTAAAAGGACGCTAGTGGCCAGAAGCAGCAAGATAACCTCTCATAATCCAATACGGGTCACCCGGATTGTTGCCCCATGTAAATCCGCTCGCAGTCAATATACGTGCGATCGTATTGGTGAATCCCTGATTTTCGAGAGCAAGACCTGCGCCGACCGCAAATTCGAATTGCGATCCGCCTCCTTGGAAAAAAAAGACTGGTATGCGCCCGCTCCTAACAAAGCGACATCAAGCGCAAGATTAAAACCACGTGCCACGACGCCGAAGTTCCAGTTGCCAAACTCGTCGAGCAAGCTGGTGCTGTAATAACCATTCTTCGCCGCCGCCACCAAGGACCGATTGTGTTTATAGTCCCACTTGCCACCCGTCCTGACTGCAGCGATGAACTCACTAAGCGACATCTTCTGGGCTTCCCTGTAGTTGGCGTCTGGATTTATATCGATTCCGCCATACCGCGATCGCGCGCGCAGACCATTGCGCGGGCGAAAGACCGCCCGCCGAGCGGTCGGCCAGCACAAATCCCTCGCCAAGACCGTCGCAGCCGGCAACGACAATGCCACATTCGTCGCCGGCAATTCCGGCCGGCGGATCAACCCCCACGACAATGCGCTGCAGGGGCGGCGCTTCGCGCCGGCGGGGCCTTTCGATCCAGTCGCGGCGCCAGAGCGCGGCATCGTTGTCTTCGATCAGCTCGCCTTCCAGTTCCTGCCGGCCAAGGCGCGTGCCGGCGTAGCGGGATTCCAGCATCTCCAGAAATCCCGGCGCGAGATTTTCGGCGTTCCCGGCGGTCGAAGCCCTGGAAACGACAACGTCCTTCAGCCCGAGCACATTCTTCAGCGCCGCGATGTTGCGCGGCGTGGTGGTGATGAGCATGCGCGGATCCTTTCCCAGCCGCAGCGCCATGAGCGCCATGTCGAGCGCGCCCTGCGGATCGGACCATTTGCAGAATTCATCGGCCCAGCAGGCATCGAACTGGAATCCCCTGATCGAATCCGGCTCGTCGGCGGACAGCACGCGCGCCACCGCCCCGCACGGCCAGATGACGCGCCGGTTTGACGGTTCGTAAACGGCGGCCTGCGATGCGGCCAACAGACCGGACGGGCCTTCGATCATCACCGCGCGCGCTTCATCATGGGTGGCCGCGATGAGGGCGGGGCGCATCAGCCGGCCCCGGCGAATTCCCCTGGCGATCCATTCGCTGCCGGCGCGCGTCTTGCCCGCGCCGCGGCCGCCCATGAAAAGCCAGATGCGCCAGCGGCCTTCGGGCGCAAGCTGTTCGGGCCGCGCCCAGAACTGCCAATCCGACAGCAGGAAGCGCAGCTGATCTTCATCCAGCGCGTCGAGAAACGCCTTTCGTCTTGCGGGCGGCAGCGCCCTTATTGAGGCGGCGTTCAATTTCAGCGCGGATGTTGTCATAGGTTCTTGCCTTCTTCTTTTCGTGCATTTCCAGGCGCTGCTTTTCCATACGGGCAAGCCGTTCCAGCGTGTGTTCGAGAATCGCCAGCACGCGCGCATTCTTCTCGCGCTCCGGCGGTGGCGGCTGATTTGTGTTCCTGTCGTATTTGACGCTTTCCACTGCCGCGAGCTGGCGGCTCAGTTCCTTGAAAAGCCGTTTGACCATGACGTCCATCCATCCTGATTTGATGTCCTGCAGAGTGATGTTCCAAAACCGTTCGACGGCGCGCTCGATGTCGTCGGCGCTCGCCTTGCCATAGGCGCCGGCAATGGCCATGCGTGAAAAACTCCTGATTTTGCGGGGAATGCCGCGGCCCCGAAGGGGCCGGGCGGGCTGCCGAAAAATGTTCCTTGCACAGGATTTCGCGTTCGGTTGCGAAAAACCGCTGTTTTCAGGGCATATTTCGGGAGATGGGGCGAATGTAACGCTGGACGGGCCCCATGTCAAGAACAAAAAGGAAAAAATCTATCGTCCGAAGGCGATTTTGTACATGCCATCCTAGGTCATGGGATAAGACACTGAATACGCTTGCAGATTATCAAAGGCAGAGACCGGAAGATTCGCGCAGGCGCTGGCCCCAGCGCCGGCGGCGGCAGGCCGGAATCCGGCCAAGCTCCTGTTAAGAAAAGATATTTTTGAGAAAAATTTAGTCCTTCTGCGGAACCATGGGCCAAGAGCGGGCTTTTTCTCTGGCAGCCGGGGGTTTGAGATGCCAGCCGCACAGGTTCAGCCGCACCCCGAGAGGTGCGCGCCGGCCATTCTGGTGGTCGAGGACGAGGTGCTGATACGCGCCGCCGTCAGCGAATTTCTGCGCGGCTGCGGCTACAGCGTGCTGGAAGCGGGCCACGCCCGCGAAGCCATGGCCATTCTGGGCTCGGGCGCGGCGGTGGATCTTGTCTTCACCGACATCTGCATGCCCGGCGAAATGGACGGCATCGCGCTCGGCCGCTGGATTGATTCGACGCGGCCGGGACTTCCGGTGTTTCTGACATCGGGCGATCCGCATTGCCGGAAGGCAGCGGAAGATTTCGCAATCGGCGGAACCTTCTTCGCCAAGCCCTATGATCTGGACGAGCTGTCACGCCGAATCGCAAGCGCGCTCAGCGCGCCCCAACTCCGTGCCCTGTGACAATCCGGCGGCAAAATCCGCGTCGCGTTCCGGAAAGTTGGCCCTGTCAAAGGATCATCGGCCTTGCCGAAAAACCGGCACTGCCAGATTTCGCGCGATTTCTTGGTGAACAAGCCAAGACTTGCCTGCCCTGAACATTTGACCGATGCTTGCCGCCTTCGGGGCATTGCTGACGGGGCAGCACATGACGACCTTCACCGGGACCAGCCACAAGGACACGTTCAGCGGAACATCCGGGAACGACACCTTCAACATGGGCCAGGGGGGCAACGACACCGTTGGTGGCGGCGCCGGCAGCGACACCTTCAACTTCGGCGCAGCCTTCACGGCGCTGGACCACATCAGCGGCGGCAGCGGCAACGACGTGCTGAACCTCAACGGCGATTACACCGGCACGCATGCCGTGAAATTCGGCGCCGCAACGATGACGGGCGTGGAAACCATCCATCTGGGCAAGGGCCACAGCTATACGCTCACCACCAACGACGCCACGGTCGGTAACGGCAAGACGCTGACGGTGAAGCATCGTCCGACGAGCTGAACGTGAACGCTTCGGCGCTCGCGGCGGCCCACGGCGTCGAAGTGCTGTACGGCGATCCGAGCGTTCTGGAGAGCTCGACCTTCACCGGCGGGGCGGGCAACGACACGCTGGTGCTGAACGGCGACTACTTCCCCACCAACGTCGACCTCAACATGCTGACGAGCGTGGAGACGATCACGCTGGAGGGCGGCCACAGCTACCGCCTCACGCTGCCCGCCGCCAATGTGTCGGAAAAATCACCGGCGGCCAGGGCGGCGACACGCTGACCAGCGGCGCGGGCGACGACACGCTCAGCGGCGGCGCGGGCAACGACGTGCTGACCGGCGGAGGCGGACAGGATACGCTGACGGGCAATGCCGGCGCGGACACCTTTGTCATAGCCAGCGCGAGCGATTCCACCAGCACACACTACGACATCGTGACCGATTTCGACGCGACGGCGGACAGCTTCGACCTCGGCCTTTCGATAGGCGATGTTATCGGCACCGCATCGGGCAACATAAACAGCGGCACCTTCGACACCGACCTGGGCGCGGCGATCAACGATGCGCTCGCAGGCGGCAATGCCGCGCTCATCACCGCAAGCGGCGGCAACCTGGCTTCGGAAGTGTTCCTGGTGGTGGATGTGGACGGCAACCACCAGTACGACATGGGCACCGATTTCGTGATCGACGTGAAGAATTACACCGGAACGATCAGCAGCTCGAATTTCATCTGAATCGCCGCCTTCTCCGGCCCTGGCAAGGCCGGGTTGACGACGCCCAAGGCGGATGCGAACATGAATACGAATTCTTATTCGCATATGGACATGGCGGGCAATGCCAGGCGGTCCCGGACCGGGATCCATAAGTGGGAGGCCTTGCCCGCGGGGGACTGGTCTCGCCCCGCCCATCAGTCACGCTCGCGCCATATGCGCGACCATCTGCTCGCCGCGGCGCAGGACGTGTTCGCCGCCAGGGGCTACGAAGGCGCGCGCATTGCCGACATTGCCGCCGCGGCCGGCTGTTCGGTGGGCGCGATTTACCAGCGCTTCAAGGACAAGGAATCGCTTTTCAACGCGATCGTGACCGCGTTCATCGCCGAGGCGCGCGACGGCGTGGCCCGCGTGGTTGAAAGAAGCGATCTGCCGGCGGCGGAGCTGATGCGGCGGTTCATCCACGAAACCGCCGCGCATCTTTCCGGCTACCGGGGGCTTGTGCGGGCGATCCTCGAACGGGGCTTCGGCGACCCGCATCTGCTCGCGCCCATGACCGCCATGCGGGCGGACATCCAGAAAAGCCTCGCCTCCATCGTGTATGGCAGCGGCGAACGGCCCGCGGACGAGACGTTCGTCATGGCGGTGGTGTCGCAAATGATTTACGGGTTCATCCTGAACAGCGTCGTCAATCCGATGGCGCTATCCAATGTGGACGGCCGCCAGGCGCTCGACAGGCTTGCCGATGCCGTTATCGGCCATCTTCGTCTGATGTGAAAGGAACCGCAGTCGTGAAATTCACCGGCACAAAACACAATGACAGCTTCACCGGTACATCGGGCAACGACACTTTCGACATGAGCCAGGGCGGCGCCGATACCGTCAAGGGCGCGGGCGGCAACGACACCTTCAGCTTTGGCGCGGCGTTTTCGGCGAACGACTCGATCGATGGCGGCACCGGCAACGATGTGCTCAAGCTCGATGGCAACTATACGGGCACGCACAAGGTCGTTTTCGGCGCGAGCACGATGGTCAACGTCGAAACCATCCGCCTGGCGGCGGGCAACAGCTACACGCTGACCACGAACGACGCCAATGTCGGCAACAACAAGACGCTGACCGTCGATGCAAGCCAGCTTGGCGCAGGCGACACGCTTTCCTTCAACGGAAGCGCGGAAACGAATGGCAGATTCGACATCCTCTTTGCCGGCACGGCGCATCTGACCGGCGGCGCGCGCGCCGACACATTTCATTTCACCGGCACCGAATCGGATCTTTCCGCAAGCTCGGTTCACGGGGGCGCGGGCAGCGACACGCTTACGCTCGACGGAAGCTTCAAGACAGCCTTCCTGCTCGACATGCTCAACAGCATCGAAACGGTCAAGGTCACGAGCGGCCACAACTACAATCTCCAGATCAACAACGGTTCGTTCCTGGCGGGCACGCACCTGAAACTCGACGGCAGCGGACTGGGCATGAACAACAGCCTGATGCTCAACGCCAGCCAGCTTTCCCATGACGGCATCAATTTCACCGGCGGGCAAGGCAACGACAGCGTGACCTTCGATTCCGCGGCAGTTCTTGGCGCAAGCACGATCAACGGCGGCGGCGGCGGCCACGACACGGTCAATCTGGACGGAGCGGATTTCACGCTGACGTTTGGCGCCAACGGGCTCAGGAACGTCGATCAACTGAATCTGAAGGGCGGCCACAATTTCGACCTGACCACGGCCGACGCAAACGTGGCCTCCGGTGCGACGCTTACGGTGAACGCATCCGCCGCAGCTCAGCTCATTTTCGACGGCAGCGCCGAGACCAACGGCAAATTCGACATCATCGGAAGCCATGGCGCCGACACGCTGACGGGCGGCGCAGGCGACGACACCTTCGAAATGGGCGCCAACCTGACATCGGCCGACTCCATCACGGGCGGCGGCGGCAGCGATGTGGTGCAGATCAGCGGCGACTATACGGCCGGCAACGCGCTGACGGTCACGACCGCGATGTTCTCCAACATCGGCGAGCTCGGCCTTGCGGGCGGCAACAGCTATGACATCACGGTCAACGACGGCGATTTCAACGGCAGTCACACGCTTGTCGTCGGCGATTTCGGCAGCGTGACAAGCCTTGTGTTCGACGGTTCGGCCAACGCCACCGACAGCTTCGTCGTGGACGGAAGCCAGGGCAACGATACGATGACCGGCGGCCAGCAGGGCGACGTGTTCGTATTCGCCTTCAGCGCCAACGCCAGCACCTTCGATTCGAGCGACACCATCGACGGCCAGGGCGGAACCGACACGCTGCAGCTGAACGGCGATTATTCCGGCGGGCTCGTGCTTTCCGGCGGCAATATCACCAGCGTGGAAGGCATCCAGGTGATGGACGGCCACACCTACAACCTGACGACCGACGATGCGCTGGTGGGAAACGGCCAAACGCTGACGGTGAACGCGACCGGCATCATCACAAGCGGGGGACTCATCTTTGACGGGTCGGCGGAGACCGACGGGTTCTTCACCATTGAGGGCAGCTTCCTGAGCGACACGATCACCGGCGGCCAGCAGGGCGACCTTCTGGAAGGCTCGGGCGGCGGCGAAGACACGATCGACGGCCAGGGCGGCAACGACAGCATCAACATGTCCAATGGCTTCGATGCCGGAGACCAGGTCAACGGCGGATCGGGCAACGATACGCTCGAGATCGACGGCAACTATACCGGCGCCAACGCGCTTGTATTCAACGCCGGCACGATGACCAATGTGGAGACCCTGCAGCTCGGCTCCTTCAATGCCTCCGACAGCTATGACATCACGACGGCGGACGGCAATGTCGGAAGCGGCCAGACGCTGACCGTGGATACGAGCGGCTTTGGCGCCAGCCAGACATTGACGCTCGATGCGACCGCGGAGACCGACGGCTTCTACCATGTGACGGGCGGCGCGGGCGACGACACGTTCAAGGTGGGCGGCCCCAGCGTTCTGGTCAGCAGCAATTACGACGGCGGCGCAGGCAACGACACGCTCGTCCTGAGCGGCAACTATAGCGGCGGATTTTCCCTCAGCATGGTCTCGAACATCGAGACTCTCGCGGTCGCGGCGGGCAACAGCTACTCGATCAGCGCAGCCGACGCCAATGTGGCGGCGGGCCAGACGCTGACGGTGGATGCCACCGCGCTCGGCAGCGGCAATTTCATGTCGTTCGACGCGACCAGCGAGACGGACGGAAATGTCGTCTTCAACGGCGGCGCGGGCGACGACGTCGTCTCATTCGGCGGCCCCGCGCAGCTGGCCAACGACGTGGCCAACGGCGGCGCCGGAAACGACACGCTTTATCTGAGCGGCAACTATTCGGGCGGATTTACGATTACCGGCTCGATCATCAACAGCATCGAGACCATCCATCTCAACGACACGGGCGACTATTCGCTCACGACCGCAAATTCCGCCGTTGCGGCCGGTGCAACCTTGGCCATCGACGGCGGCAACCTTTCCGACACGATCCTGACCTTCAACGGAGCGGCCGAAACAAACGGCAGCTTCACCATCACCGGCGGGGCTTCGAACGACGTGTTGACCGGCGGCGCCGGCAACGACACCTTCCACCTGGAAAACGGCGGCAACGATACGGCCAATGGCCATGGCGGGGACGATATCTTCGAGATGGGCTCGGCATTCACCGCCGGGGATACGATTGACGGCGGCACCGGCAGCAACACGATCGAGTTCAATCAGACCAACGTCGGCCTGGACTTCAACAGCAGCAATCTTGCGAACATCCAGAACATCCAGTTCGACGAGAGCGGCACAGCCGTCAGCGATACCGGAAGCATCACCGGCGACTTTTCCGGCGGTCAGACCGTGACCGTGGATACGAGCGGATTTTCACACGCCGGTTCCTCGCTGACCCTGAACGCCTCCGGCTCCAGCAACGCCATTTCGCTGGTCACCGGCTTCGGCTTCGGCACCTTCCAGATCACAGGCACGGCCCAGGACGACACGTTCCACCTCGGGTTTTTCTCGCAGATCGATTCCGATGTCATCGACGGCTTCGGCGGCAACGACACGCTGATCATAGATTCGCATGGCAACGATACGACGTTCACGTTGTCGGGCATTTCGGGCATCAGGACGGTGCAGCTTGAGGACGGTTCCAACAGCTACACGATCAATCTGACCGATTCCACGGTCGCATCCGGCCAAACGATGACAGTGGACGCCTCCGCGCTGGTTTCGACGGGCGTTGTGCTGAATTTCGACGGCAGCGCCGAGACGGACGGCCAATTGGACATCATCGGCGGGGCAAACGCCGACGCGCTCAAGGGCGGCGCAGGTGACGATACCATTTCCGGCGGCGGGAAAGGGGACACAATCCGCGGCAACGGCGGAGCCGACACGCTGACGGGCGGCGCCGGGGTGGACAAGTTCGTCTATTTCGACGCCAGCGATTCCACCAGCACGCAATACGACACGATCACAGACATCAATTTCGGACAGGACCGCCTGTCGCTGAACGGTACGCTGGGGGACGTGACCCACATCGACGCGGCGATCAACAGCGGGACGCTGAACAGCGCGTCGTTCGACACGGATCTTGCAAATGCAGTCGGAAGCCTGCAGGGCCATCATGCATTGCTGTTCACGGCATCGGCGGGCGACCTTGCCAGCCACACGTTCCTCGTCATCGATGAAGACGGCACCGCGGGTTACAGCGGCGGCAGCGACATCGTCATCGATGTGACAGGCTTTACGGGCACGCTGACGCTGGATTCGTTTCTCTGACGAGACCGTCCCGCAGCAGTCCGAAGCTGATCGCAAGTAATGGCGGCGGCAAATGTTTTCGCACATTGCCGCGAAGCGCGGCGTGACCGATCGGCAACATCAAAATACTTGACCTTATTTTTCATCCGCGAGTAAATATTTCACGGAGCGCCCTGCCGTGATGAAAACGTGCGAGGGCAAAAATGAAAATAAACGGAACCAAGGGGAACGACGTTCTGACGGGAACGTCCGGGGATGACATCTTCAATATGGTCCAGGGCGGTGAGGACCGCGCGAGCGGCCTGGACGGCAACGACAGATTCTGGCTCGGCGCAAATTTCGACACGGGCGACCGCATCAACGGCGGCAATGGCAGCGACCTGGCCGTGCTCAGGGGCGATTATTCCGCGGGTCTTGCAATTTCAGCAAATATGCTCTCCGGGGTCGAGCACATCCGGCTTCGCGACGGTCACACTTACGACCTGACGACGGCCGACGGCGTGGTCGCGGCAGGACAGACGCTTTTCGTAAATGCCGCCGAACTTTCCTCGGCCTGCAGTCTGATCTTTGACGGCTCCCACGAGACCGACGGCGCCTTCTCGATTGCCGGCGGCGCCGGCGATGACACCGTGACCGGCGGTGCCAATGCGGACAGCTTCCACCTCGGAACGGGCGGCAACGACAGCGCAAGCGGCGGCGCGGGCGACGACATTTTCCTGCTGGGGGCAAAGCTGAACGCCGCCGACCGCATCAGCGGCGGCACAGGCGAGGATCTGGCCGTGCTGAGGGGCGATTACACCGGCGCCAACGCCGTTGCCCTGGACGACGGAACGTTGACCGGCATCGAAATCCTGCGACTGGGCGGGCAGCACAGCTATGACATCGCGACGGCAGACGGCAACGTCGCCGCCGGCGAGCTGCTGGTCGTGCAGGGTGGCCGGCTCGGGCCGGGCGACAGCCTGACCTTCGACGGATCGGCGGAAACGGACGGGGCGTTCGACATCAGGGCCGGGCATGGCGCAAACACGCTGGCCGGCGGCACGGGCAACGACAGCTTCAGGTTCCACGGCGATTTCGGCGCAAACGACAGCATCAACGGGGGCGGCGGCGGCGACACGCTTTACCTCAACGGCGACTATTCGGGCGGGCTTTCGATCACGAGCGCCATGTTGCAGAACGTTCATCAGATATTCCTGAACGACGGCAACGATTATCGCTTCACGATCGACGCAGGCGTGAATGCCGGCGGCATGCAGATCAACGGCAGCTATCTCATCTCCAATTCGCTCTATGTGGATGCCAGCGCCGAGACCACCAACGGCTTTGTGCTGCTGGGCGGTTCGGCGGCCGACACGCTGATCGGCGGCGATGGAAGCGACACCTTCTTCGGCAACGGCGGGGGCGACACGCTGGCGGGCAATGGCGGCGACGACACCTTCGAAGTCGGCGCGCCCGTCTTTTTGAGCGGCACAACCATCGACGGCGGCGCCGGAAACGACACGGTGGAGTTGACCGGCGGCGACTGGTCGGGCGGCGTCTCGCTTGCCGGCATCACCGGCGTTGAAAGGCTCGTGCTGGTGGATGCGGGCCACAGCTTCGACCTGACAACGGTGGACGCCAACGTGGCAAGCGGCGGCTATTTCCGTGTAGAGGCCACGGCCCTCGGCCCGGGGGAAACGCTCACCTTCGACGGCAGCGCGGAAACCGACGGCAATTTCGTCTTCGATTTCAACGGCAATTTCTCGGCCGCGGACCGGCTGACCGGCGGCGCCGGCAACGATGATATCAATCTTTCCGGCGATTACACGGGCGCAAACGCGCTGGTGCTCAACGCCAACACGATTTCCGACATCGAGGAGCTGTTCCTTGGAGGCCTCACGAATTATTCGATCACCACCGCGGACGGCAACGTCGCGGCCGGCCACACGCTGGAGATCAACGGAACCGATGCGAATGCGTTTTCGTTCGACGGCTCGGCGGAAACGGACGGGTTTTTCGACGTACTCGGCAGCATCGGCGACGACACGGTCGTGATCGGCAGCGCGGCCACGCTGCGCGGCACGACCTTCAACGGCGGCGGCGGCACGGACACGCTGGAGCTGAACGGGGATTTCAGCGGCGGCAACGCCGTGACCTTCGGCGCATCCACGATAACGGGCGTCGCCAGGATCACGCTCGATGCCGGGCACAGCTACGACCTGACCGTGAACGACGGCAATGTGGGATCAGCCCAAACGCTGACAGTGGACGCCAGCGCGCTGGGCGCGGCCGATACGCTCATCTTCGACGGATCCGCAGAGGTCGACGGAAGTTTCAGCATCACGGGTGGCGCGGGCAACGATACGCTAACGGGCGGCTCGCAGAGCGACACCTTTGATCTGAGCGCCGGCGGTACCGATACCGCCCACGGCGGCGGCGGCGGCGATACCTTCAACATGGGAGCATCTCTCGATCCCATCGATGTGATCGATGGCGGCGCGGGCAGCGACACGATCAATCTCGACGGGGATTATTCCGGGGGGCTTGTGCTTTCCGGCGCCAGCATCACCAGCATCGAAACGATCTCGCTGGCGGACGGCAATACCTATGACCTGACGACCGACGATGCGCTGGTGGCAAGCGGCCAGTCGCTGACTGTGGACGCAACCGGCATCGTCACCGCCGGCGGGCTCATCTTCGACGGCTCTGCGGAGACCGATGGGTCCTTCACCGTGAACGGCAGCTCCCGGGACGACACGATCACCGGCGGCCAGAATGGGGACACGCTGGAAGGCGGAGCCGGCGGAGAAGACACGATCGACGGCCAGGGCGGCAACGACACCATCAACATGGCCAACGCATTCGATGCCGCAGACCAGATCAACGGCGGATCGGGCAGCAACGACATCCTTGAACTTCAGGGCAACTATACCGGCGCCTCCGCCCTCACGTTCAACGCCAGCACGATTTCCAATATCGAAAGAATCGATCTGAACGGATCGTCGAACCACTATTCCATCACGACGGCCGACGGAAACATCGCCGCCGGCGAGACGCTGACCGTGGACGCGACGGCAGCCGCCGGACTTGTGCTGGACGGATCGGCGGAAACCGACGGATTGTTCGACGTTCTTGGCAGCAGCGGCAACGACACGCTCAAGATCGGCGGGCCCGAAGCTCTGGACGGCGGCAATTACGACGGCGGCGCAGGCACCGACACGCTGGCCCTGGACGGCGACTACAGCGGCGGCTTTGTCTTCAACACGGTCTCGAACATCGAGGACCTGACGGTTGCGGCGGGCAACAGCTATAACCTCACCGAAGCGGACAATACCGTGGCAACGGGACAAACGCTGACGGTGGATGGCACGGCGCTCGGCGCGGGCGACACGCTTTCCTTCGACGGCTCGGCCGAAACCGACGGCAACTTCATTTTCACCTTCGGCTCCACATTCTCCAACAGCGACATTCTCACGGGCGGCAGCGGCAACGACACGCTGCATCTCAACGGCGACTTTTCGGGCGGATTCTCGTTCGGCCCTGCCGAGCTCGCCAGCATCGAGACGATTCAGGTGGCTGCCGGCCACGATTACGCCCTAAGCATCACGGATGCCGATATTTCGGGCGTGACGGCGCTGACCGTGGACGGAAGCCAGCTTGGCGTGAGCGACACATTGAGTTTCGACGCGACGACCCTGACCGAAGCGACAATAGATTTCACCGGCGGCGGCGGCGACGACAGGCTTTCGATCGGCGGACCAACCCAGTTCAGCGGCCTCATCTATGACGGCGGCGGCGGCTTCAACAATGCCCTGGACCTGAGCGGCGACTATTCGGCGGGCTACGAGCTGGACGGCTCGATTCTTCAACACCTGCAAGTCGTCAACCTGGCGGCCGGCAACAGCTACAATCTGACGACGACCGACAACCTTGTCGCTTCAGACGGCCAGCTGACCATTGGCTATACCGGCGCCGGCACACTGACGTTCGACGGAAGTTCCGAAACGGATGGGGCGTTTCGCGTGCATGGCGGCTCGGGCAATGACCTCCTGACCGGCGGAAGCGGCGCCCAGGGCGGCCAAGGCGACACGTTCTTCCTCAATGCCGGGGGCAGCGACACGGTCATTTACACGGCGCTCAATCAGTCCATCGGCAGCGATATCGACACGATCACCAATTTCGACTTCGACAACGACAAAATCTCGATTTCCGGCTTCGATGCCACCGGCGTAACCGGAATCGACACAGAGATCACAACCGGCACGGTGAACAGCGGGAGTCTGGACAGCGATCTGGAGACCGCAATCGGCGCCGCGCAGCTTGCGGCCCACCATGCCGTTCTGTTCGTGCCGGATGCCGGCAACGACAGCGGCGCGAACTTCCACAGCTTCCTGATCGTGGATGTGAACGGCGTGGCAGGTTACCAGGCCGGCGCCGATCTGGTGATCGACCTCAACAACTCCCAGACCGGAACGCTGACCACCGCCGATTTCATCTGAGCCGCCGATGAAAGGCGCGAAGCGGCGCTCCTCGTCAAAACCGGCGCCGCATTCCGCCCCGGACCGTTTTCCGGTCACGTCATTTCCATTGCCTGGCGTTAACGTTTGCAGCACGGTGACGAGCCTTGAATCCGCCCCAAAGAGCGGGCAGGAAACACGCCCATGGCCCGCGGTCACCTCACGGAAAATCTCCAGGCGCTGGGCGGCTGGCTGGCCGGCCGCGCGGGCAAATGGATCGCCATTCTGGCGCTCATCGCCGCGGTGCCGGTTGCGCTCGTCATGCTGGCGCCGATCGTGCTTTCCTGGTTCGCCCCGCCGCTCGACAACACCAAGGACCTTTATGCCGTCAACCGGCCGGTGGCCTTCACCTTCCTCGACGCCAAAGGGAAGGTGGTGGGGCACCGCGGCGCGATCGTGGGCGACCGGCTTTCGCTCGATGAAATGCCGCCATACCTTCCGGCCGCCTTCATCGCGATGGAGGACCGCCGCTTCTATGAGCACAACGGCATAGACCCGCGCGGGCTTCTTCGCGCGATGATCGAGAATATCGAGGCGGGCCATGTGGTGGCCGGCGGCTCCACGATCACCCAGCAAACGGCCAAGATCGTCTTCACCTCGCAGGAGCGCACGCTCAACCGCAAGCTCACCGAATTCATGGATGCGCTCAGCCTCGAGAAATCGCTTTCCAAAAAACAGATTCTCGAACTTTACCTGAACCGGCTCTATCTCGGCTCCGGCGCCTATGGCGTGGACGGCGCCGCGCGCATCTATTTCGGCGTCAGCGCGCGCCATGTGACGCTGGCGCAGGCGGCCATGCTGGCCACGCTCACGCGCGCGCCATCGGTGTTCTCGCCCCGGCGCGATCTGGCCGCCGCCCAGGCGCGCGCCGCCACCGTGCTGGATGCGATGGTGGATACCGGCGCGATCACGCAGGAACAGGCCGATAACGCCAAGGCCCATCCCGCCGTCGTCGCCAACCGCACGATTGTGGACGCGCGCAACTATTTCCTCGATACCGCCGCCGATGAGGCGACGAAACTTGTGGGCGAAGACGGCGCCCCGCCCGAAAGCGATCTGGTGGTGCACACCACGCTGGATCCCCGGATCAACGAGGCCGCGCGCGCGAGCCTCGATCGGGTGCTCGCCAGCCGCGGCGGCAAGGTGCACGCCAGCGAAGGCGCCGTTGTCGTGATGAAGCCCGACGGAGCGGTGGCGGCCCTGATCGGCGGGCGGGACTATGACGAAAGCGTCTTCAACCGCGCCACGCAGGCCAAACGCCAGCCGGGATCGGCATTCAAGCCTTTTGTCTATCTGGCGGCGCTCGAACAGGGCGCAACGCCGTGGGACACGCGCGACGGCGGCGCGGTGGACATTGACGGCTGGACGCCCACCAATTTCGGCGGCCGCGAATACGGCACGCTGACGCTGGCCGACGCGCTGGCCCATTCGGTGAATACGATCACCGCATCTCTGGCGCAGGAAGTGGGCATCACCACCGTGATCGAGGCGGCCAAGCGCTGCGGCATCACCTCGCCGCTCGAGGCCAATGCGTCGCTGGCGCTGGGCACATCGGAAGTGACGCCGCTGGAGCTGACCGACGCATATGCCACCTTCGCCAACGGCGGCTATCGCGTGCCGCCCTATCTCGTGACCGAGGTGGACGATTCCCGCGGCCATGTCCTCTACAGGCGCAAGACCCCGCCCGCCAATCGCGTGATCGCAAGCCATGTGAACCGCGACCTGCTTGCGATGATGTATGACGTGATGACCGAAGGCACCGGCCGCGGCGCCGCCCTTCCCGGCCGCGAGGCGGCGGGCAAGACCGGCACCACCCAGGATTCGCACGATGCCTGGTTTGTGGGCTTCACCACAGACTATGTGGCGGGCGTGTGGGTGGGCAACGACGACTCCTCGCCGATGAAGAACGTGACCGGCGGAAGCCTGCCCGCCGCGATCTGGAAATCGGTGATGACGGCCGCGGAAAAGGGGCTGCCCGCAAAGCCGCTGGACATGAGCCCGCAGGAACCGCCCACGGACGAAATGGACGATACCACGGTTTTCGCCAGCGGCCCGACCGGCGCCTATGCCGACGACGAAGCGGCCAACGGCGGCAACACATCCGGCGAAGATTCCACGCAAGGCCAGCAGCAGCGCCCGCGCCGTTCGTTCTGGGACTGGCTGTTCGGGAGCGGCGGAGACAGTTCCGCAGAGCAGCAGCAGTCCCCGCCGCCGCAGCCCGCTGTCCCGCAATCCTATGCGCCGAACCAGGCCTATCAGCCCTACAACCAGTATCCGCCCCGAACGGCCGCGCCGCGCAACCCGCCGCCTCCGCAAAACGGCGACGATGAGAGCAACACGGACGACAATCCCCAGTAACGCGCGCCGCACGCCGCCGCCGCATTGCGATGCCTCAATGACTTTGCGCGGGCGCGGCCGCAGACAGCCGGCATGCTGAACAAGGCCCTGCTCTTCGGCGCGCGCGTTCCACGCTACACGAGCTATCCGACGGCGCCGCATTTCCATGCCGGAATCGACGAGGGCGTCTATCGCCGCTGGCTTGACGATCTGCCGTCCGGGCAGCCGCTGTCGCTTTATGTCCACATCCCCTTCTGCGACACGCTGTGCTGGTTTTGCGGGTGCCACACCACCGTTGTGAATCGGTACGCCCCGGTTGCCGCCTATTGCGGCCTGCTGCTCGACGAGATGGGCCTGCTGGCCGCAGCTTCCAACCGTCCGCAGATCACGCATATTCACTGGGGCGGCGGCTCGCCTACCATGCTGACGCCCGGCGACATCGCGCGCCTGGCGCACGCCACGGCCTCACATTTCCCGATCGCGCCCGGCGCGGAATTCGCGGTGGAAATCGACCCGCGCGGGTTCACCCCGCAGCTTGCCGATGCGCTGGCACAAGCGGGCCTGACGCGCGCAAGCATCGGCGTTCAGGATTGCGACCCCGCCGTGCAGCGCGCGATCAACCGCATCCAGCCCATGGAAACCACGCGCGCGGCGGTTGATCTTTTGCGCGCGCGCGGCGTGAAGAGCCTGAATATTGACCTGATCTACGGCCTTCCCTACCAGACGGTGGCGGCCCTGCGCAGAACGATCGAATTTGCGCTCTCGCTCGATCCCGACCGCCTTGCCATTTTCGGCTATGCGCATGTGCCGCATTTCCGCAAACACCAGAAGCTGATCCCCGAAGAGGCGCTGCCCGGCGTCGAGGAACGGTTCGCGCAGGCGCAGGCGGCCGATGCCATGCTGTCGTCGCGCGGTTATGTCGCCATCGGGATCGATCATTTCGCCAGGCCTTCCGACGCGCTCGCCATTGCGCAGCGCCAAGGCCGCCTGAGGCGGAATTTCCAGGGCTACACCGCCGACACTGCGCCTGCGCTGATCGGAATTGGCGCGTCCTCCATCGGAGCGCTCCCGGCGGGTTATGTGCAGAACCACGCCGACGTGCCCGCCTATCGCGCCGTGCTTTCGGCCGGCCGGTTGCCGATTGCGCGCGGCATCGCGCTTTCCGGCGAGGATCGCCTGCGCCGGCATGTGATCGAACGGCTGATGTGCGACCTCAGCGTGGATCTTGCCGCAGCAGCCTCAAGCTTCGGCCGCGCCGCCGACATGTTTGCGCCGGAGATTTCCGCGCTGTCCGGGCTTGCCGATGCCGGCATCGTCAGAATCGAAGGCACCACGATCACCGTGCCGCCCCAATGGCGTTCGCTGACGCGCGTGATATGCGCGCGGTTCGATGCCTATCTGGATCCGGCGACGGCACGTCATGCGCTGGCCGTCTAGACCGGGCGCAAAACGGACGTGTTGCCCGGGAGTTATTGGGGTTATAGTTCGCGCCGGGTAAATCGGTTGGGGACAGGATGCATTTCACCGGAAAGGTGGCCCTGGCGGTTGCGGCCGGCGCAATGGCCGGGGTGTTTGCCGCTTTTGCAGTGCTTCACTTCGACACGCTGCCCGGCGCCATCAAGAACGGGCCCTGGCGCACCGGCCTTGACTTCGGCAACCGGGACGCAGGGCTTGCCGCCCGCGCGGCCGTGGCCCTGCACGGGCTTTTTGCGCTGAACCGCAAGGAGACGCTCTATTTCACCGCGACCACCGACAGCGACGGAAGCCCGCTGAACGGCGCCTGCGCCTATCGCATTTATGGCCGCGATCCCGATGCGCGCTGGTGGAGCATCACGGCCTATGGCGCCGACGATTACCTGATCGCCAATCCGGACAACCGCTATTCCATTTCCCGATCCACGCTGGTGCGCAAGCCCGACGGCGCCTTCGAGGCGGAGATTTCGCCCAAGCCGGGCGATCTGAACTGGATTGCGGTCGTGCCGGGGCCGTTTTCGCTGACCTTGCGTCTCTACAATCCGAGCGAAGACGTCGCGGCCGATCCGGCGCGCGCGCATCTGCCGCAAATTCACCGCTGGGCCTGCACATGAGCGGGCGGATGTGGGCCATTCTGTCCGCGATCGCGCTTGGCGCAGGCGTGGTGGCATATGTCATCACGCTGGCCTGCGTGCCGCATCTGGTGATGGACGCCGCAATGGCGCGCATGGGAAGCGTCAATGCGATGCATCATGCGCCGCGGGCCACGGCCGCCTCACACGGGGTCGTGCGGCCTTCGCCGGACCTGCTTTATTCGGCCTGCCCGTTCGATCTCTCGGCCGGCCCCTTGCGCGTGCGCTCGCCCGTGCCGGACGGCACCTACTGGTCGGTTTCGGCCTATGACAGCGCGACGAACAACTTCTTTACGCTGAACGACAGGCAGGCGGGCAACGGCGTGGTGGATTTCCTGATCGTCGCCGATGACGGCAAGGTTCCTTCGAGGATCGAGAATTTCCGGACAGTCAGGGCGCCGACGCGGACCGGCGTGGTCCTGATCCGCACGCTCATCAACAGCGAGAAACGCCGCGCCTATCTTGACGCCATCAGGCGCGAAGCCTCCTGCGGAACCTTCCACGCCTCGCCGTCGGACATATCGAGCAAGGGCGGCTGATTGAATTCGCGCACGACCTCGTCCATCTTGCGGTAAAGCCGCGTGGGTTCGACCGGCTTTTCGAACAGGCCGGCAAAGCCCGCCTCGCGGAAATCCTCTTCGCTCCAGCCGCATTCATTGCCGGTGACGGCAAGCACGGGCACCTTCCGTCCGCGGAACGAGGAATGGATGCGCTCGAAGGCCGAAAGCTCGTCGGCCACGTGCAGGTCGATGTCCATGACCACGAGATCGACGGGGTGATGCAGGAAGATCTCGACAGCCTCATGGGCATAGGAGGCGTAAAATCCCTCCGCCCCCAGCCCGTCGAGACAGGCCTTGAACAGCTTGCGCTGAATCGCATCCTCTTCGACACAGAGGACTCTCAGCGGCCGGGGGCGAAGGGCAAGCGGAAGCATGCGCGTAAAAATCGCATCGCATGCAAATCGTTCCTTGTGCGCGGAAGTTGCGGTAAACAGGCGGTTGACGGATCACGCGGCATTTGAAGGAGTGTCATGCAAAGGATTCTCGCGGCGGTGTTGGGGGCGTTCGCCTGCCTTGGCGCGGCGCAGGCGCAAAATCTTACGCCCGTCCGCTTTGTGACCGACTGGAAGGCGCAGGCCGAACATGGCGGATTCTATGAAGCCGCGGCCGAGGGGCTTTACCGCCGCGCGGGCCTTGAGGTGACCATCATCGAAGGCGGCCCCAGCGTGAACGTTCCCCAGATGCTGGCGGGCGGGGCCGCCGATTTCGGCATCGGCTCCAACGGCTTTGTTCCGCTCAACCTGGTGCGCGAAGGCATTCCCATTCGTGCGGTGATGGCCGTGTTCCAGAAGGACCCGCAGGTCTTGATCACCCATCCGCGCGCGGATGTGAAATCGCTGGCGCAGATGAAGGGCAAGCCCATCATGATCGCCGATGCAAGCACGGTGGCCTTCTGGCCGTGGCTGAAGGCGAAGTACGGCTATAGCGACACGCAGATCCGCAAATATACGTTCAATCTGGCGCCGTTTCTTGTCGATCCGTCGGCCATCCAGGAAGGATATCTGACCAGCGAGCCTTACACGATCGCGCGCGAAGGCCATTTCAAGCCGCAGGTGTTTCTGCTCGCCGACAACGGCTATCCCGGCTATGCCAATATGGTGCTGGTGCCGCAAAGCTGGATCGACAAAAGCCCCGCAGACGTGCAGGCATTCGTGGATGCCACGCGCGCCGGCTGGCGCGACTATCTGTTCGGCAATTCCGCGCCCGCCAATGCGCTCATCAGGCGCGACAATCCGGAAATGACCGGCGACATCATCGCCCAGGCGATCGCAAAAATGAAATCATACGGCATTGTGGTCAGCGGCGACGTGATATCGCCGGCGCAGATCGGCCTGATGACCGATGCGCGCTGGAAGACGTTTTTCGACACGATGGCCGGCGAAGGGCTTTACGCGAAAACGCTGGATTACCGGAAGGCATACGATCTGCGGTTTGTGTTGAAGTAATACCTCCCCCTTTGTGGGGAGGTCGGACCGCGAGCGCGGCACGCGCGAGACGGTCCGGGTGGGGGGCGATGTTCAAGCGGGCGACACCGGAAGCCATTAAGCGAGCGCGAGCTTTGCGCCGGACCGCAACCGAAGCCGAAAAGCGGCTCTGGTGGAAGCTGCGCGAATTGAATGCGCGCTTCGGTTATCATTTTCGCCGCCAGGCCCCTTTCCGATCATATACCCTGGATTTTGTGGAGCACTCTCCACAAAGGGGGAGGTAAAACATGGGCGTCCTTGTTACCTTGTCCCACCTCTCCAAAACCTTCGACAGCGGCTTGCAGGCGCTGGCGAATGTGGATTTGCAGATCGGGGATGGCGAGTTCGTGTCGCTGGTGGGGCCTTCCGGCTGCGGCAAATCCACCGCGCTCAGGCTGATCGCCGGCCTGACAAAGCCGACGGCTGGAACGATTTCGTTTCCCGCGGGCAAGCCCGAGATGGGCTTTGTGTTCCAGGAACCCACGCTGATGCCCTGGGCCACGGCGCTGTCCAACGCGCGGCTACCGCTGGACCTGAAAGGTGTTGCGCGGGGCGAAGCGAACGGCCGTGCCCGCGCGGCGCTGGAAGAAACGGGATTGAGGGGATTTGAAGCCGCCTATCCGCGCGAACTTTCCGGCGGCATGAAGATGCGCGTATCCATCGCGCGCGCTTTCGTGGGGCGTCCCAAACTTCTGTTGATGGATGAGCCGTTCGCGGCGCTGGATGAAATGACGCGGGCTGAGCTGAACGACGATTTCCTGAAATTGTGGAAGGCGGCCGGGCTGACGGTGGTGTTCGTGACCCATTCGGTGGCGGAAGCCGCCTATCTTTCCACCCGCGTGGCGGTGATGAGCCCAAGGCCCGGACGCATCGTGGCCGACATTGCGCTTGGGCGCGCGCCAACGCCCGATCCATCGCGCCGCTTCTCGCCGGAGCTCGCGGCCGACGCCAGGCGAATCTCCGATGCGCTGCACGGCGCGATGAAGGCTGCGGCATGAAAGAGCTGGCAAAGATTTTCGTGCCGCTGCTGCTCGGCGTTGCCGTCTTCGGGTTGTGGCAATTCCTGGTGCGGCGTTACCAGGTGCCGGTTTATGTGCTGCCTGCGCCGGGCGATATCGCGCAGGCGTTCGTGGACAATTTTGCGGCGCTGATGGCGGCGGCAGCGACGACGCTGAAGATCGTGGCGATCGCCTTCCTGCTGGCGCTGGCAAGCGGCGTGTTACTGGCGGTGCTGTTTTCGCTCAGCCGCGTGGTGGAGCTTGCGCTTTATCCCTATGCCGTAATCCTGCAGGTGACGCCGGTGGTGGCGATTGCGCCTTTGATCGTGATCTGGGTGCACTATGAGCGCATCGAGCTGGCGCTTCTGATTCTGGCCTGGATCGTGGCGTTCTTCCCCATTCTCGCCAACACGACCATCGGTCTGCGCTCGGCCGACCGCAACCTGATCGATCTGCTCAGGCTTTATGGCGCAGGACGCTTTGGGATCCTGTGGCGCGTGCAGCTGCCCGGCGCCCTGCCCTATCTTCTGGGCGCGATGAAGGTTTCCGGCGGGTTGGCGCTGATCGGCACCATCGTCGCGGAGTTCGCCGCCGGCACCGGCAACGACACCGGCATCGGCTGGACGATCATCGAGGCCGGCCGCAATCTGCATATCGCCACGATGTTTGCGGCGCTGGCGCTGCTGGCGGCGATGGGGATTGCGATCTTCTTTGCGCTCTCGGCGCTGGAATGGCTGCTTTTGCGCCGCTGGCATGAAAGCGCGCTTGCGGCGCAGGGTTGACAATATGGCAAAATTGACATATCCAGAAATCAAGCCGCTGGTCTGGATATCGAACAGCAGAAAGGAGATTGCCGAACTGCCCAAGCCGGTCCGTGCGTCGTTTGGGCATCGATTGTGGCAGGTTCAGCAAGGCCAGGCGCCACGCGACATGAAGATGCTGCCGGAAATCGGACGCGGCGTCTGCGAATTGAGAGAAAGCTTCGACCGGAACTCCTTTAGGGTCGTATATATCGTGAGCCTGCCGTCAGCCATTTATGTGCTGCATGCGTTCATGAAAAAATCGAAGTCTGGCATCGGCATTCCGAAGCCCAATCTGGAACGGATTCAAGCGCGCCTGAAAAAGGCCTTGACCATGGATGCGGAGGAAAGAAAATGAAAGCGGAGCGCGGAAGCGGAAACGTTTTTCTCGATATCGGATTTGGCGAAGCCGAAGCGCAGGAGCTTAAGGCCAAGAGCCAGCTGATTTCGGCGATCGATGACACCATCCGGCGACGCAAGCTGACTCAGGCTCAGGCCGCGAAAATCTGCCATACCGATCAGC
Source organism: Alphaproteobacteria bacterium (assembly GCA_021324545.1). GTDB lineage: Bacteria > Pseudomonadota > Alphaproteobacteria > Micropepsales > Micropepsaceae > Rhizomicrobium. Next base: position 23,058 of record JAJPIX010000066.1, read on the forward strand.
CCACGCTCTCGAAAGTTCTGCGTGGGCGCATGGAAAGCGTGACGCTGGATAGGCTGACGGGGTGGCTCACAGCATTGGGGCGCTCCGTGGAGATACGGGTGAAGCCATATCGTGCGCCATCAAGACAGGGTTACCTTCGCGCGGTGGCTTGACGGTTCTGTCTGGCCGAAATTACCGGTGCCGTCTCACGCACCGTCAGCATGGCGGCCACGCCGATCGCCAGGGCAATGGCCATATACCACGCCGGCGTCAGCGGATTGCCGGTGAGCGAAATGATCCAGGCAACCATGAGCTGCGTGGTGCCGCCGAAGACCGCGATGGCGACCGAGTAGATCACGCCGATCCCGCCCGAACGCAGGGATGGCGGCAGCGATTCGGTGATCCATGTCGTCATCGGGCCGCCGCCCAGGCTTTGCAGGAAGGCAAGGCCGGCGCTGGCGGCAAACAGGACCGCAGCGGTGCGGAAATGCGCGATGGCAAGGTATGCCGGCAGCGCCAGAAGCATCATGGCGGCGTAAGGAACGATCATCACCGGTTTTCGGCCCAACCGGTCCGACAACCAGCCGCTCAGGAGGTCGGCCATCACCATGAAGCTGCCGATCACCAGCGTGGCGCCGAACGCAATGGTTGTCTGCATGTGGAGCGTGTGGTTGGCATAAGTCGTCATGTAATCGAGCGCGTAGTTGCTGATGGTGGCGCTGGCCAGCATCACGATGCCGAAGACGGCAACCGGCAGATGGGGACCGAGCGGCGTGCGCCCTTGCGGCCGGTCGCGCTCCTGCATGGGAAGCGTCTCGGCAAGCGTGCGCCGCACAAGAAGGCCGAAAGGAACGATCGCCGCGCCCAGCAGAAACGCGATGCGCCAGCCATAGTCATTGAGCGCCTGCGGCGAAAGCATGCCCGAAAGCGCCACGCCGACAAGGCCGGCCGCAACAACGGAGGCATCCTGGGTGGCCGCGCCAAGGCCGTTGTAGAAACCGCGATGTTCAGGCAGCGCCGCTTCAATCAGATAAACCGTTGTCGGGCCGATTTCCCCGCCCAGCGCAAAGCCTTGAAGCATGCGGAAGAGCACGGCGAGAATGGGCGCGGCAATTCCGATGGCGGCATAGGACGGTGTGAGCGCAAGCCCCAACAGCGCAAAGCCCATGAGCGAGAACGACAGGATCATTGCCGGCTTGCGGCCCAGACGGTCGCCCATGCTGCCGATCACGAGCCCACCCAGCGGCCGCGTGGAGAAGCCCACGCCAAAGGTGGCCAGCGACAGCAAGAGCTTCGTCGTGTCGTCTTTGCCGGGAAAGAACGTGTTGCCAATCTGGACGGCGAAAAACGTGAAGGTGATGAAGTCGTAGAACGACAGCGCATTGCCGGCGGCCACGGCGGCAATCTGGCGGGCGGGAAGCCCGCGCGAGCGCACATCTGCCTGCGCGGCCGCCTCAGCCATGCGCCGGCTTCAGATGCTTGTCGTACCAGTCGAGATAGCGCTGATAGCGGTCCTTGATGTAGCTCGGCACCGTGATGCCGTGAAACTGGTTGGGATAGATCACCAGCTCCGTGTCGATGCCCATGCTTCGCAGGGCCTGATACATCTGCTCGCCATTGTGCAGCGGCACGTTCATGTCCTTGTCGCCGCCCAGAAACAGCGTGGGCGTCTTGATGCGGTCGGCGTGCAGGAACGGGTATGAAATTTTCAGCCACGTGGCCGTGGTCTTCCACGGCTGGCCGAGCTCGACTTCGTAATCGCGGACATACTGATCGTTGCCGTAGCCGCCCAGGATGTCAGCGATGCTGGCGCCGCTTGTGGCCGCCCTGAAACGCGTGTCGCTGGCGATGACATAGTTGGTGAGCATGCCGCCATAGGACCAGCCGCCAACGCCCAGCCGGCCCGGATCGGCCACGCCGATTTTCACCGCGTAATCGACAGCCGCCAGTTCGTCCTGCACGTCCGGCCCGCCCCAGTTGGCATAGATCGCCGCGCAATAGGCCTGGCCGCGCCCCGTGCTGCCGCGCGGATTGGCGGCGACCACGGCGTATCCATGGGCTGCGATGATCTGCCATTCGAAATTGAACGCGAGCGGATATTGCGATTGCGGCCCGCCATGAATGCGCAGGATCGTGGGAAGATGCCCGCCCGCAACGCCCGGCGGCTTGAGCAGAAAACCGTGGACGTCGGTGCCGTCGCGGCTCTTGAAGCTGATCTCCTGCGTCGGCGCGAGCGTGACATCCTTCAGCCAGCCATTGCTGTGGGTGATCTGGCGCGGGCTGCCCCTGCCGTCGAAGGCAAAGACTTCGGAGGGCATGTTCGGGTTGGAGATGAGCAGCGCAGCCTTGCCGCCCGCGGAATCGAACGCCGAGATGGAATCGCGGCCCCCTGCGATATGCGCGATCATTCCGCCGGCCAGCGCGATGCGGGCGAGATATTCCGTGCGGTCATCTTCCACGAGGAACTGGATGGATTTACCGTCGCCGGACCACTTCGGATAGCCGACGTTGCGGTCCAGCGACGCGGTGAGCACGCGCGGCGCGCCGCCGCCGGCCGGGACGATCGCCAGATGATGCGTGGCGTATTCGATCAGCTTCGGATCGCCGTCCTGGATATAGGCGATGAATTTTCCGTCGGGGCTCCAGGCGGGATAGCTGCCGGTGTCGAGCCGTTCGGGCGCGTTGTCGGCGCCGATGAAGGTGGTGATCTGCTTCGGCACGGCGCCCTTCTGCGCGGCGATGGTGAAAATGTCCCAGTTGTCGCTGCGGTCGGGATCGCCGCTGCGCTTGCTGACGAAGGCGATGGTCCGGCTGTCGGGCGACCAGGCCGGCAGCACATCGTCGTAGGGTCCGGACGTCAGCTGATCGGCGCGGCGCGAAGCGACATCGAAGAGATAGAGATGATCGTGCAGGTTGCGCAGATAGCCGGTGATGTCTTCCATGAAATAGAAGCGGTCGATCACGATGGGCTTGGGCGTTTTGTCCTTGTCTTTCGGATCGGGCGCATCGGGATCGGCGTCATGGGCGACGATCGCGATCTTCCGGCCATCGGGCGACCAGGCATAGTCCACGGCGCCGCCGGGTAAATCGGTGACCTTCACGGCCTCGCCGCCGGCGCGGTTCAGCAGCCAGAGCTGGGCGAGCTTCCGGTCGTCGGTGCGGGAGGAAAGAAATGCGAGCCACTTGCCATCGGGGCTGAAGCGCGGGCTGGTTTCGCTTTCACCGGGACGGTTGGTGAGCTGGACGGACTGGCTGCCATCGAAGCGCACCATCCAGATATGGGTCTGGTTCTTGTCCTTCTTCGCATCGGCCTGGCCCACCGTGTAGGCCACCCAATCGCCCGCGGGCGCAACTTGCGGATTGCCGACGTTATGCAGGTTGTAAATGTCGTCCACGCTCAAAAGCCGCGCCGAGGCCGGGCCAGCGGCAAGCAAAAAGGCGAGCGCCAGATACGCCATGCGCATGTGCAGGTTCCCCAACGGTCAAATCCCCCGGCAACCTTGTAGCCGAAAAACGGCGCAAATACAGCGTCAACCGGCGAGCGTCGACCGGGCGCGACGCGCGCCGAGCCCATAACAGACAAGGCCGACCACAAGCATCGTGCCCGACGCGATCACGATCTTGAGAAAGCTTGCGAGCGGATGCTCGTCGTTGCTGCTGGGGATCAGCGTGCAAGCTGTGGCGATGGCGGTCGACACAAGGCCTATGAAGCCGAGGAATAGCCCCATGCGCGCGCCGCCCGGCGGAAGCCAGGCGTGGGCCGCATGCGGCCAGCGCTTGCGCGCCAGATACACCGCAAAGACGAAAATGTAGGGGATGCAGGTGGTGAGCACGCTCATCGCCACGAGAAAATCATAGGCTGCGGCCGCGCCTTCGCCCGCCTGACCCAGAACGATCATCACAATGGTGAGAGCCGCCTGGAACAGGATGGCAAATGTCGGCGCGCCGGTTCGGGCGTTGCGCCGCGCGAAGACGGGCGGCAGGAAATTGTCTATCCCCGCCTGCTCGGGCAGGCGCGTGGCGATCGTGAACCATGCGGTGAGGCCGCCCGCGTTGGACAGCGCAAACAGCGCAAGCGCGATCGTTGCAAGAGACGGGTACCCCACATGCGCGAACGCGGCCGTAAGCGCGTCGGGCAAACCGGACAGCCGCGTGAGCTGCGCCTTGGGCAGGATCACAAGCATGGTGGCGGTGCCGGCCATGTAGATCAGCATCACGGCCACGCCGAGCCAGGCGAGCGCACGGATGATGGTGGCAAGGCCGCCTTCGATCTCATCCCGCAGGAAGGCCAGCGTTTCCGAGCCGCAGATCGCAAATACGATCGTTCCCCACAGGATTGCTGTGTCGAAATTGAACGGCGCGACATAGGAGCTGGCGGCAAAATCCGTGGCGCTGGCACCGCGCGCGACAAGAACGATGGCAGCGGCGACAAGAAAGCCGAACACAAGCCAGGTGCCGGCGCCGCCGAGATTGGTGAACCATTTGCCGAACCTGAGGCCCAGAAGCTGCAGCGCGCTGACCGCCGCGATGATGGCCACCGAGAGGCCGAGGAAGAGCATGGGCGGCGGCTTGGCTACGCCGAAGGCGGAGAGTACCACCCCGCTCAGGAAGTAAACGATGCCGGCGAAATAGGGGAACAGGCTGATCCAGTAGAACCAGCCGCAGACAAAGCCCGCAAGCGGGCCGAAGGTGCCGCGCGTCCAGCCATAAAGGCTGCCGCCGCCGGCAAAGCGCGAGGTGAGCTCGACGGTCGCCACCGACAGCGGAATATAGAAAGTGAAGAACGCCAGCACCCAAAGCGGCAGCGAGGCCGGGCCCACGGCGGCGGCCACCGGCAGCCAGCGGAAGCCGATGGCCGCAACCACCGCATAGAGCGTGGTGTCGAGGAATTTCAGCCGCGGCGCCGCGGATGCGGTGCTCATGAAATCTTCTGTTCCGTTGGCAAGGTTTGCGCGCGGCCCATCAGCCGCAGGACAATGAGAATCGCCACGCCAAC
>JAJPIX010000008.1 GCA_021324545.1 Alphaproteobacteria bacterium
TCGGATGTGGGGTCGCGCCAGTATTTCTCGCGCCACTGACCGTAAGCTTCGCCGAGGAATTGCACGAAAGCCGGATCGTGCACCCGCAGGGCGGGCTCGTTGCCGAACTCTTTCGGCGCAAGCACTGGCCCGATCCCGCGTTCGGCGATGCGCGCTTTCACGCGCTCGGCCCGCTCGGGCACCTCGACGGCGGGCGTCAGCCGCCCCTGCTCGAACTCTTCTCGTGGCGCGTGGCCCAGATGGGCCGGGGAGTAAAAGGTTTTCATCAGCCCGCTTGTAGCATAATCGCGCCCGAGGCGATGGCGCCCGCCGCGATCCAGCGCTGCAAATTCATCTTCTCGCCAAGGAACGCCACAGCCATCGCCGCGCCGAACAGCACGCTCGTCTCGCGCAACGCCGCAAGTTGCGCGGTGGCGCCCAGGCGAAACGCAAACAGCGCCGCGCCGTAGCTGACATCGGAGAGCAGGGCAAGCAGGATGCCGAGCTTCCATTGCCGCCGCGCCTCGATCAGCACCGCGCGGCCGCGGATACCCGGCGCCGTGACCAGCACGACCACGCCATGGACGAGAAAGAACCACAGGATATAACTCAACGCCTCGGTCACGCTTCGCACGCCCGTGGCGTCGATCAGCGTGTAGCAGCCGATGGTGAAGCCGGTGGCCAGCGCGAACGAAAGACCTTTCCCGATGCCGTCGCTCGCGCGATGCGAAATCCCGATCGCGATGACACCGCCGCACACCATCAGGATTCCCGTAAGCTGAACGAGCGGCGGATGCTCGCGCAGGATGAGGATCGCGCCGATGGCGGTGAAGAGCGGCCCCGTGCCGCGCGCCACCGGATAGACGGCCGAGAACGCCGCTTCTTCGTATGACCGCACGAGCCACAGCTCATAGAAGGCATGCACGAAACCCGTGCCGGCGAGGCACCAGAGGGCAAGCCCCTGCGGCACCGGCAGGAAAAACAGGACCGGCGTCACGGCGATCCCGGAAACCACGCCGATCAGAAGCCGCATGGCGTATTTGTCACGGGCGCGCTTCGTCAGGATGTTGACGGCGGCATGGGTGACGGCCGAAACAAGGATCAGGACAAGGGCGGCGCTCATGGCGGGCCGCCAGCATCATGGGGTTTGGCATGACGGCGCAAGCACTCAATGAAAACCTGATCGGCGTTCCCGGCGGGCAAGCCATGCTGCAAACGCCGGCCCTGGTGATCGATCTCGATGCTCTGGAGCGCAACATCGCCGCGATGGCGGCGCATGCGAAAAAGTACGGCATCGCGCTGCGTCCTCATGCCAAGACGCACAAAAGCGTGGAGATCGCGAAATTGCAGATCGCGGCGGGCGCGCTTGGAGTCTGCTGCGCCAAGCTGGGCGAGGCCGAAGCTCTGGCCGCGGGCGGCATCCCGTCCATCCTTGTCACTTCGCCGGTGGTGACGGACAGGGGCATTGCGCGGCTGATCGCGCTCAATGCCCGCATGAAGGACCTGATGGCCGTCTGCGACAACGCCGAGACTGCGAAAAAACTCGATGCCGCCGCGCGCGAAAGCGGCAAGCGGCTCAAGATTCTGGTGGACATCGATCCCGGCATGGGCCGCACCGGAATCCGCCCCGAGCTGGCAGAGCCGCTGGTGCGGCAGGTGGCCGAAAGCAGGGGCCTCGAATATGCGGGTCTGCAGTGTTACGCGGGCCAGGTCCAGCACATGGAATCGCCCAACGAACGGCGCGCGGCTTCGCTCAATGCGCTGAAGGAACTGGGGGCGCTGCGGGACCGGCTGAAGGCCGGCGGCCTTGCGCCGAAGATCCTGTCGGGCGGCGGCACCGGCACCTTCGACATTGATCCGGATGCGCGGGTGCTCACCGAGCTTCAGGTCGGCTCCTATGTGTTCATGGACAAGCAGTACAACGATGTGTGGGAAAAGCCCGGCGACCGCCCGCCCTTCGCCACCTCGCTATTCGTGCAGACAACCGTGATCAGCGCCAATCGCGACGGGCTTGCAACGACGGATGCCGGATTCAAGTCCTTCGCCACCGATGCCGGACCGCCGGCGATCGCACATGGGGCGCCCGATGGCGCCAACTATTTCTTTTTCGGCGACGAGCAGGGCGGCATTTTCTATTCGGGCGACCGCAAGCTGAAGCCCGGCGATGTCGTCAGCTGCATCGTTCCGCACTGCGATCCGACGGTGAATCTCTACGACGTCTATCACGGCGTGCGCGGCGGCCGCCTGGAAACGATTTGGGCGATTGAAGGGCGGGGCCGCGCCGCATAGCCAAGGGTTTCGCAACTCCGCGCGACCCCGCACGTTTTCTGAAATGTTCGCCTTGGGAAGCGAACAAATGAGAACGAGGGGCGAGGAAGCTGACGGAGAATGGAAACATGAAACCGTTCGGAAAACTTGCCATTGCGGCGATTGCGGTGCTCGGCGCCGCCAGCGCGGCAACAGTCGCCGCAACGCCGGCGGAGGCACGAGTCGTTGTCGGCGTCGGAATCGGCGTACCCGCCTATCCCGTCTATTACCCGCCTTGCTACGGCTACTATTGCGGGTATCCGGTCGCCTATTATGGCCCCTATGTCGGGGGATATTGGGGCGGCTACTGGGTCGGCGGCCGCTACTATCGCCACTGGTATCCCTATCGCCGCGGGTTTGTCAGATTTCGCGGCACCTGGCATGGCCGGTGGCGTCACTGATTGACCCGCCGGACGCACAAGCGGCCCCGGCAAAAAATGCCGGGGCTGCGGCGTTTTCGGCGCAATGGAATTCTGAATTTTCAATTCATTTGCCATTCAGCGGGCCCGACGCAGATTCGTGCGACTGAGGCAGGGGCAAGGGCATAGGAGAGATGAAGCGATGAAAACGATCGCGAAGATGGCGCTGGCGGCGACCATGATTGCCGGAGCGTCTGTTGTTGCCACGGCGCCGGCCGACGCGCGCGTGGTTGTCGGTGTTGGTATCGGCGTGCCGGGCTATTACTACGGGCCCGGATATTATCCGCCGGGACCCTGCTATTATTACGGCTACTACTACCCCGGTTACTGCGGTTATCCCGTTTATTCCGGCGCCGTCTTCATCGGCGGCCGTTGGGTTTACGGCCCGCATTATTACCGCTGGTGGGGCGGTCGCCCGTGGTTCTGGTATCGCGGTGGCTGGCACAATTGGAACGGCTGGCGCGGCGCGCGCTGGAACTGGAACCACAGCGCCGGATGGCGTGGTGGTTGGCATGGCCGGCATTAAGCCGTCGTAGCCGCCTGCTCATTGTTCAAGAAAACGGCTCCGGCGCAAACGCACGCCGGAGCCGTTTTTCATTAACGCCAGGCTGGCGTCCGCCGGTCAATCGAGCCGTAATGTCCTGATCCGCTTCCTTTATTTCAGTTCATCTGCCGTTCAGCTACGGGCCACCAGATTGGCGTCCATGACGGGGCAGAACAAGGAGATCCTGCGAATGAAATCGATCGCGAAATTTGCGCTGGGTGCGGCAGTCCTCGCCGGCGCGGCAGCGGCAGCCGCTGCACCCGCGGAAGCGCGTGTGGTTGTGGGCGTTGGCGTGGGCGTGCCTGCGCCAGCCTACTACTACGGCCCCGGCTATTATCCGCCCGGACCGTGCGACGCGTATGATTATTATTATGAAGGCGATTGCGGCTATGCGACTTACACCGGCCCCGTCTTCATCAATGGTGTCTGGGTCACGGGCCCGCACTATTATCGCTGGTACGGCGGACATCCGTGGTTCTGGTACCGCGGCGGCTGGCATTACTGGAACGGCTGGGGCCGCGTTCGCTGGAACTGGAATCATGGACCGGGCTGGGGCTGGCGGGGTGGCCGCTGGAACAGGGCCTGGGGTCCGGCCGTTCGCGTGAACGTCCGCGGTGGCCGCTGGGGCGTGCGCGTGCGCGGTGGCGGCGTTCGCGTCAGAGTCCGTGGCGGCGGTGGTGGTCATCACCATCATCACTAAGCCTGCAACAGTCTCGTTCCCGATGCCTGCGTGATCGGCATCCGGAGCGAAAAAGACGGCCCCGGCAAAGCCCCTCGCCGGGGCCGTTGTTTTTTGCGGCAGTTTCGCGGGCGCCCGCGCTTTGTTAGCTTGCTCCGGACTTTCCCGGGGCCAACAGACATGCGACCCAACGACCTTGGCCCGTTCTGGCTGCCGTTCACGCAGAATCGCGCCTTTCGCCATTCGCCCCGCATGCTTTCGCGCGCGGAAGGGATGTATTTCTACGATGAAAGCGGCCGGAAGATTCTGGACGCCTGTTCCGGTCTGTGGTGCGTGAACGCCGGCCACGGCCGGCCCGGCATTACGGCGGCTATCCGCGACATGGCGGGCCGCCTTGATTACGCGCCCACATTCCAGTTCGGGCATCCATCGGCCTTCACGCTCGCCCGGCGCATCGCCGATCTGGCTCCGGAAGGACTTGAGCATGTGTTCTTCGTCAATTCCGGATCGGAAGCCTGCGATGCCGCGCTGAAAATCGCGCGCGCCTTTTTTGCAAAAAAGGGAGAGGAATCGCGCGTGCGCCTGATCGGCCGCGAAAAGGGCTATCACGGTTCCACCTTCGCAGGCATTTCCGTCGGCGGCCTTCCGAACAACAAGAAGAATTTCGGTCCGCTGATCGGCGCCACCGAAGATCAGCTGCCGCTGCCCTATGACGCAAAGACAATGCGCTTCACCCGGGGCGAGCCGCAGGCGGGCGCCGAATATGCCGACGCGCTGGAAGACATCGTGGCAAGGCGCGGGGCGGAAACGATCGCGGCGGTGATCGTGGAGCCGATGGCAGGATCGGGCGGGGTATTTGCATCGCCGCAGGGTTATCTCAAACGGCTGCGCGAAACCTGCGACCGCCACGGCCTTCTTCTCATCTTCGACGAAGTGATCACGGCGTTTGGCCGTTTGGGTGCGGCCACGGCGGCGGAGCGTTACGGCGTCGTGCCCGACATGATCACCTTTGCCAAGGGCGTAACCAACGGCGCGGTGCCGATGGGCGGCGTGATCGTCAGCGACAGGATTTACCGGACGTTCATGCAGGGGCCGGAGCTTGTTATCGAGCTGTTCCACGGCCACACCTATTCCGGCCATCCCCTTGCCTGCGCGGCGGCGCACGCCACGCTCGACCTCTATCGCGACGAAGACCTGTTCGCGCGCGCCAGGAAGATGGAGCCCGTGCTCGAGGCGGCCGTGCACGATCTGAAAGGCGCGCCCTTCGTCAGCGACATCCGAAACGTGGGCCTGGCGGCGGGCATCGATCTTGAGCCCGATCCGGCCGCGCCCGGCCGGCGCGGCTATGACGCCATGCGCCGCTGTTTTGCCGATGAAAATCTGGTTGTGCGCATATCCGGCGACACCATTGCGCTGGCGCCGGCCCTGATTGCCACGGAGGATGATATAAGCAGAATCGTGGATGGGGTGCGCAATGCGCTAAAGCGCATGAATTAGAACGGAAATTGCGCCATGCTGGCAATCAGGCGACTTTTTCTTCTGGTCTTCGTTCTTGCCGCACCGCCGCTCTTGACGGCGGGCCTTTATGTTGGAAGTCAGTATCTGCTGCGCGCGACCAATCGCACCATCGATCCGAAGGTGCTGACGTACGCGGCGGTTGCCGAATTCATCATCTTCTTCTGGGTCGCGGTCCTGGAGGCAAGATCGCGGTGGTCGGCATAGGCAAACAGCGAAGAGGGCACAATGCGCATCGGCGTTCCAAAGGAAATCAAGAACCACGAATATCGCGTCGGCATGACGCCGGCCGCCGTGCGCGAGCTGACGGCGCGCGGGCATCAGGTTTTCGTCGAAACCAAAGCGGGCGACGCCATCGGCCTGCACGACGAGATGTATGCGCGTGTCGGCGCCAAGATCCTGCCCAATGCGGAAGAGGTCTTCGCCGGCGCCGACATGATCGTGAAGGTGAAAGAACCGCAAGCCGCCGAGATCAGACGGCTGAAACCCGGCCAGACGCTGTTCACCTATCTGCATCTCGCGCCCGACCCCGAGCAGACGAAGGGGTTGCTGGCGAGCGGGGCCATCTGCATCGCCTATGAAACGGTCACCGATTCGCGCGGCGGGCTGCCGCTTTTGGCCCCGATGAGCGAAGTAGCCGGCCGCATGTCCATTCAGGCGGGCGCCCATTCGCTGGAAATCGCCCAGGGCGGGCGCGGCATGCTGCTTGGCGGCGTGCCCGGCGTGCCCGCGGCGAAGGTAGTCGTGCTGGGCGGCGGTGTGGTCGGCACCAATGCGGCGCGCATGGCCATGGGGCTTGAGGCGCATGTCACAATTCTCGACATCTCGCTGCCGCGGCTGAACGAGCTCGACCTGCAGTTCGGGTCGAAAGTCAGCACCGTGTTTTCCACGCTCGATGCGATCGAGGAACAGGTCACGCAGGCCGATCTTGTGATCGGGGGCGTCCTGTTGCCCGGCGCCGCCGCGCCCAAGCTGATCACGAAAAAGCTGGTCAGCCAGATGAAGAAGGGCTCGGTGATCGTGGATGTCGCCATTGACCAGGGCGGCTGCGCCGAAACCTCCCATGCCACCACCCATGCCGATCCCACCTACATGGTGGACGGCGTTGTGCATTATGCCGTGGCGAACATGCCGGGCGCCGTGGCGCGCACCTCCACATTCGCGCTCAACAACGCAACGCTGCCGTTCACGAAGATGCTGGCCGAGATGGGCCCCGAAGCGGCGATGAAGAAGAATCCGCATCTGCGCGCCGGCCTGAATGTCTACAAGGGCACGCTCACCTACGAAGCGGTGGCGCAGGCGCAGAATCTTCCCTGGAAGAGCGCGGAAAGCGTGCTGGGGATCGCGGCATAAGGCCGGCTATTTCGCCGGCGCGTTGCAGGTCAGATCGCCTTCTTCGCAGGCAAGCTGCGCATTCAGCATCCTGATGCGCGCTTCTGTCTTGTCGGTGCGGCATTTGGTGAACATCATCGGATTAATCGTGCCGCCGGCGGTGCCGTTGGTCTCATAATCGCATTCGGCATCGCGCCAGGCGATCCAGGCCTTCTCCGCGGCCCTGAGCTTTTCCTGATTGGCGGCGTCATATCCCGCCATCAGCTTCCGGTAGAGCGCGTTCAGCCTGTCGTCGGCCGCGTCGAAATCGCGGCCGGCGCACTGATCGAGCTCCATCTGGTTCAGGTCCTGCGATTTGCAGTCGAGGTTCGGAAAGGCGGCCGGGTCGGTCACATGGCCCGCCCAGGCGGCGGTTGCGGCAAGCGCGGCGGCTGCTGCCATCAGAAATGTCCTCATTTCTCTCCCCGTTCCGGTGTTTTCAGATAGGCGTAGATCGCGCCCACATCCTGCGGCGTCAGATATTTCAACGCCACGTTGATCGCATGGCTCATGATGGCCGTGTCATTGCCCTTGCGCGGCTTGCCGGTGGCAAAGAAGCGCCGGAATTCGGCAAGCGAATAGTGGCGCGCCTCGGCGCGAAGATCCGGCGAATGCATGTCGGGATCGCCGCCGAGATCGGCCGCATGACAGCCCGCGCACTGCGAGAGCGCAAGATAGCGGCCCAGCGCAACCAGCGCCTTTGGTGTCATCACAGGTCCGCGGTTGGCGGGGTTAACCGCTTCCGCCTCGTTCTTCAGATATCCGAAGGCCAGCAGCATGCGGCCTTCAAAGCCCCACTGCGTGGGCGGCGAAGCGTCGGGCCTGGGCGCAAGCGTGCGCAGACAGGCGATGATGGCGTCCGTATCCTGATCCGACAGCCGCACATATTCGTCCGACGGCATGTCGAACAGGGACCGCCCATCGGGCGCAATGCCGAAGCGGATGGCGGTTGCGGCCTGGCTGTCGGTCATGGTCCGGATGGCGCGCGTCAGGTTGGGCGCCGTCAGATGAAAGCCCGCGATGCCGTGGGAAACGGAGCCGCCCGTCAGCGCGGCGCGATGACAGCTGAAACAGCCGTTCAGGCGGGCCAGCCGCAAACCCTGGCCTGCAGCATCCGGCGAGACGGGCACCCGCAGCGGCGCGGCGGGCGCGGCATGGCGCTGCGCCAGCACGGCGCCGGATTTCTGCTCCACCCATCCGGCAAACGCCGCGATGGCGACGGCGGCAATTGCGGCTGCGGCGATCCAGGCGATGACGCGGCGATTCATGAGGGGTTACGCGATCGTCACGCCGCCGTCGATCACGATGGCCTGGCCTGTCATGAAGGCGCCCGCGCGTGAGGCCAGAAACACGGCCGCGCCGGCGATTTCATCCGGCTCGCCGATGCGGCGCAGGGGCGCGTTGGCGGTGGATCGCTTCAGGATTTCGGGGTTTTCCCACAGCGCGCGGGCAAAATCGGTCTTGATCAGCCCCGGCGCGATGCAGTTGGCGCGGATGTTGTGGGGCCCGTACTCCACCGCGATGTTGCGCGCCAGCTGGAAATCGGCCGCCTTCGAAATGCAATAGGCGCCGATCACCGGGCTGCCGCGCAGGCCGCCGATGGATGATACGATGATGATGGAGCCGTCGTTCCGCTCCACCATTTCCGGCAGCACCATCTGGCACAGCCAGTGATTGGACCGCACATTCGCGCCCATGATCTTGTCGAAGGCCTCGTCGGGAATATTCATGCCCGGCCCGAAATAGGGATTGAGCGCGGCGTTGCACACCAGCACGTCGATCTTTCCCCATTTGGTGTGTGTCTGCGCGACAAGGTTTTGCAGCTGTTCCTTGTAGTTGATGTTGCAGGGCACGGGGATCGCCGCCTCGCGGCCGCATGCCTTGTTGATCGCATCGGCCACTCTTGCGCAGGCATCGGCCTTGCGACTCGACACCACCACATTGGCGCCATGCTCCGCCAGGCGGTGCGCGATGGCTTCGCCGATGCCCTTGGTCGAGCCGGTGACAAGCGCGACCTTTCCCTCCAGATCGAACAGGCTCATGAGAAGACCCCTGCGGAATTGCGTTTCATCGGCATCTTGCGGCGGGGCAGGGGCTATGACAACTCGGGCTTCGCGCTAGAATGGCGCGGCGGGGCGGTTGAGGAGTTTTCGAATGAACCGTGCGTTGATAGTCCTGTTCTCCGCCGTGCTGCTGTCGGCCTGCGAAACCAATCCGCCGCGCGCCAGCTACCCGGAATATCCCGCGCCGCCTCCGGCCAGTGTGCCGCGCGCCGCGCCGACGCAGCCTGTAACCGTGCGAACCACCCAGTTCACGCAGCACAGCGGCACCGCGCCCAAAGCCACGGCCGATCTTTACATGGACCGGCAGGAGTCCGATTTGCGCCGCGACCTCAGGGGCAGCGGATTTCTGGTGGCCCGGCAGGGCAACAACCTTGTGCTCAACATGAAGAGCGACGTGCTGTTCGAGCCCAATTCGACCACGCTATCGCCCGAAGGCGAGCAGTTCCTCGCTCTCCTGGGCGGCACGCTTCGCTATTACAATCTCACCACGATCGAGGTTGACGGCTACACCGATACCTCCGGCCCCGCCGACAAGAACATGGCGATCTCGCAAAATCGCGCGGACGCCGTGGCAAAGGCGATCGAATCCGGCGGCGTGGATGCCAGACGCATCAGGGCACAGGGCTTTGGCGAGACCGGCCTGAAAATCCCCACCGGCGACAATGTGAATGAGCCGCGCAACCGCCGGATCGAGATTCACATTTCGCCGGCGGGATTGGGGTGAACGCCCACTGGCATGGCGCGGGCCAGCCGGTTGCGATGGACATCTTCTATTTTTTGCAACGCCGTCATCACCCGGCGTGTCCGGGTGATCCAATTGAATTGGTCGCCCGCGTGAAGCGGGCAATGGCCATGACAATTGCTTATTTTGTCAACACCTTGTCGATCTCGGCGTTCATCGCGGCATCGTTGGGTTCCGTGCGCGATCCGAAGGTGCCGGCGATCCCGCCCTCACGGTCGAACAGATATTTGTGGAAGTTCCACTTGGGCGTGGCCGCTTCGCCCAGCTCTTCGGCCAGCCACTTGTAGAGCGGATGCACTTTCGGCCCGATCACATGCTCCTTCGCCGTCATCGGAAAGTCCACGTGAAAGCGCGTTTCGCAGAACGTCTTGATCTCGGCTTCCGTGCCGGGCTCCTGCGCGCCGAAATCGTTTGCCGGCACGCCCAGGATCACGAGCCCCTTGCCGCCCTTGGCCTTCCACAGCGCTTCGAGGCCGGCATATTGCGGCGTAAGCCCGCACTGGCTTGCGACATTCACGACCAGCAGCGCCTTGCCCCTGAATTTTGAAAGCGGCAGATCGCCGCCGGCGATGGAGCGGAAGCTGAAATCATATGCGGTTCTGGCCATGGAATAACCCTCGCAAGTTTGCGGAATGCTAGCGCCTTTTGACGCCGGGCAGAATATCCGGGATATAGAAAAGAATCGCGGTTTGACCGGAGGATCTGTTGAAGCACGGTCCGTGTGTTCTGATATGCGCCTGCGCGTTGATGCCGCCGATGGCTGCGACAGCAGATGCGCATGGCGTGATCGGTCCGCGATTTTTTCCGGCGACCATCGCCACCGACGATCCGTTCGCCGCCGATGAACTTGCGCTTCCGACCATCTCGATCATCCGCCACCGGGACGACGGTTCCGAGGTCACGGAAACCGCCTATGATGTGGAATATTCCAAATCCATCCTGCCCGGCTTTGCGCTTTCGTTCGAGGAGGGTTACGCGCAGGCGCGTGCTCCCGGCGCGCCTTCGGTATCGGGCTTCGACAATCTGGAGCTGACGCCCGTGCTCGAAATCGCCCGCAGCGGCGAGCACGAGTTCATTGTGTCCCTGGCCTTCGGCTGGGAAATCGGCGGCACGGGCACAAGCCATGCCGGCGCAGACGCCGCCTCCACGTTCACGCCGCGCATCCAGTTCGGAAAAGGATTTGGCGATCTGCCGGAACCCCTTTCGTGGCTCAGGCCCTTCGCCCTCACCGGCACGGCGGGCTATACCGTTGCCGGCAACGGCGCACCGCACACGCTGGAATGGGGCGGGGCGGTCGAATACAGCCTGCTTTATCTGCAGAACAGCGTGCGCGACGCAGGCCTTGGGCCAGAGCTTGCGCGCATCACGCCGGTCGTGGAGTTCAGCTTTGCTTCGCCGCTCGATCGCAATGGCGGCGCAACGACCGGGACGATCAATCCCGGCTTCATCTGGTCGGGCCAACAGGTGCAGATCGGCGCAGAGGCCATGCTGCCGCTCAACCGCGCGACCGGCCGCAACATCGGCGTGGTGGCGCAGCTGCATTTCTATCTTGACGACATTTTCCCCCGTTCGCTGGGAAGGCCCCTGTTCGAATGACGTTGCGCTCATGGCCAGCCATCGCCGCCATCCTTCTGCTGCCGCAGGCGGCCTGCGCGCACGCCTTGCTGCAGCATGCCGATCCGGGCGCAGGCGCGGTTGTTCATGGCGCCCCGCCGGAATTGCGTCTGGAATTCAGCGAGGCGCTGGAGCCCGCATCCAGCGGCGTCACGGTCACCGATGACAGGGGCCAAGTGGTCAGCGAAGGAAGCCCGGCGGTCTCCGATTCCGCGATGATGGTCAGGCTGAAGCCGCTTTCACCCGGCGAATATCGCGTCCGGTGGCATGCCGTTTCCATCGATCTGCACCGCACGGAAGGCCGCTACAGCTTTTCGGTCGCGCCGTAGCGCCGCCGGGGCCATCGACCCTCCGGACATGGGCGATCCAAGGCCAGCGGGCTGATTCGCATGGTTAAGGAATTGGAAACGGCCTGCCCCCACAATGCCGGCGGGGAAAGGCAGAAGGCCCGATTCCGTCATGGTCAATTTCCTCATCGCCGCCATCTACGCGATGATCGCAGCCGGATTTGGCATCGCCATTCACGCCTTCGCCGGCGTGTCGGGCGCGCTGTCGGCCCTTCTGACGGCCGTCGGCTTTCTGCTTTGCACGCAGACCCATGCCGCCATCCTGCGTGCGCGCGAACGCCGCAAGACCGAACGGCAGATCGCAACGCTGAAGAAAACCGCGCGCACGCTCGAGCAATCGCTGAACGAGACGAAGACCAAGATCGAAGACATCAGGGCGGCCGTCGAAGCCCAGGCCAGCGAGCAGTCCCGGAAGATCGTGTCCGAGCTCAAGATGCTGGAGCGCCTGATGCGCGACTTTGCGCAGCGCATTTCGGCGAAGGCAAAAGAGGTTGCGCCGCCGGCCGAGGCGCCCAAACCGCAACCGCAACCACAGGGGCACGCCCGGCATTATCTGGAAACGCTCGGGCAGGCGGAGCTTCTCGAAATCATCCGCGCCAGCCTCGAAGAAAACCGCGTCGATCTCTATCTTCAGCCGATCGTCAGCCTGCCGCAGCGGAAACTGCGCTTCTATGAGGCCCTGTCCCGCCTGAGAAGCGAAGACGGCACCGTCATCATGCCGTCGCAATACATGAAGGTTGCCGCGCCAGCGGGTCTGATGAGCGTGGTGGACAACCTCCTGCTTTTCCGCTGCGTGCAGATTGTGCGCCGGCTGGTGCAGAAGACGCGCGAGATCGCCATCTTCTGCAACATCTCCGGCGATACGCTGGCGGATGCCGAGTTTTTCCCGCAGTTCCTGGAATACATGCAGCACAACAAGGATCTCGCGGGCCAGATCGTCTTCGAATTCGGCCAGAGCGCGGTCCTGAAGGCCGGGGCGGCGGGCGAGGCCAACTTGCGCCAGCTCGCCAATCTCGGGTTTGCGCTCTCGATGGATCACATGGAAACGCTTGCGGTCGATTTTTCCAAAATCAAGTCGCTCGGCTTCCGCCATATAAAAGTGCGCTCGCAGACACTCATTCAGGGCATGGCGAGCGCGCAGGCAACCGTTGCCGCGGAGGATTTCAAGAAGCTTCTGGAGCGCCACGGTCTCAACCTGATTGCCGAGCGCGTGGAAGACGAAAAGACGGTCGTCCAGCTTCTCGATTTCAACGTGGACTACGCGCAGGGCTTCCTGTTCGGCGAACCGCGCGCGCTGCGCGACGATCCGCTGAAATCGGCCGAACAGCCCCGCGCGGCCGCCCCCGTCATTCCGCTACGCCGCACGGCTTGACATGATTGTTCCTCCCCCCGAAAGGGGGAGGCCAGGTGGGGTCAGAGGCCCTGATCCCTCCGCGGGTCGCCCTCGGCGATGCGGCCTTTCCCTTTGCAAGGGTGGGAATGAAAGGCGAAACGTGCCGGCACAGCCCCAGATCCTCACCAACCTTCGCGAGATCGCGCCCGACTACGACGCGCTCATCTGCGACGTCTGGGGCGTGATCCACAACGGCAAGACCGCACAGGTGCCGGCCGTGGACGCGCTGCGCAGGTTTCGCGGCGCACATGGGCCGGTGGTCCTGCTCTCCAATGCGCCGCGGCCGGTGGCCGACGTCGAAGAGCAGTTCCGGAAATTTGGCGTGCCGGCCGATTGCTATGACGCGATCATCACATCCGGCGTCGCCACGCGCGCGGCGCTGGAAAAGCGCGCCGCCCGCCATCGCCTGAAAATGCTGCATATCGGGCCGGAGCGCGACCGCGGCGTATTTGACGGCTTGAATCTGGATTGCGTCGAGCCGGAGCTCGCCGAGGTGGCGCTCTGCACCGGCCTTTACGACGACGATCGCGAAACGCCGGACGACTACAAGGCCCTCAACGGCGTGTTGCTGGAACGCGGGCTGGAGATGCTCTGCGCCAACCCCGACATTGTGGTCCAGCGCGGCGGAAAGCTCATCTTCTGCGCCGGCGCCATCGCGCGCGAGTATGAAAAGATGGGCGGCCGCGCGGTCTATTACGGCAAGCCGCACAAGCCGATTTATGAGACCACGTTCGAGGCGCTGCGCCGGCTTGGCCCCGCGAAACGGCCGCTGGCCATCGGCGACGGGCTGGAAACCGACATCCGGGGCGCCAATGGCGCGGGCCTCGATGCGCTCTTCATCGCCGACGGCATCCACGGCGAGGACGTGCGCGAACTCACGCCGGCCCACATGGCGGCATTGTTCGCCAAATCCGGCGTCTCCGCGCGCGCGGCCATGCGCGTGCTTGCGTGGTGATTGCCGGGCCCTCATGCTTCGACAGGCTCGCTCCTCACCCTTCGACAGGCTCAGGGTGAGGAATTAAAGGAATCCTCATGCTGAGCTTGTCGAAGCATGAGCTTGTCGAAGCATGAGCTTGTCGAGGCATGAGCTTGTCGAAGCATGAGCTTGTCGAGGCTGAGCCTGTCGAAGCAAGAGGCTTGTCGACGCATGAGGCCGTCGATAAGAACCGGCCCGAAAGGAAACCCCGATGCCCTATTACATGGAAGACCTGAAGCCCGGCATGAGCGAGAGCTTCTCCCACACCGTCACCGAGCGCGACATCCAGCTGTTCGGGGAAATCTCCGGCGACATGAATCCGGCGCATTTCGACGAGGAATGGGCGAAGAAGACGGTCTTCAAGGGCCGCATCGCCCACGGCGTGCTGACCGCAAGCTATATTTCGACCGTGCTCGGCATGAAGATGCCCGGCCCCGGCACGATCTTTGTCGCGCTCGGCACCCAGTTCAAGGCGCCGGTGCGCATCGGCGACACGGTGGTCGCCACCTGCACCGTGCGGGAAACGATTCCGGAAAAGCGCCGCGTGCTCTTCGATTGCGTCTGCAAGGTCGGTGATACGGTGGTGATCGAAGCCGAGGCCGCCGTGATGCCGCCCAAACGCCCCCAGGCCTGAATGAAGATCTTCCGCCACTACCAGGACATTCCCGAAGCCTGCAAGGGCGCGGTGGTGGCGCTCGGCAATTTCGACGGCGTGCACAGGGGTCATCAGGCGCTGATCGGGCATGCCCGCGCGCTCGCCGAGCAACGCAATGCGCCGCTGGGCGTCATCGCCTTCGAGCCGCATCCGCAGGAGTATTTCAGGCCGTCCGCCGAAAGCTTTCGCCTCACGCCGTTTCGCGTGAAGGCCCGCCTGATCGCGGAGCTGGGCGTGGATGTGATGTTCGCGCTCGCCTTCGATGCGGAGATGGCGAAAAAGGGTCCGCAGGATTTCGTGATGGACGTGCTGGTGGATGGCCTTGCCGCGGGCTGCGTTGTGGTGGGCGGGGACTTCCGCTTCGGCAAGGGCCGCGCCGGCGATGTGGCCGTGCTCGCCTATATGGGCGAGATGGAAGGGTTCGGCGTCGAAGTCTTCGCGCCGGTGCTTGCCGATCGCGAAAAGATTTCCTCCACCCATATCCGCGAAGCGCTGAAGGCGGGAAAGCCCGAAGAAGCTGCGCGCCTTCTCGGCCACGTCTGGGCCGTGGAAGGCCGGGTGGAGCATGGCGACAAGCGCGGCCGGACGATCGGCTTTCCCACCGCCAACATGCGGCTGACCGATTGCCTGCATCCGGCATTCGGCATCTATGCCGTGCGCGCCACGGTTCTGGAAAACGACAAGCCCGTCTCGACGCATGAGGGCGTTGCGAGCTTCGGCATCCGCCCCATGTTCAAAACCGGCGAGCCGCTGCTCGAGACCTGGCTGTTCGATTTCTCCGGCGATCTTTACGGCAGGCACCTGTCGGTCGCGCTGGTGGCCTACCTCAGGCCGGAGATGACATTCGACGGCATCGAAGCGTTGAAGGCGCAGATGAAAAAAGACGAAGCCGCGGCACGCGCAGCTTTGGCCGCCGCCCCCCTTTCCCCCGCGCATGTGGGGGAAAGGTCGGGGTGAGGGGGCGCCAAGAGGAAGATTTGCGCCTTCCAAACCCCGCTGATACTAAGCCGCAAATGTCCGACTCCCCGGCCAAAACTGCCCGCGATTACCGGGCCACGCTGTTCCTGCCCGCGACCGGCTTTCCCATGAAAGCCGGCCTGCCGCAGGCCGAGCCGAAATGGCTGGAACGCTGGGAGGCGATGGACCTTTACGGCCGCATCCGGAAGGCCGCGAAGGGCCGGCCGCTCTTCGTGCTGCACGACGGGCCGATCTATGCCAACGGCGACATCCATTCGGGCACGGGACTGAACCACATCCTGAAGGACTTCGTCGTCCGCTCGCAGACCATGCTGGGCAAGGATGCGCCCTATGTCCCCGGCTGGGATTGCCACGGCCTTCCCATCGAATGGAAGGTGGAAGAGAAGTACCGCGCCGAAGGCAAATCCAAAGACGACGTGCCAAAGGATCAGCTGCGCCGCGATTGCCGCCGGTTCGCCGAGCACTGGCTCAACATCCAGCGCGAGCAGATCAGGCGGCTGGGCTGCATCGGCGCGTGGGATCATCCCTACACCACGATGGATTACCGCGCCGAAGCCGCTATCGTGCGCGAGGCGCACAAGTTTGCGATGAACGGGCTGCTCTATCGCGGCTTCCGCCCGGTGATGTGGTCGCCGGTGGAAAAGACCGCGCTTGCCGAGGCCGAGATCGAATATCACGAGAAATCGAGCCCGCAGATTTATGTGAAGTTTCCGCTCACGGCCGGCGAGCACAAAGGCGCAAGCGTGGTGATCTGGACCACGACTCCGTGGACCATCCCCGGCAACCGCGCGATCTCCTATTCCCCAACCATGGATTACGGGCTTTATGAAGTATCGGAAGCGGGCGAGGGCGCGCTCGCAACCTTTGGCGAATTGCTTCTGCTGGCCGATACGTTGGCCGATGCAACTGCTGCGCAGGCCAGGATCAGACTCAGGCGTCTTCACGCCGCGAAATTGAGCGGCGCGGTCGCGGCTCATCCTTTGCGCGGGAAGGGCTATGACTTCGATGTCCCGCTGCTTGCAGGCGAGCATGTCACCGCCGACACCGGCACGGGCTTCGTGCACACGGCACCCGGCCATGGCGAAGACGATTTCGAGATCATGCTGAAGAATTTCCCGGATTACCCGGTGAAGCATCAGGAAGCCTTCAGCATCGTTCAGGAAGACGGTTCTTTCGCGCCGGATGTTCCGCTGTTTGCCGGCAAGCGCATCCTCACGCCGGACGGAAAAGACGGCGATGCCAATTGCGCGGTGATCAGGGAACTGATCGCCGCCGGCAAGCTGCTCGCCAAAGGCACGCTGCGCCATTCCTATCCGCACAGCTGGCGCTCCAAGGCGCCCGTCATCTTCCGCGCCACGCCGCAATGGTTCGCGCATGTGGACAGGCCGTTTCAGGGCTCGCAGGGCAAGACGCTGCGCCAGCTCGCGCTGGCCGGCATCGAAGAAACCCGCTGGTTTCCGGCCGCCGGCAAAAACCGCATCGGCTCCATGGTGGAAAGCCGCCCCGATTGGGTCTTGTCGCGCCAGCGCGCCTGGGGCGTGCCGCTTGCCATCTTCTACAAGCGCGACACCGGCGAAATCCTGAAAGACGAAAAGGTCAATGCGCGCATCCAGGAGGCCTTCGCGAAGGAAGGCGCCGATGCCTGGTTCAATTCGCCGCCCTCGCGCTTCCTCGGCAACGAACACAAGCCGGAAGACTGGGAACAATCGCACGACATTCTGGATGTCTGGTTCGACTCCGGCTCCACGCATGTGTTCACGGTGGAAGAGCCGCTGGATCCGGCGTGGCCAAAGGCCGACAAGGCCGATCTTTATCTCGAAGGCTCCGATCAGCATCGCGGCTGGTTTCAGTCGTCGTTGCTGGAAAGTTGCGGCACGCGCGGGGTTGCGCCCTACAAGGCCGTTCTCACGCACGGCTTCGTGCTCGACGAAGAGGGCCGCAAAATGTCCAAATCGCTGGGCAATACGCTGGCCCCGCAGGTGATCGCGGAAAAGAACGGCGCCGACATCCTGCGCCTGTGGGCCGCCAGCTCGGATTTCACCGAAGACCTGCGCATCGGGCAGGACATCATCAACGCGAATGTCGATGCCTATCGCCGCCTGCGCAACACCATCCGCTTCATGCTGGCCAATCTCGCAGGCTTCGAGGAACGCGAACGCATCGGCCACGGCGAGATGCCGGAGCTGGAAAAATACATGCTGGCGCTTCTGGCCGATCTCGATGGGCTGGTGCGCGAAGGCTACGAAGCCTTCGATTTCAACCGCGTGTTCAACGCGCTGTTCAATTTCTGCACCAACGAGCTTTCGGCCTTCTATTTCGACATCCGCAAGGACTCGCTCTATTGCGACCGGCTGGATTCAACGCGCCGCCGCGCCGCCCGCACGGTGATGGACGAAATCTTCCGCCGCGTGGTCGTCTGGCTTGCGCCGATCCTCTGCTTCACCATGGAAGAAGCCTGGACGATGCGCTTTGGCGAAAACGACAGCGTGCATCTGCACACCGCGCCGGAAACGCCGGGCAGCTGGCATCACGGAAAGCTGATCGAAAAGTGGAAGCGTGTGCGCGACCTGCGCCGCGTCGTCACCGGCGCGCTCGAGCTCAAGCGCAAGGACAAGGTCATCGGCGCCAGCCTCGAAGCGCGGCCCACGCTGTTTGTCGGCAAGGATGACGCGGCGCTGCTCAAGGGCATCGATTTCGGCGAAGTTGCGATCACCTCGCAGGCGGCGATCTCCACCCACGAGCCTCCGGCCGATGCCTTCCGCCTGCCCGATGTTTCCGGCGCCGCCGCCGTCTTTCACCATGCCGAAGGCGACAAATGCGCGCGCTGCTGGATGATCCTGCCCGAAGTGGGCAGCAACCCCGCCTGGCCCGATCTGTGCAACCGTTGCGCGGATGCCGTCGCCCATACTGAAGGAAAAGCATGACCCCGCGCGACCAGGGTCTCATTGCGGCGGCCGCCGCGCTGGTGGCCGACCAGGGGAGCAAGCTTCTCCTGCTCTATGCCTTCGGCTTTGCCGGGATGTCCCCGTTCGCCCATATCGACATCTTGCCGTTCTTTAATCTGGTGATGGTCTGGAACCGGGGCGTGAGTTACGGCCTGTTTCCCGCCTCCGGACCGGCCGGAACGGCCCTTCTGGTCGCTTTTTCGCTCGCCGCGGTGGGGGGGCTGGGCTTCTGGTTGTGGCGCTCGGGCCGCCGGATCCTCTGCATGGGGCTGGGGCTCATCATCGGCGGGGCCCTGGGCAATCTCATCGACCGTTTGGTTTACGGCGCCGTGGCCGACTTTTTTCACTTTCACGCTTTCGGCTACGATTGGTATGTGTTCAATGTTGCCGACGCAGCCATCGTGGTGGGGGTCATGGCGCTGTTGTATGACGCGCTGCTCAAGCCGGAAGCGCCGGCGAGCCGGGTGACGCGAACCAGGAGCAAGACATGAAACGCGCGTATGTTTCGCGATACGTCCTTCCGCTTGCCGCACTGGCGGCTGCCGGATTGTCGCTGACCGGCTGCGAAAGCATCCGCGATGCGGCCGGCCTCACCAAGCAGTCGCCCGACGAATTTGCGATCACGACCAAGGCGCCGCTCATCATTCCGCCGGAGTACAACCTGCGCCCGCCGCATCCGGGCGCCCCGCCCACCAATCAGACGTCGCCATCGGAGGACGCGCAGACGGCGCTCTTCACCTCGCAAAGCACGGCCCCGTCGGCGGGCGGCTACAGCCAGGCCGAGCAGCAACTGCTTGCCAAGGCGGGCGCAACCGGCGCCGATGATTCCATCCGCCGCCGGATCGCCGCAGACGCCGCATCGTCCGAAGACACGGATGAAAGCCTGAGCGACGAGCTCCTGTTCGGCAGCAGCAACCCCAATCCGAACGGCACGCCCGTGAACGCCGATGCCGAAGCGCAACGCCTGGATACCGCGCGCACGGCGGGGCAGCCGCCCGCGCCCGCACCGGAGCCGGCACAGCCGCAGCAGACCGACAATTCCAAGAGCGACAGCGGCAGCTGGCTTGATGATCTCTTCAACTGGTAAGAACCGGCTCGCCGCGCTCCTGATCGCGCTGGCGGCGTGCGGTCCCGTGTTTGCCCAGCCCGCGGCGCCTCAGGCCCAGGCCGCGCGGCAGCAGCCGCGCACGTTCCAATTCGCATTGCAGAACGGCATGCAGGTGCTGGTCGTGCCCGATCGGCGCGCGCCCGTGGTGACGCAGATGCTCTGGTTTCGCGTGGGCTCGGTGGACGATCCGCCCGGCCTGTCCGGCATGGCGCATTTTTTCGAGCACATGATGTTTCGCGGCACGAAAGCGGTGCCGGGCGACCAGTTTTCGCTCACCGTCTCGCGCAACGGCGGCGAAGAGGATGCGTTCACGACGCATGATTACACCTGCTTCTACGAGCAGATCGCCCGCGACCGCCTGCCGCTCATCATGGGGCTGGAGGCCGATCGCATCGCCAGTCTTGATCTGTCCGACGCCAACGTGAACACCGAGCGCGAAATCGTGCTCGAAGAACGGCGCATGCGCATCGACAACGATCCGCAGGCGCTCATGCGCGAACAGCTGGAAGCGGCGCTGCACCTGTCCCATCCCTACGGGCGGCCCGTGATCGGCTGGCCGGAGGAGATCCGGCGGATCGACCGCCTTTCCGCGCAGAGCTTCTACACGCACCACTATGCGCCCAATAACGCGATTCTGGTGGTCGCCGGCGACATCACGCCCGACGAAGTGCGCAAGGACGCCGAAGCGGCGTTCGGCAAGGTGCCGGCGCGCGATCTTGTTCCGCGCTGGCAATTCGCCCAGCCGCCGCGCCTTGCCGAAACGCGCATGACGATCGTGCGGCCGGACGTGAAGGTGCCGGTGTTCCTGCGCATCTATCGGGTGACGAGCTACACGGAAGCGACGCCGGGCAAGGCCGAGGCACTCGAGGTTCTGGCGCAGCTCATGGGCGGCGACGTGACGAGCGCGCTTTATCGCGGCCTTGTCGTCCAGAAGAAGATCGCCACCGAGGTCGGCGCATCCTACGACGGCTACAACCGCGACTCCGGCGAATTCTTCGTCTATGCCATCCCCAGGCCGGGCGTGAAGATCGAGGCCGTGGAGCGCGCCATCGACGGCGTGATCGCCGCCTTCTCCGGCAATTTGCCGTCTCCCGCCGATCTGGCGCGGGCCAAGACGCAGCTTGTGGCCAACGCCACCTACAGGCGCGACAGCCAGTATGAACTGGCCAGCACCTATGGCCAGGCGCTTGTCATCGGCCTGACGGTCGATGATGTGGAGCAATGGCCCGACCGCATCCGCGCGGTGACGGGAAACGACGTGCGGCAGGCGGCGAAGAACTCGCTCATCCGCAAGGAGGCGGTGACAGGCTATCTGTTGCCGGGCGGAAAATGATGCGCGCGCGGCTTCTTCTGGCGATGTTCTTCCTCCTTGCGCCGGCCGCGGCGTCGGCTGTCGAGGTGCAGACGCTTCCGGCGCCCAAGGGCGAGGACATCTGGTTTGTCGAAGACCACACGCTGCCGATGATCGCGATGTCGGCCGCCTTGCCCGCCGGTTCGGCCTATGACCCCAAGGGCAAGGAAGGCCTCGCCGCATTCGCCGCCGCGATGCTGGATGAAGGCGCGGGCAACCTGAATTCGCAGGCCTATCACGAAGCCCTCAGCGACCGTGCGATCCGCCTTTCGGTCACGCCCGGCCGGGATTACACCGTCATCACGCTCGTCACGCTGAGCGAAAACGCAAAGGAAGCCTTTCGCCTGCTCGGGCTGGCGCTCTCCCATCCGCGCTTCGATCCGGATGCCATCGCGCGCGTGCGGGGCCAGATTCTGACCGACATTCAGGGTGGACAGGAAGAGCCCGAAACGGTCGCACAAAAGGCGTTTTTCCGCGCTTTCTTCAAGGGCCATCCTTACGGACACCCGGTTGACGGCGATGCCGCTTCGGTCGGCCGCATCGGGCGGGGCGACCTTCAGGCCTTCGCCAGAGGCCATTGGGTCCGCGGCGGGCTGAAGATCGCGGTGGCCGGCGATGTGAGCGCCGATGATCTTGCGGCGCTGCTCGGTTCGGCGTTCGACAAGCTTCCCAATGTCACGCCGGCCGCCATTCCGCCCGTCCGGCACATGGGCGCGCCGGGAGTGATCGTCGTGCCGATGCCGGTGCCGCAATCCACGGTGATATTCGGGCTGCCCGGCATTCCGCGCAACGACAGGGATTTCATCGCCGCCTATGTCGCCAACAACATTCTGGGTGGAGGCGATTTTTCCTCGCGTCTGATGAACGAAGTGCGCGAGAAGCGCGGATTGACCTACGGCATCAGCACCAACCTTCTGGCCTATCGCCGCGGCGGCTTTGTGGTTGGTGAGGTGGCCACGCGCCGCGAGGCCATCCGCCAGACGATCGATGTCCTGAAGAAGACCGTGCGGCAATTCGCGGCGGACGGCCCGACCGATCGGGAACTGGCGGATGCAAAAACCTACCTGACCGGATCGTTTCCGCTGGCGTTCAGCTCAAACGCCGGAATCGCCGGCCAGCTCAGCACGTTTCAGACGCAGGGCCTTCCGGCCAATTACATCAGCAGGCGCAACGACCTGATCAATGCGCTCACGGCGGCGGATGTGAAGCGGGCGGCCCGGCGAATGTTTTCTGGGCGCCTCACCATCGTCGTGGCGGGCAGCGTTCCCGCGGCCGCGAAACCGGCGGCACGCCCGCAGGGCCACTGACGCAAAATCCCTGTTGAAACGGAGCCCGGGAGCGGCGGCGGCGTTACACGGACTCTGCTAAGGTGACCCCATGTCCACAGAATCGTTTTCCGTCTCGCTTTCGCTGGCGTCGAAGGTGGCCGGCTATGACGCCGCCATAAGCCAGGCGGAGGCCGCGCTCGCCTGGCTGCGCGAATCCCGTGACAACGGCAGCATCGAGATCCTGCGCATTCCCGAACGCCGCGACGATCTGGAAAAGGCGCAAGCCGTCGCACACAGACTGCAGCAGAACACATCCGCCATCGCCGTGTTCGGCATCGGCGGGTCGAGCCTCGGCGGGCAGGCGCTGGCCGACCTCATTCCGTTCGGCGCGCCGCGCAAGCTGCATTTCTTCGACAACATAGACCCCTTCACCTTCGAACAGGCGCTGAAGCACTTCGATCTGAAGACCACGCGCTTTGTCTCGATCTCCAAATCCGGCGGCACCGCCGAAACGCTCATCCAGACCCTCATCGCCGCCGATGCGCTCGAGAAGGCGGGCGGCGGCAAATATCTGAAGGATCATTTTGTCGTCGTCACCGAGCCGAAACCCAGCGCGCTGAAGAAATTCGCCGAAGACATCGGCTGCGCCACGCTCGATCACCCGCCTGGCGTGGGCGGCCGCTATTCGGTGCTGACGGTGGTGGGGCTTTTGCCCGCGCTTCTCATGGGGCTCGATGCCGGGGCCATTCGCGCGGGCGCGGCGGAGGCGCTCAGGCCGCTGCTCGATGGGAAATCCGCCGCCGATGTGCCGGCCGCCGCGGGGGCTGCGCTTCATCATGCCCTCGCGCAGCAGAAACAGCTCAACGAAACCGTGCTCTGGCTTTATGCCGACGAACTGAAAACCTTCGGCCCCTGGTGGCGGCAGCTCTGGGCCGAAAGCCTCGGGAAAGATGGCAAAGGCTCAACGCCCGTTGCCGCCCTCGGGCCGGTGGATCAGCACAGCCAGCTCCAGCTTTTTCTCGGCGGCCCCGGCGCCAAGCTCTACACGATCGTCACCACCGGCATGAAGGGAAAGGGCCCCGCCGCGCCCGCCGCGCGCGCGCAGGCGCTGGGCCTCGATTATCTTGCCGGCCGCAGCATCGGCGATCTCGCCGCCGCCGAAGCCCGCGCGACCGCCGAAACGCTGGCCAAACACGGCCGCCCCGTGCGCCAGATGCATGTCGAACAGGTCAACGAGCGCAGCATCGGCGCGCTGATGATGCATTTCATGCTCGAGACCATGATCATGGGACGGCTGATGGGCGTGGATCCGTTCGATCAGCCCGCGGTGGAAGAGGGCAAGGTGCTCGCCCGCAAATACCTGGCGGAGTCGAAATGACGAAACTCGTGCATGCGGCGTCGCGGAGAACGCGGAGATGTTATCTCCTCCGCGTTTCCGCGTCTCTGCGTGGAATCGTTCCATGAAAATCCGCCGGCTGGCCGAAGGCACCGTCAACCGCATCGCCGCCGGCGAAGTGGTTGAGCGTCCGGCGAGCGCGGTGAAGGAACTCATCGAGAATGCGCTGGATGCCGGCGCAAGCCGCATCGACATCGCCACAGGCAACGGCGGCATTGATCTCATCCTGGTCGAAGACAATGGCGAAGGCATGGACGCCGAAGACCTGCGCCTGTCCATCGAACGCCATGCCACCTCCAAGCTCCCGCTCGGCGCCGCCGGCGGCGATGATCTTTCGCACATC
The DNA here is from genome assembly GCA_021324545.1 of Alphaproteobacteria bacterium. GTDB lineage: Bacteria > Pseudomonadota > Alphaproteobacteria > Micropepsales > Micropepsaceae > Rhizomicrobium. The sequence continues at coordinate 23,994 of JAJPIX010000008.1, forward strand.
GGGACGCTGGGCTTCCGCGGCGAGGCGCTGCCGAGCATCGGGGCGGTGGCGCGGCTTTCCATCGCCAGCCGCACGAAACAGGGCGAGGCGCATGAAATCCGCGTGGATGGCGGCATCGCCGGCAAGGTGAAGCCCACGGGCTACCTTGCGCCCGGCCAGTCCGGCACGCGGGTGGAAGTGCGCGAGCTGTTTTTCGCCACGCCGGCGCGGCTGAAGTTTCTCAAATCGGCGCGCGCCGAAGACATGGCCGTGCTCGACGTGGTCAAGCGCCTTGCCATGGCCCGGCCCGACGTGGCGTTCACGCTCACGGCCGATGGCCGGCGCGCGCTTTCGCTCGAAGCCGAAACCGATCCACCCTTGGCCTCAAGAAGCGAAGCGGTAGGCCATAGAAAAGAGTCGCGGCTAAAGCGGCTGGCGCGCGTCATGGGCCGCGAATTCGCCGATAACGCCGAAGCCGTGAACACCGCGCGCGAAGGCGTGGCGATTTCCGGCTATGCGGGGCTTCCCACCTACAATCGCGGCAATGCGCAGATGCAGTTTCTGTTCGTGAACGGCCGGCCCGTGCGCGACAAGCTTCTGATCGGCGCGGTGCGCGGGGCCTATGCCGATTTCCTGGCGCGCGACCGGCATCCCGCGCTGGCCCTGTTCCTGGAATGCGATCCGGCCTTCGTGGACGTAAACGTGCATCCGGCCAAGACGGAAGTGCGCTTCCGCGATGCCGCCCTTGTGCGCGGGCTGATCGTGTCGTCGCTCAAGCTCGCGCTGCATGAAGCCGGCCACCGCGCCTCCACCACGGTGGCGGAGCAGACGCTGGCCGCCTTCCGGCCGCAGGGCACGCCGCACTTCCATGGCCGCATGCCCGCGATGGACGATCCCGGCCGCACCTTTTATGCGCCGCTGCTGGGCAGCCAGCCCGCGATCTCCGCGCGCGTCGAGGAATCGCCGGCCGAAGCCGCGCCGCCCGGCCTGCCGCTGGGCGTGGCGCGCGCACAGGTTCACGAAACCTACATCGTGGCGCAGACCGAAGATGGCATCGTGATCGTGGATCAGCATGCCGCGCACGAGCGCCTCACCTATGAGCGCATGAAGCGGCAGATCGAAAGCGGCGGCGTGGCGCGCCAGCCGCTGCTCATTCCCGAAGTGGTTGCGCTCGATCCGCCCGAGGTGGAGCGGCTTTCCGCGCGCGCGGACGAGCTTTCCGAATTCGGCCTTGTGATCGAGCCGTTCGGGCCCGACGCGGTGGTGGTGCGCGAAGTGCCCGCCATGCTCGAAGGGCTCGACATCAAGGGGCTGGTGCGCGATCTGGCCGACGACATCGCCGAAACCGGCGCGGCGCTGTCCTTGAAGGAACGCCTGGAAGAGGTGGCCGCAACGCTGGCCTGCCATACAAGCGTGCGCGCGGGCCGCCGCCTGAACGCCGAAGAGATGAACGCGCTTCTGCGCGAGATGGAATCCACGCCGCATTCCGGCCAGTGCAACCACGGCCGCCCGACCTATGTGGAACTGAAACTCGCCGATATCGAGAAGCTGTTTGGCAGGCGGTAGGGCAGGTCATGGACGATGGCTCAAAGGAACAAACTGCGCAGCAGACCAAGCACTGGGCGCTCGACACGCGCATTCTGCCTCTGCGTTCTTCTGCCATTATATTCCGCACAGGTGGGTCGAACTATTCCGCCACCAAATCCTCCATGTCCACCTTCAGCACGGCAGCGATGCGCTTCAGGGCCGCGGCGCTGCCGGGCTTGGCTCCGTTGTCAGACGCAGAATATTAATCCTCGGCCAATGCGCGTTCCACCGCTTCGGGTTCTTTCTCGATCACTGTCAGCAGCACGCGTCCCGCCACATCCAGTTTCTTGCCTTGCTCCCAGCCTTCCACAGTTCGCGCCGGCACACCAAACCGGCGCTCGAAATCGCGTGGGCTTTTCGCCACCGACTTGCGGATCGCCTTGACGCGTTTCGGCGACATCGGTTCGATAACGCGCACTTCCAGCTCAAGTTCGCCGCGCTTCCAGGCGGCGACTTCTCTTAGTGCACCCTCAAGCGCCAATCCGAATTTGGTTCTTCCGGGTTTTATTTTTTTGTTCACGAGCCGATCTCCTTCAGCATGCGTAGCACATTCTCTCGATCCAGGGGCGAAAGATCGCTTTTTTCCGATTTCGCATAGACCATCAGCATTGCCACCGCTTCAAACTTTGTCACCACGTAATAAATCACGCGCCCGCCGCCGCTCTTGCCGCGGTTGCCGATGCGAAAGCGCGCTTTCCGCACGCCTCTCAATCCCTGAATGACGGCGCCAACTGCCGGGTTGGCGGCGATCATTCGCTCCATCGCATCCACATCCGAAGCAGCTGCCTTGAGCCTCTTCAGGTCTCTGGCGTATCGCTTCGTGCGAACGATCTTCATTGCACTGAATTATACGCCGCTGGCGTATAGGTGTCCAGAAATGCTCCTGCGGCAAAAGATGTCTGGGCGGTCCATGCTAAAAGGTGGTGACTTTGCACCGGCGGCCAAAGCCAATTTCAGGGGAAGGGAAATGCCCAGATTTTACCGTATGTTGCTGTCGGCGATTCTATTGCTCGCTGCCGGGGTGCAGGCCAACGCTGCGCCGCTTCCTCCCATCCGCCATGTCTTCATCATCATGCTGGAGAACGAAAGCGCGGCCACGACCTTTGGGCGGCATTCGCCGGCGCCCTATCTGGCGCACACGCTGCCGAAAATGGGCGCCTATTTGCGCAACTACTATGCCACCGGCCACTTCAGCCTCGACAACTACATCTCGCTGATCAGCGGGCAGGGGCCCAACCACGTCACGCAGAGCGATTGCCAGACCTTCGTGGATTTCACGCCCGATGCGAAGCTCGATGCCGACGGCCAGGCCATCGGCGAAGGCTGCGTCTATCCGGCCGGTGTGAAAACCATCGCCGATCAGCTTTCGGCCGCGGGCCTCGCCTGGAAATCCTATGCCGAAGACATGGGCAACGATCCCGCGCGCGAAAGCGCCACCTGCGGCCATCCGCCGGTCGGCGCCGCCGATCCCACGCAGAAGGCCACGCCAAAGGACCAATATGCCACGCGGCACAATCCTTTCATGTATTTCCATTCCATCATCGACACGCCGGCCTGCAGCACCAATGCCGTCAATCTTGCGGCGCTCGAAACCGATTTGAAGTCTGCGGACACCACGCCCAATCTCGCCTTCATCGTTCCCAATCTCTGCCATGACGGGCATGACGGCGACGGCACGGGCAAGCGCACCTGCGTCAATGGCGAGCCGGGCGGCCTTGTCTCCGCCGATGCGTTCCTTAAGCAATGGGTGCCGGCCATCCTGGCGTCGCCCGCGTTCAGACAGGACGGCCTTCTGATCGTCACCTTCGACGAGGCGGAAATCGATATTCACCCCGACGCGAAAGACCACGGCGATGCATCGGCCTGCTGCGGCGAGCCGCATGGGCCCAACATCACGTCCGACCAGACGGTCTTCGGCGTGCCCGATCAGGGGCCGGGGGTCATCGGCCCGGGCGGCGGCCGCATCGGCGCGGTGCTGATCTCCCGCTACATCCCGCCCGGCCGAATCTCGCGCACGCCCTACAATCACTATTCGCTGCTGCGCACGCTGGAAGACGTATTCGGCTTGCCGCACCTGGGTTATGCGGCAAGGCCCGGCCTCAAAAGCCTGGGCGCCGACGTCTTCGGCCGGGGCAGGTAGCCTGATTCGGTCTTCTGGCCCGCGCGGCCCATTGATCCTAAAGGGATAGCTTTATTCCTTGATATGGGGACCCATACCTGATTACACTGGGCCCATTCTCCCGAACTGCGCCCTGATTCCGCGGGGCCGGCTCCAAAGCGGGCCGGCTTTGCCTTCGCGCGGTCGCAAACCAAGGAAATGACCCATGCCCCATCACCGCTAGCGCGCGCGCCCCGCGCGCGCCCGCACTTTCATTGCCGCAAAACTCCGGATTCCCCGCCGCGGCCGGATTTTTTCAAACGCGCAAACCGGTCGGCGGGTGAATTGCGTCTTGGGCGGTGCGAAATTTTCAGCGCAGGAAGATCACGCGTGTGCTGCCGTAAACGCGTTCGTCCAGCTGCGCAAAACCGTCGGCTTCCGGCGCAGGTTCGTCTTCCGCCATCTCGGCCACAATCAGCGCGCCGTCCGCCAGCCATCGGCCCTCGCGCAGGCTTTTCAGCGCCGGATCGATCAGGTTTTTCCGATAGGGCGGATCGAGGAACACAAGATCAAACGGCCCGCCGGATCCTGCCGGCATGGGGCCGAGCCTTGTTGCATCGCGCCGCCAGATCTTGCTTGCGCCGGTCAGGCCCAGCGCTTCCACATTCTCGCGGATCAGCGCGCGGCTTTCCGCCGAATCGTCCACGAACAGGCAGAACAGCGCACCATGCGACAGCGCTTCGATGCCCATCGCGCCGGTGCCGGCGAACAGATCGGCCACGCGCGCGCCTTCGAGCGAAAAGCCGGAGGCAAAATCGTTGTGCAGGAGGATGTTGAAGATTGCCTGGCGCGCCTTGTCGGCGGTCGGCCGCACGCGCATGTCCGCGGGTGCGGTCAGCGTACGCCCCCGGAATTTTCCGCCGGTGATCCTCATGGACGGGAGATTAGCCTTGTCCCTCAATTCCATGCGAGGGCGGCTGGCAAGCCGGGGGCGCTGAGGCTATAGCCTCGGCCCATGCGGCGGATCGCGCTTGCCCTTCTCGGACTTCTGTTCGTGGCGCCTGCTGCGGCACAGCCCGATTTTGCGCCAAAGGTGAAGGCGCGGCTGATCGCGGAGCACACTACGGTTGCGCCCGGCGGCACGGTTGCCGTCGCGCTCGAAGAGAATATCCGGTCGGGCTGGCACACCTATTGGCTCAATCCCGGCGAAGCGGGACTACCGACCACGCTGGATTGGTCGCTGCCGGCCGGCTGGAAAGCGGGGCCGATCCAGTGGCCTTATCCGAAGCGGCTGCCCGTCGGGCCGCTGATGAACTACGGCTACGAAGGAACGGTGTGGCTGCTGTCCGACATCACGGTTCCGCGCGATGCAACGCCCGGACAAACCGTCACGCTGAAGGCGCATGCCAGCTGGCTTGTCTGCAAGGAAGTCTGCATTCCCGAAGATGCGATGGTCTCGCTGCCGGTTTCGGTCGGCGCCGCGGCTTCGTCCGACCCGGCGGTGGAAACAAAGTTTGCCGAAGCGCGCGCGAAATTGCCCGCGCCATCGCCCTGGCCAATGCGGTTTCACAAAGGAGAGTCGCTCGATCTTTTCATCCTAGCGCCAAACCTTTCGCAAGCGCGCCCTGCCGGCGCCCAGTTCTTTCCCGCGCGGCCCGGCGAAGTGAAGGACATGGCACCGCAACTGCTCGGCTTCGCGCGCGACGGGCTTGTGTTGCGCCTTGTCCCCGGCCGGAAGCCGGGCACCGCGCTCGACGGGGTGATTGTGCTCACGTCCGCCGATGGCTCCGTGCAGGCGCTCGATGTTCATGCCCTGCCGGGCCCGGTCCCGCCGGTGCAATTCATTGAAAGCGGAGAAGGCGAAACGAATGGCATCGGCTGGCCGCTGGCGCTGCTTTTCGCACTTATCGGCGGGTTGATCCTGAACCTCATGCCATGCGTGCTGCCGGTGCTGGCGATGAAGGCGCTGGCGGTGGCCGGAAAGGCGGGCAAGGCGCATGGCGAGGCGGCGCGCGAAGGGCTGTCATATGGCGCAGGGACGGTGCTGAGTTTTCTCGTGCTGGGCGGCGCGGTGATTGCGTTGCGCGCGGGCGGACAGGCGGTCGGCTGGGGCTTCCAGCTTCAGAACCCTGCGGCCGTCGCCGGCTTTGCGCTGCTGATATTCGCGATCGGTCTCAATCTCTCCGGCGTGTTCGAAATCCCGGGGTTTGGCGCCGGCGACACGCTTACGCGGCGCCGCGGCGCGATCGGCGCATTCTTCACCGGCGTGCTGGCGGTGGCGGTTGCCGCGCCCTGCACGGCGCCATTCATGGCCGGCGCACTCGGCTTTGCGCTCACGCAGCCTGCCGCCGTCGCCCTGTCGGTCTTTCTGGCGCTGGGTCTTGGCTTTGCCGCGCCGTTCATCGCCATCGGCCTTTCGCCCGCATTGCTCAGGCTGCTGCCCAAACCGGGAAACTGGATGCTGCGCTTCCGGCAATTTCTGGCATTCCCCATGTATGGCGCGGCCGCCTGGCTTGTCTGGGTGCTGGCGCAGGAATCCGGTTCCGGCGGCGTGATCGCGCTGCTTGCCGCCATGATCGCGATCGCCTTCGCCGCCTGGATCTGGGATGCCGCGCGCGAGGCAAGGCGCGGATGGCGCGTGCTGGCAACGGTGCTTGCGGCGGCCGGCGTGGCGGGTTCGGTCGCGCTTTTGTCCACGCTCGGCCCTGCCGCGCCGCAGGCGCCGGCGGCGGATGTCAGCGGAATCCCGTCGCAGCCTTATTCGGCTGTCGCGCTTCAGTCCCTGCGCGCGCAGAACCGGGCGGTGTTCGTGAACGTGACGGCGGCTTGGTGCGTCACCTGTCTGGTCAACGAGAAAGTCGCCTTCACCGCGCCCGTGCAGGCCGCGTTTGCGGCGCGCCATATCGCCTATCTCACGGCGGACTGGACGCGCCGCAATCCGGAAATCACCGCGCTGCTCGAAGCGCATGGGCGTTCGGGGGTTCCGCTCTATCTGTACTATGCGCCCGGCAAGGATGCGCCTCTGGTTCTGCCGCAGGTGCTGACGGCCGGCGCGATTCTCCGCGCAATCGGCGCGCAATAGAAAGCGTTTGTTGCCTGCGGTCCTTCCGGGCCGCACGGGTGTTGCGGGGGACAGCCCCAATTGGCAAGCCAATTTCAGCGGGCGGGCATTATGGTCCCGCCAACAAAAACGAATCCAGCCCAGGAGTTGCTTGATGAGCGCGTTCGAAGCGAAAGACTTCGACCACCACGAAACGGTTGCCTATTTCGACGACAAGCAGACAGGGCTGAAAGCCATTATCGCGATCCATTCGACCGCGCTGGGTCCGGCCTGCGGCGGAACCCGCATGTATCCCTACGCGAACGGCGACGAAGCCACGACCGATGTGCTGCGCCTGTCGCGTGGCATGAGTTACAAGAGCGCCATTGCCGATCTCCCGCTGGGCGGCGGCAAGGCGGTGATCATCGGCGACCCGGCGAAAGACAAGACCGAAGCGCGGCTTCTGGCTTATGCCAATGCGGTCAATGCGCTGGGCGGCCGCTACATCACGGCGATGGACGTGGGCATCGGCCCGAAGGACCTGCCCGTCATCGCTCGCGGCACAAAGCATGTCGCCGGCTACGACCAGCCGGGAAAGCCGGGCGGCGATTCCGGCCCGGCCACAATTCTGGGCACATTCATCGGCCTCAAGGCGGCGGTCAGGCACCGTCTGGGCGTGGACACGACCAAGGGGCTGACCGTGGCCATTCAGGGACTCGGCAAGGTGGGCATGGGCGTGGCGGAAAAGCTGCATGCCGAAGGCGCAAGGCTTGTGGTGGCCGATGTCAATCCCGCGGCCGTGCAGCATGCGGTCGGGAAATTCGGCGCAAAAGCGGTTTCAACGGATGAAATCGTCACCACAGAATGCGATGTGCTTTCGCCCAACGCGCTCGGCGCCATTTTGAACGAGCGCACAATTCCGAAGCTGAAGGCGCGCGTGGTGGCAGGGGCCGCCAACAACCAGCTTGCGCGCGACGAAGACGGAGCCGCGCTGAAGGCGCGCGGCATTCTCTATGCGCCCGATTACGTCATCAACGGCGGCGGCATCATCCGCGTGGCCGGCCAGATCTTCGACTGGAACGACGCGGAAATCGACCGGCGCGTGCGCGGCATCGCCGATACGCTCATGCAGATTTTCCGCCGCTCGGATACGGAAGGCCGGCCGACCAGCCTGATCGCCGACCGCATCGCGGAAGAGCGGATGGCCAGGGGCGCCAGCCGGCAGGCCAAGGCGGCCGAATAGGCCGGGTCAGATGGCCGCGCCCAGAAGATGCGGCCACAGCCCGATGACACCGACAATGATCAGGTAGAAGGCGATCAGGTAATTCAGGAACCTGGGCGCGAACAGGATAAGGATGCCGAAGATCAGCGCGATCAGCGGCTGGATCATCACCACATTCACGCCCAGGATCGGATGCATCGCGACGGAGCCTCAGCGCTTTCTGCCATTGGTCTGCGGCGTTTGGCGGCTTGGCGGAGCGCCGACGGCGTGCTTTCCGCCGGCGTAGGACGGGGGATCGCTCGCAGGAAAGGACTCGGCCACTTCCTCGTCGATCTGTTTGTCCCTCTTGGGTTCCGCCGTCTTGCCGTTGCGGCGCTTGCGTTTCGGTTTGCTGGCCATTTGTGGCGCCTCGCTCGGTGAATTGAAAACGGCTGTCCGCCGTCGGGAGTTCCCCTAGGTTCCCGGCAAACCCGACAGCGTGAGATCGGCCGCAAGCTCGGCAATCTCCTCCGGTGTCACCGGGCCCCTGGGATCGAACCATGTGTGGGTCCAGTTGATCATGCCGAAATAGAGCATGGCGAGCGAAAGTTTTTTCTCCGGCCGCTGCGCCACGTCCGGCTTCAGCTGACCGATAAGCGACTCGACGAACGCAATCAGGTGCCTTTGGCGGCCGACGATGATGGCGCGCCGCTTCGGCGGCAGCCGTTGCAGTTCATTGAGCAGAACCTTGTGGCGGGCCTCGGCGCCGACATAGAGGTGCATGAATTTGTGCGTGAGCGCGCGCAGCTTTTCCGCGGCGTCGCCTTTGCGGGATTCGATTTCGGTTGCGCCCGCCTCGAGCGCGCGCAGATGCGAATCCATTACATCGAAAAGGATGTCTTCCTTGGAGGGGTAATAATGATAAACCAGTGACTTCGAAATTTTGCAGGTCCGCGCCAGGTCGGCGATCGAGGCGCCCAGGAACCCGCGCTCGGCAAACAGGGCAGCCGCGCGCTGCAGGATGGCCTCGCGCCGTTCCGCATAATCCGTGGCCTGCGTGCGCGCCATGCCCCGATTTCCCGCCCGTTGTGGCGGTGGTTGAAAACCGACCGGCCATCCGGTTAATTCATCCCCACCCCCAATTCAAGCCAAGCCCATGTCCGCCATTCCGCAAGCCAAAGGCAACGCGCCCGACCCCGCCATCGACTGGCGGCGCGTGGCGGAGCTTGTGCTGATCTCGCGCGCGTTGGACGAGCTGGAAGAAAAATCGCTCGTGCCGGAAAAAAAGGTGCTCTACCAGTTTTCCGCGCGCGGGCATGACATGGCGCAGGTGCTGCTGGGGCTTCAGCTCACCGGCCGGCACGACGCCATCTGCGGCTATTACCGCTCGCGGCCCATTCTGCTTGCGCTGGGCGTGGATCCCGCCGATGCGCTGGGCTCCTCCATGGCGCGCGCCGGCGGCTATTCCGACGGGCGCGACATCGGCGCCGTGTTCAATTTTCCCAACCCGCGGGGCGCCAGCGCGCTGCCCATGTGCGGCGGCGTCGGCGCGCAGTTCACGCCCACGGCGGGCTGGGCGCAGGCGATCCGCTATCGCAGCGCGCAGTTGAAGGATGCGCAGTGGGCGAACGCCATCGGCGTGGCGCTGGGCGGCGACGCATCGGTTGCGACCAACGGATTCTGGTCGGCGCTCACCATGGCCACGACGCTCAATCTGCCCATGCTTTTCTATATCGAAGACAACGGCTATGGCATTTCCGTGCCGGGCAAGTTCCAGACGCCGGGCGGCGACATCGCGGCGAACCTTGCGAGCTTTTCCAATCTGAAAATCTTTTCCGGTGACGGCACGGATCCCGCCGAAGCGGCGCATCTCACCAAAGACGCCGTTGCGTTTGTCCGCAAGGGCGGAACGCCGGCGCTGCTGCGGCTTGCGGTGCCGCGGCTCGAAGGCCATTCCGCCCAGGACACGCAGGCTTACAAGCCCGACGCGCAGGTAAAGTCGGAATGGGCGCGCGATCCGTTGCCGAAGTTGCGCGACTATCTCGTGCCGGCCGTGTTCGGCGAATCCGAATGGAACGGAATTGCGGATTCGGCCAAAGCGGCGGTCGCAAAGGCGCGCGCGGAGGCCGAGGCGCGGCCCGTCGCCGATCCGGAACAGACGGCGACACATGTGTTCTTCGATGGCACGCATCTGCAGGCGATGGGCGGGCAGTGGCGCGAGGATTACCGGCCGCCGCGCGCAAGCGAACAGCCGTCGCCGGAAGGCCAGCGCATCAACATGGTCACGGCCATTCGCCGCACGCTGGAGCACGAGCTGGCGATCAATCCGAAGGTGCTGGTGTTCGGCGAAGATGTGGGGCCGAAGGGCGGCGTGCATGCCGTTACTCTGGGCCTGCAGGAAAAATTCGGCGAGGCCCGGGTGTTCGATACGTCGCTGTCCGAGGAAGGCATCATCGGCCGCGCCGTGGGCATGGCGCTGGCGGGGCTTGTGCCGGTGCCGGAAATCCAGTTCCGCAAATATGCCGATCCCGCGACCGAGCAGCTCAACGATTGCGGCACCATGCGCTGGCGCACCAACAACCGCTTCGCCGCGCCGATTGTCGTGCGCATGCCTGTCGGCTTCTTCAAATGCGGCGACCCCTGGCACAGCCAGACGAACGAGGTGCAGTTCGTGCATGCGCCGGGCTGGAAGGTGGCTGTGCCGTCGAATGCCGAAGATGCGGTGGGCCTGCTGCGCGCGAGCTTGCGCGGAAACGATCCTGTCATCTTCTTCGAGCATCGCGCCATGCTGGATGCGACGTCTGCGCGACGTCCTTACCCCGGCGATGATTTTGTTCTTCCGTTCGGAAGCGCGCGCATCGTGCGCGAGGGTGGCGACATAACCGTTGTCACCTGGGGCGCGATGGTGGAGCGGTGTGAAGAAGCCGCGGCCGGTCTTTCGGTCGAAATCATCGACCTGCGTACGCTCATGCCGTGGGACAGCGAAGCTGTGATCCAGTCGGTCAAGCGCACGCGCCGCTGCCTGATCGTGCATGAAGATTTGATGAGCGGCGGCTTCGGCGCGGAAATCGCCGCCGTGGTGGCCGACAGGTGTTTTCTGGATCTCGATGCGCCGGTGAGCCGCCTGACCATGCCGGATATTCCGAGCCCGCATAATCCGGCGCTGATGGAATGGGCGCTGCCGTCGGTGGAACGCATCCGCGCGAAACTCGAAGAACTGGTCGGCTTCTGAAGATGGACATCGTTGCACCCGCCGAACAGGAAGGCACCAAAGCCGTCATCAAGACCTGGCTGAAGAAGGTGGGCGATCCCGTGCGCCTGAACGATCCGGTGGTGGAGCTGGAAACGGACAAGGTGGCCGTGGAGATCGCCGCCGAAGCGAGCGGCGTACTTTCGGAAATCCTTCTGGAATCCGGCGCAGAGGTCGAACCGGGCACGGTGCTGGGCCGCATTTCCGAATCCGCCGGCGCCGCGGCGGAGAAGGCGCCGAAACCCGGCGCAGGCAATGCGCCGGGGCCGTCTGCACACGCGAAGCCGTCAGGCGAACAGCTTCCGCCGGGTATTCGCCGTCTGCTGGAAGAGCATGGGCTGAGCGCCGCCGATGTACCGGCGAGCGGCGCGCGGCTTACGCGCGAAGACATTCTGGCGGAAGCGGCGCGGCGCGCGAAGGCGCCGGCTGCGGGCGTCCGGCGCATCCCGCATGACACGATGCGCAAGCGCATTGCCGAACATATGACGCATTCGGTCACGGTCGCGCCGCACGTTACCGCCGTATTCGAGGCGGATTTCACAGCCATCGCCGCGCACCGCGCTGCGCACAAGGACGCGTTCGCGAAGGACGGCGTGAACCTAACATATACGGCCTATTTCGTGGCTGCATCGGTCGCGGCCATGAAGGCCGCGCCGGCCGTGAACGGCCGCTGGTTCGACGACCGCATCGAAATTTATGACGACGTGAACATCGGCGTGGGCACCGCGCTGGGCGAAAAGGGCCTCATCGTTCCGGTCATCCACCGCGCGCAAACGCTGTCGTTGGCCGAAATCGCGCGCAGGCTCCAGGAATTGACGGAAAAAGCGCGCGCCGGAAAGCTTGCGCAGGCCGATGTGCAGGGCGGCACGTTCTCGATCTCCAATCACGGCGTGTCGGGTTCGCTCGTGGCCGCGCCCATCATCATCAACCAGCCGCAATCGGCGATTCTTGGCGTGGGCAAGCTGGAAAAGCGCGCGGTGGTGCGTAACGACAAGATCGAAATCCGCCCGATGGCCTATGTCACGCTCACCATCGACCACCGCGCGATTGACGCCTTCCAGACCAATGCCTGGCTGACGAAGTTCGTGGAAACGCTGGAGAGCTGGAAGTAGCTATTTCCGGTGGTCGAACACGCGCCTGGCCTTGCCTTCGGAGCGGGGCAGGGCGCCCGGCTTTTCGACCACGATCCTGGCGCTGAGGCCGTAATGCGATTTCATGCGGTGGTGCAGCCGCTCGCCGCAGGCATCGTCCTCCGCTTCCACCGTGACGATCAGTTCGTCCAGCGCCCCTTCGCGCCGGATATCGATGCGATAGTGCGGATGCATGGACGGATCGGAAAGAATGAGCTCCTCGATCTGGCGCGGAAAGATGTTCACGCCGCGGACGATGAGCATGTCGTCGCTGCGGCCCAGGATGCGATCCATCCGGCGCATGGGCAGCTCGCCCACCGGCGGCGAAAGCCGCGTCAGGTCGCCCGTGCGATAGCGGATCACCGGCGTTGCCTCGCGCTTCAGCGTGGTCAGCACCAGTTCGCCCGCCTGGCCGTCCGGCAAGACTGCGCCGGTCTGCGGATCGACGATTTCGGGATAGAACGCGTCTTCCCAAATGGTAAGCGCGCCGCGCGCATCGGCCCGTTCCTGCGCCACGCCCGGCCCCTGCACCTCGGAAAGGCCGTAGATATCGAGCGCAGCCATGCCGAAGCGCTGTTCGATTTCGGAGCGCATTTCCTCGCTCCACGGTTCGGCGCCATGGATGCCGATCGCAAGCGACGTGTCGCGCGGATTGATGCCGGCGCGTTCCATCGCTTCGCCGAGTGCCAGAAGATAGGATGGCGTGCAGGCGATGATGCGGGGCTTCAGGTCGCAGATCAGTTGCACCTGCCGCTCGGTCTGGCCGCCGCTTGCCGGAATTACGGTGCATCCCAGCCGTTCCGCGCCGCCATGCAGCCCAAGGCCGCCGGTGAACAGCCCGTAGCCATAAGCATTGTGCAGGACGTCACCGGGCCGCCCGCCAGCCGCCCGTATGCAGCGCGCGATTAGACTGTCCCACAGATCGAGATCGTTCTTCGTATAGCCGACAATCGTGGGCTTTCCGGTCGTTCCGGATGAGGCATGAATCCGCGCGAGCGTTTCGCGGGGCACCGCCAGCATGCCGAACGGATAGTTCGCGCGGAAATCGCTTTTCAGCGTGAAGGGAAAGCGCGCCAGATCGGCAGGCGATTTGAGATCGACAGGCGCCACGCCCGCCTCGTCGCACTTCGCGCGATAGTAGTCCGTGTTCCGGTGCGTGTGGGCGATGGACCATTTCAGCCGCGCAAGCTGCTCATCTTCGAGCATGGCGCGCGACGAAAACTGCGGCCAGTCGGCGTGCATCATACGGCATTCATGGTGAGCAGCTCATAGGTTGCCACCGTATCGCTGTTCTGGTTCGTCAGCACCACTTGCCAGCGCACTTCGCCGTATTCGGCGTTTCGTTGCGATTTCGATTTGGCGGTCAGCCGTACCTGGATGCTGTCGCCGGGTTTTACCGGCTTCAGGAAACGCAGATTGTCGAGCCCGTAATTTGCGAGCACCGGCCCCGGCGCGGGATCCACGAACAACCCCGCCGCGAAGGCGAGCAGGAGATAGCCATGCGCCACGCGCCCGCCGAAGAACGGGTTGGCCGCGGCCGCTTCTTCATCCATGTGGGCGTAGAAGGTGTCGCCGGTGAAATGGGCGAAATGCTCCACGTCTTCCAGCGTGATCGTGCGCGGCTTGGTGATGAGCGTCTTGCCGAGCTCGAGTTCGTTGAAACGCAGGCGGAAGGGATGCGGGCCATCGGTGAATTCCGGCGCGCCCGGCGTCCAGCTGTTCGTCACGGCCGAAATCATGCGCGGGCTTCCCTGAAGCGCCGTGCGCTGCATGTAGTGGTAGACGCCGCGCAGGCCGCCCATTTCCTCCCCGCCGCCCGCGCGCCCGGGGCCTCCATGGATGAGCATGGGGAGCGGCGAGCCATGGCCGGTGGATTCTTTTGCGCAGTCGCGGTCCACCACAAGCAGCCGCCCATGAAATGCGCCGGAGCCGGTGACGACTTCGCGCGTCACCGCGGGATCGTAAGTGAAAAGCGACATGACCAGCGAGCCGTTGCCCCTGTTCACCAGCTTCACGGCTTCAGAAACATCGCGATACGGCATCAGGGTGGCAACAGGTCCGAATGGTTCCGTTTCATGAACGCGCGTGGCCTTTGCCGGATCGTCGCAGCGCAGAAGCACCGGCGGAAGAAAAGCGCCTTTATCGCCGGTCTTCTGCGGATCCCCGAAAACGACGCGCGCTTCGCGGGAAAGCGCTTCGATCTTGCTGCGTACATCGTCGCGCTGGCTTGTGCTCACCAGTGCGCCCATCTGGGTTTTTTCGTCGCGCGGGTCGCCAACCACAATTTTGGAAAGGCGCTCTTTCAATGCGGCTTCGGCGGCGTCAATCAGGCGGGCGGGAACGAACGCGCGGCGGATGGCCGTGCATTTCTGTCCGGCCTTGGCGGTCATCTCGCGCACGACTTCCTTTACGAAGAGTTCGAACTCCGGCGAGTCCGGCCCGGCATCCGGTCCGAGCACCGCGGCATTGAGGGAATCGCGTTCGGCGATGAAGCGCACGCTTTCCCGCGCAATCACGGGATGGCGCTGGAGTTTCTGCGCAGTGTCGGCCGATCCGGTGAACGACACAACATCCTGTCCCGTCAGGTGATCGAACAGATCGCCGATGGGCCCCACGACCAGTTGCAAAGCGCCTTTCGGCAGCGCGCCTGTTTCAATCAGGATGCGAAATGCGGCCTCTGCAACATAGGCGCTGGCCGTCGCCGGCTTTACGATGGCCGGAACGCCGGCAAGCAGGGTAGGGCCGAGCTTTTCCAGCATGCCCCACACAGGAAAATTGAAGGCATTGATGTGAACGGCCACGCCCTGCAGCGGCGTCATGACATGCTGGCCGACAAACGTGCCGCGCTTGGAAAGCTGCTCCACCGCGCCGTCGATCAGGATGGTATCGTTGGGAAGCTCGCGGCGGCCTTTGGAGGCATAGGCGAACAGGGTTACTGCGCCGCCTTCAATGTCGATCCAGCCGTCGGATCGGGTCGCCCCGGTCTGGTAGGAAAGCTCGTATAGCTGCTCCTTTTTGGCCATGATCGCTTCGGCCAGCGTTTTCAGGATCTTTGCGCGTGCGTGGAATGTCATCGCGCGCAGGGCGGGGCCGCCGACATTGCGCGCATGATGCAGCATCTGCGCAAAGCCGCCTGCGCTGCCCACCTGCGCAACGGGCTCGCCATTTATGGCCGATGAAATGTCGGTGAGCGCACCTGCGGGCTCGACCCAGCGGTCGTTCGCGTAACTCAGTAGCTTGAGCGGCTTCATTGGCGGCTCCTTATTGTCCCGTGAATTTCGGCGTTCGCTTTTCCATGAAGGCGGCCACGCCTTCCCGGTAGTCGGCGGAACGGCCGAGCTCGCGCTGCAGATCGCGCTCCAGATCGAGCTGCTGATCGAGGCTCGCAAGCCAGCCCTTGCGCATGGCCGATTTGATGGCCGCAAAGCCGCGCGTCGGCCCGCCTGCCAGCCGTGCCGCAACCTTTCCGGCCTCGTTCATCAACTCGGCGTCGTCCACGCAGCGCCAGATCAGACCCCATTGTTCTGCTTTTTCGGCGTTCAGCGGCTCGCCGGTCAAGGCAAGGCCGAGCGCGCGCGCCTGCCCCGCAAGGCGCGGCAGGATCCACGTGCCGCCGGAATCCGGCACCAGCCCGATGTTGGAGAATGACTGGATGAACTTTGCGCTCTTCGCCGCGAACACGATATCGCATGCGAATGCGATGTTCGCGCCGGCACCCGCCGCCACGCCATTCACTGCGCACACCACGGGCTTCGGAAGCGCGATCAGGCGGCGGATCAGCGGGTTGTATCTGTTCTCCAGCGACTCGCCCAGATCCACACCGTCGCCGCCCGGCGCCACCGCGCGGTCCGACAGATCCTGCCCGGCGCAGAACCCTCGGCCGGCCCCGGTCAGCAACAGCGCGCGGACGCCTGTGTCGCGCTCCACTTTCGAGAGCGCATCGGCCACTTCGCCATGCATCTGCACGGTAAAACTGTTGAGGCGATCGGGCCGGTTCAGCGTCAGTCGCGCCACGCCATCCGCGATTTCGAACAGGATTGTTTCGTAGTTCATTGTCCTATCCCATTGCCGTCATGGCCGCCCTCGTGGCGGCCATCCACTGACGCGATTGGAGACGGTTATCTCAGACCGGGATCATGGATGGCCGGGACAAGCCCGGCCATGACGATAGGGGATTTTGGGTTAGGATAGAACTCGAGAACATTCTTCGTGGATTGGCCGATGAGCGAAGCCGACCGGCTGGCGAACAAAGTTGCGCATGTCATGCTTTCGCGCGAGGGCACGGGCGCCGCCTGGGGCATTCAGATCGACGAGGCCCGCGAAGGCTATGCCCGCATTTCCATGACGGTGCGCAAGGACATGCTCAACGGCCACGCCATTGCCCATGGCGGCATGATTTTCGCGCTGGCCGACACGGCATTCGCCTATGCCTGCAACTCGCGCAATGTGAACACCGTGGCGCAACAGGCCTCCATCGCGTTTCTGGCGCCCGGACGGGAAGGGGACCGGTTGACGGCCGAAGCGGCCGAGGTTGCGGTCTCGGGCCGGTCAGGCGTCTATGCAGTGACCGTCACCAATCAGGCGGGCGAAAAGATTGCAGTATTTCAAGGGCTTTCCCGATCAACCGGAGGGGCCGTGCTCGCGCCGGATTAATTGACCGTCCGGTCGATTTATTATATTTTCAGGCCTGCAGAGCCAGGATGGCGGAATGTATACAACCGAGCTCAAGGAGAGGAACCAGGCGGTCCAGGGCCTCTCGCTCGAACGGGAAGACCCCGAAAGGCTGGCCGCATTCGAGGCGCGCGTGGCCGCCGATGATTTCATCGAGCCGAAGGACTGGATGCCGGAGGCCTATCGCAAGACGCTGATCCGCCAGATCTCGCAACACGCCCATTCGGAGAGCGTGGGCATGCTGCCGGAAGGCAACTGGATCACGCGCGCACCCAATCTGCGCCGCAAGGCGATCCTGCTGGCCAAGGTGCAGGATGAGGGCGGGCATGGCCTTTATCTCTATGCGGCGGCGGAGACGCTTGGCATCACCCGCGAGGAAATGATCGAGGCCCTGCATTCGGGCCGCGCGAAATACTCCACGATCTTCAATTATCCCACGCTGACCTGGGCGGACATTGGCGCCATCGGCTGGCTGGTGGACGGCGCGGCCATCATGAACCAGGTTCCGCTGCAGCGCACGTCCTACGGCCCCTATGCGCGCGCCATGGTTCGCATCTGCAAGGAGGAGAGTTTCCACCAGCGCCAGGGCTACGAAATCATGATGACGCTGGCCAACGGCACGGACGCCCAAAAGCGCATGGCGCAGGACGCGCTGGATCGCTGGTGGTGGCCGTCGCTCATGATGTTCGGGCCGCCGGACGAAAACTCGCCCAATACGGCGCAAAGCGTGCGCTGGCGGATCAAGCGGGAAACCAACGACGAGCTGCGCCAGAAATTCGTGGATGTGACCGTGCCGCAGGCCGATGCGCTTGGCCTCGTTGTCCCCGATCCGAAACTGAAATGGAACGAAGAGCGCGGCCATTACGATTTCGGGGACATCGACTGGGATGAATTCTATGCCGTGGTGCGCGGCGAGGGGCCGGTCGCCAAGGAACGCATGACGGCGCGGGTAAAAGCCTGGGAAGACGGCAAATGGGTCCGCGACGCCGCGGCGGCGCACGCCGAGAAGCGCGGCATGCGGATCGCGGCGGAGTAGCTCATGAACAGGAACTGGCCGCTCTGGGAAGTGTTCGTCCGCGCGAAGAACGGGCTGTCCCACCGCCATGTGGGAAGCGTCCATGCCGCGGATGCGCGCATGGCGATCGAGGCCGCACGCGACGTCTATACGCGCCGGATGGAGGGCGTGAGTCTGTGGGTCGTGCCCTCGAACGCAATCACTGCGTCGGATCCGAAGGAACATGCCGATCTCTTCGAACCGGCCGAAGACAAGGTTTACCGGCACCCGACGTTTTATGCGATCCCTGACAACGTGAAGAACATCTGATGCTGCCTGATGCCACATTGGCCGACTATGCGCTGCGCCTTGGGGATGACAGCCTGGTCCTGGGCCAGCGGCTTTCCGAATGGTGCGGGCATGCGCCGATGCTGGAAATCGATCTGGCGCTCTCCAACATTGCGCTCGACCTGATCGGGCAGGCGTCGCATTTCCTGAAATTTGCGGGGCGCGCGGAAGGCCGCGGGCGCGACGCCGATTCCTTCGCCTTCCGGCGCGACGCGCTGGATTTCCGCAACTGCCTTCTCGTCGAGCAGCCCAACGGCGATTTCGCCCAGACCATGGCGCGCCAGTTCCTGTTCTCCAACTGGCAGGAACTGCTCTTCGCGCAGCTGCAGCATTCGGCCAACGACACGCTCGCGGACATCGCAAGAAAGGCCGTCAAGGAAGTCGCCTATCATGCGCATTTCGCCAACGAATGGATGGTGCGCCTGGGGGATGGGACCGAAGAGAGCCGCGCGCGCACGATTGCAGGCCTTGAATGGATGTGGCGCTTCACAGGCGAACTGTTCGAGCGCGATCCGGCGCTGAAGCCGCTGGTGGACGCGGGCGTCGCGGTGGATGTTCCCTCGCTCAGGCCCGATTGGGAGGACCGCATTTCGCGAACGCTGGCCGAGGCAAGGCTCGAACTGCCCAAGCCCCGCCGGTGGGTGATGGGCGGGCGTGTGGGCCATCATTCCGAACATTTGGGTCACCTGCTGTCCGAAATGCAGTTTCTGCAGCGGGCCTATCCGGGAGCGATGTGGTGAACGCGGAGCTTCCCCTGAAGGATCGTGTTCTGGAGATTCTGTCGCAGGTAGCGGATCCCGAAATTCCCTGCGTGTCGGTCGTGGATCTCGGCATCGTGCGCGATGTGAGGGATGGCAAGGTGTTCATCACGCCCACCTATACCGGCTGTCCCGCGACGGCCGTCATTGAGGCGGCAATCGGCAAGGCCCTGAAGGACGCAGGTTTTGCCCTCAAGGTGGCGACGATGCTTTCGCCGCCCTGGACGACCGACTGGATCAGCGACTCCGGCCGGGAAAAACTGCGCGCTTACGGCATCGCGCCGCCGGACCGGGGCACGGCCAAGCATTCGCTCAGGGATGTGCCGGTGGAATGTCCGCGCTGCGGCTCACGTCATACCGAAGAGATCAGCCGGTTCGGATCGACGCCGTGCAAATCGCTTCACCGCTGTCTGGATTGCCGCGAGCCCTTTGACCGCTTCAAATGTCACTGAACGACCGGTTTCATCCGCTGAAGATCGCCGAGGTGCGCCACGAAACGGCGGATGCCGTCTCCATCCGATTCGAAATCCCCTCCGATCTCAGGGATGTTTTCGCCTTCAAGGCCGGCCAGCACCTGACGCTGAGGGCCGATATCGGCGGTGAAGATGTGCGGCGCAACTACTCCGTCTGCGCCGCGCCGAGCGAAAACGAAATCCGAATCGCGGTGAAGCAGATGCCGGCCGGAAAATTCTCCGGTTGGGCGAACACGAAGCTGAAAGTCGGCCAGACGATCGATGTGCTGCCGCCGATGGGCCGCTTTCTCATTCCGGAAACCGATGCAGCAGCGCCGCACTATGTGGCGTTCGCCGGCGGGTCGGGCATCACGCCGGTGCTTTCGATCCTGAAGACGATGCTGGAAACCCGAACCGATTCCAGCTTCACGCTGCTTTATGGCAACCGCGACAGCGCCTCCATCATGTTTCTGGAAGAGCTTGCGGCGCTCAAGAACCGCCATCTTGACCGGCTTGAGGTCTATCACTTCCTGGAAGAGGAGGCCGAAGAGATCGCGTTGTTCAACGGCCGTCTCGACCGCGCGAAATGCGACGAGATTCTGATGCATCTGGTTGACCCGTCGCGCGTTACCGCCTTTTTCATTTGCGGGCCGGGGCCAATGATGGATTCCGTGGAAGCGGCGCTCCTGGCGCGCAATGTTCCGCCGGCGCGCATTCTGATCGAACGGTTCACCACGGGCGAAACGCCGGCCGACCAGCGCATGCGCGAAGAGGCGCTCGAGCGCAAGGCGGCCGGCACGAAACTTTCGGTCACGCTCGATGGCCGCAGCCGCACAATCAGTTTCGATCCGCAGCGGGGCAGCATTCTGGAATGTGTGCAGGCTGCGGGGCTGCCTGCGCCCTATGCCTGCAAGGGCGGCGTGTGCACCACATGCCGCGCGAAAGTGACGGCCGGGTCGGTGGCCATGAAGAAGAATTACGGGCTGACCCACGAGGAGCTGGCCCAGGGATATGTGCTCACCTGCCAGGCCGTTCCGACAAGCGACGCCGTCACGTTGACCTATGACCTGTAAAATGCCGGGCCGCCGGCTCATCCGCGAGGCCGTGGTGCCCAAGGGCGGAGGCGGCATGCCGCAGCATGCGATTGAAACGCCACGCCAATCCCTCACCCGCGGTTTCCAGCACCAGCAATTGGACCAACAAACTCCGGGCGTTTCGGCGCGCAGCGACGTTCAGCTATGAGCCGCGCCGGCAGCCAATGGCATGCCAAGCGCTATGGCGAGAAACCGGGCAGCGCGCATACAGATCTCTCGCAATGTATGAGCGCTCCTGTCGCTAAATTGTCGTCAGAATGATGAGGGTTATATTGCTCCTGCTACCGAATTCGGGTTCACCTTCCTCATCGCAGTTCTATCGTGTCTACGATGACCAGCGGCCCATCAGCGCAAACGCCCGCGCTGATTCGTCTGCCTTTAATGTCGTAAAAGAGAAATGAGCCTTTCGGTTGCCGATACGCAGTACCCGTCACCTTGACGCTGTGCTTATTCCAGCGATCCAGGTCGGCATAGACGTTGGCAGGCAACGCAAGCGCGACACAGTTCTTGTTAAATTCTAACCACGCTTGCTCACCGTCGGCGGGGGGATAAATAACTGCCCTCCCAACAAGTGTGCAGGTCCTCCCTATGGAACAGGCGCCATCATTTGATCCCGGCGCTACCATGCAAGCAGTCATTGAAATCAGGGTGACTGCTACGAGTGAAATCCGCCGAAGGGTCATCGTTCAAGACCTATGTTCCATTGTCGGATAAATTGCTGGACCTGTGCTTTTTCATCTCGGTCGAGCTCTTCATCCCAAAGCTGACGCACTCGATAGCCGACCGAAGTCCTTTCGATTGCGAATACGCCTCGCGAAGACACC
This sequence comes from Alphaproteobacteria bacterium, assembly GCA_021324545.1. GTDB lineage: Bacteria > Pseudomonadota > Alphaproteobacteria > Micropepsales > Micropepsaceae > Rhizomicrobium. The sequence continues at coordinate 45,420 of JAJPIX010000008.1, forward strand.
AAATAGAAGGTCCGCGCGCCAGCAACGCCCGTATTTTCTGGCCTGTCGCCGATCCCCGGAAGACCACTTATCGGTCGTTCTCTGCCAAGCGGATGCACGTGTCCGGGGTCATCTCCCGGGTGAAGCCCTGATGGATTATACATAAAGCCCACCGCGCTCGCTCCCGCGCCAGAATACTGCTCTCCATCTGGGGTCATGGGATTAGTGTACGTCCCCTGGTCGGAAACTCCAAAACCGTTTTCTTCGTCTGTGTTGCTCCGCGTGTTTACGGGAGTATTGTCGCTGAGCTTGCCGGTGTTCCGCACCAATACGACCTGCGCGTCACGTGCTTGTCGCTGCGCGGTCAGCGGAGCCTGTGTGTCCGTACCCTTTTCGGAACGCGGATCATCATAGCAGCCGCTGATGCTGGCGCTCGTATCACCTCCCGGTAGCCGGGAGCCTGTCGAGCAAGCAGCTAACCCCGTCCGTCGGATCTGTGCGGTCTGTAGGATCATTTCCGACGAAGGCGTAGAGATTCATGTCCGCGTCGTATCCCACGGGGTCGGTCTGCAGGAAGCGGCCGCCGCCGCCCTTCACATCGCCCGGAGAATACATCCGCGCCCGGTCGTAGTAGAGCCCCGTCGCCGCATCCAGCCGCATGCCCTGGAACCGGAACGGAAGGCCCGATGCCGCGGCCCTTGAGCCCGTCCCCGCTGCCTTGCACACATTGCCATAGGGATCGTAGGTGAAGGGGCCTTCGGCGCGCGCGCCATCGTCGCCGGTGGTGAGCGCGGTTGAGCCATGCCCGTCGGCATGGAGGAA
>JAJPIX010000049.1 GCA_021324545.1 Alphaproteobacteria bacterium
GAGAAGCTCGACGAAATCCGCCGGCAAGAGGAACAGCGGAAGGTCCAACCGCCTCCCACATCGGCGGAGGTGGCGTTTCGCTTCGCCACGGAATTGTTCGCCGCCACGATTGTCGGCGGCGCCATGGGATGGGGCCTGGACTGGCTTTTCGGCACACGCCCCATCCTGACGGTTGTGATGTTTCTTTTTGGCGCCGCGGCGGGCATCCGCAACGTGGTGCGGACATCGAGAGAGTTGAACGCGCGGATCGCGGCAGCCGCCGCAAAGGACAAGAAGGAGAGTTGATCCATGGCCGCCAGTCCCATGGAGCAGTTCACAATAAAGCCGATCATACCGCTGCACCTCGGCGGCTATGACGTTTCGTTCACGAACCAGTCGTTGTGGATGTGCATCGTCGTCGGCGGGCTGTCGCTTTTCATGGCCATTGCGGTCTGGAACCGCAGACTCGTGCCTTCGCGCCTGCAGTCAATGGCCGAGATGAGCTACGAATTCGTCGCCGGCATGCTGAACATGACCTCGGGCGAAGACGGGCTGAAATTCTTTCCGTTCATCTTCACGATTTTCCTGTTCATTCTCGGCTCGAATTTCTTCGGTCTGATCCCCGGCGCCTACACGGCAACAGCCCAGCTCTGCGTCACGCTGGCGCTCACCATGCTGGTCATTTTCACCGTCATCGTGACCGGATTCATCCGGCATGGCCTGGGCTTCTTCAAGCTTTTCGTGATCAAGGCTCCGCTGTTTATCGCGGTTCCCATGGCGCTGCTCGAATTCATTTCGTTCTGCGCGCGGCCCATGAGCCTTTCGATGCGCCTGTTTGCCAACATGCTGGCGGGCCACACCATGCTGGCCGTGATGGCGGGCTTTGTGGTGGCGCTGGCAGGCGCCGGCGGCGTTCTCTCGGCGCTTTCGATTGCACCCATGCTCCTGATCATCGGGCTGGCGGCGCTCGAATTCCTGGTCGCCTTCCTGCAGGCATATGTCTTCGCCATCCTGTCCTGCATCTATCTGAGCGAAGCAATTCACCTTCACGACAACCACTAACCCGGAAAAGGATTGAAAATCATGGACGTCGCTGCAGCAAAAGATATCGGTGCCGGCCTTGCCACCATCGCCTTCGTGGGCTCCGGTGCGGGCATCGGCGTGGTGTTCGGCAACTACATTTCGGGCGCGCTGCGCAACCCTGGCGCGGCCCAGACGCAGTTCACCAACCTCTACATCGGCTATGCCCTTTGCGAGCTGCAGGGCCTGTTCGGCCTTCTGATCGCGCTTATCCTGCTCTTTACCTGAAATGGCCGACGCCGCACCCGCCACGGCAGGAACGGTCGCTCCGTCGCAACCGGAGAACCCGGGGTTTCCGCCGTTCAAGTATGAGACGTTCCCCAGCCAGCTTTTCTGGCTGACGATCACGTTTGCATTCCTGTTTGTGGTGCTCTGGCGGCTCGCGGGCCCGCGCATCCAGAGCGTGATTGCGGCCAGACGCGATCAGATCAACAACGACATCCGCATCGCCGACCAGTTCCGCAAGGACGCCGAATCCGCCTCCGCAGCCTACGAGACGGCATTGGCCGGCGCGCGCGCCCGCGCCCAGAAGCTCGCAGAAGAAAACCGCAAGGTCATCGACGACAGGATCAACCAGGCCAAGGCCAATGCGGATGCCGATGCGCAGAAATCGCTTGCCGCTGCGGAAGCGCAGATTGCCCGGATGCGCGAAGAAGCGCGCGTTCATGTGCTGCGCGCCGCGCAGGATGCGGCGATCGAGATTGTGACAAGGCTGATTGGCGCCCCCGTCGCCGAGACCGAGGCGGCGGATGCCGTTCGCATGACGACGGAGCGATAGATGATCGAATTTCTTCGCAATCCCGAAACCTGGGTCGGCGTCGGCTTTCTGATCGTCGTCATTGGATTCATCTGGCTGCGCGTGCCGGCCATGGTCACCAAGGCGCTTGACGCCCGCGCCGCCGCCATAGCCGCCGAACTCGACGAAGCCAGGCGCCTGCGGGAAGAAGCCGAGGCGGTTCTTGCGCAATACAAACGCAAAGCCAGCGAAGCGGATAACGAGGCGCAGGCGATTATCGCGCAGGCTCACGAGGAGGCCGAACGGTTTGCAACCGAGGCCAACGCGCAGCTGAAGCTGCAGATCGAACGCCGCGCGCAACAGGCGAAGGACAAGATCGCACAGGCCGAAGCGGCAGCCGCCGCGGAGATCCGCGCGCTGGCGGCCGATGCTGCAGCGGCGGCCGCCGAGAAGCTGATCGCTGCGCGGCTTGACGAGCAGCGCGCCGCCAAGCTGATTGCCGAAAGCATTCGCGACATTCCTGGCAAGCTTAACTAAGCTTCCGCGCCCGATTTGACGCTTTACGGGACCACCGCCATAGTCCGGTGCGGGCGTCCGGGACAGTTCCACATGCCAAGAATATTCGCGGCCGTTGCCGCCTGCTGCTTTCTTGCGGCCTGCGGCAACCAGCGCATGGCGGAGCAGATCACCGAGCTCAATCAGGTTCAGCAGCGCGCGAGCGCGCAAATTCTCCTGCTGAATGTACTGCGCGCGCGCGTGAAGGAACCGCTCGCATATTCGCGGCTGGATGTGCTGCGCGGATCCAATGACCTTTCGGGCGGCATCGCGTTCAACCTGCCCTTCGGCCCGAACAATGGCGGCGGCCGGGCCGCGGCGCCGTTCGTTTCCGCCGATGTGGGCACCTCGAACGATCTGGCACCCCAGGACGATCAGGACTTCTACCGTGGAATCCTTACGCCGGTAACGCCGGAGACATGGGCGCTCTATCAGGACCAGAACTGGCCGCCCGATATCCTGTTTCATCTTTTCGTCGAGGACATCAAGCTGCCGGAAGACGACTATCACCGGCTGATGGGCGACGTTCATGCCTTTTGCGGCGCAAACGGGGGCGTCGAGGAGGTTTTGCAGCAGTGCGGACTGTTTCGCGGCATCGAAAGCAGAGTTTCCCAACTGGGCGCCGATTGCGCGCCTATCGTCCACTTGCTGGGCGGCAGGAGAATTTACGAGCTGTCGAACGACCCCGGAAACCGCTGCGCGCTGTGGCAGTTCGAGGCGTTCACCCACGCGCTTCTGATCATGGGATTCCACATCACGAAGGAAGAGACCGATATCGCGATCGGCCCCGTCATGGCGAATGGAACGAAAATCGGAACCTTCGACTGGCCCTTCAAGCTGAAGGACGGCGAGACCAAGCTCAAAGCTGTCCCGGGCGGAATTCAGTTTGTCCAGGTGCTGAGCAGCTATGCCGTCAAGCTGGCCAATCTGCCGTGCCCGGCTTCCGCAAATGTCGCGGTTGCCGCCCAATCGGAACTTTCAGCCGCAAGCAACAAGCTGAACGCGAGGTCCGCGGCCGCGGCGAATGCCCAATGCCCGGCCAACGCCGCGATTAACATCGCGATCACCACGCGATCGCCGGACGGCATCGTGTACTATCTCGGCGAAGTGGCCCGTGCGGCCATGCCCATCGATGCCCGCAAGCCGCCGTTGACAGTCGAAGTGTTCACCAGCTCGTCAGGCGCGCAGCATCCGCTGATCAATATCGTCAGGGACGATTTCTCCGATGACGCAATCGTGCACGTCACCTTCGAGGGCGCCGACTATATCGTCCCGCGCGGCGGAAACGACCTCACCATGCAGATCTTCGAACTGCTGCAGCAGATCTTCGCGCTCTACAATAAGGCGCCATCGGCGCCTGCGACGACCGCCGTTACCGTCGTGCCCTGATCAGCCTTTTTCGGGCTGAACGATGCGGATATGCAGCTCCCTGAGCTGCCGCTGCGAAACCTCGCCCGGCGCGCCCATCATCAGGTCTTCGGCCTGCTGGTTCATCGGGAACATGGTCACTTCACGAAGATTGTCCTCGCCCGCGATGAGCATGACGATGCGGTCGATTCCCGGGGCGGTTCCGCCATGGGGCGGCGCGCCATAGCGGAAGGCATTCAGCATACCCGAGAATTTGGCTTCGGTGACCTCGCGGCTATAGCCCGCGATTTCGAATGCCTTGAGCATCACATCCGGATCGTGATTGCGGATCGCGCCCGATGAAAGCTCCACGCCGTTGCACACGATATCGTACTGGAACGCCTTGATGCCAAGAATGGTGTCCCGGTCGTTCGGGTCGAGCGCAAGGAATTTCGTGCGGTCGAAGTTCGGCATCGAGAACGGATTGTGCGAAAAGTCGATCTTCTTTTCTTCTTCATTCCATTCGTACATCGGAAAATCGACGATCCAGCAGAACTCGAACCGGCCCTCCTGCGTGAGTCCAAGCTCCTTGCCCAAGCGGATGCGTGCCTGGCCGGCCAACGCAGCAGCGCGATCCTTCTTCGCATCGGCAGAAAAGAACAGGGCGTCGCCGCCAACGAGATTGGCCCGTTCCGCAAGCAAGGCCAGCGAGTCCGCGGGAAGAAATTTGGCGATCGGGCCCTTCCCGGCAAGCTTGCCGCCCTCGCTTTCGAACACCACGTAGCCAAGACCGGTCGCGCCCATTTCGCTCTTCGCCCAATCGTTGAGCCTGTCGAAAAACGACCGCGGCTGGGCGCCGGCGCCGGGGGCCGGAATGGCGCGCACGGTCTTGTCCTTGAAGGCCTTGAACTCCACGTCCTTGCGTGAAAACACGTCGCTGACGTCGGCGATCACGATCGGGTTGCGTAGATCCGGCTTGTCCACACCGTATTTCAGCATCGATTCTTCATAAGGGATGCGGGGAAAAGGCAATGCATTGACTGCGCGGCCGGCGGAAAACTCTTCGAACACCCCATGCAGCACAGGTTCGACCGCCGCGAAGACGTCTTCCTGCGTGACAAAGCTCATCTCCAGGTCGAGCTGGTAGAATTCGCCCGGGCTTCTGTCGGCCCGCGCGTCCTCGTCGCGGAAACACGGCGCGATCTGGAAGTAGCGGTCGAAGCCCGCCACCATGATGAGCTGCTTGAACTGCTGCGGCGCCTGCGGCAGCGCGTAGAATTTTCCCGGATGCAGACGCGAAGGTACCAGAAAGTCGCGCGCGCCTTCGGGCGATGAGGCCGTAAGGATCGGCGTCTGGAATTCCGTAAAACCCTGTTCGATCATCCGCCTGCGGATGGATGAAATCACCTTCGAGCGCAGCGTGATGTTGCGATGCAGCCTGTCCCGTCTCAGATCGAGAAAGCGGTATTTCAGGCGGACATCTTCCGGATAATCCAGTTCGCCGAAGACCGGCAACGGCAACTCCTGCGCGACCGACTGGATCGTGACCTCCTCGATCCGCACTTCCACCTCGCCCGTGGGCAGTTCCCTGTTCACGGTTTCGGCCGTGCGCGCGACCACCGGGCCCGTGACGGTGATCACCCATTCGGAACGGCACTTGTCGGCTTCCGCGAATGCGGGACTGTCCGGTTCGACCACACATTGCGTGACCCCGTAGTGGTCGCGCAGGTCGATGAAGAGCAAGCCGCCATGGTCTCGCCGCCGGTGCACCCAGCCGGACAGGCGGACGTGCTGGCCTACGGCTTCCTTGCGCAGCTGGCCGCAGGTGTGCGTGCGATAGGCGTGCATGAAGACCTCTAGAAAGAAGGCGCTATGTGGCGAACCGCCTCGGCTTCCGTCAAGGGCGGGCCGGCACATGGGCCCGCGGCCAGGTCTCCGCATGGGCCCGGGGACCCATCCGTCCGTATGCTGAAATTTCCGCCGGGACAGGGCTGCCTGGAATCCGCTATAGCCGTTCCATGCGGATTGTGAAGACCACCGGCGAACTTGCCGCCCTCATCGCAGAGCTGCAAGGGGCGGCATACCTTGCGCTGGACACCGAATTCATGCGGGACCAGACCTACTGGCCGAAGCTCTGCCTCATGCAGGTTGCAACGCCGGGCACGGCGGCGATCATCGATCCACTCGACGGCAATCTGGATCTCTCGCCCTTCTACAAGCTGATTGCTGCGCCGAACATCGTGAAGGTTTTTCATGCGGCCCGGCAGGATATAGAAATTTTCTACCACCAGGGCGGGGTCATTCCCGACCCGCTTTTCGACACCCAGATCGCGGCCATGGTCTGCGGCTTTGGCGACGCCGCCTCCTACGAACTGCTTGTCCGCAAGCTTGCCAATGTCGAGATCGACAAGACCGCGCGCTTCACCGATTGGAGCCATCGCCCGCTGACGAGCCGCCAGCTGGAATACGCATTGTCGGACGTCACCCATCTTTGCACCGTTTATGAGAAGCTCGTGCGCCAGCTGGAGAAGACCGGACGCGCATCCTGGGTCGAAGAGGAGATCGCCGCCCTCAAGCGCTCCGACCTTTATGAGCTCGACCCGGCGAACGCCTGGAAGCGGCTGAAGCCCCGCACCAACAACAAGCGGTTTCTTGCCATGCTGATGGCGCTGGCCGAATGGCGCGAGCGGGAGGCGCAAGCCCGCGATGTTCCCAGAAACCGCGTGCTGAAGGACGAAGCGCTGATGGAAATTGCAGCGCACCCGCCAGACGACGCGGCAGGGCTGGAGCGCATCCGCGCCATCCCGAAGGGATTTGCGGCGTCCCGATCGGGGAAGGCGCTCAAGGACGCCATTGAACAGGGGCGTTCGGCCGCGCCGCCAAAGGATATCGAGGTGCCTTATGTGCGGCACGGGCGCGAGCCTGCACCAGCCGCCGTCGATCTGCTCAAGACCCTGCTTCGGCTGCGCGCCAATGACATCGGCGTGGCACCGCGGCTGATCGCCAATTCCGAAGACATCGAGCGGCTGGCGGCCGGGGACGGCGACGTGGCGGCGCTGCAAGGCTGGCGCGCGGACGTCTTCGGCAAGGACGCGCTCGCCCTCCGGGCGGGAAAACTTGCCATTGCGCTCGAAGGCGGCCGCGCGAAAATCGTGAAACTGAAGGACTGACCTATTCGGTCGGTTCGGCGGAGCCCGTTGCCAGGTCGCCGGGTTCTTCGCCTTCGTAAGGGTCCTCATCCGGCGCCAGTTCGTCGGACGGATTGGGCACATCGAATCCCGAAGGCGGCAGCGCCTCAAGGAAGCCGGCGGCCCGGAGTTCGTCCATCCCCGGCAAGTGGCCGACGCTTTCCAGGCCGAAATGGACCAGGAAGGCCTCTGTCGTGCCGTATGTGACGGGCCGGCCTGGCGTGCGCTTGCGGCCGCGAATCTTCACCCAGCCGACTTCCATCAGCGCGTCGATCGTGCCCTTGGACATGGCGACGCCACGGATGTCCTCGATCTCCGCGCGCGTGACGGGCTGGTGATAGGCGATGATCGCCAGTGTCTCGATCGCCGCACGCGAAAGTTTTTTCTCCTCCGGCTTCTCCCGGCGCAGCAGGAAGGCCAGATCCGGCGCGGTCCGGAATTGCCATTTTCCTGCGACCTTTGTGAGGGTTACGCCACGGCCTTCGTACGCGGCCTGAAGCCTGGCCAGAAGCTGCGCCACCTGTGCGCCCTCGGGCAGCGATGTTGACAGCGCCTTCTCGTCCAACGGCTCGGAAGCCGCGAACAACAGGGCCTCCAGCATGCGCATGTGCTCGGGGTTTAGCCCCTCATTGTTGTTGTTGTTGTCGCCGTCGCGCGGCATAGCCTTCTCCTCACGCTTCGCAGCGACTTCGGCCAGACGAATCACTCGGCTCATGACACGGCCTCTGTTACCGGGGATACCCGGTCCTTCACATAGACTTCGGCAAATGGCGAAAGCTGGCGAATCTCGATCTTTCCGTCTCGCGCCAGTTCTAGACAGGCCAGCAGCGTGCTCGCAAGCGCCGACCGGCGGCGCATTCCGGCGGTCCAGTCGGGCGGCAAAAGGCGCGTGAGCGTGCTCCAGTCAGGGATGCGGCCGAGCATCCGCTCAAGGCGGTCGCGCGCCTCTTCGATATGCAGCACGGCCGCCATGACCGGGCGATAGGTCTTGCCGCCCAGCTTCTTCAACCGGTGCGTCGCATAGGCGCTGAGCAAATCATAAAGCGTGTCGGTCTGCGTGCGCAGCTTGATGACGTTCACGGGTTCCGGATCGCCGCGCGCAAACACTTCGCGCCCCAGCCGGTCGCGGGCCATGAGCCTGGCCGCCGTCTCGCGCATCTTGTCGAGGCGCTGCAGGCGCCAGCGCAGGCGCGCGGCCATTTCGTCCACCGTGGGCTCGCCATCGGCATTCGGCGGCTGCGGCAGGACAAGCCGCGATTTGAGATAGGCAAGCCAGGCGGCCATCACGAGATAATCGGCCGCGAGCTCCAGATTTCGGCGTTTGGCGGATTCGATGAATTCCAGGTACTGCTCGGCGAGCTTGAGAACCGAAATCTTGGCGAGGTCCACCTTCTGGTCGCGGGCAAGCGCAAGCAGCAGATCAAGCGGGCCCTCGAAGCCGTCCACCATCACCACAAGGGCTTCTTCCGGCGATGCCGCCGCGGCCTCGAACTGCTCGATGGAATCAAAATCGCTCATGCGTTCATCAGCTCGGCCAGGCGCGCCTCGGCGGCAGCCGTGTCAAAGTCTTCCGGCGGCGCCAGATGGGAGAGCGCCTTCTGCGCCCGCTCCAGCGGCTCGCTCTCCAGGGGCTTTGCCTCGGCGGCAACCTCTTTCATCTCGTCCATCTTGCCGTTGCAGTGAATCACTATATCGCATCCGGCGAACAATGCCGCCTTGGCGCGATGCCCGATCGGGCCATCCAGCGCGTTCATTGACAGATCGTCTGAAAGCAGAAGGCCATCAAATCCGATTTCGCCGCGGATAATGTCGCGAATCACCTTGGGGCTGGTCGTGGCCGGACGCTGGGGGTCGATCTCCGTATAGATGACATGGGCTGTCATCCCGAGAGGACAGCTGTTCAGGCTGCGGAAGGTCACAAAATCCGTGGCGCTCAATTCCTCTGCCGGCGTCTCCACGCGCGGCAGCTTGAAATGCGAATCGGCAGTGGCGCGCCCATGGCCGGGGATGTGCTTCATGACCGGCAGCACGCCGCCTTCGATCAGGCCGTCAATCGCCTCGCGGCCAAGATCGATCACAACGGACGGATCGTGCGAATATGCCCGGTCACCAATCACCTGATCGGCGCCTTCCACGGGCACATCGAGAACCGGAAGGCAATCCACGTTGACGCCGATCTCCGCAAGATCATGCGCGATGAGCCTGGCATTCAGATAGACGGCTTCGCGCGCGCTTTCCGGCGCCTTCACATGCAGCTCGCCAAAGCGGGCCGCCGGCGCACGCGCCTTCCAGTGTGGCGGCTTCAGCCGCGCGACCCTGCCGCCTTCCTGGTCGATCAGAACGGGGGCCGAAGGATCGTCCACGGTCTCGCGCAGCGCCTTCACAAGCGCGGCGACCTGGGACCTGTCCTGGATGTTTCGCGCGAAAAGTATGAAGCCCCATGGCTGCGCATCGCGGAAAAAGCTGCGTTCTTCGGGCAGCAATTGCGCCCCGGCGCAGCCATAGATCGCACGCGTACGCATATTTCACCTGTCCGGTCGGCGCTTATTTCGCCAGGAAGCAGGATCCGCCGTCCGCCTTCAGCTTTTCGCACAGCGCGGTGGCGTCCGCCCGGCTGGGGATTGGTCCGATGCGAAGACGATACCACGTTCCCTTGGCTCCGAGGTCGGCCTTCACCGTGCTGGAGGAATAGGAGCCCACGATGGCGGCGTGCTTGGCTTTGTAGGCGGCCCAGGCGCTGTCGGCATCGGCCTGCGACTTATACGCGCCGATCTGCAGGGCAAAGCCTGGACCCGCGGCAACTTCGGCCCCCGGCGCGGGTGCAGATGCAGCCACGGGCGCCGGGTTCGCCGGCGCCGGGGCGGCCGCGGGTTTTGCAGAAGCCACATCCGCGGACGCCGGCGCGGCCGGCTTCGCGGCGGCAGGCTGCGGCGTTACCGATGCGGTCTGTTGCGCCGGCGGCGCCGTTGTTCTGGCCGGCGCGGGGGTGGGGGCAGGCATGACGGCCGGCGGCGTTTCTTCATCCGTCGTGGCCGCAGGCTCAGACGGTGCGTTGTCGGCCTCTTCCTCCGCCGGTGCAGGCTGTTCGTAGGGCTTGACAGTATCCTGGCTGCCCAGCGTCGAAGGAGCAGCCGTTTCCTGTTGCGCGACGGCGCCGCCAGCATCGCTGCGGCCACGCTGCACGCCTTGCGAATAGGCAAGCCAAACCACGCCCGCAAAGGCCGCCAGCACCACAAGGGCAATGACAATCAGGAGAGGCAGTCTGGAGCCCTCTTCCTCATCGCCGTCATCCGCCGCGTCGAAAACGCCTTCGTCGGGAGGTGGGTCGTATCCACGGTCGTAGTTCGTCATGGCAATTCTCCGCCGAATCCCTCGGCCACCGAAATGTTAGCATCCGCCGTGCGCCGAATCATGCCGAAGCGCTCTCAGACGGCGATTTCGGTGTGGAAGATGCGCGTGTGCTCCTGCAAGGCGAACCGGTCGGTCATGCCCGCGATATAGTCGCGCACCACGCCGGCGGTCGCGGCGTCGCCCGGCGCGCCGCAGGCATGGGCCCAGTCGGCCGGCAGAAGCGACGGGTCCCGGCTGAAGGCGGCGAACAGATCGCCTACCACGCCCTTGGCGGCGTTCATGGAGCGCATCACCTTGGGGTGGCGGTACATGTGCGAGAGCAGGAACGCCTTCAGCTCCGCAACGTCCTTTGCCATTTGATCGGAGAAGCCGGCCAACGCGCGCCCGTTCGCACGGACGCCTGCGGCCCGTGCGGGCCTGGCGGCCTGCAACCGGCGCTGCGTTTCGGCCGTAAGGTCGAGGATCAGCGCACTCATCAGCGGGCGGACGACTTCGCCGATCAGCCGCCCAAGCTCGATGTCGCCGCAGCGCGACAGCGCCTCCGACACGTACCCGCCCGCCAAGGGCGCATGTTTCAGATCAAGCGGCGTGAAGAGGCCCGCCCGCAGGCCATCGTCAATATCGTGGTTCACATAGGCGATGTCATCGGCAAGGGCCGCAATCTGGGCCTCAAGGCCGGGCCAGCTGGAAAGCTCCAGCGGCCATTGGGCATCGAAGGAGGCAATCGGCCCGGGCAGCGGCGGCTTCAGCGGCCCGTTGTGCTTCACCAGACCTTCCAGCGCTTCCCAGGTGAGATTGAGGCCATCGAACGCTGCGTAACGATGCTCCAGCCTTGTGACGAGCCTCAGCGCATGGGCATTGTGGTCGAAGCCGCCAAATTGCGCCGTGGCGGCATTCAGCGCCTCTTCCCCGGCATGACCGAACGGCGTGTGGCCCAGATCGTGGGCGAGCGAAATGGCTTCCGCCAGATCCTCATTGAGCGCCAGCACGCGGGCAAGGCTGCGCGCGATCTGCGCCACCTCCAGCGAATGCGTGAGCCGCGTGCGGTAGTAATCGCCCTCGTGCTGCACGAAGACCTGCGTCTTGTGCTTGAGGCGGCGGAAGGCGGCCGAATGAATGATCCGGTCGCGATCACGCTGATAGCAGGTGCGGGTGGCGCTTTCCGGCTCCGGATAAAGCCGCCCCCGGCTCTCCGCCGGGCGGGTCGCATAAGGCGCCATGTCCTTCGGCGGCTCGAAAAGCGGGCCCAGAAGGTGTCCGGCGGGCTGTGGCATGGCCTTTGATCCTGCCATCATGAGGACTACATAAGGAACACTCTACAGCAACCAGAGCCCGTGCATGACTGTTGAAACAGCCCAAACGGTCAGGGTTTCCGACCGCGCCGCCAAACGGATCGCGGAGATCCTGAAGGCGGAAAGCCCCGCCATGCTGCGCGTGGCGGTCACCGGCGGCGGCTGCTCCGGCTTCCAGTACAATTTCACGCTGGACGACAGGCGCGCCGACGACGATCTGGTGATCGAAAAGGACGGCGCAATCATTCTGATCGATTCCGTGTCGCTGGATTTCCTGAAAGGCGCCGAGATCGATTTCGTGGACGACCTGATCGGCGCCTCGTTCAAGGTCAACAATCCCAACGCCACCTCGTCCTGCGGCTGCGGAACGAGCTTTTCGATCTAGGCCTGCTTCCCGCCGCTATCGATGGCTGCCCGACGGTTTCAACAACGCCTCGGCCGGAATCTGCCATTCCCTGTGGAGCTTGTAAGCCTGTTCCATTGTCAGCGGCCGCTTGCGATTCATGATTTCCGAAGCGCGGGACTTCGATCCGATAAGCCTGCCGAAATCCGCCTGCTTGTATCCGGCCTGCTCCATGCGAAACCGTATGGCATCAACCGGATCCGGCGGCGCGATCCGCCAATGCCTGGCTTCATAAGATTCAATCAACGCAGCAAGTACGTCGAAGCGATCCGCTTCCGGCGTCCCGCGCCTGGGCTGGCGCTCGAAATATTGAGCGATCTCGTTGAGCGCCCAGTTGTAATCCCTTTCGTTGCGCAAGGGCCGGATATCCATTTTACCCATCACACAGTCTCCGGATCGATTTTGTCATACTCGGCGTGCGTCCCGACAAACTTGATAAGAACGCGCTTGAATCCGTAAGCCACGTGAACGACCAAGCGGTATTTGTTTCCTCCGATGTCGAAGATGATTCGATTGTCACCCACGAAATCAACCGTCGCTCCGAACAGCGCCTTCACGTCGGCCGGGCCGTTCCATTGCGCCTTGTCCACCATTGCGTACCAGGCCCGAAGCGGGCCTTCGGCCCGGGGATGGCGAGACCAGAACAGCTTCAGCGTCCGCCTGGCGATGATCTGCACAGGCCCCTAGATAGCATGTTCCATATTTGGGAACAAGCGGCCGATCTTTCTTTCGCCAAAGAATTGTTGCATGGGAGTAGCCATGAAACTCGCCACCTGGAATGTGAACTCCGTAAAGGCGCGGACCGAAGTCGTCATTGCGTGGCTGAAAGAGGCCCAGCCCGATGTCGCCTGCTTCCAGGAGATCAAATGCACGGACGAGGCCTTTCCAAAGGAGGCCTTCGAGTCGCTGGGCTACAATTGCGCCGTGCACGGCCAGAAGACCTATAACGGCGTGGCCATCCTCTCCAAGCGGCCGATCGAGGATGTGTCCCCTCGCCTGCCCGGCGGCGATGGCGACGATCATGCCCGCTATATCGAAGCGGTGATCCCGGCAAACAGGGGCGTCGTGCGCGTGGCTTCGATCTATGCGCCCAATGGCAATCCCATCGGTACGGAAAAATTCCAGTACAAGCTCGCCTGGATGGACCGGCTGGCACGACATGCCCGGGACTTGCTCGCAAATGAGGAGCATGCGGCGCTGATGGGCGACATCAACGTCATTCCGGAGCCGGAAGATTGCTGGGATCCGCGCGCGTGGGAGAACGACGCGCTGTTCCAGCCGGAAACGCGCAGCGCCTGGCGCCGGCTGCAATATCTGGGCTACACCGACGCGTTCCGCGCCTGCCACGCGGAGCCGCAGCAATACACATTCTGGGATTATCAGGCCGGATGCTGGCAGAAGAACCGCGGCATCCGGATCGATCACATCCTGCTTTCGCCGCAGGCGACGGACCGGCTGAAGGGCTGCGCCATCGACAGGCACGTCCGCGGATGGGAACGGCCGTCCGACCACGTGCCGGTGTGGTGCGAACTGGACCTGTAGCGTCAGACAGCGCCGGTCTGTTCCAGTTTCGCGATTTCATCCTGCGAGAAGCCCCAGTCGGCCAATGAACCGGCGCTTGCCGGTTGCGGCGGCCCCTGCACGGCCGGCTCGGTGCGCGAAAAGCGCGGCGCCGGCGCTGGCTGCGTGACTCCGGCGACGTCCACGAATGTCTGGCGCGCGACATTGTGGGGGTGTTTCGGCGCCTCGGCGAGCGACAGCACCGGCGCATAGCACACGTCGCTGCCCAGCATGATGGCGTCCCATTCGTCGCGCGTTTTGGATTTGATCACGGCGGCCAGCTTTTCGCGGCATGGAATCCATGTGCTGCGATCCATCTGTGCATGGAATGACGGATCGTTGACGCCGGTTTTTTCGAGCAGCTCGCGGTAGAACTGTGGCTCGAGCGAGCCGATGGCGATCCACTTGCCGTCTTTCGTTTCATAGGTGCCATAGAAATGCGCGCCGCCATCGAGCAGATTCACGCCGCGCGCATCCTGCCAATAGCCGGACGCCATCATGCCGTAGAACATGGTCATCAGGCTGGCCGCGCCGTCGGTCATGGCGGCATCCACCACCTGCCCTTTGCCGGATTTCTTGGCCTCCAGCAGCGCACACGCCATGCCGAAGGCAAGATAGAGCGCGCCGCCCCCGAAATCGCCGACAAGATTGAGCGGCGGAACCGGACGGCCCGTTGCTTCGCCGATGGCGTGCAATGCGCCCGAAAGCGCAATGTAATTGATGTCGTGCCCGGCGGCGTCTTTCAGCGGGCCGCCCTGTCCCCAGCCCGTCATGCGGCCGTAAACGAGACGCGGGTTGCGCTTGAGACAAACATCGGGACCAAGCCCCAGCCGCTCCATGACGCCGGGGCGGAAGCCTTCGATCAGCGCGTCGGCCTTTTCGATCAGCCTGAGCGCGGCGTTTACCGCTTCGGCTTTCTTCAGATCGAACGCAACCGCCTTGCGCCCGCGATAGGTGATTTCGTTCTTTCCCGGCGCGCGGCCGCCCTTGCGATCAATGCGGATCACGTCCGCGCCCATGTCGGAGAACAGCATGGCGGCGAACGGGCCGGGGCCAAGGCCGGCGAATTCCACCACGCGAATGCCCTGCAACGGACCCATAGCGAGTTCCTGTAAATGCGCCGGACTTTTCTAGACCAATCCGCCCACTGCGTCATCGTCCGGGTAGTCCGGGCGATCCGATGGAACCGCATAAGCGGGCAGTGACGGACGGGATGTTTACGCTGCGTCAGCGATGACGCGGTTGCGGCCTTCGCGCTTGGCGCGATAGAGCGCCTGGTCGGCGCGGTGCAGAAGCTCTTCGGCCGTATCGTTTTCGCCCGCCGTTTCGGCGATGCCGATGCTGACCGTGATGTTGAGCGCATGCGGGGCGCGGCCGATGGGGAACGGCACGCTTTCCACCTGCTTGCGCAGACGCTCGGACACCGCATAGGCGAAGGACTTTTCCGTATCCGGCATGACGACGACAAATTCCTCTCCGCCGTAGCGGCAGGCCAGATCGATGCCGCGCACGTTTGAGGCCACGCGGTTGGCGAATTCGCGGAGCACTTCGTCGCCCGCGTCGTGGCCGTAATTGTCGTTCACGTCTGAGAAGAAATCGATGTCCATGATCACAAAGGACATCGGCTTGCCCGACTTCCTGGCATTGGCAATCAGCGTGTCGAGATGCCGGACCATGTAGCGCCGGTTGTGCAGGCCGGTGAGCGGATCGGTGATCGCCATTTCCAGGCTGAGCTGCACATTGTGACGCAGGCGATCGGCATATTGCTTCTTGCGAAGCTGCGTGCGCACGCGCGCGATAAGCTCGTTCTTGTCCACCGGGCGCATCAGATAGTCGTTCACGCCCATTTCCAGCGCCTGGTTGAGCTTGCGCCGGTCGCCGTCGCTGACCAGCACGAGGATCGGCACGTTGCGTCCCTCGGGCAGCGAACGAAGCTGCGAGCAAAGGCGCAGGCCATCGAAGCCGCGAAGGCCCAGGCTGACCACGATCAGATCGTAATCGCCGCCGCGCACGCGAACGACCGCCTCTTCGAAGGTGTCCACCGAGGCGACATCGTGCGGCGGCTGGAGCGCGGCGCGAAACCATGCAACCGATTCCGGACGGTCTTCGACGATCAGCACGCGGCCCGAGGGCGCATTTTCCATCATCGTCGAAGCCGGATCGACAAGCCCCATGTTCTGGCCGGTCGATTCACGCATGCGAAGCTCGTCGGTCATCAGCTTCAGCCGTACCAGGCTGCGCACGCGCGAAAACAGAGCCGAATCGTCAACCGGCTTTGTGAGGAAATCGTCGGCGCCGGCTTCCAGCCCCGTGACGCGATCCGACGGCTGATCGAGCGCCGTGACCATCACGACCGGCACATGCGCGGTCTTCGGATTCTGCTTGATGCGGCGGCAGACCTCGAAACCGTCCATCCCCGGCATCATGACATCGAGAAGGACGATATCGGGCTCGGCCTGTTCGATCCTTGCGAGCGCTTCCTGGCCGTTGAAGGCCGTCACCACCTCGAAATATTCGGCGGAGAGCTTCGCCTCGAGCAGCTTTACGTTGGAGAGGATGTCATCGACGACAAGAACCCGCGCGGTCATGGCCTCATCCGATGAAGCGGCGCACGGTGTCCAGGAAACTCGTCACGGAAATCGGCTTGGAAATATAGGCCTCGCAACCGCCCTGACGGATGACTTCCTCATCGCCTTTCATGGCAAAGGCGGTGACCGCGACGACCGGGATCGACTTGAGCGTATCGTCTTCCTTCAGCCATTTGGTCACTTCCAGCCCCGAAACTTCCGGGAGCTGGATATCCATCAGGATCAGGTCGGGTCGGTGCTCGCGGGCGAGGTCCAGCGCTTCCATGCCGTCCTTGGTCTGAAGGATGTTGTAGCCGTTCGCATCGAGCAGATCGTGGAAGAGCTTCATGTTGAGCTCGTTGTCCTCCACGATCAGAACCGTTTTCGCGTTTTCGGCCATGCCTTGCTCCCAACCGCCATTTGTTGCGCGCACCGCGGTGCCCTCGAGAATCGGCACCCACATCGGTCTGCGATTGGCTAGTATTAGTTTGGATGTCTTAACGCTCTCTTGACGATGGAAGCCCGGGACGCGGAAATTCTGGCCCTGAAAGCCTTGCGATTCCTCGCCGAATCGGACGGCGGCCTGAACCGATTCGTCGCGGGTTCCGGCCTGGCTGCGGCGGATTTGCGCAGACTTGCGCGGGAACCCGAGACACTGGCGGCCGTGATGGACTTCCTGCTGAGCGACGAAGGGCTGCTGCTCCAATTCTGCCAGGCGGAAGAACTCGACCCCAGGGCCGTTCAGCGGTTGCGGGCGCAGCTTCCCGGAAGCGAGGCCGCGTGATGCGGATCGGCGTGGATCTTGGCGGCACGAAGATCGAGGTCGCGGCGCTGGCCACCGGCGGACGGCAGGTCCTGCGCGAACGCATCCCGACGCCGGCGGACTATCCGGCGACCGTGCGCGCGATTGCCGAGCTTGTGGCCGCCGCTGAAGCACGGCTTGGGCACACGGGCAGCGTGGGGATGGGCATCCCCGGCACGATCAGCCCGTTCGACGGGCTGGTGAAAAATGCGAACACCACATGGCTGAACGGACGGCCGCTCGACAAGGATGTGAGCGCGGCCTTGCGGCGCCCCGTGCGCGTGGCCAACGACGCCAACTGTTTCGTGCTGTCCGAAGCGACCGACGGCGCAGCAGCAGGAGCAGACATTGTGTTCGGCATCATCGCAGGAACCGGTTGCGGCGGCGGCATCGCAGTCGGCGGCCGCGTGCTGACCGGCGCGCACGCGATCGCAGGCGAGTGGGGACACAATCCCCTGCCCTGGCCGCGGCCGGATGAATTGCCGGGACCAGCCTGCTATTGCGGCAAGCACGGATGCATCGAAGCCTGGTGCAGCGGCCCCGGATTGGCCGCAGACTTCAAGCGGCGCACGGCGCGCGCGCTCGACGCGCCCGCCATTGCGCAAGCTGCGGCCGGCGGCGACGGCAACGCGCGCGCCGTGATGGAGGATTTCCTCGACCGTTTCGCGCGGGCGATTGCATCGGTCGTAAACATTCTCGATCCCGATGCGATCGTGATCGGCGGCGGGCTTTCCAATCTCGACATCCTCTACGCCGACTTGCCAAAGCGAATTGCGCCATACGGCTTCACGCTTCAGGGTGACGTGAAAATCCTCAAGAACCGGCATGGCGACGCGAGCGGCGTGCGCGGCGCTGCCTGGTTGTGGCGCGAAGACGAGATCGCAGGCGCATTGCCCAGATGAGCGCCTTCTGCCGCGATTGCCTGGGCGACGCGCCCGAGAATGCACGGCGCTGCCAGGCATGCGGCAGCCGGCGCATTCTTGCGCATGCCGAACTCGACACGCTTTGCATCGCCCATCTGGATTGCGATGCGTTCTACGCTTCCATCGAAAAGCGCGACAATCCTTCGCTGCTGGACAAGCCGGTGATCGTGGGCGGCGGAAAGCGCGGGGTGGTGGCGACCTGCTGCTATGTGGCGCGCACTTATGGCGTGAAATCGGCCATGCCGATGTTTCAGGCGCTGAAGCTTTGTCCAGGCGCCGTGGTCATCAGGCCGAATTTCGCCAAATATGTGGACGCAAGCCGCAAGGTGCGGGCGCTGATGCGCGAACTGACGCCGCTGGTGCAAACGCTGTCGCTGGATGAAGCCTATCTCGATCTATCGGGAACGCAGCGGCTGCATCATCGCACGCCCGCCAAGACCATGGCGGCGCTGGCGAAGCGGATCGAGGCAGAGGTGGGCATTACCGTTTCCATCGGACTGTCCTTCAACAAATTCCTCGCCAAGCTCGCCTCGGATCTCGACAAGCCGCGGGGGTTTGCCGTGATCGGGGAAAAGGAAGCCAGGCCGTTTCTGGCCGACAAGCCGATCGGCTTCATCCGCGGCGCCGGAAAAGCCCTTCAGGCGCGGCTGGCAAAGGACGGAATCCTGCGCATTGGCCAGCTTCAGGCGATGAGCGAGCGGGAACTCGCGCGCCGTTATGGCAATACGGGCCTGTGGCTGCACCGCATCGCCAACGCCGAAGATTCGCGCATCGTCGAACCGCATGGCGATACCAAGAGCATTTCGTCTGAAACCACATTCGCGCATGACCTGACGAACTCCAAAGAGCTGGAGGCCGTCCTGTGGCGCCAGGCAGAGCGCGTGTCGGAGCGGGCGAAGTCCCAAGGGCTTGGCGGACGCACGATCACGCTCAAGCTCAAGACGGCCAGATTCAAACTTAAGACCCGCAGCGCTTCATTGGAGGCGCCCACGCAGCTGGCCGACCGCATCTTTCGCGTGGCGCGCCAGGCGCTGATGCGCGAGGCGGATGGAACCGCATACCGGCTGCTCGGCGTGGGCATCAGCCAGCTGGCGGAAGCGCACCTGTGCGACCCCGACGATCTGCTCGATCCGGGGTCAGGCAAGCGCGCCGCCGCCGAGCGCGCGATGGACAAGGTGCGCGCGAAGTTTGGCGCGCGGGCCGTCGCCAAGGGCCGCGGGCTGCTGCGGTGACTACAATATCTTGTGGTTTGCTGCACCGCACAGCATTCGTTTGCAGATTTTTTCGAATTCGGCATCGTTTGGCACCGGCGGAGGCCGGCATTTCGGGGGTTCTCATGCGGCAGAAAAACATGCGGGTGGTCATCACCGGCGCGGTGTTGCTGGTTCTTGCGGCTGCGTTTTTCCTTTTCATGATGACAATGGCGCCGAAATCGAACGACCCCCGGGCGCTGATGGAAACGGTGGGTCAGGTTTCCGGCGTGGTCGGCGGCATCGCCATCGTGATGATGATCTTCGGCCTGATCGGGAAGAAGACGCAGGGCTAGCGCGCAGCCTTCCCGTCGTGGGCGCCGAGCGGGCCATAAAGCTCCGGCCTGCGGTCGCGGAAGAGGCCCCAGCTCGCGCGCATCTTCGCGATCTCGTCGAGATCGAAGGAGGCGGTCACGAAACCTTCCTGCGTGCGGTCGAGCTCGGCCACGATGTCGCCCGTCGGACCGGCGATAAAAGACGAGCCATAAAACGTCATTTCGCCCGCCTGTCCTTTCTCCTTGCCGATGCGGTTGCTGGCAACCAGCGGAACGTAATTGGCGCCGGCGTGGCCCTGCATCACGCGGCGCCAGTGGTCGCGGGAATCCACCGGCGGCGCCGGCGGCGGCTCGCTGCCGATGGCCGTGGGATAGAACAGCGCTTCGGCCCCCATCAGCGCCATGGCGCGCGCGGATTCCGGAAACCACTGGTCCCAGCAGATGCCCGCGCCGAAGGTGCCGAATTTCGTTTTCCACACCTTGAAGCCCGTGTCGCCGGGCGAGAAGTAATATTTTTCCTGATAGCCGGGGCCGTCGGGAATGTGCGACTTGCGGTAGAGGCCGAGCACCCTGCCGTCGGCATCCACCATCGCGAGCGAATTGAAATGCGCGTGTCCCGCCTTTTCGAAAAAGCTGACGGGCAGCACGACGTTCAATTCCTTGGCCAGTGCGGCCATTTCCGCGATCAGCGGATTGCCTTCGAAGGGCGCGGCCAGCGCGAAATGATCGGCGAGCTGGTCCTGACAGAAATAAGGCGTCTCGAACAGCTCCTGAATGAGGATGGCATTTGCGCCTTTCGCGGCGGCGGCGCGCACAAGCGCCTTCGCCCTGGCGACGTTGGCCTTGCGGTCCCAACTGCAGGCGAACTGCATGGCGGCAAAAGTAACGTTTCTCACGTCGATGTTCCCGAAATCTGATCTGCCGATCGGTTCACGCGGAGGCGCGGAGACGCGGAGGCCGCCAGATTATTCACAACGCGATGCAGGCCCTCTTTCAAGGTTCCTGCACCGAAATTTATCAGCAAACCGACGGGCAATTTCAGCAGACGCAGATACGTCAGCAGTTGCTTCGAATGAACCGGAGCCAGCTTTTCAGTGGATTTGATCTCGACCGGGACCTGGCCCTCCACAAGGATATCCAGCCGAAGGCAATCCGCAAAATTCATTCCTTCGTACTCGAACGACAGGAGCTTCTGTCTTTCGACCGATAGCCCCCGGCGCGCGAGTTCGCGCGCCAGCACCATTTCGTACACCGACTCCAGCAATCCAGGGCCGAGGCCAACATGAATCCTGAACGCGGCATCGACAATTTCGCCAGTCAAGTCGTCCAGAGATTTTTGAGCCTTGGCCATCTTCTCCGCGCCTCCGCGTCTCCGCGTGCATCCTACTCCGGTTCCTGCTGGGTGATGCAGTGGATGCCGCCGCCGCCCTGGACGATGTCCAGCGCTTCGACCTGAAGGATGTCGCGGCCGGGGAAACAATCGGCGAGCACCATGCGGGCCTTTTCGTCATTGCGGTCATCGAAAGCGGGCATCACCAGCCCGCCGTTCGGCAAATAGAAATTGATGTAGCTCCAGGCCAGCGGCCGGCCGCGCCAATCCCGCTCGATCTTCGCGGGCTGGGCAACTTCCACCACCTCGATCGCGCGGCCTTGCGCGTCATGCGCCTGCCGCAGGCGGCGGATGACCTCCTGCGCCGGCCCGCAGTCGGGATGCGCGCGTGGGGGGACGCCCACAAGCACCCGGCCGGGCGAAACGAAACAGGCGATGTTATCCACGTGACCGTCGGTTTCCTCATCGGCGAAACCTTCGCCGAGCCAGATGATCTTGCGCGCGCCCGTGAACAGCGCCAGCCGCTCTTCCACCTGTTGCCGCGTGAGGTTCGGATTGCGGTTGGCGTTGAGCAGCGTCTGATCCATCGTGATCAGCGTACCTTCGCCATCCACATGAATGGCGCCGCCTTCGCAGACGAGCGGCGCTTCGTAGATTTTCGCATCCGCCCGCTTCAGGACGCGCGCGGCAAACGCCGCATCGTTTTCGTAGCCCGCATATTTGTTGCCCCAGGCGTTGAACTGCCACGCCACGCCTGCGCGGCCGCCGGGCCCGGTGAGGAATGTCGGGCCGCTGTCGCGCGCCCAGGAATCATCAAGCGGACATTCGAACACCTCCACCTTGCCTGCGGTGGCGAGTTGAACCTCGGCCGCATCTTGCGGCCGCGCGGCCATCGTGACCGGCTCGAAGGTGGAAATCGCCCGCGCCACGCGCGCATAAGCCTGCTTGGCGCGCAGCATTGCCTCTGCGCTGCCCCAGGCTTCGATGCGGCACGGCCAGCACATCCATGTGCGCCTGTGCGGCGCCCATTCCGCGGGCATCGCATAGCCGTCGCGCGCAGGGCACGGGTCGTTGGCATCAAGCCTTTTCATTGTGCCTCTATATCACTGGGGCCGAGCCCTTCCACCACCGTCATCGCCGGATCACTCGGAAAAAGGCGAGCGACCGGGTGATGACGAATTGAGGGGTTGACGGCAATGGGTCCAAACATGTTCTAAACCCGCGAAATGACGGAGATGAGCATGGCCGGAAAAATCGAAGCGCGCCTCAAGGAACTGAACATCACGCTGCCCACGCCGCCAGCGCCTGTGGCAAGCTATGTGCCCTATGTCGTGAGCGGAAACCTGGTGTTCATTTCGGGCCAGGTGACGAGCGCGCCGGAAGGACTGAAATATGTGGGCGTGGTCGGCACCGATCTTTCGCTGGAAGACGGGCAAGCCGCCGCCCGGCTTTGCGGCATCAACCTGATCGCGCAGCTGAAGGCGGCCTGCGGCGGCGATCTGGACCGCGTGACGCGCTGCGTGCGGCTTGGCGTGTTCGTGAATGCCGCGCCCGGATTCACCCAGCAGCCGGAAGTGGCCAACGGCGCCTCCAACCTGATGATGGAAGTGTTCGGCGAGGCCGGCAAACATTCGCGCGCCTCGGTGGGCGCAGGCACCCTGCCCCGCAACGTGGCGGTGGAAGTCGAGGGCATATTCGAGATCCGGTGAGCGAACGCGAAATCACGGCGCGCCTGGCCGGACCTGCCGCGTCCATCGGGAAGGCGGCGTGGAACGCCTGTGCCAATCCGGACAACTTGCCCGATCCGCATCCCTTCACGCGCTATGAGTTTTTCGAAGCCTGCGAGGAAAGCGGCTCGGCCACCGCGCGCACCGGATGGCAGCCCGTGCATCTCGTCATCGAACGGGGCGATGCGATCATCGGCCTGATGCCGCTCTACCGGAAAACGCACAGCCAGGGCGAATATGTGTTCGACTGGGGCTGGGCGGATGTCTTCGAGCGCGCGGGCGGGCAATATTATCCCAAGCTTCAGGCCAGCGTGCCGTTCACGCCGGTCACGGGGCGGCGGCTGCTGGCGGCCGACGAAGAAACGCGCCACGCGCTTCTGGCGGCGGGCGCGGCGGCGGTTTCGCAATTGCAGGCTTCGTCATTGCACATCACCTTTCTGACGGAGAATGAGTGGAAAGCGGCCGGCGCGATGGGATTCCTTCTGCGCACCGACCGGCAGTTCCATTGGGAAAACAGGGGTTACGACAATTTCGAGCGGTTCCTGGCAGAGCTGTCTTCTTCCAAGCGGAAAAATCTGCGCAAGGAGCGCGCCGCGGTGTTCGCCGAAGGCGTGGAATTCGAATGGCTCACCGGCCGCGACATCACCGAAGCGCATTGGGATGCCTTCTTCGCGTTCTACATGGACACCGGTTCGCGCAAATGGGGCCGGCCCTATCTCACGCGCGCGTTCTTCAGCCGCGTGGGTGCGGCGATGGGCGAGCAGATCGTTCTCATCCTTGCCAGGCGCGGCGGCAAATACATCGCCGGCGCGCTGAATTTTTGCGGCGAAGGCACCCTGTTCGGGCGCAACTGGGGATGCGTTGAGTCCATTCCGTTCCTGCATTTTGAGACCTGCTATTATCAGGCGATCGAATTTGCCATCGCGCGCGGCCTGAAGAAGGTGGAGGCCGGCGCGCAGGGCGAGCACAAGCTGCTGCGGGGTTACATGCCGGCGCCCACTTACTCGGCGCATTTCATTGCCCATGCGGGCTTGCGCCGCGCGGTGGCGGCGTATCTGGATCAGGAGCGCGAAGCGGTGGCCGAGAACATCGAGGCGCTCGCGGCGCACGGGCCGTTTAAAAAGCCGTAACGTCATTTTACCTCCCCCTTGCGGGGAGGTCGGCGAACGAAGTGAGCCGGGTGGGGGGCTTGCGATTTCCTCCCGCCCGATCCGGCTACGCTTCGCTCTGCTTCGCTTCGCCGGATCGACCTCCCCGCCAAGGGGAGGTAAAACCGTGGCGCCCTGATTTCAGTGTTCTTGCCATGCCCTACGATTCCAACAACGTCTTCGCGAAAATCCTGCGCGGGGAGCTGCCGTGCATAAAGGTCTATGAAGATGCGCACACGCTCGCCTTCATGGACATCATGCCGGCGGTGGAAGGCCACACGCTGGTGATCCCGAAGGAAGCGGGCGAAACCATGTTCGACATTTCGCCGGAAGCCGCCGCCGCCACCATGCGCACCACGCAGAAGGTGGCCGCCGCGGTGAAGCGCGCCACCGGCGCGCCGGGCATCATGCTGGCGCAGCTGAACGGCGCCGCGGCCGGCCAAAGCATTCCCCATGTCCACTTCCACATCCTGCCGCGGCACGCCGGCGCCGACCTTTCCTTCCACGGCAAGACCATGGTGAAGCCCGAGGCGCTGGAGCCGGTGGCGGCGCGGATCAGGGCGGCGCTGTAGCGATTCACGCGGAGGCGCGGAGTTTCCCGCAGAGTGACACAGAGGTGACAAAGAATTCCGGCGCGCTTCGCGCGCAAAAAAAGAAAGCCAACGGATAACAGCCCGATTACCCTTCGCGGCTCCGCAGCTCTGGGTGACACCTTTACCACCGCAAAAACCGTCCTATATGTAAAGCCATGATCTACCTGCTTGCCTTTTTCTGCTCGCCGCTGGCGCTTCTCTTCGAGGGCAAGCCGTTCCAGGCGCTGTTCAACCTGATCCTCTACATCGCCTCGATCGTGCTGTGGGTGACCATCCTCTTCTGGCATGCGGGATTTCTGGTCTGGGCCCTGGGCGTGTTGCATGCGGTATTGGCCATCAACCACGCGCGCGCCGAACGGCGCACCCAGCGCCTGATCGACGCGCAGAAAGCCGCCGGCCGCTAGGCCAACATCGCTTCAGACACAGCTTTGAGGAATGAGCCCAATGTAACGGACCTCAGGCCCCATAGCAAGAACAAAATGTGAACGAATATGACTGGTTTGGGGCCGGTCCGGCAACAGAATTTCCCGCGGCGGCAAAATATCCCGATTTTTCAGGCGCGCGGGGCGGCAAAAAAAATTCGGTCAGCGGCGCGGCGGCATGGCTTCATAGACGGGCGTTGTCATTCGGATTGCCTGGGCTCGCCGCCGAACACAAGGCCGGCGCATTTCGCGCAGGACCCCTTCGCTTCACGCGCGAATTGCGCACTCAGCACTTGCCTGGAACGCTACAGCGCGTGGAGCGGAGACTTGTTGTCGCGCGCACCGCCGCCCCCTCCGTCGCTTGTTCGCTTCGCTCACGGCGCGCCACCTCCCCCGTAAACGGGGGAGGAAAATCAAACCTCTTCCTCCGCCTTCGGCTTGCCTTTGCCGAAGGGAGCTTTGGGCTTGACGTCGGCGGGGATGAATTCGAACGCGAGCTTGTCGGCCTCGCGATCGAGCAGCACGCGCACGGTGCCGCCGTTCTTCAGCTTGCCGAAGAGGATTTCATCGGCCAGCGGCTTCTTGATGTGGTCCTGGATGACGCGGGCGAGCGGCCGCGCGCCGAAGGCATCGTCATAGCCCTTCTGGCCGAGCCAGCGGGTGGCTTCCGGCGTGAGGTCGAAGGTGACATCGCGGTCGGTCAGCTGGGCTTCCAGCTCCAGCACGAATTTCTCCACCACGCGGTCAATGGTCTCGCGGCCGAGCGCGGCGAAGGTGATGGTGGCGTCCAGCCGGTTGCGGAATTCGGGCGTGAAGAGCTTCTTGATCGCCTCTTCGTCTTCCCCTTCCCGCTTGCCGCGGCCGAAGCCGATGGCGTCTTTCGCGGCGTCGGAGGCGCCGGCATTGGTCGTCATGATCAGCACGACGTTGCGGAAATCGATCTTCTTGCCGTTGTGATCGGTGAGCTTGCCGTGGTCCATCACCTGCAGAAGGATGTTGAAGAGATCGGGATGGGCTTTCTCGATTTCATCCAGCAGCAGCACGCAATGGGGATGCTGGTCCACGCCGTCGGTCAAGAGGCCGCCCTGATCGAAGCCGACATAGCCCGGCGGCGCGCCGATGAGGCGGGAGACGGTGTGCCGCTCCATATATTCGCTCATGTCGAAGCGCAGCAGCTCAACGCCCATGGTCGCGGCGAGCTGGCGGGCGACTTCCGTCTTGCCCACGCCGGTGGGACCCGAGAACAGGTAACAGCCGATCGGCTTTTCCGCCTGGCGCAGGCCGGCGCGCGCCAGCTTGATGGCGGAGGCGAGCGCATGAATCGCCTTGTCCTGCCCGAAGACGACGCGCTTGAGATCGGCTTCAAGGTTGCGCAGCTGCTCGGCATCGTTTTTCGACACCGACTTGGGCGGAATGCGCGCCATCTTGGCCACGACCTCTTCCACCTCTTTCACGCCGATCACCTTCTTGCGCCGCGATTCGGGAAGCAGCATCTGCGAGGCGCCCACTTCGTCGATCACGTCGATCGCCTTGTCGGGCAGCTTGCGGTCGTTGATGTATTTGGCGGCGAGGTCCACC
>JAJPIX010000018.1 GCA_021324545.1 Alphaproteobacteria bacterium
CTCGCCCTGGTCGATGTGGAAGGTGACGCCGTCGACCGCGTGGACGACGCCGCGCGAGGTGAAGAACTGCGTGTACAGGTCTTCGACCTGCAGCAGAGTCTGGGCCATTAGGCCGCTACTTTACAGTTCAGTTCTCGCTACCGTCGCATGCGCGGGTCGAGCGCGTCTCTCAGGCCGTCGCCGATGAAATTCAGGCAGAACAGCGTGACGCTCATGAATAGCGCGGGAAAGATGAGCATCCAGGGAGCGGTCTCCATCTGGTTGGCCCCTTCGGAAATCAGCACGCCCCAGCTGGTTAGCGGCTCCTGGATTCCAAGACCCAGGAACGAAAGAAAGCTTTCGGCCAGAATAACCGCCGGAATCGTCAGCGTGACATAGACGATGACCGGACCCATGACATTGGGAATGATGTGGCGGCGAATGATATCGAAGGTGCCGGCGCCGGACGCGCGCGCCGCTTCGATGAATTCCTTCTGCTTGATGGAAAGCGTCTGCCCCCGGACGATGCGCGCCATGGTGAGCCATTCCACCGCGCCGATCGCCACAAAGAGAAGCAGGAAATTGCGGTTGAACACGACCATCAGGATGATCACAAAGAAGATGAAGGGGAGGGAATAGAGCACGTCCACCACCCGCATCATCAATTCATCCAGCTTGCCGCCGATGAATCCCGCCGTCGCGCCATAGGCAATGCCGATCAGAAGACTGACGAATGTCGCGACAAAGCCAACCGCCAGCGAAACGCGCGCGCCATAGAGCGTGCGCACGAATATGTCGCGTCCGATGGAGTCGGTACCGAACCAGTGCGCGCCGCCCGCGTTGCACATCACGTTTGGGTCGGGCCACCAGGCCGGCGAGCAGGAAATCACGCTGTAATCCTGCGTGTCGTAGGCGTAGGGCGAGAGCCATGGCGCAAAGACGGCGAGCAACGCGATGACGGCCAGGATAATCATGCTTGCCACCGCCGCCCTGTTTTTCAGCAGCCGCCGGCGGGCGTCCACCCACAGGCTGCGGCCCTGAATATCCTGGGCGCGGACGATCAGCTGCGCGTTGCGGCTGAGTGTTGCCGGCATAACCATCAGTCGAACCTCACGCGGGGATCGAGAATGCGGTAGAGAATGTCGGCCGCAAGATTGAGCAGCAGGATGATCATGGCGTAGAAGATCACCACGCCCATCACCAGCGTGTAATCGCGGTCAAGCGCGCCCTGGACAAAATAGCGGCCAATCCCGGGCAGCCCGAAAATCTGCTCCACGATCAGCGAGCCGGTGACCAGCCCCGCGATGGCGGGCCCGAGATAGCTCACAAGCGGCAGGATCGCGGCGCGCAGCGCGTGGCGCACCACGACGATGTGGCTGGGCAGACCTTTGGCGCGCGCGGTCCGCACGTAGTTGGAATTCAGCACTTCGATCATGCTGCCGCGCACCAGCCGCGATATGATGGCAATCTGCGGCAACGCCAGCACCGTTACGGGCAGAATCATGTTTTTCATGGCCCCGCCGTTCCAGCCGCCGACCGGCAGCGAGAGATCGAATCCGAAAAGCGTGATTCCATAAACGCCGAATATCAGCGTGAGCAGCGGCGCCGTGACGAACGTCGGTATGGTGATGCCGAACATGGCGATGGCCATCACCCCATAATCAGAGGGCCTGTTGTGATTGAGCGCGGCTATGACGCCAAGCGCCGTCCCCAGCAGGATCGCCAGGGTGATTGCCGAAAGGCCAAGCCGGGCGCTCACCGGCAGCCCATCTTCGATCAGCTGCGTGACGGTGAAATCCTTGTTCTTGTAGGACGGCCCGAAATCCCCGTGCATGAGCCGGTCCAGATACATGAGGAATTGCTGATACACCGGCTTGTCGAGATTGTAGGCCGCCTCGATATTGTGCTGGATTTCGGGCGGCAGGCGGTGGTTGGAGTCGAACGGCCCGCCGGGCGCGATCCGCATCATGAAGAATGCGAGCGTTATGATGATCAGCATCGTCGGAATGGCGCCGACGATGCGGCGGGTGACATATGAAAGCATCGCAAGTTCCTGCCCTTCGCCGCTTTGCGTGGACGAAGGTGAGCCTCCCTTTCGACGGCAAACGGTAACCGCCAACTCGATGCGAAATTCCTAACGCGGGCTGAGGCTTAGCTGCGTTTCCGGGAGAAATATTGCGGACTGTCCCGATCTTGCGCAATAAACTTTCAGGAGCAGGCCTAGCCGTTGCGCAAAGGTGCCCACTCGCCCTGCGGTAGCAGGGGTTCGAAGGCGCGGTCGGCCACACATTTCCGGACGGCGGCGATCGCCGGCGCAAAATAGCGATCGCGCGCAAACCTTGGACAGACCGACCGGATCTTCGCGTGCGCCTGCTCCAGAACAGGTGAACTCTTGAGCGGCCGGTGAAACTCAATCCCTTCGGCAGCCGCCAGAAGTTCAATGGCGAGGATGTTGGCCACATTTTCATTCATGGGTGACAGCCGCCGCGCCGCAAAGGTGGCCATCGAAACAAAATCTTCCTGGTTGGCGGAGGTTGGAAGCGAATCCACCGAAGCGGGATGCGCCAGCGACTTGTTTTCCGACGCCAGCGACGCGGCGGTCACATGCGCAATCATGAAGCCGGAATTCACGCCGCCGTCTTTTGCAAGAAACGGGGGCAGGCCGCTGAGCGAGGAGTCGATCAGCAGCGCAATGCGCCGCTCGGCAAGCGCGCCGATCTCGGCAATGGCGATGGCAAGCGCATCGGCCGCGATTGCCACAGGCTCGGCGTGAAAATTGCCGCCCGACAGCACATCGCCGTTCTCGAACACCAGCGGATTGTCCGTTACCGCGTTGGCCTCAGCGGCAAACACTTGCGCCGCATAGCGCAAGGCATCGGCGCAGGCCCCCAGAACCTGCGGCTGGCAGCGGATGGAATAGGGGTCCTGCACGCGCTCACAGGACAGGTGGGATTGCCGGATTTCGCTTCCGGCCATCAACGCGCGCAATATTGCGGCGGCCGTTGCCTGTCCGGGTTGGCCGCGCACCTCGTGAATCCGTGGATCGAAGGGTGTGTCGCTGCCTTTGATCGCGTCCGTGGACATCGCGCCCGCCACAAAGGCCGCCTGGAAATTGGCTTGCGCCGCGAACAGACCGGCAAGGGCGAGCGCCGTGGATGCCTGCGTGCCATTCAGGAGCGCCAGACCTTCCTTTGCCTCGAGTTCAAGCGGCGCAATGCCGGCCTTTGCAAGCGCCGCCCTGGCCGTCAGCGTTTCGCCGTTCCAGCGCGCATGCCCTTCGCCGATGAGCACGGCGGAAAGATGGGCAAGCGGCGCCAAATCGCCGGATGCGCCGACCGAGCCCTGCGAGGGGATAAGAGGCAATACGTTCTTGTTCAGGAGATCAATCAGCCGCTCAACCACAACGCGGCGCACGCCGGAATAGCCGCGCGCAAGGCTGGCGATTTTCAGCGCAAGCACCAGGCGCACGACGGCATCGGGGAGCGGGTCGCCGACGCCTGCCGCATGCGACAGCACCAGATTGCGTTGCAGGGCTTTCAGCTCGGAATCGGCGATACGCTTGTGTGCGAGCTTTCCGAATCCCGTGTTTACTCCATATATAACCCGGCGGCCGGCCAACGCCGTTTCGACATGCGCGCGCGAGGCGTCGATCTGCGGCCACGCGGCTTGCGCGAGGCGGACCGGCGCCTGGCTTTCGAAGATATCTTGCCAGAGCGAAAGCGGCGACTTTCCGGGAACGATTTCCAGCGCGGTTTCCATCCTGTTGGATTACCTTGCCCCGGATTGCCGCGCAATTCGCGCCCGCCGGCGGGCGCCTATCCCGCCAATACGCGCGCGGGAGGAAAGACAACCTCGGCCACAGTGCCCCGGCTGGGCTCGCTTGAAAGGTTGAACTGCGCCCGGTTGGCTTCGGTCAGCGCCTTGGCGAGAGGGAGCCCAAGCCCGGTTCCCTTGCGCTCGCGCTGCAGAGGGCCGTCCACCTGGCCGAATGGCTCCAGCGCGAGTTCGATTTCGCTTCTTGTCATCCCCACGCCCGTGTCGCGGACGGCTACCGACACGCCGCCATCCCCGGTCAGAGACGCGGAGACGAACACTTCTCCCCCCGCCGGCGTAAATTTCACGGCATTGGAGATGAGGTTCAACATCACCTGCCGCAGGGCGCGCGCATCGGCCACGACGGGCGGCAGATTGGCCGGCACGGCCGACTTGAGTTCGATGCCCAGATCGGAGGCCTGCGTCTTCAGGAGCCGGATGCAATCATCGATCACGCCTGCCAGCGAAACGGAATCGAAATGAATGCGGAACTTGCCGGCCTCGATCGCGGAAAGATCCAGCAGATCGTTCACGAGGCTCATCAGATGGCCCGCGCTCATCCGGATATCATCTATATAGCCCTCGTAGCGTTTGTCGCCGAGCGGCCCGAAACGGGCCTGCTGCATGATTTCGGAAAATCCGATGATGGCATTCAGCGGGTTGCGCATTTCGTGGGTAAGCTTCGCGATGAAATCGGATTTCGCCCGGCTGCGGGCCTCGGCGGCGTCCCGCTCGTGTCTCAGGCGCGCACACTCGGCTTCGAGGCTTGCCAGACTCTGCTTCGCTGCGTCGTTGGTCTCCGCGCGCAGCTGCTGAAGCGCGGCCATATCTTTTGCAAGTTTTGCACGCAGCAACGCCTCAAGTTCTAGTCGCTCGGTAATGTCCTCGATGCGCACCAGCGCGGCGGGCGCGCGTTCGTGGGGATCGGCCAGGCGCGCGGCCTGCAGCCGCAACTTGCGCTCCCGGCCGGCGGGGCCGGCAACAGCGATGCGGTTTGCCATCCCGTCCACCAGTGCCTGCCGGACAAGCGCTTCAAGCACGTCGTGCGGAAGGGCATTCATGCAATGTCGTGCAGGGTCATTCGCCTGCAGAACATGGCCCTTGGGATCGGCAAGAAGCAGGGCAATGGGCGCAGCCTCGAACAGGGCAATCTTTCGGGCCGAGCCGGCGTCCGTCTTCGGCTCATGACGGTCGATCACGGTGACGAAGAGACCCTTGCCGCCGCCTGGCAAAGGCGTGCTGTCCAGGCGCACACGCACGGCGATTGCCTTTCCGTCAGGCGATAACACCGTCTCTGCCGTGCCGGAGTCGGCACAAGCCGCGAGCTTCGCCATTGCGCTTTCGGCGGAAAACGCGAATTCGATCAGGTCGAACAGCGAGCCGGCGCCCCAGAAAACAAGAGCGGATTCGTTTGCCCAAACGATACGCCGGCGCGTGATATCCCAGAGCCAGACGGGCTCGGCGGCCGTTCCCAGCCGCTCGTCCAGCAGCTGCGCAAGGCCGCTTGTCTCCTTCGGCTGGCTGTCCATCGACTCTCCCGCCCGTCCGCAAAGCTTAGACGAGGGGAACGGGCGCGCAATCGGGCCGCCCCGGTTATCAAGAGCAGAATTGTCCCGCCTTGCGATGTACAGGCCGGCTTTTGCGGCACATTTGGCGGCTTGCTTTTGGGAGCCGGGAATCCTAGCTTCCGGCCCCTTCGCGGATTTTTGGCGGCTTTGTGCAGCTGTAGCTCAGTTGGTTAGAGCGCCGGATTGTGGATCCGGAGGTCGGTGGTTCGAGACCACCCAGCTGTACCATTCATCAAGGCAAATCCTGGCCATCGTCCGGCGGCCCCGCGCGGGCGTTATCGAGCGACAGGTTGATCGGCTTCTGGCCTTTGGCCGCCAGTGCTGCATTCAGCTTTGCGAGTGCATCATTCTTCAAGGTCAACCAGGCCTGCTGGGCGGCCGCGAGCGCGGCCATCGCCCGATCGCAGGCCTGTTGCTGCGCAGCGGTCGGCGCGGCATCGACTGACTCCAGCGCGTCCTCCAGGGCTGTGAGCGCATCGGACGCCGATTCAAAGGTTGACGCTTCGGGCGCGGGCTTCCTGCGCAACGTATTCACAAGCGGACCAAAGGGGTCGCCGATCTTCTTTCCGGCCGGAAAGCGCTTGTCCAGTTCCCTGAAAAGGGCCTGTTGCTCCGTATAGCCATCAGTGGCCTGCGCGAGCGCGGCCTCAATCTTCTGTGAAAGCGCAAGCGATGCGGCAAGCTCCGCGGCAGTCGCCCTTACTCTGGGGTCTTCGGCAATCTGTAGCGGCGCGGAATAGGTTTGGCCGTTCGCCGAGAGCGTGAGCGTGTATTTGCCGGGCAGGGCGAACGGGCCTTCGGGCACAATGGGCGCGGCCTTGCCCCACACCGCGGCGATGCTGTAGCCGTAGGAAACGGCCATGGGCCTTTCATAGCGCAGGTTCCAGACAAAACGGTGCATGCCGGGTGCTGCGGAAAGCTGCTCTGGCGGACGGGTCCAGGCTTGCGCGAAATAAAGATTGGCCTTGGGCGCCTTTTCGGGCGCCGCGCTCGAAAACCGGCGCACGACATTGCCCTTTGCGTCGCGGATTTCGAGTGTGACCGGCCCGCGCGTGCCCGCGCCAAGCCAGTAATCGACGATCGCGCCCTGCGGCGGATTTTCCCCCGCCGGCGTTTCCGGCGGCAACGGCGTGTCATGATTGTTGTTCGGATGCACGCGGTATGCGAGCGCGGGCGCGAAAAGATGCGCGGGCTCCGCGGCGATGGCCGGGGCCATCTGGCGCAACGGCGTCACATCGTCGAGAATCCAGATCGCGCGGCCTTCGGTGGCCGCGATCAGGTCATCGCCGTGAACCAGAAGATCGGTGATCCAAGCCGTTGGCAAATTCTGGCGCAGGGGCTGCCAGTGACCGCCGTCATCGAAGGAAACATAAACGCTGCGGTCGGTGCCGGCATATAGCAGGCCCTGCTTCTTCGGATCGGCGCGCACCACGCTTGAAAATTCGTCGCGCGAGATGCCTGCGTCAATTTCCTGCCAGGTTTTGCCGAAATCGCGGGTCCGCAGAATGAGCGGTGCAAACCTGTCGATACGATGGGTATCAACAGCCGCATAGGCCACGCCGTCTTCCAGCGCCGAAACGCTGATCGCGCGCACTTTTGCCCACAGGGGAATGGCGGTCGGCGTGACGTTGGTCCAATGCGCGCCGCCATCGCGCGTCAGCTGGATAAGCCCGTCGTCTGTGCCGACCCAGATTTCGTCGGGGTGGCGGGGCGAGGGCTCGATGGCGGAGATCACGCCATAGCCGCAAAGCTTGGCCTGTGCCGGCGTGACATCGCCGTCGCATTTCGGCGTGCCATCAACCTTGCCGGTGAGATCGGGGCTGATGACGTGCCAGCTTTTTCCGCGATCGGTGGATTTGAACAGGACTTGCGCGCCAAGGTACAGCGCGGGCGCGCCGGTGTGTGAACCTTCCAGCGGCGTCATCCACATGTAGCGGTATTTGGTGAGTGTCGGACGTTTGCCGTAGTCGTCGTCGGGATAGGGCGACACGTCGCTCACCTGCCCGGTACGGCCGTCCCATTTGCTGATATGCCCGCCAAGTCCCGAGCCATAGACAATGTTCGGGTCCCCCGGATCGGGAATGTCGTAATCGCGTTCGTCGCCGCCGATCGGATGCCAGTCGCGGAAGGTCAGAAGGCCGTAATCGCTGCGGCTGGCGATGGCGACCGTGCCGCTGTCCTGCTGGCCGGAATAAATCCAGTACGGAAAACGATTGTCGGCGGCCAGATGATAGAATTGTCCGGTCGGCTGATTGTACCAGCTGCTCCAGGTCCTGCCGCCATTGACGGTGACCGCGGTCCCCTGGTCGGATCCCGTGATCATGTGATCCGGGTGCAGCGGATTGATCCAGATCGCATGATAATCGTCGCCGCCCGGCGAACCCTTGATGACCGTGCAGTCCTTGCCGCCGCTGGTGCAGCGCCGGATGGATTGTCCGACAAGATAGACGACATCCGGATCGTTCGGCGCGGCGGCCAGGCGGCTGAAATACCAGTTGGATACGGCCTTCGCCTTGTTGACGAAAATCCAGCGTGCGCCGCCATCGTCGGATCGATAAAGGCCGCCGGATTTCTCGGAATCCACGCTCGCGTAGATTCGCGTTCCGCTTTTGGTGTGCGTGACGGCAAGACCGATGCGGCCCAGCGCGCCTTGCGGCCATCCGCCTCCCGACAATTTCTGCCAGCTTCGCCCGCGGTCCGTGGACCTGTAGATCGCGCTGCCGTTTCCGGAGATGGGCGTGAAATAGCTGAGCCACGGATACTGTCTGGCGGTCCATGCCGCGGCGAAGATCACGTTCGGGTTGGCTGGATCGCTCGCGAGATCGGCCACGCCGGTCCAGTTGTCGATCTTCAGCACATGCGCCCAGGTTTTGCCGCCGTCCGTGGTGCGGTAGAGACCGCGGTCGGGGCTTGGTCCGAAGAAGTGGCCTTGCGCGCCCACCAGCGCGACGTTCGGATTTTCCGGATCGACCCAGATGGCGGCGATGTAGCGCGTCTGCTCAAGACCGAGCGCCTGCCAATGCGCGCCGCCATCCACCGATTTGTAGACGCCGAATCCGGCGCCGATGTCATAGCGCGGGGCGTCCTGTCCTGTGCCGATGTAGATGATATTCGGATTGGATGGGGCAATCGCCAGCGCCCCGATTGGCGCGGCCGGCCCGTTCTGGAACTGGGGCTGCCAGGTGCGGCCGGCATCGTCGCTGCGCCATACCCCGCCGCCGGCGCCGCCAAAATAAAAGGTGTCAGGCCGGTTGGGCACGCCTGCGACCACCGTGGACCAGCCCGCGCGAAACGGGCCGATCAGGCGCCATTTGAGCCCGCCGTAGAACGCAGGATTAATCGAAGGAGGATTGACCGGCTGCGACGTGGCAGCAGAGGCAAATGCAAAGATCAGACTGGCTGCGAGGCCAACGAATACAGACTTCAACCCTTCACACCTCTTTTGTGCGGACGCACGCTAACGGCTCCCTCCGCCGCTGCCAACTGTTGCACGGAAGTAATAGAGGCAATGCGTCATCGGCATTTCTGCCATGAGGCCGCGCAATTCTCTGGTCCGGCGCGGGACCGGGTGTAGAGTGGGCGTTATTTCCATTGTGGGGGACAGAATGGAATTCCCGTTTGCGCAGCGCGGCCGTCTGGTCAGAGCTCTCGTTCTTGTTGCCATCTCCGGTTGCCTTGTGGCGGCCGCACAAAATCCGAAGCCCGCTGCGGCCACCAGCGCCGCCCAGACAGCGCCGACAGTTCCGGTCGATCCAAGCTTCATCAAGGCGATGCAGTGGCGGAGCATTGGGCCATACCGCGGCGGCCGTGCGCTGGCCGTCGCGGGCGTTCCGGGCAATCCTTACGTCTTCTACTTCGGCGCGGTAGCCGGCGGCGTGTGGAAGACGACCGATGGCGGCGCCACCTGGCAGCCGCTCACCGACCACACGCCGATTTCCTCCATCGGCGCAATTGCGGTTTCGCCCTCGAACCCCAACATCATTTATGTCGGTACCGGCGAGGCCGCGCCGCGTGGCGACATCACCTATGGCGACGGCGTTTACAAATCCACCGATGGCGGGAAGACCTGGACCAGCCTTGGCCTGAAGGACACCCGCCAGATCGGCGCGCTGATCGTTGATCCGCACAATCCCGATATCGTTCTGGTTGCGGCGTTGGGACATGCCTTCGGCCCCAACCAGGAGCGCGGCGTATTTCGAACGACGGACGGGGGAAAGACCTGGACGAAAGTTCTCTACAAGGATCCGCAGACCGGCGCGATCGATGTGACCTTCGATCCCAACAACACGCAAATCGTGTATGCGGCGCTTTGGCAGGCCCGGCGCCTGCCGTGGAATTTCTCGAGCGGCGGTCCGGGCAGCGGCCTTTACCGTTCGACCGACGGCGGCGTCACCTGGACGCGGCTCTCCGGCAACGGCCTCCCCACCGGAATTCTCGGGCGCATCCATGTGTCCGTTTCGCCCGCCAATTCGAATCGCATCTATGCGATGATCGAAGCAAAGGACGGCGGCCTGTTCCGCTCCGACGATGGCGGCGTGCACTGGAAACTGATCAATCAGGACGGCCGTTTGCGGCAGCGCGCCTGGTACTTCTCGACCATTCTTGCCGATCCGAAAAGTGCCGATACGGTCTATGCCGAAAACACCGGATTGTTCCGCTCCACGGACGGCGGCAAGACCTTCAATCTTCTGCCCGCCCGTCACGGCGATCATCACGGAATCTGGATCGATCCCACCAACCCGGGCCGGATCATCGATGCCAGCGACGGCGGCGCTTCGATCTCGTTCGATGGCGGGAAGACCTGGACGACGCAGGACAATCAGCCCACGGCGCAGTTTTATCATGTCGCCGTGGATAACCAGTATCCGTATTACGTCTACGGCGCGCAGCAGGACAATTCGAACCTCGCCATAGCCAGCCGCGACGATGACGGCGCCATTACCGACAAGGACTGGTTCAGTGCCGGCGGCGGCGAATGCGGCTTCGTGATCGCCGATCCGCGCGATCCCTACATCATCTATTCGACCGCGGAGAATTTCATCGTTCGCTTCGACAAGCACACTCATCAGGATCGGGTGATTTCCGTGTGGCCAATCGATGCCTCGGGCCATCCGGCGGCGGACCTTCAGCACCGCTTCAACTGGACATCGCCTCTGGCCATGTCGCCGTTCGATCCGAATACGCTCTACTACGGCATGGAACGGCTGTACAAGACCACGAATGACGGCAGCAGCTGGACGCCGATCAGCGGCGATCTCACCCGCAACGACAAGTCCAAGCAGCAGGCTTCGGGTGGCCCGATCACGAAAGACATTACGAGTGTCGAGTATTACGACACGATCTTCGCGATTGCGGAGTCGCCGATCAGGAAGGGCATGATCTGGGTCGGAACCGACGATGGTCTCGTGCAGCTCACGCAGAACGGCGGCGGCAGCTGGACCAATGTGACGCCGAATGATCTGCCGGAGTGGGGCGCCATCAGCATGATCGAACCGTCGCGCTATGATGCCAACACCGCTTATGTCGCCGTTGACCGCCACAAGCTCGACGACATCAGCCCGTATGTCTTCAAGACGAACGATGGCGGCAAGACATGGACGCGCATCGATGCCGGAATTCCGGCAGGCTCCTTCGTCCATGCCGTGCGCGAAGACACGGTCAAGCGCGGCCTGCTCTATGCGGCGACCGAAACCGGCGTCTTTGTCTCGTTCGACGACGGCCGTCATTGGCAAAGCCTGCAGCTCAACCTGCCGCGTTCGCCCGTGCACGACATGGTTGTGAAGGGCGATGATCTTGTCATCGCCACGCACGGCCGTGCGTTCTGGATTCTGGACGACGTGACGCCGCTGCGCCAGGTCGCCCAGGCCCAGGCGGCCAGGGGTTTCTACCTCTACACGCCGCAGGCCGCGTATCATCTCTATTATCCGGATGCGGTGGATTCGCGGCCGCCCGTCGGCCAGAATCCGCCGGCTGGCGCGCTGATCGACTATTACCTGCCGTCGGCGCCAGCGGGCGTTGTCGCGATGGATATATTCGACGACAAGGGAAATCTGGTCCGGCACCTCACAAGCGCAAAGTCCACGCGCCACGAACAGCCGCAGGAATGGCCGGATCTGGTGCAGCCGACCGATACGCTTCCGGCGCAGCAGGGCATGAATCGCTTCGTCTGGAATCTCCGTTACAATGACCCAACGCAGATTCCTGGCGCGTTCTATGTCGGGCTTGCGCCGCGCGGCCCGATCGCATTGCCCGGCAAATACACCGTGAAGCTGACCTATAACGGCCAGACCCAATCGGTGCCGCTGGTCATCGTGCCCGATCCGCGCGTGAAAGGGCCGCTCACCGGCCTGCAGCAGAAGTTTGCGCTCGACATGCAGGTCTATCACGATCTCGATGCGCTGCACCGGGCGGTGAACGACATTCGCGCGGCCAAGTCCGAGATCGCGGCTGCCATCAAGAAGAATTCGGCGCTTGCCACGGAAGGCAACGCGCTCATTCAGAAGATGGGCGGCATCGAAGGCCAGCTGATGCAGGTCAACATGAAGGGATCGGAGGCCAATCTGAACTTCCCCGGCATGCTGAACGAACAGATCTATTCTTTCGGCAGCATACTCGAGGATTCCGATACCGCGCCCAACGCGGAAGAGATAGAGCTGTCGAAGGATCTGCATGCGCGCCTCGGCGTCCAGCTGGCCGACTGGGACAATGTGAAGAAAACGCAGCTCGCGGCCTTCCGCGCGCAGGCGGCCGGTCACTAGCTTCGGAAGATGCGTATGCGTGCAAGCGTGGTCGTTGCCGGCGCGTTGTTGGCGGCTCTTGCGCCATTTTCCGTTGCCGCGCAGCCGGACAGTTCCGGAATTGAGACCGTCGAAGTCACGGCCACGCGCTTGCCCGAGCCTGTGGGCGATGTGCCCGCCGACGTCTCGCTGGTGGGCGGCGAGGAACTTCTGGCGCGGCAGGCCCGCGATCTGGGCACTGCGCTGGCGCTGGTGCCGGGCGTCGAGGCGCCGGCCGGCGGCGACGCAGGCCCTTCCAGCGCCGTGCCGTCGCTTTGGGGCCTGCACGAA
This sequence comes from Alphaproteobacteria bacterium, assembly GCA_021324545.1. Classification (GTDB taxonomy): domain Bacteria; phylum Pseudomonadota; class Alphaproteobacteria; order Micropepsales; family Micropepsaceae; genus Rhizomicrobium. Next base: position 12,428 of record JAJPIX010000018.1, read on the forward strand.
TTCGACGCATTCCTCCTGGTTGTGGACGGCGTGCCGTGGGGTGGAGCGTTCAATCCGGCGATCCCGAGCCTCGATTTCAACAGTGTCGAGCGGCTTGAGGTCCTGAAGGGCGCAGCACCCGTAATCTATGGCGCCACGTCCTTTGTCGGGGTGATCCAGCTTCTGCATTATCCGGCGGGCCAATCGTCCAATCTGCTGCAGGCGTCCTACGGATCGCGCGGATCATGGCGCGCAGCCCTGGCGACGTCGCTTCCCGATTGGGACGATGTGCGGCAGTCAGTGGCGGTGGATGCCGAACAGCTGGGCTTTGCCGACCATCGGGAATCCGTGAATGACGAGCACCTGCTCTACCGCGCGCAGATGCAGGCCGGCGCGGGCACGTTGCATTTCGATGCCGATGTTTCGCTGGTGCATGACGTGCCGCCAAGTCCCATCGTGCGCGTTGGCGATGCGCTGACCGATCTCACGCCGATCAACGCCAATTACAATCCCGCCAATGCGAAGATCGACGAAAACCGCTACCACGGCACGATCGGATATTCGCAGCCCACGCCGTGGGGCGAGTGGGAGACGATGCTCTCTTTTGCGCATTCCGATATCCGCGATGTGCGCGGCTTCCTGCGCTCCGATCTTACGGACAACGGCAGCGAGAACGCCGATTCGCAGGATCAGCACCGTCAGGTTCAGGACGGCTATTTCGACACGCATCTTTCGCACAAATTTGCGGATGGCGCCGAACTGATTGTCGGCGCGGACCTGCTTTTCGGCCTCGGCCGCCAGCGCAGCATCAACGGCGCCTATTACGTGCCGCTCTCCGGGCGCGTACTGGCCCCGCCCACCACCGTGCTTCACGTGGACGAAGTGAATACCATTCGCGACAGCCGGCTGTTTGGCGGCGAATATGCCGAATTCGACTGGCGGCCCGCGCCACGCTGGGACGTCGTGGCCGGTTTGCGTCTCAACGAGACGGCGGAGGCCAAGGACTCGGTCCATATTGACGGCTTCGATCCGACGGCCGACGAAGCGGCGTCTGAAGACCAGACAAAAACGCGGCTCTCGGGAACGATCGGAGCAAGCGTCCAGGCCTGGAAGGATGGCGGCAACGAGGCCGTGCTTTATGCCGATTACCGCAACGCCTTCAAACCCGCCGCCATCGATTTCGGGCCGGACTACACGCCCGGCGTGCTCAATCCCGAGACGGCCAAAAGCTACGAAGCAGGGGTCAAGGGCGCGCTCGCAGAGGGCCGCCTGAGTTACGGTGTGGAAGCCTTCCTGATGGATTTCTCCAACCTCGTCGTTGCGGAGACAGCTGCGAACGGCGAGCCGATGCTTGTCAATGCGGGCGGTGAGCGTCTCAAGGGCGTGGAGCTGGAAACACGCTATGCGCTGGCGCCCGATCTTTCGCTTGCGGCGAATGTCGCCTGGCACGACGCGCGCTTCACCAACTTCATCGTGGACGAGGGCGGCACGCCCACCGACGTCAGCGGCAATCAGCTGACGCTTTCGCCGCATATCCTTGCCTCCGTGGGGCTTCTCTACACGCCGCCCAGCGGGGTTCACGCCACGCTCACCGCAAATTATGTCGGCCGCCGCTATCTGGACGAAGAAAACGAGGCACCCACGCCGTCCTACGTCACGCTGGATGCGGCCGTCGGCTACAAATTCGGCCGATGCGATGTGTCTGTGTCCGGGACCAATCTCACCGACCGGCGCCCACCCGTAACCCAGAGCGAATTCGGCGACGGTTCCTTTTATCTGTTGCCCGCAAGAACCGTTTGGGTGCAGCTTCAATATTCGCTGCAATGAGCGCGCGGCCGAAGCGCATGGCGCGGCTTTGCAGCGGAGTTGCAAAGCGTTTCGGAAGGTGGAGAGGTTCATCTTGAACTGGCGTGCACTTCTGTTGTCCTTGCTGGCGCTCGCCGCCGTGTCGGGCGCAAGCGCCGCTGTCGATCCGGCACTCTATCAGGCGTTGCACTGGCGCCTGATCGGCCCGTTTCGCGGCGGGCGGGTGTTGGCCGTTGCGGGCATTCCGGGCAACAGCCAGACATTCTATTTCGGCGCGGTTGACGGAGGCGTGTGGAAGACGGCCGATGCAGGGCGCGCCTGGCAGCCGATCTTCGATTCCCAGAAGGCTGCCTCCATCGGCGCCATCGCGATCGCGCCGTCCAACCCGAACACCATCTATGTGGGCACGGGCGAAGCGGACATGCGCTCCGACATCGCCCATGGCGACGGCGTGTACAAATCCACCGACGCTGGCAAACGCTGGACGCACATCGGCCTCAGCGACAGCCGGCAGATCGGCCGCATCCTCGTTGACCCGAAAAATCCCGCCATCGTGTTTGTGGCGGCGCTCGGTCACGCCTATGGCTCCAACGCCGAGCGCGGCGTTTTCCGCTCCACCGATGGCGGCGCGCACTGGAAGAAGGTTCTGTTCCGCGACAATGCCACGGGCGCCATCGATCTTGCGTTCAAGCCCGGCGAATCCGGCACCATCTATGCCGCGCTGTGGCAGACGCGCCGCCCGCCCTGGAGCGTTTATCCGCCGTCCAACGGCCCGGGCAGCGGCCTTTATGTCAGTCATGACGGCGGCAGCAGCTGGACGCATGTTTCCGGCAACGGCTTCCCCGCCCATCCCGGCCGCATCGGAATCGCGGTTTCGCCTGCCAGGCCCGATCGCATCTACGCACTGGTGGATGCGCCGCAAGGCGAGGGCGGGCTCTACCGCTCCGACGATTCCGGCGCCCACTGGGTTCACGTCACCGGCGACAAGCGCATCTGGAAACGCGGCTGGTATTTCTGCCGCCTGACCGCCGATCCCCGGAACGCCGACCGCATCTATGTCATGAACACGATCGTTCTGCGCTCCGATGACGGCGGAAAGCATTTCATAGCGCTCAAGGGCGATCCCACGGGCGACGATTTCCACGAAATGTGGATTGATCCCACCGATCCCGACCGGCAAATCCTGGGCGTGGATCAGGGCACGCTCGTCACCAACAATGGCGGCAAAACCTGGAGCAGCTGGTACAATCAGCCTACCGCGCAAATCTATCACGTCAGCACCGACAACCGCTTTCCCTACTGGGTCTATGGCGCGCAGCAGGATTCCGGCGCCGTGGCGCTGCCCAGCCGCACCGGCAGCTATGACGGCATTACGATGGAGCAGTTCCACGAAGTCACGGCCGGCGGCGAAAGCGGCATGATTGCGCCCGATCCCGACGACCCGGACATTGTCTATGGCGGCACAGTGGCAAAACTCGACACGCGCACCGAACAGACGCGCGATGTGGACCCCACGCTCGCCTATCCGATCGCGCACTACCGCGGCGCCTGGACATTGCCGCTCAGGTTTTCGCAAACCGGGAAGAAGACGCTCTATTTCGCCAATCAGCGCCTGTTCGCAACGACGGATGGAGGAGAACACTGGATACCCATCAGCCCCGATCTCACGCGCGCAGATGCCGGCGTGCCCGCCAATCTCGATCCGGTCACGGCGGCAGACGATGTTCACGTGGGCAAGGCGCGCGGCGTGATCTACACGATCGCGCCGTCGCCGCTCAATCCGGCGCTGCTGTGGGTCGGCACCGATGACGGACTGGTCTGGAAAACGGTGGATGGCGGCAGGCATTGGACCAATGTGACGCCCAAAGCATTGACCGCGTGGTCCAAGGTCGGCGGCATCGAGCTGTCGCATTTCAATCCTTATGTGGCCTATCTCGCCATCGATCGCCACCGCCTGGATGACGACACGCCCTACATCTATCGCACGGTCGATGGCGGCAAGAGCTGGACGCGGATCGATGCAGGCATTCCTCGCGATGCCTTCGTGAACGTCGTGCGCGAAGATCCGAAACAGCGCGGCCTGCTTTACGCGGGCACCGAAAGGGGCATGTTCGTGTCATTCGACGACGGCGCGGACTGGCAGTCCCTGCAGCAGAATCTGCCGATGACATCCGTGCGCGATATTGATGTGCATGGCGACGATCTGGCAATCGCAACGCACGGTCGCGGTTTCTGGATCATGGACAATGTCACGGCGCTGCGGCAGATGACGGGGTTGGACGCCGGCACCGGCGCATTGTTCAGGCCCGCGGTTGCCTATCGCGTGCGGCCGGCGGGCTTTACCGGCACGCCCATGCCGAAGGATGAGCCGTTGGCCGCCAATCCGCCCGACGGCGCGATGATTGATTATGTGCTGCCGAACGATGCGCGCGGAGTAGTGACGCTTGCGATTTATGATGCCAGAGGCGCATTGGTGCGCAAATTTGCCAGCACCGATCCGCGCCGCAACACAAATCCGCTGACCACCGAATACGCACCGGAATGGGTAGAACAGCCCGCGCATCTGTCGGCGAAACCGGGCATGCAGCGTTTTGTCTGGAACATCCGCTATCCGGCGCTTGCAAAGCCCAAGCCCGGCAAGCCGCAGGATGACGGCGTGTGGGCGCTGCCCGGCAACTACACGGTGGCGCTCACCGTGAATGGCCGCACGTTCCGCCAGCCGCTCGTCGTGAAGCCCGATCCGCGCGTGCGGCTTGCGCAGGCCGCCTATGAACGCGAATTCGATCTGGCGCGAAAAGTGGAAGCAGAATCCGTGAAGGCATCTCAGGCGCTGGATGATGCAATGAATCTGCTCAAGGCACTTGAGCATCGCAGAAAGGCCGCGCCTGCCGCGCTTCAGGCCCAGATCGCAGCGGCGATTGCCCAAGGGGAAGATATTTCCGGCGCGCAGCTTGAAACCGATCCGCGCAATTCGATGGGCTCTCCGCCGCGCAACGCCGAAAGCCTGCGGGCTTTGTCGGATGATCTGAACAAGCTCGAGCGCGCGGTGGACGGCGCCGATGCAGACCCGGGGCCGGATGTTCGTGCATCCTTTGCAACACTGTCGCGGACGCTGTCTGCGACGCTCGCAGCCTGGCAGCAATGGAAGGCGCAGATCGCGCCACTCAATGCGGGCGGGCCGCGCGCGCACGGCCCGGGCTGACGAACCGGCGCGAGGTGGGCCCGAGGGCGAAAATTGCCCCCAAAGCTTTCCGTTGACTTGCGCCCCGCCAGAACGCATATTAGAACAAAAGAGGAACAATATGATCGTACCTTCGACCATAAAAGCCAGGTTTTCAGGCTTTTTGGGCCCCTCCTCGGGTCCGGTCGGGCCTGGCCTGGGGGATCGGGAGCTCGACGGAAAACTCGGTGGCGGTTTTCGCACTGGAGCTTTGCATGAAGTCTTTCCAGCGGCGCCGGGCGATGAAGCAGCCGCGTCCGGCTTTGCGCTTGTGCTGGCGCGCCGCATGCTCGATCCGCGCAAATGGCTTTTCTGGGTGCGGCAGGATTTTTCCGCGCTTGAAAACGGCGACATCCATGCGGCCGGCCTGCTTGAGCTCGGCGTTGATCCCGGACGCGTGCTGACGGTGCATGCATCCGATGCGCTGGGTGCTTTGCGCGCCAGCGCCGAAGGGCTGGATTGCAAGGGCGTGGGTGCGGTCCTCATGGAAGCCTGGGGCAAGCCGAATGTGTTTGACCTGGTCGCGAGCCGAAGGCTCATGCTGGCGGCGCAACAATCCGGCATCGCTGTCATTGCACTGCATTTCGGAATGCTGCCGCACCCAAGCGCCGCCGAAACGCGCTGGCTCATTGCAACCGCAGTGTCGCCGTCCGGAGAAAACTGGGGAAGACCGCTGTTTGATGCCTCGCTTGTACGCAACCGGCATGGCGGTTGCGGGCGCTGGATAATGGAATGGGATCCCGACAATGCAATCTTCCAGACGCATCCTGAGCGTCTGGCTGCCGCGCCTCCCCACCGACCGTCTGAAGCGGCGATGGAAGGCATCCGGCAGGCCGGATGATCGCCCGCTCGTCGTCGCGGAAAAAATCGACAATGCGTTGCGGCTAACGGCGGTAGATGCCGCAGCTGCAAAGCTCGGACTCCATCCCGGCAAGGCGCTTGCCGATGCGCGTGCGATGGTGCCTGGAATTGCCGTGATCCGCGCCAACGAAAAGGCCGACGCAAGGTTGCTGGAATCGATTGCCGCCTGGTGCGAGCGCTATACGCCGTTCGTGGCGCTCGATCCGCCGCATGGGCTCTTTCTCGATATCAGCGGGGCTGCGCATCTTTTCGGCGGCGAACAGGCGATGTTGCGCGAAGTCGCACATGCCATCGCAGCACAGGATTTCTCGGTTTGCGTCGCCCTGGCGGGAACGGCGGAAGCGGCGCGCGCGCTTTCCCATTACCGGCCGGGCACGATTGCGCAAGCCGGTGAAGAAGCCGAAGCGGTCGCACGTCTGCCCACAGAGGCGCTGGCCGCCGATCCTTCCATCATCCATGCGTTGAAGCGCGCCGGACTGAAAACCATCGGGCAAGTCGCGGGGCGCAATCGCCATGAGCTTGCTGCGCGTTTCGGCGGCGCCTTCCTTGCAATGCTCGACCGCACATTGGGCCGCAATGGCGGTCCGATCACGCCGCGCTTGCCGGTGCCTGACCTCATGGTGGAGCGGCGTTTTGCGGAGCCTGTCGTCGCCGGCCCCGTTATTGCCGAAACCCTTTTTTCGCTGGGCCGGTCGCTTGCTTCCGTGCTGGAAGGCCGCGGCCAGGGCGCGCGGATTCTGCAGGCAATCTTTTTCCGTGCCGATGGCGAGGTGCGCCGCATTGCCGTCGAAACCGCACGGCCCACGCGCGATCCGGACATCTTTGCGCGCCTCTTTCATGAGAGGCTCGATGCGCTCAGCGATCCGCTTGATCCGGGCTTCGGTTTCGATCTGATCCGGATTTCGGCCGATCTTGCCCAGGATGTTCAGGCCGGGACCGCAAGCCTGGATTCCGGCGCCTACGATGATGAAGTCGTCGCGTTGATTGACAGGCTGGCCGCGCGCTTCGGCGGCCATCGTGTTGCGGTATTCATGCCGCAGGATACGCACATTCCCGAAGCCGAGGCGGTTGCCGTTCCTGCACAACATGCCGGCGCGCCAAAGAACCCATGGCGCACAAAACGCCGCAATGGTGAAGCGCCACGCCGCCCGCTGCGCCTGTTTGCAAAGCCCGAACCCATCGATGTTCTGTCGGAAGTGCCGGATGGCCCGCCTTTGCGTTTCCGCTGGCGGCGCATGTTGCACAATGTGGCCAGGGCGGAAGGCCCGGAACGCATCGCCATGGAATGGTGGCGGCATCAGGAACCGCAACCGACGCGCGACTATTTCCGCATAGAGGATGAGAAGGGTCGCAGATTCTGGCTTTATCGCGACGGCATCTACGCGCGCGAAATGGCACACCCACGCTGGTATGTGCACGGGCTGTTCGCATGAGCGGCTACGCCGAAATCGCCGTCACCACGAATTTCTCGTTCCTGCGGGGAGCTTCGCACCCGTTCGAATTCATTGCCGAGGCAACACGTCTCGGGTTGGACGCCATCGGAATTGCCGACCGCAATTCGCTGGCAGGCGTGGTGCGCGCATGGGATGCTTTGAACCAGATCAGGGAACAGGCGAATGGCAAAGTGCCGAAGCTGCTGGTCGGCGCCCGGCTGGCCTTTTCCGACGAAACACCCGATGTGCTGGCTTATCCGATCGATCGCGAAGCCTATGGCCGGCTGTGCCAACTCATCAGTCTTGGCAAGCACCGCGCCAGGAAGGGCGATTGCATCCTTTCGCTTGCCGATCTGCTTGACCGCCAGGATGGTTTGCTGCTGGCCGTCGTACCGCCTTCGCAGCCTGGCGCAGAGACCGAAAATGCCCTGGCGCAGCTGGCGCCGGTTGCGAGCGGCCGCCTGTGGCTTGCCGCCTCCATGCTGCATTATGGCGACGATAGGCGCCGGCTGAAGATGCTCGGACGGATGGCGACGGGCGCCGGAATACCCCTGATAGCCATCAATGACGCGCTTTATCACAATCCGGACCGGCGCGAGTTGCAGGATGTCGTGACCTGCATCCGTGAGCACAAAACTCTTGATCAGGCCGGCAGGCTTCTGGAAATCAACGCCGAGCGCCACCTGAAACCGGCCGGCGAAATGATGCGGCTGTTTCAGGATGCTCCGGAAGCGGTTGCAGAAACGCTGCGCTTCGCCGCCCGCATCGCCTTCTCGCTCGACCAGCTCAAATACAATTATCCCGATGAGCCGGTGCCGAAGGGCAAAACGCCCGATGAACATCTGGCCGATCTCGTCCGGAAGGGTGCGGCCTGGCGCTATCCGGGCGGCGTGCCCGACAGGGTGCGCGCCGCGCTGGAAAAGGAGCTGGCGCTGATCGCGAAAATGCAGATAGCGCCCTATTTCCTGACGGTGCATGACATCGTGCGCGTGGCCAACGAAAAGGAAATTCTCTGCCAGGGCCGCGGTTCGGCCGCCAATTCCTCCGTCTGTTATGTGCTGGGCATCACGGCGGTTGATCCCATGCAGATCGATCTTCTGTTCGAGCGCTTCGTGAGCGAGGAGCGCAAGGAACCGCCCGATATCGACGTGGACTTCGAGCACGAGCGGCGTGAGGAGATCATCCAGGATATCTACAGGCGCTATGGCCATGAGCGTGCGGCGCTGACGGCGACCGTCATCACCTATCGGCCGCGCAGCGCCATCCGGGAGGTCGGCAAGGTTTTCGGGCTCACCGAAGATGTGACATCGGCTCTGGCGGGCGGCCTGTGGGGCAGCGGCGACTCCGAAAGCTGGGGCAAAAAAAGGAATGTACGCATGCGCCAGGGCGGTTTCTCGCCCGACAATCCGCTGATTGCGCGCGCTGCGCACTTCGCGCACGCGCTTTGCGGATTCCCGCGCCATCTTTCGCAGCATGTGGGCGGTTTCGTGCTGACGCGAGACCGGCTGGACAGCATCGTGCCGATCGGCCCCGCCGCGATGGACGACCGCTATTTCATCGAATGGGACAAGGACGATATCGATGCGCTTGGCATCATGAAAGTGGATGTGCTGGCGCTGGGCATGCTCACCTGCATCCGCAAGGCGTTTGCGCTGATGTCATCCTATGAGCACAGGCCTTTCACGCTCGCCAATATTCCGAAAGAGGATCCGGCCGTTTACGACATGCTGTGCCAGGGCGACGCCATCGGCGTGTTCCAGGTGGAAAGCCGCGCGCAGATCAACATGCTGCCGCACCTTCGCCCGCGCGAATTCTATGATCTTGTCGTAGAAGTGGCGATCGTGCGTCCGGGCCCCATTCAGGGTAACATGGTGCATCCTTATCTTAAGCGGCGCAAAGAGCAGCGCGAAAAGGGAAAAGGCTGGCGCGTGGAATTTCCCAAACCGGCGCCCGAACATGGCCCTGCAGAGGAGCTGGAAGGCGTGCTTGGGAAAACGCTCGGTGTGCCGCTGTTCCAGGAACAGGCGATGAAGCTTGCCATGGTGGCGGCGAAGTTCACGCCGGAAGATGCCAACCGATTGCGCCGCGCCATGGCGACGTTCCGCAATGTGGGAACCATCGGGCAATTCGAAAGCAAGATGGTCGAAGGCATGGTAGCGCGCGGTTATGACCGTGACTTCGCGCAAAGCTGCTTCAACCAGATCAAGGGCTTCGGCTCCTACGGCTTCCCCGAAAGCCATGCGGCAAGCTTCGCGCATCTGGTTTACGTTTCCGCCTGGATCAAGAAACATCATCCCGCGGCATTTGCCTGCGCGCTGCTCAACTCCCAGCCGATGGGATTCTATGCGCCGGCCGAAATCGTGCGCGATGCGCGCGAGCACGGGGTTGAGGTGCGTCATCCGGACGTCAATTTCAGCCGCTGGGACAATACGCTTGAATTCCGCGAGGATGGCACGCCCGTTCTGCGCCTGGGATTCCGCCAGATTGAAGGTTTCCGGCAGGACTGGTGGGAAGCGCACATTTTGCCAGCGCGTGGCAACGGATTCTCCGGCTTCGACAGTTTTGCCCGGCGTACGCGGCTCCCCAGGCGCGCATTGATCATTCTGGCGGAGGCCGATTGCTTCCGCTCACTCGAACTCGACCGCCGTGAAAGCCTCTGGATGGTTCGCCGCCTGCCGGACGACGACGAGTTGCCGCTGTTTGCGAGTCAATTTGTCGATGATTTGCCGGCTGAAACGACTGCGCCATTGCCCGCCATGCCGCTGACGGAACATACCATCGCCGATTACCAGATGATGCGGCTGTCGTTGCGCGCGCACCTGATGCAATTTTTGCGTGGCCTGTTCCGCACCGAAGGCACAATGAGCTGCGCTGAAATCGGCAAGGCGCGCAATGGAATGCCCGCAAAATGCGCCGGCATTGTGATGACGCGGCAAATGCCCGGCGATGCCGGTGTCGTGTTCATCACCATCAATGACGAAACCGGTGTATGTAATGCTGTTGTCTGGCCTTCGGTATTCGAGCGTTACCGGAAGGAGGTGATGGGAAGCCGCCTGATGCTGATCGAAGGCAGGATCCAGCGCAGCGAGGAAGGCGTTGTGCACCTGGTCTCCGAGCGCATCTTCGACCGCACGGTCGAGCTCGACCGGCTTACGAACGAGGATGTAGCTCTGCCCGCAAGCCGGCTGGACGACATTGCATATCCGCGCCTGGATTCCCGCGCGCCTGCACATGGCCATCCGCGCAACGTCCGCGTGCTGCCCAAAAGCAGGGATTTTCACTGACCGGCCGTCCCCAGCCGTCTCAACTCTTCGGTTGCACAAGCCCCCGGTGTTCAAGCATCGGACCAATGTCCGGGTCTTTGCCATAGAATGCCCGGAACATGGTCCCATAGTCCTGGGTCTGACCTTTCGACAGGATCATGTCGCGAAAGCGCTGTCCGTTGGCCCGCGTCATCCCGCCGTGCTGCATGAACCAGGAATAGGCATCGTCGTCCAGCATCACGGTCCATTGATAGGCGTAGTATCCGGCCGCGTAGCCATTTGCCCAGATGTGCAGAAAATAGCTCGAGCGGTAGCGCGGCGGCACATCGGCGAAATTGGTGTGGCTCTCGGCCAGCGCTTTCGTCTCAAACTGATCGACATTCTGCAGCGGCGCGCCGGCAGGCAGCATGTGCCATTCCATGTCCAGCTCCGCCGCAGCCAGCAATTCGCCAAGATCATAACCCTGATTCCAAGTCTGCGACTTTCTGATCTTGTCCACCAGGGCCTGGGGAATGACCTGACCTGTCTTGTAGTTCACCGCATAGTGCTTCAGCACGTCGGGATCGAGCGCCCAATGTTCGTTGAACTGGGATGGAAACTCCACCCAGTCGCGCGCCGTGTTCGCGCCCGACAGCGACGGATACTTCGTGTTCGCAAACAGGCCATGAAGGGCATGCCCGAATTCATGGAACATCGTGCTGACCTCGTCAAAGCTCAGAAGCACGGGTTGCCCCGGCGGCGGCTTGGTGAAATTCGCCACGTTGTAGACAACCGGCTTGGTTCCGAGCAGCGTCGATTCCTGAACCAGATTGTCCATCCAGGCGCCGCCGGACTTGTTGTCGCGCTTGAAGTAATCGAAATAGATCATGCCAAGCTGCGAGCCGTCCTTGTCGTAAACATCGAACACGCGAACATCCGGCTGCCACACCGGAATATCGTGGCGTTCCCTGAACGTGATTCCGTAGAGCTTGTTGGCGGCGTAAAACACGCCGTCCTGCAGCACGCGGTTCAGCTCGAAATAGGGCTTGAGTTCATTTTCGTCGAGATCGTATTTTTCCTTCCGTACGATTTCCGAATAGCGTTCCCAATCCCAAGGCTTGAGCTGGAAATGCTCGCCGCTCTTATCGATCGCCGCCTGTATCAGTTTTGCCTCCTCGGAGATCTTCGTCGCCGTTGCGGGCACCAGCTGGCCAATGAAGTTCTGGACGGCGTCGGGCGTTCGCGCCATCTGGTCGTAAAGCACATAGGCCGCGTAGTCGGGATAACCGAGAAGCGCCGCTTTCTGCGCGCGCAGTTCGGCCATCCTCGCGATTGCGCTGCGCGTGTCGTTGGCATCGCCTTTTTCGGTGCGGGTCCATGAGGCGTTGAACAGGCGCTCGCGGGTCGCGCGATTGCTGAGAGACGCAAGCGCCGGCTGCTGCGTGGTATTCTGCAACGGTATGACATATTTGCCGGCAAGGCCGCGTCCTTTGGCGGCCTCTGCGGCGGCCGCAATCTCATCATCGCTCAATCCGGCCAGATCGGACTTGTTATCCACCACCAGCGCGCCGGCCTTGGTCGCGGCCAACAGCTTTTGCTGGAAAGCGGCCTGCAGCGCCGCATCTTCCTGGTTGATCTTGCGAAGCCGGGCCTTGTCCGCGTCAGACAGCTTCGCGCCCGCATGCACGAAGTGCATGTAATACACCTTGAGCAGCTGCGCGGATTCCGGGTCGAGGTTCAGCGTGCTCCGCTGGTTGTAGATCGCCTCCACGCGGGCGAAAAGCTTGGGATTGAGGAAGATCGCGTCCTGATGGGCCGCAAACTTGGGCAGTGCGTAACTCTGGACCTTTTCCAGTTCATCGTCTGTGTTGGCGCCGCTCACGGCGCTGAACGCCGCCAGCACGCGCCTCAGCATCGCTCCCGACTTCTCCATCGCCACGATGGTGTTTTCGAAAGTCGGCGGCGCCGGGTTGTTGGCGATCGCATCGATCTCCGCAAGCTGTTCGCGCATGCCCTGATCGAAGGCGGGCCGGTAATCGCTGTCTTTGATCTTGTCGAAGGGCGGCGCCTGCAGAGGCAGGCTGCTCGGTGCGACAAACGGATTGATGCGCGCGGGAGCGGGTCCGGTTGAGGCGGGGCTCCCGATGGCAAGCGCCAGAACAGCCGCGCCGGACAGACAGATCGCACGATACCGGTTCATGATGGTTGTTTCCTTTTCCCCCAAATACGCCCTGAAAGGGGCGTTTGTTGCTTATCCTGCATAATCGCGATGCCCCCGCCCAAAAGCAAATGGGGGGAATTTCGTCCATACACGTTTTGGTGTTCAGCCGTTTGGGGGCGCATATAGTGGCACGGCGCCCTCGCCCGGCGCCCCCGACCATCGGCTTGTGGACAGCATGGGTTCGCGGCTGAGGCGTACAAGGCGGCAAACGGTCCATGGATTGCCGATTTCACTCAGGGCGACGACGCTGCGTATCTCGCCAAAGAGCGGCGCTCCGTCCCGCGCGGTCGTCAGTGGCGCGGGCGAAAATTTTGGTTGCACAATCCAGTTTTCGGAATTTTCAAGATTGTCGAGGATTTCGGCGGTGGCATTGAGCATTACCCCCTTGCCGGAATGGCTGTGGCGCGCCTTGGCGACCAATGCATCTGGCGCAAGGTTGAGTTCACGCCAGCGATTGCCATATGCGCATTTCTCCGCGGGCGGCAACGGAAGTACCGGCAACAGACTCTTGTCGATGCGGTAGTACCAGACTGGATGGCTGTTCCAGCCCGTCCAAACGGACGAAAGAAGCGATTCAACCTCCGCCCGGTTCTTGGCTTCGTGGAGGATCAGTCGATTGGCGACATGGGGCACCGGCCGCCAACGGCCATTGCTGTCTCGGAATTCAAGGCGGCGGGATTGCGCGCGCAGGGACTGCGGACCCGTGACCTCGACCCCAAACCAGTGCCGGGCTGCTTCGAAATCCGTGCGCGTTGGCTGTGACCATGGCGCGTTTTCAAGAAGGATGGATCCGTGCGCCGGCGCCATCCAGCCGCGGGCGGATGATAGCCAATCGTTTCCAGGCAATGGGCTCCAAAAACGCAATTCGCCAAGCTCGGGCCAGACATCAGTTGCCGCGACATGGAGCGTGTACATCGTGGAAACGAGCGACGTGAATGTCTGGAATTCCACCCAGCGCAAATCCCATCCGCGATCCGTTTCCGGAGCAGAGACGAAAGCCATGTCGGCGCAGAGCACATCCGCAGCGGGCGCGAACGGCCATGCCGGATCCTCCTGCCGCGCAAGCCGCGGCCCAAGCCACCTCACAAGATCGGCCAGCTTGCTTTCAACGGCACTCCACAGCGCTTCGGAGGCGATGAGCAGCGTCTCGCCGATCAAGCCGGGATCAATCGGAAATTGCGGGTGGCCCAGGATCTTCAGCCATCCGGCATGCAGCCTGGGGCGCGGCTCAGGATGTCGGGCGGCCAGTTCGGAGGAAAGCGGATGAAGCGGGCAGGGGGTTGCGGCCCTGATTTGCGGCCTTGGAGCTTTCGGAAATGTCACGACGATTGCGCCTGATTGGTGCCGGTGGAGTCCATGACACGGCGGTCGCGTCTGCAAGACCGTTCACCACCGCCTCGAACGAGCCGCCTTGCAGATACCATGTCCGCTGCTGATCCGCCTCATTCTTCTCGCGAAGCACCGACGCCGCGGTCAGCTCGATTTGCGGCCAGAGATTGAATTTCGTTGCGGCCGGCAAAATGCGTTCCAGCCAGCGTTCGAAGCGCGCCTCGACCGATATGGTCTCGTTGCGCCGCCAATCGATGAAAGTCGCCGCCGTGCCGTAACGGCGTGCGCGCCATTTGTTTTCCTCGATCCAGAGCCTTGGCTCCGGTTCCGGAAGGCCGCCGTTTGCGGCTTCCTGCATCAAGATGGCCGTCTCGCATTGCAACAGCGCGACAATCAGCCAGATGCGCTGAAGCGAATGAACGGCATCGCAAATGCGGACTTCCAGCGTGCCATAGCGATGATGCAGGCGCAGGTCGTCCCACATGCCCTGATCGGGTTCAAGGCTTCCGAGCCGCCGCAACATTGCGATGCTGTCGAAATATGTTTTCTCGTCCGGCCAGACGTCGGGAATCCCCATTCGGGGATAGCGGCCGAGCAGGCTGTGCCGCCAGCTCGCAAGCCCCGTGTCACGTCCCTCATGGAACGGAGAGCTCACGGAAAGCGCCAGTACATCGGGAAGCACCGATCGCAGCGCATTCATCACGGGCATCCGATACTGCGGATCGGGAAGGCCCAGGTGAATATGCAATCCGAACGACATGGCGCTTCGTGCAATGTCGCCAAATTCATGCAACAGGTGCGCGTAATGCGGATAGTGGGCGGTGTCCTCATGCACCGCCTGGTGTTTCCATTGCGAAAACGGATGCAGGCCTGCGGCGAGCACTTTCTGACCGCGCAACGCAGCCTGTGTGCGTGCCGCATTCCGCAGTGCCGACAGGGTGCGGATCGCCATGTCGGGATGGGACGCGATGGAGGTTTGCAACTCGATCGCGCATTTGTGGATTTCGCACCCGAAAGCGCCGGATCCGTCGGGGAGCACATGCTTGACAAGGGGAATATCGTGCGCCACGAGCGCGCCGGTGCGCGCATCCACAACCTGGAGCTCTTCCTCGATGCCGAGCGTGATTGCGGGCTGCATTTCCGCAGCGATCGGATTTGCAGGCCCTGCGTGCCGGATACTGCTGACGCCCGGCTGATCTGGCGCTTCGATCATTGCTCCGCGGGCGCCGAAGGCTTTTGCCTTTCGCCCAAACCCCATTACTCACGCGACCAGATCGTCATAACACGGATGAAGATGAAAACTAAGACTTCCTTAACCACATTTTTTGCCGTTTTGAACGCCCGGTTAATTTCCGTAACCGGCGCATAATCAACCTAGAAGGCTGTTTTGCCTGTATAATTCGCAAAAACAACACACATTTGCGGGTGACTTTTTCTATCCGTCAAAAGAAAAGGCGGACGGCTTCGGCCGTCCGCCCCAGTAAATGCGTGGGACAGACAGTCAGTTTGTCTGCACGGCTGTTGCCTCATGCAGCATTGCCGGCGCGCGCGGATCGCGATCATCGATCGACGTCAGCCCGGTCGTGTCGTTCGGCGAAAGGCTCTCGGTTTCGTTCGCAGTCCCGGCGGACATTCCCGAGCAGTCACCCGACGATTGCCGTTGCACCTGCGGCTTGCCGTTTTCCGGTTTTACCACACGCACCGATCGGGTGCAGAAGCCCTTGCCGTTGGAAATGGTCATGATCGAAAAGCTTTCGCTTCCCGGAGGCGCATTTTTCAGGGCCGCCTCGATCGGCCGGTCGGAATCGGTGGCAAGTTGTTCCTGCATCGCCTGCATCTGCCGTTGCGCGGCCGCCATGTGGCGTTCCATTTCGGCCGAAATGCTGTCGATTGCGGCGAAGGGCGGGGTCCAATCGAAAACCAGCGGTCCCGGCCCCCACGTGTCAAACGCTTGCCAGCCGGGCGTCACGGTCACTTTGGGGGCCACGTCGCCGGTGTACTGGATGCGCGCGGTTCCGCCGTCCGGCAACTGGATGGTCATCGTATTCAGCCTCTGGCTCGCGGCCTCCGCAATGCCGATGGTGCCGGCCATGAGCGCGCCGGCGGCCGCGGTCACAAGAAGGGATTTGATTGTTCGCATGTTGCCTCCATAACGCGAGGATCGGCCCGAATTCTAATCAGGCTCTTTTCAACGCCATGAACTGTGCCTGAATTTTCCTTAATGAACGGATGGTCCCACCGGCGCGCGTCAACCGGATGGCCCGGAATTTCCGCCGATCAGCGCGACGCCGGCGGCGATAAACGCTGCGGCAAGTCCCTTTTGGGCAAGACTGCGGCGCGAAAGATCCTCGCGCCCGAGCCGCGGATAGACGAGCGAAAGCGTTACGCCAAACCCGAATACGAATAGTGTGGTTGTGCCGCCGATGGCCTGGACGATGCTGACTTTTCCGAGGATCGAGGCGTAACGCGCGGCCAGCCCGCCCCCAGGTTGATCAGTTCATTGACCGCGTTGATCCCGGCGACAACAAGGGGACGCTTGCGGAACATTCCGAAGAATTCCGCGCGGCGGGACGGAAACAGCAGGAACGCCAGCCCGAAGGCTGCTTCGCCCAGGAACATCCAGAACGTGGTTGCCCAGAACTCATCTTCGACCGCGAACAGCTTGAACGAAACCGATGCAAGCGCCAGCGCCAGCGTGCAGCCGAGCATCAGGAGCATGAGGCGGAGCCGGAAGCCGCTGCGCAGGCTCTCGGGATTGAGGGAGATGATGATCGCGCCGGCAACGATTGCGCCACCGCCGACGAGCTGAACGGCGGTCAGCCGTTCATGCAGAACGAAATAGGCCAACCCGTAAGTGAAGAGCGGCGCTGCCTGGAAAAGTGGCGCAACGACGGAGGCTTCTTCACGCTGCAGTGCGCCGAGGTAGAAGTACATGGCTCCCATATAGAGGACGCCGGAACAGAGCATCGTCACAATGCCCGCGGCCCCGATGGCCAAGATACCGGGATCGAAAGCCGCGATGAACGGCAGCGGCACGAGGTTGACAAGCGCGGTGAACACCAGAAGCACGCCGACATCGCTGTCCCGGAAGAAGCGATCCACCAGATATTTGTCGATATGTGTGGACGCAGCCCAGAGAACCGGGCCACAGAAGGCAAGTGCTATCCACATCTCGCCAAGCTAGGCTGCGCGCGACTTCAACTCAATGTCGGCTTAGAGATCCTGTTGAAAGCTCGCAGCCGAAATCTGGCTGAGGTGCGCGGAATTCTCGAGCAGGATCACGACATCCTGCCCGGCCTGGTATCCCGGCGTGCCGTTGAAATCCACGATTAGGAATGTGTCACCGGAATAATCCGTTCCGCCCGGCTTGAAAATGACGGCCTGGTTGGCCGAAAGCTGTCCCGCGCCGATTAGACCTTCCAGATCGTTATTGAAGTTTGCCTGGGTCAGCGTGCCTCCATCCACTTCGCTGTTCACGCCGGTAATATTTTTCGGTGACTGGAAGACGTCGCCGCCGGGCTGGAAGTCGAAGCCCCGGATGGTGTCGAAGTGAATCCCGGTCGAATCGGCGGCTGTGGCATAAAAATAGATGTCTGAACCGCCGTTGCCCCTGAGAAAATCGGCTGCATGTCCGCCTTGCAGAACATCGGCTTCCGAGCCGCCGACGATTTTATCGGTGCCGGAACCGGCTACGACAAAAATCGAGCCATTGGTCAGGCTGCTGGCGTCGACCGAAAGGGCATGGCCGCCCTTGATGGCGCCGGAAAAGAATTCCAGCCTCTGACCGGGCGTCAGACTGTGAT
Source organism: Alphaproteobacteria bacterium (assembly GCA_021324545.1). GTDB lineage: Bacteria > Pseudomonadota > Alphaproteobacteria > Micropepsales > Micropepsaceae > Rhizomicrobium. The sequence goes on from JAJPIX010000018.1 coordinate 30,322, forward strand.
CATCGAGCGTGAATGCATAGTCATGTTTTCCCTGAACCTGGATGTCTGCAACCTGCAAAACCATGTGTGCCTTCAGGGTCAGACCGCCGGAATAGTCGCCATTGAGAAAAATGTCGTTGCTGCCCGTTCCGCCGTTCACGCGGTCACCAGCCGTGAATTTGCCTCCGAAAAAGAATGAGTCATTGCCTCCACCGCCTCTTGCCGTGTCGTCACCGCCGAGGGAAAGGTCGAAACTGTCATTCATTGCCCCACCGGTCAGTACGTCGTCCCCATGGCCTGCCTTGAAACTGAAATTTCCGTTGGTCTCGGCCGAGCCGTCGAATACCAGCGAGCGGCCCGGGCCAAGCGCGCTGGCATCGACATGGAGAGTCGCAAGCGCTGCAACCGTGTTGTCGGATGTCGTAATCGAATAGTCGTGCCCCGCCGCGAAGACGATGTTTTCGACCTGGGTCATGGTGAAGGCCTTGAAGACGAGCCCTGCATAATCTCCGTCGAGATTCACCGTATCGTTGCCGCCGCCACCGTTGATCGTGTCCCTGGCGTTCAATGCCGCGCCCATGTTGAACACGTCATCGCCGCCCAATCCCTTGGCCTTGTCGTTTCCGCCCGACCAAAGATTGAAGATGTCATTGCCGCTCGTGCCCGTGAAACTGTCGTTTCCGTGCGAACCGTTGAACTTCATTTTTGAATTCCCGAATTTCAGGCGCCGGCGGCTTATAGCCGATGCCGGTTTGTCGCGGCAATCAGAGGTCTGACTTACATCAATGACAGGATTAATGCCGTGATTTTGCGCTTATTCGGGCCGCCGCAATTTCTCCGCCATGTTCATCCCTGGCATCGATAAACCTTCCGCAGGGTCAAGCTGGTCGGATCGTCTGCGTATTCCGTTCAGTCAGCCGGCCTGTGATCTGCATATTGTAGGAGGTGCCGACTCTCTCCTAGTTTTGGCAAGCCGAAGCGGCCCAAGTGGCGGGCAGGCCGGGGAGCCATATGAGCAAGAAAATCGTCGGCATTGCCGAGGCCGTCATCATTGCGGCCATTTTCATCGTTCCCGCTGGCGGTGTGCTGACCCATCGGCCATCAACGGCGGTTGTCGCATCGCCGGAAACCGCGCCCGTCACTGCCACGAATGTGGACGGTGCCAGAATTGCCGCTGCCGATTCCGATCCCGGGGAATGGCTGACGCACGGCCGCACCTATTCCGAGCAACGCTTTTCGCCTCTTGCCCAGATCAACACCGCAAACGTCAAGTCGCTCGGCGTTGCCTGGGAGTATCGCACCTATTCGGTACGCGGGCTGGAGGCCACACCGATTGTCTCCGATGGCGTGATGTTCATCACGCTGCCATGGAGCAAGGTGGTCGCGCTCGATGCCGCGAGCGGCAAAGAGCTTTGGCAGTTCGATCCGAAGGTTCCGGGAGAAACGGGGCGCTATCTCTGCTGCGACGTGGTCAATCGCGGCGTGGCGCTGTGGAAAGGTGCGGTGTTCGTCGGCACGCTCGATGGCCGGCTGATCAAGCTCGATGCGAAAACGGGCCGGGTCATCTGGTCGGTTGATACCGTCGAGAACCGGAAAAAGGTTTACACCATCACCGGCGCTCCCCGCGTGGCGGATGGGCTTGTGGTCATTGGCAATGGCGGCGCGGAATACGATGCGCGCGGCTATGTCAGCGCTTATGACGCAGGCAACGGCAAACTTGTCTGGCGCTTCCACATCGTGCCCGGCGATCCTTCAAAGCCGCAGGAAAACGCCGCGCTGACGGTAGCCCTGAAAACATGGGACACGACCGGCAAATACAAGTTCTGGCAGATCGGGGGTGGCGGGGCGCCGTGGAACGGCATGGCGTTCGATCCAAAGCTTGATCTGCTGTATGTCGGCACCGGAAACGGCAACCCCTGGAACCGCGATGTGCGTTCGCCCAAAGGCGGCGACAATCTGTACCTTTCGTCGGTCATCGCGCTTCACGCGAAGACGGGGCAGCTCGCCTGGTATTACCAGACGACGCCCGGCGACACCTGGGATTTCGATTCCACCGCGGACATCGTATTGGCCGACCTGAAGATTGGCGGTCAGGTGCGCAAGGTGCTGATGCACGCGCCGAAGAACGGATTCTTCTATGTGATCGACCGCACGAATGGCCGACTCATCAGCGCACAGAAATTTGCGATTGTGACCTGGGCCAAGGGCATCGACATGAAAACCGGAAAGCCCATCGAAGACCCGAACGCGCGCTACACGAACAAGATGGCCGTCGTCTATCCGCAGGAGACCGGCGCGCACAATTGGCAACCGATGACCTTCGATCCGCAAACAGGGCTTGTCTATATTCCCGCCATGGACGGCGCGGCCATTTTCGTGGCCGACAGGAATTTCATCTACCGGCCGGGCGCGTGGAACACCGGCGCCGATTTCGCGGCCGTATCGAACGCCGTTCTCCAGCTGATCAAGAGCGGCAAGCCACCTGCGCCGCCGGTTGGCTACATCAAGGCGTGGGATCCCGTAGCGCAAAAGGAGGTCTGGCAGATTTCCATGGGCGGATCATGGAACAGCGGGCTGCTTTCCACAGCGGGCGGGCTTGTGTTCGGCGGCGACGCTTACGGAATATTCAGCGCCTATGATGCACGCAGCGGAAAAAAGCTCTGGTCGATCGATCTGAAGACCGGAATTCTGGCGCCCGCCATCGCCTATTCGATCAAGGGCACTGAATACATAGCGCTGCTGGCGGGTTGGGGTGGCGCCGGCGGGCTCTCGGCCTTCCGCGATCCGAACACGGCGCTGTCGAAGTATCAGACCGATCAGGGCCGCCTGTTCGTGTTCAGGCTCGGCGGCAGACAACAAGTCGCGGCGCTCGCGCCGGAAGGAATACCGCCAGGCGAGCCGCCCGCCCAGACAGCCGATGCCGCCACTGTCCAGAAGGGCTTTGATCTCTATCATCGCAACTGCCTGGTCTGTCACGGGTTCTTCGCGCAATCGGAAGGCGAGGTGCCGGACTTGCGCCTTGTGCCGCGCGAAATCTGGGATCAGTACGACGATATCGTGCTGGGGGGCGCCTTGGCCGATGGCGGTATGGCCTCGTTCGGCGATATTCTGTCCAAAGACGACGTTGGAGCGATTCGCGCCTATGTACTCGATCAGGCGAAAGCCGCGTGGGCCGCGGCGCATGCCACGCGACCGGCAGCCAAAGGCGGGCATTGAAGCGTGCGCAATAACAACAACGCGCGCACTGCTGGCGTTTGCGGCATTCGCGGCGTTCGCTTCGCCCGCATTTGCGGAAGAAAGTGCGCCGCAGGTAACACAGGCCGCACAGCCTGCCCCGGCGGCAAATCATCCGTGGGAGGCAGATCAGGCGCTGCTTGATTCGCTGCAGACCGCCGTCAACAACGGCGGGATCATGGCCGTCCAGCCGCACGCCTCCGAGATTGAACAGGCGTTGGCAAAGGCAAAGCTGACCTTCGATATCCGGGAAGGCGATCGTATCGTCCGCTATGTGCTGACCGACGGCCAGACCGATATGTTGCTCGCCATGACATTGGCCGCCACTGAGGCCGGCAAGTCGCAGGGCATAAAACAGGCGGTGGCGGTGAACAATCCCTATCCGCTGCTAAGCCTCTATCTTGGCAGCTATTACAACGAAATCGGAAAGTCTGCCGATTCCCTGCGCGTCCTTGATCGGGGGCTGGCGCTTGACGGAACGCTCGCGGACCTGGGTTCTCTGGGCGCGACCTGGCCGGGCCTCATGGCCGAGCGCGGTGCGGCTCTGAATGCGCTCAAACGGTACGGCGATGCCTTGGCCGACTACGAGCAGGCTCTCCAGGCGCCCGGCCTCGATGCGGGCACCCGCGCGCTGTTGGATCGCGGCCGCGGGTTTGCGTTGACGGAACTCGGCCGGCTCGACGATGCGGAAGCCGCCTATAACGACTCGCTGAAATACGAGCCGGGCAACGAACATGCCGAGCATGAGTTGCAATATATCGCAAACCTCAAGCGTGGCTCTGCGCCCGCCGCCGGAAGCCTGACGCTCGCCTATCCTCCGGGCGCGCCTGCGCCGCAATCGCCTGCGCCGGCAAATCCGGGCCATTAGCACGGCGGTATTTCTTGCCGCGGCCGCAACTGGCGTTTATCAAGCATCGTCCCCGCCGAAAGGGCCTCATGAGCGACAGGAAGACACCCCGTCCCAAGGCGCGGCTGCCGCGCGGTTTTCGCGACCGCGGAGCGGAGGAAATCGCGCGCGAACGCGCGGTGGTTGAGAAGATTCGCGCCGTCTATGAATCCTATGGCTTCGAGCCGCTGGAAACGCCGGCCTTCGAATACACCGACGCCCTGGGCAAATTCCTGCCCGACACAGACCGCCCCAACGAAGGGGTGTTTTCGCTCAAGGACGATGACGGGCAGTGGCTGAGCCTGCGCTACGACCTGACGGCGCCGCTGGCGCGATACGTCGCCGAGAATTTCCAGAATCTGCCCAAGCCGTTCCGCCGGTATCAGGTGGGGCAGGTCTGGCGCAACGAAAAGCCGGGGCCGGGGCGCTATCGCGAGTTTACGCAATGCGATGCCGACACGGTGGGCAGCAATTCGCCGGCGGCGGATGCGGAACTGTTGATGATGCTGGCGGATACGCTCGATGCGCTGGGTCTGAAGGGACAGTACGCGATCCTGATAAACAATCGCAGAGTGCTTGATGGAATCATGGATGCGGCAAAGATCGACGCTTCCAGGAAGGGAACGGTTCTTCGCGCGCTCGACAAGCTTGACCGGTTGGGCGTCGATGGGGTTCGTCAACTGCTTGGCGCGGGCCGCAAGGACGAGTCAGGCGATTTTACAAAAGGCGCGGAGCTGTCAGAGAATCAAATAGAGACGGTGCTGACGTTTCCGACAAGAAAATCCCTGGCGGGGATTGAGATCGGCGCAGGTGGTCAAGCGGCATATGATGAACTTGTCAGTATCAGGAACATTGTCGATTCGACCCACGGTGAGGGGCACATCGTCCTTGATCCGGGTGTCGTGCGCGGGTTGGACTATTACACCGGCCTTGTCTTTGAAGCGCAGCTCAAATTCCCCGTGAAGAACGAGAAGGGTGAGGAAGTTGTCTTCGGCTCCGTTGCCGGCGGTGGACGCTACGACGATCTGGTTTCGCGCTTTACGGGCCAGCAGGTTCCGGCGGTCGGTTTCTCCATTGGCGTGAGTCGCCTTCTGTCAGCGTTGCAGGAGCGTGCGCCGGTTGCGCTCGATCCTCTTGTTGTCGTGCTGGCGCTGGACGATACGGCGCGCAGTTTCGCAATGGCGCGCGAATTGCGCGGCGCGGGCCTCCGCGCCGAAGCCTATGTCGGCAACCGGAAGTTCGGCGACCAGCTCAAATATGCCGACAAGCGCGGGGCGGCCGTCGCCGTGATCGAAGGCGCTGATGAACGCGCAAGGGGCGAGGTGACATTGAAGGACCTTGCGCTCGGCGCGGAGCTGTCAAAATCCGTCGAGAGTCGCGCGGCGTGGGTGAAGGACCGTCCGGCCCAGATCTCCGTGAAGCGCGGCGATCTCGTCGCCGAAGTGAGGAAGATGCTGGCGCGACACTGACCGGTCAGAGCCGCCCTGATGCGGCCGTGACGCTCAAGAATGAGAAGCCAGAATATTCGCGAGCCGTTCCGCATCGTCTTCGGTATGATAAATTCCGAAGCCCACGCGCAGCCGGTCGCCCCGGTGATCGACGATGACGCCTTTCCTTTGAAGCGCGGCGGCGATGGCGCCGGCGTCTCCTGTGCGGAAGGCGAGAAACCGCCCGCGGCCCGCCTCATCTGTCACCATCAGCATGCTTGAATTGATCGGTCCGTTGATGCGATCGATCTTCGAAAGAAATGCGCGCTCAATGTTGCGCACATGCGCGAGCATGCTGGCTACCGTCCATCCTTCGGCGCGCAGCCATTCCTGTACGGCGTTAAAGCGATAGAGCCCCGACACATCGAATGTCGCACCGAGGAAGCGGCTGCCGTCTTTCGCGTAGGGAACGCCGCTTGCGCCGCCTTCGAGCGCCGAAAAGCCGGCAAACCATCCCGTATCGCGCGGCCGGGCGCCATAGCCCGGCGGGCAGTGCAGGAAACAAACGCCTTCGCCTGCCATGGCATATTTGTATCCGCCCGCAAGATAGAACACGCGATCGGCGATTGCGCGGATGTCCGTGGGCACGGCCATGAAGCCGTGATAGCCGTCGATCACGACAAAGGTTTCGCGCGAAGGAACAGCGTCCACCATGCGCCTGAGATCGCCGATGGCGTAGCCGGAATCGAAAAATACCTGGCTGAAAAACACCAGATCGTGGCCGCCGCGGACAGCCGCTTCGGCAAAGCGCGACGGGAAGGTCTCAAACGGTTCGGTTGCGACACGCGTCACATCCGCCAGGCCGTCTTCCTCAAGCCGCGCTATCTGGCGGGCGAAGCTCATGAATTCCGATCCGGTGGTGAGAATGCGAATGGATTTGCCGGGCGGGAAGCATGACAGGATGCGCGCCACAAACGCATGCGTGTTCGGGGCAAACGCGATCGTTGCGGGAACCGGCAGGGCCAGTTGCCAGGCAATATGCGTCTGTGCCGCCGGAATGATCTCGCCAAAGATGCGATCCCACTTGCGGTCCAAGAGGCGCGCCGCGTCGCGCCACGCCTGTTCCTGCGCCGCAAATGTGACATCCGGCCAGGGGTGATGGCTGTGGGCCGCCGCGTGCAACGGCGCGCCCGGCAGGCCGACCGACTGCGCAAACCCCTTCATTCCGGCGATTTCGGACCCGCCGCGATATCCGGATCGTTGATGTGCGCGGCCTTCCAGACCATCGCGCTATGGATGCGCGTGCGTCCGGAGGGATGGTCATAGAAGACGAATTCCTCAAATGGCGACGGATCGAGCTTCCTGTATTCGCTGAGCTTCAGCGTCACGGTTGCAAATCCGTCGGGTTGGCGGGCGGCGTTCAGCCCGAACATGTCCGCCTGCTGCTCCAGCGTGCGGGTCATGCTGTTGGTCACCGGTGTCGCCACAAGAAAGAAGACGCTCACGAGCGCAACGGCAACCGGCAGGCCGGCCGGATCGTCGATTGTGCGCACGTCCCAGTTGCCGCCGAAGATGCTGACCAGCCATTTGAAGCCGTAGTTCACGAATGCGAACACCACCAGAAACAGGATGCTGAACCACGTCAGTCCGATGACATTGTGGTCCAAAACGTAATGCCCCATTTCGTGCCCGAGAACCGCCTCGATCTCGCGCGGGTTGCAGCGCTTGATCAGGTTGTCGGTCATCGAGATGCGGGTTGTGCCCATGAAGCCCGACACATTGGCGGAAATGCGCTTGGATTGTCGCGATGCATCGAATTCGTAAACATTGTCCGCGGGAATCTGGTTGGCGCGGGCCAGCCTGAGAATTTGCTGCTTCACCGGCCCGTCAGGAAGCGGGGAGTAGTGATTGAACAGCGGCGCGATGAAGACCGGCGCCAGCATGAACAGGATCGCCGCAAACACGATGGAAACCAGCGTGGCCCAGACCCACCAATACTGCCTGGTCAGGCGCACGAACGCGTAAATGATCGTCAGTACGATCGTGGAAATCACCAGGTTGACAGCGAAGGCCGTGCCGAAATCGCCGAACCATTGCAGGAATGTCTGATTGGACAGACCGTATTGATGTTCGCGGAAGAAGTTTTCGTATATCGTCATCGGGAACGTCAGAACCGCCACGACGATCGTGTAGATGATGGCGTAGATCGGCACCTGCCAGAAGCGCGATCGTACGCGCGCTTGCGCGAAATTGCGGATGCCGGCCGAGAATTTGGTCCAGAGCAGGAGTGCCGAAACGCCGATGGCATAGAGGGCGTCCCAAAGAATCAGCCAGTAACCGCCCTCAAAATAGGCGTCCGACATGGCCCGCGCCTTGCCGCCGACGGTGGCAAGATAGGCGTCTGTCGCTTTTTCGGGATCAAATTGCGACTGGACGCCAGGGGTGTTCGCACCCGCGGGCGGAAGCGTTTGCACGGCAACCGGCGTGGTCGGCGCCGGTGTGGGCGCTGCGGATGCGCCTGATGCCAGTCCCGCCAACGCAACGCACAAAACAATCGCGCAGAGTGCGCAAATCCAGCCCTTCATGATTCCTCCGCATCGCTATTTGCGCTGCACACTATCAGCCCAGAAGCTTCCGATAAACCGCAAGGGTCGCTGCGCACATGCTCTCCAGTGAATAGTGCGCCGCGATGTGCGCGCGGCCCTTGGCGCCCATGGCGGCCCGCTCATCCGGGCTGAGTGCGAGCATGGCGCCCAATGCGGTCGCGAGTGCGTCTGCGTTGCCCGGAGGCACGAGCAAGCCTGATGTGTTTGCCACAACCGTTTCGCGCGCGCCGCCATGATCTGTCGCGATCACCGGCCGGCCCATGGCGCCGGCCTCTGCGGCTACGCGGCCGAACGCTTCCGGGTCGGTGGACGCAGACACGACAATGTCGGCGGCGAGATAGGCGGCCGGCATGTCGCTCACATGTCCGGGGATCGAAATCGCGTCCTGCAGCCGCCGCAAGGTGGCCAGCGCCTGCAACTCGCGAACATAGGCAGCGCGGCCCTGCGCATCGCCGGCGAGAACCGCGCAAACCCTCGAAAGGGCGCCTTTCTGTTTCAGGCGCGTCAACGCTTCAATAAGCAATTCCTGTCCCTTCCAGCGTGTCAGCCGACCGGGAAGAAGAACCACAGTGCTGCCGGGCGGCACGCCCCAGCTCGCGTGCAGGGCGGCAACGCGTTCGGGCGCCACGCCATGCGGGTCGAATCGCGAAAGGTCCACTCCGCGCGGAATTACGGCGATGCGGGCGGCATCGGTCTTGTGTTCCTTCCGGATATGATCGGCCGTCCACTGCGAGTTGGCGATAACTATGTCGCCCTTCGCCATTACGGAATTGTAGAACCGCTTGAACGCGTGACTTGCGTTATAGATTCCGTGATAGGTGGTGACGAATGGAACACGCGCCATACGGGCGGCAAACAGGGCGCTCCACGCCGGTGCGCGCGAGCGCGCGTGGACAAGTTTCACGGCCCGCTTCCGGATCAGATCGCGCAACGCCAGGGCATTGGCCATGATGCGCGCTGGCGATTTGGCGTTGACCGGCATGCGGACAAGCTCGCCTCCGGACGCAGCCAGCTCTCCTTCCAGCCGTCCGCCCTGGCTGGCGACGAGCGCGAGAAAACCGGCTTGCGTCAGCGCTTGCGCAATTTCGATGGTCGTGCGTTCCGCGCCGCCGGCCTCGAGCGACGGGATGACCTGCAGGATCACCGGACGGGATATCTGGGAACCGCTGGAAGACAATGGCATTTCCGCCTGGCCGCGTCAGACCATTACCCATTTGACATGCGCCGCGAAAGCCTCTCCGTCTATTATGGTCTGAACACGCGGTGCCGCATGGCGAAGCCCCTTTTTCTTTCCCTGCTCGTGTTGACCGCCGCCACCCCGCTTCTGGCCGCGCCTTCTTCGCCGCTGGACGATCCCACCCTGCCGGGCAGCAACCGCTACGAGCGGTGTCTTGCCATGGCGCACAGCCGGCCGCAGGACGCGCTGGCCGCGGCAAATGCCTGGCAAACCGCCGGCGGCGGCGATGCAGCCATGCATTGCCAGGCGATCGCGCTGGTAGCGCTGCGGCGCTATGCGGAAGCGGCTGCCAAGCTTGATCAGCTCGCGCGGCAAAGCCGCGAGCAAGGCGCCCTGCGCGCTCAGATTTACGATCAGGCCGGCAACGCGTGGCTGCTGGGGCAACAGCCGGCGAACGCGGAATCATCCTTCACGTCGGCGATTACCCTTTCCCCGAGCGATCCGGAGCTTCTGACCGACCGCGCCCGCGCGCGCGCGATGCTGAAAAACTGGGCGGGCGCCGACAGCGATCTTTCCGCGGCGCTCGCCCTTGCGCCCTTGCGCGCCGACATTCTGGTGCTGCGTTCGAGTGCGCGCCACGCCGAAGGCAAGGGCACCGAAGCGCGCGCCGATGTGGACCGCGCGCTGGACATCAAGCCGGGCTATGCAGAGGCGCTCGTGGAGCGCGGCGTGATGAAATACGAATCCGGCGACACAATCGGAGCGAAGGCCGACTGGCAACAGGTCATCAGCGATGCGCCGGGCACGGCCGCGGCGGCCGCCGCAAACGAACATCTGAAGGCGATGCAACAGGCGAGCTCCTCTACGCCGCCAGCCGGGCACTAGCAGCCGTCCATTCCCGCAGGACATCGGCATCGGTCTCGGTCCCCACGTGCGCCGACGCCAGCGGGCCGAACGTTTCCGGTTCAAGCAGCTTCGAAAGCGCCCACACCGCCATCGCGCGCACAAGCGGCGAGGCGTCGCCCAGCAGGCGTTGGGCATCCGGCACAAGCGCAACATCGCCCGAATTGCCAATCGCGATCAGCACATTGCGCACAAACCGGTCGCGGCCGATGCGTTTGATGGGCGAACCGCGCATGATGTCCCGGAATTGCGCGTCGTCGAGGCGCGCAAGATCCGACAGCTTCGGCTGCGAAAGTTCGGCGCGCGCCCGCAGCCGCGCCTCGCGCGCGAGACTGGCGAATTTGTTCCAGGGGCAGACTGCCAGGCATTCGTCGCATCCGTAAATGCGGTTGCCCATCTTTTCACGGAATTCTTCCGGGATGTGGCCCTTGTGCTCGATCGTGAGATAGGAAATGCACCGCCGCGCGTCGATCCGGTATGGCGCGGTGAAGGCGTCGGTGGGGCAGATGTCCAGACAGGCATGGCACTGGCCACAATGATCCGGCTCCGGTTCATCGGCGCCGATCTCAAGCGTAGTGAAGATCGATCCCAGAAACAGCCATGAACCATAAAGCCGCGAAACCAGGTTGGTATGCTTGCCCTGCCAGCCCGCACCGGCCGCCTGCGCCAGCGGCTTTTCCATCACGGGCGCCGTATCCACGAACAGCTTCACGTCGGCGCCATAGGTGTCATGAATGAACTGCGCCAGCCTTCGCAGTTTGGCCTTCATCACATCGTGATAGTCGTCGCCTTGCGCATACACCGAGATGGCTGCACGGTCCTGCGCGACGGGCTTGTCGTGATAGCCTGCGCGCGGCCCGTAGTTCATGCCAAGCACGATCGCCGTTTTCGCATCCTGCCAAAGCGCTTTTGGATCGGCCCTGCGGTCGGCATTTTTCTCCATCCATTCCATGGTGCCGTGCCGCGCCTCGCCGAGAAAGCTTCGCAGGTTTTGCGACGCATGCGGGTCAGCCTCGGCTTTCGTGAAGCGCACTACGTCGAATCCTTCCGCAAGCGCACGCCCGCGAATATCTGCACGAAGGTCGCGTTTAGGCATCGAGATCGGCGTAGTGGGCGGCCGGCGGCTGGCCGGGGATGCGGTCGCCCAAAAGCGTGCGAAACGAGGGCCGGGATTTCATGCGCATATACCACTCCGCCGCGGCGGGAAATTCGCTCCACGGCACCTCGCCGAAGTAATCCAGCGCCGAAAGATGCGCCGCGAAAGCCAGGTCGGCCAGGGTGCAATCGCGCGTCGCCAGGTAACCATGGTTTTCTGCGGCGTCCCCGATCAAAGCCAGCGCGGCCTTCAGGGCTTCGCGTCCGTCGCGCACCACATTCATGTCTGGCGCGCGCCGGGCTTGCGAGCCGGTGAACCGCTGCGAGGCTTTTTCGAACACGATCTTCTTTGTGACGTTCTCATGCAGCGGGCCCAGGGCCCAGTCGAGAAGCCGCAAGACTTCGGCGCGCGCTTTTGCATCGTCCGGCACCAGCGGCTGATCGGGATAGTTTCCTTCCAGATGATCGACAATTGCCCAGAGCCCCTCGCAGCGCGTGCCGTCAAGGTCCACGAAGGCCGGCAGGTGAGCCGACAGGTCATCGGCCGGTATGGGGTCGCAGGAAAGCCTCTTCTCGCCGATCAGCAGGCGTGCCAGTCGCGACGGCGGCGAGAACAGAAGATGAGTGAGGCGACGCATCGCACCGCAATCTAGCGAAGGCCGGGACTGGTTCCTAGCGCCTCACGCACGCGTCCAGGCCGTCGCGCCGCACCTCACCCATGCGGGCCAAAATCGTGGCCGTGCGTTGAGCGACGTAAGGTCCCGGTTTGACCGCACGCCAGATGTCCGGATCGGGAAGGACGGCTGCAAGGCGCGCAGCCTGATAGGGCGACAATGCGGCCGCGGGTTTGCGGAAATAGGCTTGGGCAGCGGCTTCTGCGCCGAAATTGCCGTGCCCCCAATCGGCGAGATTGAGATAGACGGTCAGGATGCGGGGCTTTGGCCAGAGCGCTTCCAGCAGTATCGTGACGTAAGCCTCGATCCCCTTGCGCAGCCAGCTCCGCTCCGGGCTGAGGAAAAGGCTGCGGGCGGTCTGCTGACTGATGGTGCTCGCCCCGCGCAACGGCCTTGCGGGATGCCGCTTGTGCTCGCGCAGCGCGTCGTCGATGGATTTCCAGTCGAAGCCGTTGTGCGAACAAAACCGCTGGTCCTCGGAGGCGATCACGGCGCGGCCAAGCGCCGGCGCGATGGCACTGCCTTCACGCCATGAATAATGCACGGCGCTGCCCCCCAGCAGGTCCAGCACCATGTTGGCGCTGAACGGGACCGGCAGGAACCGGAACGCCACTATCAGCAGGAGCGGCAGCAGGACGAAGATCTGGAACAGAAGTCCGAGAATGCGCCGGATCCATGGCGCGCGACCGGTCTTGCCGTTCCACCACCAGCGCACAAATTTCCGCGGCGCTGCAATCATGCGCGTGAAGAACTGTTTCATGGGGTCAAGCGGATGTAGCCGCTACACGGCCGCTGTCAATGTCCTGATCTTGTGGGCGTGCGCCACCGCGTCGCGCGCGCCGGCATTGTGCGTGTACATTTCCAGATTTTCCGTATCGTCGTCGCTGACCGGCGTCATGGCAACGTCCGTGTAAGTGCGGTTTGCCGGGTCGGCCTCGACGCGGTCGCAGATGCGGCGAATTCGCCACGCTTCGCGCAGGATCTGCGCATTTTTCACGAAGAATTCGGCCGCCAGTCTCGGATAGAAGGCGAAAGGCGATTCCATCGGCAGTTCGGGACGCCGCTCGCGGCGGTTCTTGAATCGAAGGATTCCGCCCTGGAGCGGATGCACCTTCTCCACGCGCAGCGAGCTCGCAAACCAGAGGATGATCACCATCAGCCGGTAGATCGCCACGCCGCTCGCCTTGGCACGCTTCAGGATCGTCGCGATATGCTCCGGCGTGTAATAGATCTGCCAGGCGTCCCAGTAAATCTGCTCCCATTCGCGCTTCGACATTTTGGGATGGGCGGTGACGGCGTGTTCCAGATCGTATTTGTTCAGATCCGGATCCATGGCCACGCCCTTGAGCGAAAGGGTCTTGTGGTCTTCCGATCCCGGCAGCGGCGTGAGGAAGAAGAATTCCAGGATGTCGAGCGGCATCTCGCGCTTGATGATGCCGATATCGTGCCGGATCGCTTCGGGTGTGTCGCCGGGAAAGCCGAGGATGTAGCCGGCATAGGTCCAGATGCCGGCGGCTTTCCATGCCAGAAGCATCTTGCGGTATTCCGTGATCTTGTTCTGCCGCTTTTTGGCGGCCATCAGATTTTCCGGATTGATGTTTTCCAGCCCGATGAAAATGCGGGTAACGCCGGCGCGTTTGGCCTTCTCGATGAAGCGCGGAATCCGGTGGCACAGCGTGTCCACCTGGATCATGAACCGCACGTCCATTCCTTCTTCCTCCCGCAACCGGATGATGCGGTCGAAGATGATTTCCCAGTCCTTGTTCCGGGCGAAATTGTCATCGGTGATGAAATAGCGATCCACGCCTTGCGCCCAGTTCTGGCGAAGGATGCGTTCCACGTCGTCGGGCGACCGCCTCCGCGACTGACGGCCCTGCACATTGATGATCGTGCAAAACGAGCATTGGAACGGACATCCGCGGCCGGCATCAAAGCTTGTCATGTTGCCGATCGTCCGGCGCACATGGCTTTGCGGCAGAAACGGCGTGATCGTGTTTTCCAGTGCGGGCAGACCCTCGATGTAATTGTAAACCGGCTTCAGCGTGCCATTCACCGCATCGCCAAGCACCAGGTCCATCCGCCCTTCTGCTTCGCCGGCAAACAGGCTGATGCCCATGTCAAGCGCGGTCTGCAGGTCGGGCATCAGATGATCGAACATCGAGAGCAGGCCGGAAACGTGAAAGCCCCCGATGACCACCGGAATGCCAGCCGCGCGCAGCGGGCGGGCGATATCGAGCGCGCGCGGATACTGGTTGGACTGTATGCCCACCAGTCCGACGAAGCCTTCGGCGCCGCCGCGGAACTCCGAGACGATCCGGCCGATGTGCACGCGCGTGTTGGTCTCGTCGATGGCAGTCACGGTTACGTCGCGATCGCCCAGAACGCCGCGGCCAACCGCATCCAGAACGAGCGCGTATACCGACGCCAGCGAGTTGGACGGCATGGTGGAGCGGTACCAGCGGATTACATAGCCGTCATCGTCATAGTGCGACGGCTTGATCAGCACGATCCGGAACGGCTTTCGCGCGGCGGAATTTGCCGCCGCGTTCGGATTGCCCGCCCCCGAAGTCCCCACGCGAGGTGCCCCGCCCGTGATCTCACCGGCAATGCTAACCCAGTTGCGGCCCGCGGGCCAGCAGGCGCCGGTCAGAGCCGTACAGCCCTCAATCGCAGGGCATTGGCGACAACGGACACGGAACTCAGGCTCATGGCCGCCGCCGCAATCATGGGCGAGAGCAGCTCGCCGGTCAGAGGAAACAGGACGCCCGCGGCCACCGGAATCCCGATCGCGTTGTAAACAAATGCAAAGAACAGGTTCTGCTTCATGTTTCGGCGTGCGGTGCGCGCGAGTTTGCGCGCACGCAGCAGCGCGGAGAGGTCACCTTTCAGCAGCGTCAGTCCCGCCGCTTCGATCGCGGCGTCGGCGCCGGTACCCATTGCGATGGAAACGTCGGCGGCCGCAAGCGCCGGCGCATCGTTCACGCCGTCGCCGGCCATCGCGACAATGTGGCCCTGGCTCTTCAGTTTGGCGATAAGCGCGAGTTTGCCTTCCGGCTTCAGCTCCGACGCCACATGCGCGATCCCGGCGTCACGCGCCACTGCCATGGCGGTCAGCTCGGTGTCGCCGGTCGCCATGGTGACGTCCAGTCCGTCGGCCGTGAGCGCCGCCAGAAGCTCGCGAGCATCATCCTTCAGCGGATCCTTTTGCGCGATGAACCCCTGCAGCCTGCCGCCCTTGGCGACATACACGACCGTCGCTCCGGAACGGCGAAGCTTGTCGGCCTCCGGCGCAAGAGCGTCCGTCTCGATTCCGTTCTCACGCATGAACACTGCGCTTCCGGCAAGCGCTATTTCGCCGCCGGCATCCGCTCTCACGCCGCCGCCCGTCACGCTCTGGAAATTTGAAATTGCGGGCAGCGGAAGCGAACGTTCACGGGCCGCCTGTGTGATGGCCTGCGCCAGGGGATGCGCGCTCTGGGATTCCAGCGCGGCAGCCAGCGCGAGCACCGAATTTTCGTTCGCCCCGGTCGCGGCGCGCACGGCAATCACCCTGGGCCTGCCTTCGGTAATTGTGCCTGTCTTGTCGATCACCAGCGCCGTTGCTGTGGCAAATCCTTCCAGAGAGCGCGCATCGCGCACCAGGATGCCCGCATGGGCCCCCCGGCCGATGGCCGTCATCACCGACATGGGCGTGGCCAGTCCCAGCGCGCAGGGACATGCGATGATGAGCACCGAAACCGCCGCCACGAGGCCGTAGTTGTAGGCGGGCGAGGGCCCGTATTGCGCCCACGCGATGAACGCCAGAACCGCCACGCCGATAACGGCCGGCACGAACCATGCCGACACTTTGTCGGCCAGGCCCTGCATCGGCGCGCGGCTGCGCTGCGCCTCGGCCACCAGACCGGCGATCCTGGCCAGCATCGTGTCGGCGCCCACCTTTCGGGCGCGCACGACAAGCGCGCCGGTGCCGTTGATGGTTCCGCCGGTAACGGACGCGCCGGCGGCTTTCGCAACCGGCATGGATTCTCCTGTGAGGAGGGATTCATCGACAGCGCTATTGCCCTCGATCACCTCGCCATCGGTCGGGATGGCCTCGCCCGGCGGCACGACCAGAATATCGCCGGCACGGATTTCGGAGAGCGGCACTGTCTCCGTGCCTTGCGGCGTGCGGCGCCGGACCGTTTTTGGCGAAAGGTCGAGCAGCGCGCGCACGGCTGCTCCGGTTCTGGCGCGGGCGCGCAATTCCAGCACCTGTCCGAGCAGCACGAGCGTCACGATCACCGCGGCGGCTTCGAAATAGAGCGGCGCAAATCCGTTTTCCTTGAAGGCATCGGGAATTTTTCCGGGAAAAATCAGTGCAAAGGTGCTGTAAAAAAACGCAACGCCCACGCCCATGGCGATCAGGGTGAACATGTTGGCCCTGCCGCCGATTGCACCCTTCCAGCCGCGCACAAGAAACGGCCAGGCCGCCCACAGCACGATAGGCGTGGTGAGGACAAGTTCGATCCAGTTGCGGTTGACCGGCGCGACCGTGGAATCCATCCAGTAGGTCTTTCCGATCATCACCAGCCCCACCACGGGAAGTGCGAGCGTCAGCGAAAACCAGAAACGAAGCCGCATGTCGCGATATTCGCGATCATCTGCGGCAGCGGCAGGATCGAGCGGCTCCAGCGCCATGCCGCAGATGGGGCACGCGCCGGGACCCGGATGGCGCACCTCCGGATGCATCGGACAGGTGTAGATGTCGCCGGCGCGCGCAGGCGCTGACGCGGGACTGGGCGGCTGAACGTATTTCGAGGGCTGCGCGACGAATTTATCGCGGCAGCCCGCATTGCAAAAGTAATAGGTCGTGTCCCGATAGTCTGCGCGGTGTTTTGCTGTCGCTGCATCGACCGTCATGCCGCAGACGGGGTCTTTCGCCTGGCCGGTTTCGGAGCGGCCGTTTGCCGGTTTGCCTGCGCGTGGGTCACGGTGGGGCCAGTCTTGAGCGAGATACCCTGTGGGGGTATATAACGGGCATGCGACAGGACATCAAGGCGGCGTGCCGGAAACGCCTCAACCGGATCGAAGGTCAGGTGCGCGGCGTGGCAAGGATGCTCGACGAGGATCGCTACTGCATCGACGTCATCACCCAAATCGCCGCCGTGCGGGCGGCGCTCGCCCGCGTGGAAGATGTCATCCTGCGCGATCACGTCGCCACCTGCGTCGCCCACGCCATCGCGTCCGGGAACAAGACGGAACAGCGAAAGAAAATCGCCGAGTTGATGGAGACGTTCGGCCGCAGGAATCAGATCGCCGCACGCAGCCGCGCATACTAATCCGCCTGTCGCCGACTTCCGCCTTGTTCCGGCCATAAGCCTTGCCGTCGCGGTCGTTTCGGGGCCATGTCCGTTGCGATTTCGCATACAGTGACGCTGATGGGCGCGCTTGCGGCTGCATCGCCTTTTCCCGCCCAGGCGTGCTAAGCCTGATGGAGTCGAAACGGGCACGGCACTCATGCACGATACGGTCATCGCAGTCATTCTGGGCGTCATCGAAGGCCTGACCGAATTTTTGCCCGTTTCATCCACCGCGCATCTGCTGGTCGGCGAAAGGCTTCTCGGCATCAATCATGACCGGTGGGAAGCCTTCACGGTGGTGATTCAGTTCGGCGCCGTGCTTTCGGTGGTGGCCGTCTATTGGCGCAAGTTCTGGACCGTGCTCATCGGTCTTCCGACCGAGGCTGGCGCCCGGCGTTTTGCCGCTAATGTCATCCTGGCGTTTCTGCCGTCTGCCATTCTCGGAGCCGCCCTGATCAAGTTCATCAACGGCTATCTGCTCGATCCGTCGCGCGCATTGCCGGTGATCGCCGTGTCGTGGCTGATCGGCGGCGTGATCATTCTGCTTTTCGAGCACATCGCGCCCAAACCGCGCTATGCCGACAGCGACAATCTCCCGCTGTGGAAGGCGCTTCAGATCGGGCTCTGCCAATGTCTGGCCATTCTGCCCGGCGTATCGCGCTCCGGCGCCACGATCCTGGGCGGCGAACTGCTGGGCGTGGAGCGCAAGACTGCCGCACATTTCACGTTTTATCTTGCGGTGCCTACGATGCTGGGCGCCAGCGTGTTCGAGCTTTATGAGAAGTGGCATTCGCTGTCGGATGCCAATGTCTCGGTCATCGCAATCGGGTTTGTGGTGTCGTTTGTCGTGGCACTGTTTGTGGTGCGGGGATTTATCGGCTTCGTCGGGCGCTTCGGGCTCAAGCCGTTCGGCTGGTATCGCATCGCGGTCGGGGCGGCGCTCGCGGTGTCGTTGTTCTTGGCGCACTGAAGAGCGATGGCCCGCTACGACAAATCGGTTTTTTCCGGGTCGGGCGGATTGGCCTGTTCCTTCGCCATTCCCCGCTCGACTTCGGCGGCCAGCCGCTCATAGCGCTCGATCAGGGCCAGAAGAGACGTCCGGTTGTCGGGTTCCGCGATCCAGGGGAGCATGGCGCGAAGTTCCTTCGCGCGGCCCCTGTAACGGGCGGCCCTCACAGGTTTTTCGTCCACAATTCGACCGGCCCCGCAATTTCCAAGTCAAAACAGCAACGTAAGCGGCGTGCGATGGTTCCCGGCCCATTTAGGTTTTTGTGGTGTTAAGCATAAACTCAGGGATCGGGCCGGGACTGGGCTAAGAGAGCGGGGTGCGACATGAGCTACGAAGCGGATCTTGCGCACAGCTATCGGGAGCGTGCCGAACAGCTGAGGACAATTGCCGATCAGGACAATCTCGAAGAAACCCGCCGCATGCTTCTGAAGGTTGCCGGCGAGTACGAGGCGATGGCCAAGAACATGGAAGCGCTCGAAAGCTGGCGGCTGAAGTCGGCCAAACCGCGACTGCCATCCTGACTAGGGTGCAATTGTTTCGTATTGACCCTTGGGTCGGAAGCGCCACAGATAGGATGGAACAATGGCTTCCACAGCATCGGGCTGGATGCCCAGATCGGCGAAGGTTAGGGCGCCAGGGGAAACCACGTTGTCCTTTCTCAACAGCCGCACCTGATCGGGCGTGAGAGGCGGATTGGGCAGCAGACCCAGAAACCAGGACATGAGGGTGGCCGCGAAGAACGGTACCGGCACCAGAAGATTGTGGCGGCCTGTTTCGCGCAGAATGATCTGCATCAGATCCTTGAACGTGTAGACGCCCGGCCCGCCCAGCTCATAGGTCTTGCCGGCGCAACCGGTATTTTCGATGCAGGTCTTGATCGCTGTGGCAACATCGCCGGCGAAGACCGGTTGAAATCTGGTCATGCCGCCGCCGATCAGCGGAAGCAGGGGGGACATTCTCGCCATCGCGCCGAAGCGGTTGAAAAAATTGTCCTCCGGTCCAAAAACGAGCGAAGGGCGCAGGATGACCGCGCCGGGAAATGCTGCATGCACGCGGCGCTCGCCTTCGGCCTTGCTTCGGGCATAAGCGGAATCGGAATCAGAGTCGGCGCCGAGCGCGGAAACGTGCACAAGCGCGCGGGCGCCGGCGGCTTTGGCGGCCCTGGCGACGGATTCGGCGGCCTCCACATGCAGCGCCTCAAAGGTCTGATGGCCGCCCCCCTGGTGGAGGATACCCACAAGGTTGACAACGGCTTCGGCTCCCCTGACGGCCTGCGCCGCCGCATCGGCGTCCGTCACGTCACACTTGAGCACCTGAATCTGGCCGACATGTCCCATCGGCGGCAGGAAATTTGCCAGATTCGGGTGGCGGACTGCCGCGCGAATGCGATAGCCGAGCCCGCCATCGGCCAGTAGCCGCACGGCATTGCGGCCCAGAAGTCCTGAAGCGCCGAACACGGTAATGAGCTGGCTTTTCATGGCTGTCGAACCTGCCGCTTGCGCGCCCGTTCCTTAATGGAACTGCGCGCGCCTGAAAACCCGCGCGCGGTGCGGCTTATTCCTGCACGCATTTCCGTTCGCCTTGCCCCCAGCCGGGCTCGGAGGCGGCCGCATGTCGTTTGACTAACGGCCCCGGCGGCTTTTAGAAGAGCGGCCCTGCCTGCCCAGATGGCGGAATTGGTAGACGCACTAGTTTCAGGTACTAGCGCCGCGAGGCGTGGAGGTTCGAGTCCTCTTCTGGGCACCAGGCATGCCGTGCGCCGTGCGCCGCCCGTTCAGGCGCTCAGCTTGTCCTGCCACTGATAGCCGATTCCCCACACAGTCCTGATGTAATGGCCGCCGCCGGTTGCGGCCGCCAGCTTCTTGCGAAGCTTGCAGACGAACACGTCTATGATTTTCGGTTCTGGTTCATCCACGCCGCCGTAGAGCTGGTTCAGCAGGGTGTCCTTGGAAATGACGGCGCCCCTGCGCAAGGCAAGCGTCTCAAGAATGTTGTATTCCTTCACAGTCAGCGAAACCCTGCTGCCATTGGCCTGCACCGACTTCTCGTCGAGGTTGAGCGTGATGGGGCCGGCCTGGATGACCGATCGCGAAAAGGAATGGGCGCGGCGGATGACCGCGTTCAGGCGCGCAAGCAGTTCCGCCTTCTGGAAGGGCTTCAGCAAATAGTCGTCGGCGCCAAGGCTGAGCGCCCTGATTCGGGACTCCACCTGCTCGTCGCCGGACAGAACCAGGACCGGCGTGTCGATCTTTGCGCTCCGGATCGTGTGGAGAACATCGAAGCCGCTCATGTCCGGCAATGTGAGATCGAGAACGATGATGTCATATTCTCCGTGCCGGGCAAGCGAAATGGCCTCCTCGCCCAGATCGGTGACGTGAACTGCGGAACCGTCGCTTTTCAATATCGTCTGGATGCTGCGGGACGCCGACGCGTCGTCTTCCACGAGCAGAATGTGCATTTGACCCCTCCTGTTGGCGTTGGCGGAGCGGCCGGAGAGGCGCGCGGGGGCAAGCCTCGTCTGACCGAGCAGCGTCCCGGAATGGAGCGGGTCGCTGCAGGGACAGGCTTGCACGAAGCTTAAAACGCTAATATTCGGGAAAAATCGTAGGGAGAACTACCTAGAGAATCGCAAATTGCGCGTCCGCCGCGCCGGGGGCGTGCGCACTCTTGCCGTATGTCAAATCGGGCGTGGCCCAAATGCCGCGCAGTTGGAAAATCTCCGATGTTCCGTGCTATGTCGGCAGGCGCATGAAGATCAGGCTTCACAGGAACGACCTGCCGGATGGCCTCGATCTCGGCCCGTTGGTCGCGATCGATACCGAGACGCTCGGCCTCAATCCGCATCGCGACCGGCTTTGCCTTGCGCAACTGTCCTCGGGAGACAATACCTGTCACGCCGTCCAGTTTGACGCCGGCAACTATGCCGCCCCGAATCTGAAGCGTCTGCTTGGCGACCGCAACGTCACCAAGCTCTTTCACTTCGCGCGCTTCGACGTGGCCGTCCTCCGGCAGTATCTGGGTGTGCTGACCGGTCCGGTCTATTGCACGAAGATCGCTTCGAAACTCGTGCGCACCTACACCGACAAGCATGGCCTGAAGGACCTCGTGAAGGAGCTTCTCGGCGTTGACCTGTCCAAGGAGCAGCAAAGCTCGGACTGGGGCGCCGCCGAGCTGAGCGAAAAACAGCTCGCTTATGCCGCCAACGACGTGGCCTACCTTCACCGGTTGAAGGACGCGCTCGATTCGATGCTGGCCCGCGAGGGCCGGACCGAAATCGCCAATGCCTGTTTTGCGTTCCTTCCTGCGCGCGCGGAACTGGACCTGATGGGCTGGGAAAACACCGACATTTTTGCGCATTAGTGCGCAAAAAAGCCCGATTCCGAGGGTAACCGGCGGGCGCGCAATTTTAAGAGAATTTTTGGCATGAATTTCGCCAGAGGGCCGCGCTAAACTGGCGCTCTGGTAGGTTCATGGCGGTCTCCGGGCTGGGTGCCGCGCTGAAATCACAGGGTGTCTTGATGCGTTCCGCCGATTCCGTCCGTCCCGCCGCGGCTGCCGCCTCGCGTTCCGCCGCCTCCAACGGCGAGGGGGATCTGAGGCCGGCGCAGCGCGTGCTTGATTTTGCCGCCGAGGCCGTGGCCGCGATGGGCAAAACCCTGAACGGCGATTTTTCCAAGGCTGTTGACCTCATTCTGTCTGTCAAGGGCCGGGTGATTGTCAGCGGCATGGGCAAGAGTGGGCTGATCGGACGCAAGATCGCGGCGACCCTGGCCTCCACGGGCACGCCCGCCCATTTCGTGCATCCCGCCGAGGCCAGCCACGGCGATCTGGGCGAGCTTGTGCCCGGCGATTTGCTTTTGATGCTTTCCTACCGCGGGGAAACTGCCGAGCTCTCGCCGCTCATCACCTATGCAAAGCGCTTCCGGATTCCCCTGATCGGAATTGCCGGCAATCCGGATTCGACGCTGATCAAATCCTCGGACGTGGCGCTGGTGCTGCCCAAGGCCCGCGAGGCCTGCCCGATGGGGCTTGCTCCCACAACCTCGACCACAATGATGCTCGTGCTGGGAGACGCGCTGGCGGTGACGCTGATGGAGCGGCGTGGCTTCACGCCCGACCAGTATCGCGAACTGCATCCCGGCGGTTCGCTTGGCCGCGCGCTCATCCGCGTGTCCGACCTCATGCATTCCGGCGACGAGCTGCCGCTGGCCCGCGAAACCGATTCCATGCAGCAGGTGCTGATCGTCATGGCGGCGCGCCGGTTTGGCTGTGTCGGCATCACGGACGCCAAGGGGGGGCTGACCGGCATCATCACGGACGGCGACCTGTCGCGGCACATGAGCCGGGATCTTCTGGACAAGTCCGCGGCCGACGTCATGACGCGCAACCCCAAGATCGCCGCCCCGGATCAGCTGGCGGCCGAAGCGCTGGCCTTCATGAACGCGAACAAGATTACCCGTCTGTTCGTTCTCGATCCGAGGGACAAGTCAAAGCGGCCGGTTGGCATCCTGCATATCCACGATTGCCTCCGCGCAGGACTGGAATAGATGGCGCCGCGCAAGAATAAGGGGCAGGCCGTGGTCCAGACGATCGGGCCCAGGCCGGCCCTGCGTACCAGCCGCGACTGGAGCGCGCGCACGCGAAGCAGCCTGAGCGACGCGCAGCGCTACACGCAGTTCGTGATCATCATGAAGCGCGCACTGCCGCTGGCAGCGGCGGCCATCCTTGCGGCCGTGATCGCCTATTCCATGCAGCCTCGCCAGCAGCAGGGCATGCCGGTCACATTCCAGAGCATCGGCAAGATCGACAACGATCTGGCCATGATCAAGCCGCGGCTTACGGGGCAGGATGCGGACGGCAATCCCTTCGTGATCACGGCCGATGCCGCCATTCAGGATCCGGCGAACAATCGCCGGGCGCGGCTGAAGAACATCGAGGCCGACCTGACGCTCAGGAACAACCGCTGGCTCACGGCCACCGCCGTCACCGGCCTTGTGGACAGCGCCGCCAACAAACTGTGGCTCGAGGGCCCGATCGCGCTTTACTCCGATGACGGCAATGAGTTGCACACCAGGGGCGCCTTCATCGATCTGAACAGGGGTATGGTCTATGGAGAGACAGCGATCGCCGGCCAGGGGCCGCTTGGCACCATGCGCGCGGACCGTTTTCGCATCGAGCATGCGTTGACGGCGCCAAAGCCGAAGCCGAAGGGCGCGCAGCAGGCCAACGCTCGTCCGGCGCCCCGGCAAAACCCCATCATCTATCTCTACGGCCATGTGCACATGACGATCTATCCGCACGCCGCGGGAAAAAAGACATGAAGCGCAGTCTCGCTCTGGCCCTGATAAGCCTTGGCGCCTGCGCGTGGACCGCCGCCGCCGAGCCCGCGACTTCACCTGCCACGCAGACCCGGGGCGCAGCGAGCCTTCTGGGATCGCGCAACGCCAACCAGCCGATCAACGTGACGGCGGATGCCTTCACCGGCGATCTCAACACGCGCGTTGGCACATACACCGGCAACGTCATCATCACCCAGGGCGACATGAAAATGCGTGCCGACCGCGTGCAGGTGAATGTCGAAGACGGAAAGCCGAGCCGCATCGTTGCCAGCGGCAACATCGTGGTCACCTCCCAATCGGGAACCGCCACGGGAGATACTGGCGTCTACGATGTCGGGCCGCGTCTGATCACATTGACGGGCAATGTGGTGCTGACGAAGGACAGGAACGTCATGCGCGGCACTTCGCTCCAGGTCAATCTTGTCACCGGGCAGGCGCGGCTTGAGGCCAAGGGGTCCGCCGGCGGCCGGGTGCAGGGATTGTTTGCGCCCCAACACCTGACGGGTCAGGGCAACGGTACGAACGGAAACAAACCCAACGGAAACGGGCCGAAATAAAGTTCACGGTTCCTTAAAGACGAACAGGCACAGTTCTTGCCATGACAACGACGGCAGAAGGCACAGAACCCAAGAAATCCCGCGCGGGCGAAACGCCGATCCGCGTGGTCGAAGGCCAGCAGGGTCTTTCGGCTACGCGCATCAGCAAGAGCTTCAACAAACGGCCGGTCGTTCGCGGCGTCACGCTGACGCTGAAGCGCGGCGAGGTGGTGGGATTGCTGGGCCCCAACGGCGCGGGCAAGACGACCTGCTTCTACATGATCACCGGCCTGATTCCGGTGGACGCCGGCTCGATCGAGCTGGACGGCCACGACGTGACGGCGCTTCCCATGTATCGCCGCGCCCGTCTTGGCATCGGATATCTGCCGCAGGAGGCTTCCATTTTTCGCGGGATGACGGCGGAACAGAACATCCGCGCCACCGCCGAGCTTGTCGAACCTGATCCTTCGCGGCTTGAGGCGATGGTGGAAGAGCTTCTGGCCGAATTCGGCATAAGCCATGTGCGCAACACGCCGGCCATTGCGCTGTCCGGCGGCGAGCGGCGGCGGGTGGAAATCGCCCGTGCGCTGGCAACCCACCCGTCCTATATCCTGCTCGACGAGCCCCTGGCCGGGATTGATCCGATCGCGGTCGCCGAAATCCGCGATCTGGTGAAGCACCTGAAAGACCGCGGCATCGGCGTTCTGATCACCGACCACAATGTGCGTGACGCGCTTGAGATCATCGATCGCGCCTACATCATCCATGAAGGGCAGCTGCTGAAGGAAGGCACCCCCGATGAAATCGTGGGCGATCGCGATGTGCGCCGTGTCTATCTTGGCGAGCGATTCTCGCTGTAGCGCCGGATGCGGGGGCATTTGTCATGGCGTTGACACAGCGGTTGGAGCTCCGGCAGGGCCAAAGCCTTGTCATGACGCCGCAGCTGCAGCAGGCGATCAAGCTGCTGCAACTATCCAATCTCGAGCTTGCCGAATATGTGGAACAGGAACTGGAGCGCAATCCGCTCCTGGAACGCGACGAAAGTGCGCCCGCGCCCGCCGAACAGAACCAGCCGGAGCCTGCAGCCGGAGGCGAAACGCTCGACGAGGCCCTGAAGCGCGACGATTTCTCGAAATCCGAAGACATGGACGCCGAGCGGGAGGATGTGCATCCCGAAGACACCGCGCCTGCGCAGCCCCTGACCGATTGGTCGAAAGCAGGGTCCGGCGGCTCCCGTTTTGAAGGAACCGATGACGGCCTTGAATCCACGCTCGCGGAAGCGGCGACCCTGAAGGACCACCTGACCAAGCAGCTTTCGATTGCCGCCCTTGATCCCGCGCAGCGCCTGATTGGGCTTGCGCTGATCGATTCCATCGACGAAGCGGGTTATTGCCGCGCCGATCTGGACGAAATGGCCGGCCGCCTGGGCGAAACCCGCGCGGCGGTTGAAGATGTGCTTCGCATCATCCAGGGGTTTGATCCCTCAGGCGTCGGCGCGCGCGACCTTGCGGAATGTCTTGCCATCCAGCTTCGGGAAAAGGACAGGCTGGACCCGGCGATGCAAACCCTGCTCGCCCATCTCGACCTTCTTGCGCGGCGGGACATTTCGGGCCTGGCGCAGCTTTGCGGCGTCGATCAGGACGATATTGCGGACATGATTGCGGAAATCCGCGCGCTGACGCCGAAGCCGGGGCTGGCGTTCGGCTCGGAGCCCGTGCAGCCCGTGGTGCCCGACGTTTTCGTGAAGGAAGGGCCGGATGGCGCCTGGCATGTCGAGCTCAATTCCGACACATTGCCGCGGCTTCTCGTCAATGCGCGCTATTACAACCGGGTCGTGGCCGGCGCGCGGTCGAAGGAAGAGAAGAATTATCTGACCGACTGCATGAACAACGCGAACTGGCTGGTGAAAAGCCTCGACCAGCGCGCGCGCACGATCCTGAAAGTGGCCAGCGAAATCGTCCGCCAGCAGGATGCGTTCCTCACCTATGGCGTGCGCCATCTGCGGCCGCTCAATCTCCGCATGATCGCCGACGCGATCTCGATGCATGAATCGACCGTGAGCCGCGTGACGTCCAACAAATATGTCGCCACGCCCCGTGGCGTGTTCGAACTCAAATACTTCTTCACGGCGGCCATTCAGTCGGTCAACGGATTGGAAGCCCACTCCGCCGAAGCGGTGCGCGACCGCATCCGCGAGATGATTGAGCAGGAGGATGCCGCCGAGATTTTGTCAGATGACCGCATCGTGGCGATGCTCACGGCCGATGGGGTTAATATCGCGCGCCGCACGGTCGCCAAATACCGGGAAGCCATGCGTATTCCCTCATCCGTGGAACGGCGAAGACTGAAGGGCGGGGAAATCCAGAGTTCCCTGAGTCGGTGAATAGCAAGATTGACAGGAGGAAAGACCCCGACCTATGGTCCGCCGCCTTTTCGGAAGGACTGCCTTCGTTAGGGTGCGGAACGCCGTTAAAACGAGAAGCCGGGGCCTGAGCGGCCATGGAAATTCGGGTTTCGGGCAAGCAGATCGAGATCGGTGAAGCGCTATCGCAATATGTTCGCTCGGCGCTGGAGGCGTCGGTCAGGAAATTGTTCGATCGCGGCGGGGAAGCTTCAGTCGTGTTTTCGCATGAAGGCCCGTTCTACAGGGCCGATTGCAAGCTCCATCTGGATTCGCGTGTGACACTGCAGGCGCAGGGGGAGGATGGCGATGTGCAAAAAGCCTTCGATTTGGCGCTCGAACACCTGGAGAAGCGTATCCGGCGCCACCGGCGGCGCAAGAAAAGCCATCATGGCGAATAGCGGCACGCAAGCCTTCGCCTGATCTCAGCCCAACGTTCACACCTTTTGAAGGTAGTCATGGAATTGTCCGAATTGCTTTCGCCGGAAGCCGTCGTTGCGTCGCTGAAAGCTCCCAACAAGAAGCAGCTGCTGCAGGATTTGGCGGCGCGCGCCGCCGCACTGACGGGAATTCCCGAGCGGCGCATTTTCGAAACGCTGGTCGAACGCGAGCGGCTGGGGTCCACGGGGATGGGGCAGGGCATTGCCATTCCCCACGGACGGATTGCGGGGCTGGAGCATATCGTGGGCCTGTTCGCGCGGCTGGAAACGCCCGTCGCCTATGATGCCGTGGACGATCAGCCGGTTGATCTTGTCTTCCTGTTGCTGGCGCCGGAAGGCGCCGGTGCGGATCACCTGAAGGCGCTGGCGCGCGTATCGCGCCTCCTGCGCAACCAGGCGGTGTGCGAGAAGCTGCGGGCGGCCACGCGGAAAGAGGTGCTCTATGCGCTTCTGACCGAGCCCAGCAACGGCGGTGCCAATTCTCAGGCGGCCTAGGGCGCAGAAACAAAAAGGGCCGGAGCTCTGCTCCGGCCCCAATTCGAACGCTGGCCTTCGGCTTTCAATGAACCGATACCGGCGTCAGTTCATTCTGCACCGCCGCGCCATAGGCCGTGTCCCACGTCTCGGTAAAGCCCAGCACGCGGCCGTCGACGGCATGAAGCACGTAAAGCTTCGCGCCCTTCGGCAGCCTGATGCCGGCGGGAATGATGCCAAGGCGGTGCGCCTCGTCCTCGCCCGTCGGCTTGATATAGGCGATGCGTTCCGGATCGAACGGCGCTGCGGCCGTTTCGTCGATCTCGTCAAATCTGTCGGTCATGGCTGACCTCCTTCCGCTCGCGTCCCTCGCTTCGCCGGCGTGATTTCGATGGTCTGGACCCTGGTCTCGGCCCGGGGCCTCGCCAGCGAAATCGTCAGCAATCCGTTTTCCAGTTCTGCTCCCGTCACCTCAATTCCTTCGGCCAGAACAAAAGCACGCTGAAACTGCCGCGCGGCAATCCCACGGTGCAGAAACGTCTTGTCCGCGCTTTCGGACTGTTTTCCGCGGATCACAAGTTGGTTGTCCTCCACCGTGACGGCCAATTCGTCGCGCGTAAATCCTGCAACCGCCAGCGTGATGCGGAGTTTGTCGTCGCCCTGCTGTTCGATGTTATAGGGCGGATAGCTGTCTCCCGCGCTTTTGGCGGTGCGTTCCAGCAATCGCTCCAGATGCTCGAAGCCCAGGAGAAACGGGCTGTTGAATGCCGAATGTCTGCTCATCAAAGCCCTCCTCTAAGCGGCTTTGCCGGCCCGCGCCCCGCGGCAGCCGGATGATGGTTTGCGGCCCCGATTGGGCGCCAGCTCTGTGGTCAAATGTGGGGATTTCCATGCCCCGATCAAGACCTTGCGGCAGTTCACGGTTTCGTGCTCGTTTCCGGGCTCTCCCTGCCATTGGGGATTTGGGCCTGCCGGCGCGGCGCGAGGGTTTCGGGGGATGAGCCAGAACGCGCAAATTCTGCTCGATGATGCCCGGTCGGGACACGAAAGACTGCTCGTGTTCGCGCGCCCGATCCGAACGATCGCGGCATGGGATGCCGCCCAGGTGCCGGCGGCCTTCGCCGGGATGGAGGACGCGCGCGCGGGCGGGTGCTACGTCGCAGGCTATATGGCCTACGAGCTGGGCTATGTCCTGGAGCCCAGGCTCGCTGCCCACCTGCCGCGTGAGCGGACGGTCCCGCTTCTCTGGTTTGGCGTCTTCGAAGACTGCGAAGAGTGCATCGGGCCAGAGGCGCTGCGGGACCTTCAACGCCGCATTTCCGGCCGCGGCTACGCCGGCCCGCTCGATCCCGAATGGAATGCCGCCGCCTACCGCGCGCGGTTCGCGCGCGTTCACGCTTACATCGGCGAAGGCGATATCTATCAGGCCAACCTCAGCTTCCGTTCCCGCTTTGCCTTTGCCGGCGATCCGCTGGCCCTCTACCTTCGGCTTCGCGCGCAGAGCGGCGCGGCCTGTGGCGCGTTCATCGATGACGGAGAGCGCCACATCCTCAGCCTTTCGCCGGAGCTGTTCTTCGAGATTTCGGCAGGGCAAACCGTTACCGCGCGGCCCATGAAAGGCACCATGGCCCGCGGCGCCGATGCCCGCGCCGATGCCGCCGCGCGGGCGGCCCTTGCCCAATCGGAAAAGGACCGCGCGGAAAACCTGATGATTGTGGATCTGTTGCGCAACGATCTCGGGCGGATCGCGCAGCTTGGCAGCGTGTCGGTTCGCGATCTTTTTTCCGTCGAAACCTATCCGACGTTGCACCAGATGGTTTCCACGGTAACGGCCAGACTCGCTACGACAGATATCGGGACGATTGTGCGTGCGCTTTTTCCCTGCGGTTCGGTCACCGGGGCTCCCAAGATCCGCGCCATGGAGATCATCCGGGAACTCGAACAGAGCCCTCGCGGGATTTATTGCGGCGCCATCGGATTTTTCGCACCCGACGGCCGGGCCAGGTTCAACGTGGCGATCCGCACACTGACAATCAGCGGCGCGCGCGGCGAACTGGGCATCGGCGGGGCGGTCGTGCAGGATTCGAGGCCGGAATCCGAATATGACGAATGTCTGCTGAAGGCGCAGTATTTCGTAGCCGTCCGCCGGCCGCTGGACTTGATCGAGACTTTCGCCTTTCTTCCGCAGGCGGGGTTTGTCCGGCTGGAACGCCATCTGGCCCGCATGGCCGCCTCTGCGGCGCGGCTTGGCATCCCTTTCGATCCGGCCGCGGCGAACGCGATGCTGAGAAAGAATGAGCCCGCGGTTCCATCCCGCATGCGAGTCCGGCTTGCGGAAGATGGGGGCCTTTCGGTCAACAGCACGCCGCTGGAACCGGCGCCGGCAGCCTGGCGCTATGTCATTTCGCCAAGGCGCCTGTCGAGCGGCGATGAACTGCTCCGCCACAAGACCGGCTGGCGCGAGATGTTCGAGGCGGAGTGGGCGGGTTCAGGCGGCGCTTGCGATGAAATTGTATTCCTGAATGAGCGTGGCGAAGTGACGGAAGGAAGCCGCAGCAACATTTTCCTTCGCCGCAACGGAATGCTGCTCACACCGCCGCTGTCCAGCGGTCTGCTCAACGGTTGCCTGCGAGACGAGTTGATGGCGCAGGGCCGTTGCCGCGAGGCCGTGTTGACGCCGCATGATCTTGCGGCCGCGAACGATGTTTATTTCGGCAACTCGTTGCGCGGACTTGTCCGTGCGGTCGCAGCGCAAGCGCCGGCCTTTGCCGCCGGCTGATCAGGCGGCAGCGGCCGCCAGCGCGCAAATCAGCGCCAGGCTTTCGGGCAGCACCCAGCCGCCGGCTTCCGCGACGCGCCCTGCAGCCAAGTCGCTGGCCGTGACATCGGCCAGGCTGTGGATCGCCAGAGCCTTGCGCAGGGAGCGCGCGGTTTCGGCGGCATTGAACCTCGGCAGGCCGGCGATAACGGCGTGGCCGAGCAGGCGGGCGCCGTCCGGGTCTGGAAGGCGCGATACCAGATCGCCATAGGCGCCGGCTTTTTCATTGCGGTGGAGGATGCGGGCGGCCTCGTACGCGCCGCCACCCAGGATGCCGAGCCCAAGCGCGCCGACCAGGCCGGCCAGCAACGGCCGCCGTTCGATGCCCGCCCGCCAGGTCATGTCATCACCATTTTCAGATGATCGGCCAGCCGCAGGGTCAGCGCTACAAGATTCATCGTCGGATTGGATGAACCATAGGTGGGGAAGACGGAGCTTCCCGCAATGTAGAGGTTGGGAACGCCGTGCACCTGCGAATTGGCGTTGACGACGCCGT
Organism: Alphaproteobacteria bacterium; assembly: GCA_021324545.1. Taxonomy (GTDB): domain Bacteria; phylum Pseudomonadota; class Alphaproteobacteria; order Micropepsales; family Micropepsaceae; genus Rhizomicrobium. The sequence goes on from JAJPIX010000018.1 coordinate 61,155, forward strand.
GCTTTGGATCGTCGTGCATGCGGGTTGTTCCCATGTGGTGATTGCCCCAGTCCACAACAGACAGCCAACCGTCTCGCGTCCGATGCTGGATCCGCAGGAGTCCCGTGCGCGCCGCCAGCAGCTGGCGCCCGAGTTCCCGCAGCGTCGAGCGGTAGCGTGCAAAATCCGAATTGGAAACGCGCATATCCAGCTTCAGGCGCTGAAGCCCGAGCGCATCGCGTTCGCCCGTGAGCGTGAGCCGCCTGTCCGGATCGGGCGCAAGTTCGAATCCGGTCCCCAGCGAAAAGGCGCGCGCGCTGCCGGCATCCACGCCGAGCGCATTCGCCGCCGCAGCCACGGCCGCCTTGGCGAGATCATCAAGCGCCACTTCGTTTTCGACGGTCGTAAGCGAGCCGAGAACGCTGCTCTGCTGCTTGAAATCCTCGGTGGGCGACAGCGCGGCGCGAAAATGCACACCGCCGGCCGACTGGGTGGCGGTGTAATAGGCGGGCATGTTTCCGTCGAACGTCACAAGTGTGGCCACCTCTCGCGGTATGCAATGGTCAGCGAAAAAACGGCCGACCAGGTCGTTGGCATTGCCGACCCCGCGCGGCGCCACATCATTTGACACCAGCAGGATGCGCGCGTTTTCGATGCCGCCTGCAGCCAGCACCGTGTAGCGCGGCTTCACGGTGAAATGGTTTCCGGAAAGCGTGGCCACCTCGAGCCGGTCAAGGCTGCCCGCGTCGGGCGCAAGCTCAAGCGCCGTCACGTTCGCGTGCAGATAAAGGTCGAGATTGGGAATGCGCCTCAGATCGTCTCCATAGCGCTTTCCGAAATGCGTCGGCAAAACGCCACCGCGCGTTTTGCTGAACTGGAAATAGGTCGTGTAGAGGCCGCCCTTGCCCAGGTTCAGCGGCGCATCCGCCGCCAACCTTTTGGCGTCGTCATAGATCGGCTCTCCGGCTTCGACCAGCTGCTGGGCGCGGGGGATATAGGGCTCAAGGGCTTCGCGCCCGAACGGCCAGCCGGAATAGGGCAACCATTCGCGTTTCTCGAAATCGCTTTTGTCCAGCGGCCGGCACCAGCCGCCCCAGTGGTTTGTGCTGCCGCCGAAATAGCGCAGCCTCGAACCGTCGAGCTTCAGATAGTGCACGCCCGCCTCTTCGCCGGAATACAACGCCTGCGTGGAGTCGTCGAAAGCAAGTCCTCCGCTTTCGAGCATCAGCATCCTGATCGGCGTGTGGGCGAGCGCGAGCGCCAGCGTAATGCCGGCGGCGCCACCGCCGATGATGGCCAGATCGGTCTGAATGACTGTCCCCGCAGGCAGTGTGCGGGCATCGAGAAACGAATTCAAAATCGGCCCTTCCGAAGCCCGCCATGGGAAAGCGGATCCCGGGTTTCTCTTGTCGGAATCAGGCTGGGACCGCAAGCCCCGCGCCTCACCGGGCCGCCCTGGGCCTGGATGTCCTGATATTTTTCAATCCGGCCGCCGGCCCTTTCGCCGGGCAGCTCCCCTATTGGGATGGCCCGGCGCCGCGGACAAGACCTGGTGGAGCTGAGCGGGATCGAACCGCTGACCTCGTGAATGCCATTCACGCGCTCTCCCAACTGAGCTACAGCCCCGTGCGCGCGGTGCGCGCGGAATTCGGGATTCAGACGCCGGAACCCTGTGAAATTTCGCTTCCGGTTTCCGGTTCCCGGAAGGCGAACGTCTCAGCGTTCATCCTTCTCGATGTCGGCGTCGATGATGCCGCTGACGTCGTCTTCGTCTTCTTCGACTTCTTCCAGCAACGTGTCGTCTTCTTCGTCCTCGTCTCCGGCCTCCTCGTCGATGTCCTCAATGTCGGCCACCTCGGCGTCGGGTTCTTCGACAACCGTCATTCCGGCCTCTTCGGCTTCTTCCTCGACGGTTTCTTCTTCCTCTTCGTCCTCGGCCGTCTGGAGCACGGGCTCGGCTTCGGCTTCCACGGGTTCGGCCGCTTCGGCTTCGGCTTCCTCGACCTCTTCCTCGAGCTCTTCGTCCTCCTCGGCTTCGGCGGCGGCCGGCTCGGCTTCCTGCGGCTCGGGCTGACGCGGGCGGCGCTGCTTGTAAAGCGCCTCCGGCTCGAAGGCGAACTGGCACTTCGGGCACTCGATCGGACGCTTGTTCAGGTCGTAAAAGCGCGATGCACACTGGGGGCAAACGCGCTTGGTTCCAAGATCCGCCTTGACCAGGGTCATCTTTCCCGCGTGAGTATGGTTTCCAAAGGCCGGGTCGTTTGCCACTTCCGTCCGGCGCTGTCAAAGGTGGAAATAGGCGCCAAATGACTGCCGTGAAAGCCCCGCGTCCACTGGCCGCGCGCCGTCCCGGCGCCTTGCGGGGAATTGCGCAGATTCCGGGCGACAAATCCATCTCTCACCGGGCGCTGATTCTGGGCGCCCTGGCGGTGGGCGAGACGAAAATCACCGGTCTTCTGGAAGCCGATGACGTCATAGCAACCGCCATGGCCATGCGTCGTTTCGGGGCCGAGACGGCTAAAGACAAGGATGGAACCTGGCGTGTCTGGGGCGTGGGCACCGGCGGCTTCGCCGAGCCTGATGGCGTTCTGGATTTTGGCAATTCGGGCACGGGCGTTCGGCTTGCCATGGGCGCCATGGCCACCACGCCGGTCCTGGCAGTCTTCACCGGCGATCAAAGCCTGCGGCGGCGTCCGATGCGGCGGGTTCTTGAGCCGCTTTCTGCGTTCGGCATGGATTGGAACGGCCGGGGCGATGGTTACCTGCCCGTCACGCTGCGCGGCGCGCGGCATCCGGTTGCGATTGAACACAGGATCGCCACGCCATCGGCACAGGTCAAATCGGCGCTGCTTCTGGCGGCGCTCAATGCGCCGGGCCGCACGCGGCTTACGCAAAATGTGCTCACGCGCGATCACACCGAGCGCATGTTGAAGGCTTTCGGCGCCGATATCGTGGTCGAGCCGGACGGCGCGGGCGAAACCATCTCGATCACGGGCGAAGCGGAGCTGAAGCCGGCGGCCGTTCATGTTCCCCGCGATCCGTCGTCCGCGGCGTTTGCGGCGGTTGCAGCCAGCATCGTTCCGGCCTCGCAGATCACGATCCCGGGCGTTTTGCTCAATCAGCGGCGCGTGGGATTGTTTCAGGTGCTGCGGGAAATGGGCGCGCGCGTCTCGGCTGCCAGCGTAAGCGAAGCGGGCGGCGAACCGGTCGGCGACGTTGTGGCCGCGTTTGCGCCGCTTCGCGGCGTCGAAGTGCCTGCCGATCGCGCGCCGGCCCTGATCGACGAATATCCGATTCTGGCGATTGCAGCCGCGTTTGCGGAGGGCCGCACGATCCTGCGGGGCCTGGAAGAGCTGCGGGTGAAGGAAAGTGACCGCCTTGCAGCCATTGCGGCGGGATTGCGCGCCATCGGCGTCAATGTCGAGGAACTCAGTGACGGCCTGATAATCGAAGGCCGTGGGGCCGATGGCGTGCCGGGCGGCGCGACTGTCGAAACGCATATGGACCACCGCATCGCGATGTCGTTTCTCGTTGCGGGATTGGCCGCGCGCGAGCCGGTGGCGGTGGACGACACGGCGATGATCGCCACGAGCTTTCCGGAGTTTGAAGCGATGATGCGTTCGCTCGGGGCGGAATTCGCATGAGCGTCGTGATCGCTGTTGACGGCACGGCGGCGTCCGGCAAGGGAACGCTGGCCACGAAACTGGCGGAGCATTTCGATTTTGCGCATCTCGATTCCGGGTCCCTCTACCGGCTTGTCGCGCTGGGCGTGGTGGACGCGGGCGGCGATCCAAACCGGGAAGCCGATGCCGTGCGCGCGGCGCAGGCAATCGACCATCGCCGCGCATCCGATCCGGCAATTCGCACGGCAGAGATGGGCCGCGTTGCGTCCCTCGTGTCGGTGTTTCCGGCGGTGCGCGCGGCCCTTCTTCAGTATCAGCGGCATTTTGCGGCCCATCCGCCCGGTGGCGAAAAGGGGGCCGTGATCGACGGCCGGGACATCGGCACGATTGTCTGCCCGGACGCCGACGCGAAACTGTTCGTAGACGCTGCGCCGGACGTGCGGGCCCATCGGCGCTGGCTCGAACTGAAGGCGGCCGGGGCTGCGCCGGACGAGGCCGCCCTGCTGGCCGAAATCCGGGAACGTGACCGGCGCGACCGCGAGCGCCCGATCGCGCCCCTCAAGCAGGCGGCGGATGCGGCCTTGCTCGACACCACGCACTTGGATATAGACGCTGCGTTCGCGGCAGCGCTCGCCCTTGTAAGACCCAGGGTCGAAGCGGCGCTCAGGGCGCAAGCCAAGGGGTGAAGGAGACCCGGCGGCGCCATTCTCGGGCAGCCCGGACATCCCAGACGTAACCAAACCGCCTTGTGGGCGTTTGCCTGCTCGGAAGTCCGCCGCGCAAAGCGGCCGGCATGAACTGTTGTTGAAAGAGGAATTTGAATGGCTCGCGCTTCTGCTGCCGAATCCATTGCCACCCCGTCCCGCGAAGATTTCGCGGCCATGCTCGATGCAAGCTTCGAGGCTCAGGCGCCCGCCGAAGGCAGCGTGATCAAGGGCAGGATCGTCGCGGTGGAGAATGACTTTGCCATCGTTGATGTCGGCCTGAAAACCGAAGGCCGCGTGGCGCTGAAGGAATTTTCCATGCCGGGCCAGCCCGCCAATGTGAAAGTGGGCGACGAGGTTGAGGTCTATCTGGAGCGCGTGGAAAACGCGCTGGGCGAAGCCGTGCTGTCGCGCGACAAGGCCCGCCGCGAAGAAAGCTGGATCCGTCTCGAAAAGGCCTACAACGATCAGACGCGCGTGCAGGGCGTGATCTTCGGCCGGGTAAAGGGCGGCTTTACGGTTGATCTCGACGGCGCGGTGGCGTTTCTTCCCGGCTCGCAGGTGGACGTGCGGCCGATGCGCGACGTGGGCCCCCTGATGAACCAGCCGCAGATGTTCCAGATCCTGAAAATGGATCGCCGCCGCGGCAACATCGTTGTCTCGCGCCGCGCCGTTCTGGAAGAGCGCAGGGCCGAGGAAAGGTCTTCGCTCGTCGCCAGCCTCCAGGAAGGCCAGGTGGTGGAAGGCGTCGTCAAGAACATCACCGATTACGGCGCCTTCGTGGATCTGGGCGGCGTGGACGGTCTCCTGCATGTCACCGACATCGCGTGGCGCCGCGTCAGCCATCCGACGGAAGTCCTCAATGTCGGCCAGACGGTCACGGTCCAGATCATCAAGATCAACCACGACACGCAGCGCATCAGCCTGGGCATGAAGCAGCTGCAGACCGATCCATGGGAAGGCGTGGGCGCCAAATATCCGGTCGGCGCGCGGTTTACCGGCAAGGTCACCAACGTCACCGACTATGGCGCCTTCGTGGAGCTGGAGCCGGGTGTGGAAGGCCTCGTGCATGTCTCGGAAATGAGCTGGGTGAAGAAAAACATGACGCCCGGAAAGATCGTGCAACCGGGTCAGGACGTCGAAGTGCAGGTGCTGGAAGTGGATTCCAACAAGCGGCGCATCAGCCTTGGCCTGAAGCAGACGCAGGAAAACCCCTGGTCGCATTTCGCGGCCACGCATCCGGCCGGCACGATCATCGAGGGCGAAGTGAAGTCGATCACGGAATTCGGCGTGTTCGTGGGCCTCGAAGGCGATATCGACGGCATGGTGCATCTCTCCGACCTGTCGTGGGACAAGCCGGGCGAGGAAGCGATCAAGGAATACCAGAAGGGCCAGACGGTCAAAGCCAAGGTGCTGGACGTGGATGCAGAAAAGGAACGCGTCAGCCTCGGCATCAAGCAGCTTGCCGGCGACCCGATGGACAAGGTCGGCCCCGTGAAGAAGGGCGATGTCGTCACCGTTACGGTGTCCGAAGTGAACGACGGCGGCATCGAAGTGACGCTCGCCGACGGCATCAAGAGCTTCATCCGCAGGAGCGATCTGTCGCGCGACCGCAACGAACAGCGGCCCGAGCGCTTCCAGGTCGGCAACAAGGTGGATGCGATGGTCACGAGCGTCGACAAGGCCACGCGCAAGATCGGGCTTTCGATCAAGGCGCGCGAAGTGGCCGAGGAAAAGGAGGCCGTGGCGCAATACGGCTCGTCGGATTCCGGCGCGAGCCTGGGGGACATTCTGGGCGCGGCGCTGAAGCGGCGCGGCAAGAAAAAGGCCGACGAGGAACCCGGCGAATAGGTAAATCCTTTCTTTTCATCGAAGGCGCCCGTCCATCAGGCCGGGCGCCTTTTTCTTTCCCGCCGCCGCGGGTTTTCGCAATGCGTCATTAACGGGACCTTAGATTGCGCCGCCATACAAAATCAGAATGGGCGGAACAGAAATTTGCCAGTCCGTTAACGGGCGATAACCATGCAGGCGGCACTTTCGTTGGCGGCTGCAAGACGCGGTCCTTCGCTCGGCATCCTGATTGCCGCGGCCCTCAGCGTGCTGGTGTCGGCCGGCGGGATCAATTTGCTGGCGCGGCTGGGCGGGCACATCACGGGCATCTGGATTTCGAATGCGGTGCTGCTCTGCTTCCTGCTGAAGCAACCCAGCCGCGACTGGCCGAAAATCCTGCTGGCCGGTCTGGTGGGCAACGCCGCGGCTGATTTCCTTCTGCATGACAATCCCTTCTCGATTGCGTGCATGGTGGTCGCCAATGCGATCGAAGTGCTGCTGGTGGCAATCCCGATGCGGCGTTTCCGGCTGGATCGTTCGATCAGCCGCCCGCGCGCGCTCCTGAGCTTTTACGCCCTGGCCGTGGTTCCCGCTCCGCTTCTGTCGGCCTTGTTCTCCAGCGTGATCTTCCGGTTTGTCTATGGCGCCGATTTCTTCGACTCGGTCGTGAACTGGTATTCGGCCGACGCGCTTGGCCTGATCATGATCGTTCCGCCGGTCATGACCGTGCGCTGGACCGCATTCAAGGCGATGTTCTCAAGGGACCAGCTTGGCGGAACCCTGCTTGCCATCGGCGCCGTGGTGGCGGTGATCGGCGTGAACTACATCTACCGCGACACGCCGATTGCGTTCCTCTTCTTCCCCGCCATCGCGCTTCTGACATTCCAGCGCGGCTTTGCCGGAGGCGCCATCGGGCTGGTGCTGAGCGCGGTCTATCTTTTTCTGCCGGTGCTCTTCGGCGATCCGCACGGGATGTTGCGCAGCCATTCCCTGCGCGAACAGATTCTGCTTGTGCAGATCTATGTGGCGGTGATCGGGTTTTCGATGGCCATGCTCGGCGCCGCGCTGGAAGAGCGGAAGCGGCTGGAACGCGGCCTGGCGGCTGCGATCAAGCGGGCCGAAAGCGCGCGCGAGGAAGCCCTGGTGGCCCGCGATTCCTCTGATCGCGCCAACCGCGCCAAGTCCATGTTCCTCGCCAACATGAGCCATGAGCTGCGCACGCCGCTCAATGCGGTGATCGGTTTTTCCGAGATCATGCAGGCGGAAACTTTCGGTCCGCTGGGCGATCCGCGCTATCGCGAATACACGCGCCTGATCCAGGACGCCGGCAGGCACCTTCTGGATCTCATCAACGATGTCCTCGACATGTCGAAAATCGAAGCCGGCAAGCATGAGCTTGTGCGCGAGCGCCTGCTTGTGGGCGAGATCATGCGTGAATGCGTGGATCTGATGCGCGAGCGGGCGCAGCAGGCCGACGTGGACCTTCAGTTCAGCATGCCCGCCGCCCCGCTCTGGGTCGATGCGGACAGGCGGGCCATCAAGCAGATTCTCCTCAATCTGCTTTCGAACGCCATCAAGTTCACGCCCTCGGGCGGCCATGTGATCGCCAAGGCGACCATTTCAGACGGGAAGCTGATTCTGCTGGTCACCGACACGGGAATCGGCATTCCGGCGGACCAGCTCTACCGGCTCGGCAACCCCTTTGTGCAACTCAAGACAGACGCCGGAACGGCCCATTCGGGCACGGGCCTTGGACTGGCGCTTGTACGGGCGCTGGCCCAGATGCACCACGGGAGCCTCAAGATCGAGAGCATCGAAGGCAAGGGCACAACCGTAAGTGTCACCATCCCCTTGGCCGCCAAGGCGAATATGGCGGCCTGAGACGTCCGCCTGTTCGTCTTGTGGCAGGCGCGCCTGCGCTGGAAGAGCCCAAGACTCAAAGGGGTCTTGCCAGATTCGCCCCAAATAAAGAGGGGAAAATGGATTGTCATCCAAACCCCACGAATCAGAAAAACATTGCGTATTCAGTGACTTCCCGTTGACGCTTTTGTGGGCTGCCACTAGGTTAACCCTGTGGGGCAGGCTATCGTTGTCACGATACGGGGTCCCTCGAGGGACGGGGATGATCAAATCTGAACTGGTCGCGCGCTTGGCGCAGCGTTATCCGCATCTCTACCATCGCGATGTGGAGCGGATCGTTACAACCGTGCTGGATGAGATCGCAAAGGCGCTGGCCCTCGGCAAGCGCGTGGAACTTCGCGGGTTTGGCGCATTCTCGGTCAAGGCCCGTCCCGCGCGCATGGGCCGCAACCCGCGGACGGGTGAGCCGGTCAAGGTGGATGAAAAGCGCGCGCCATTCTTCCGGACCGGCAAGGAATTGCGCGAAAAGCTGAACAACGACCGATCGCACGCAAGCCCGTGAGACTTTCGACGTATGTGTTTGGCGTTCCGGCTGTGGTGATCGCGGGGGCACTTGCGATTGCCAACCGGCAAAGCGTTGTCTTCAGCTTGGACCCGTTTTCGTCCGATCACCCGGCTCTGGCGTTCAGCCTCCCGCTCTATCTGCTGATGTTTTTCGCGCTGGCGCTGGGGATTGTGCTCGGCGGGGCAACCCAGGCGCTGTCGCGGCTCTGGGGCGGCCGGGCCAGGAAGCCCTTGCCGCCGGTGCGCGGCGGCCCTAAGAGCGGCCCCGGATGACCGCAGCGCGATTCCAGAACCCTGTCTTCGTTGCTCTCGATACGCCTGATCTTTCCAAAGCGCGCGAGCTCGCGCGCCTTGTTCGCGGCGCGGCCGGCGGCCTGAAGGTGGGGCTGGAATTCATCACCGCGCAGGGCCCGTCCGGCATTCGCGAGATCGCCGCGTTCGGCCTGCCCTTGTTCGTTGACGTGAAATTCCACGACATCCCCAACACCGTGGCGGGCGCATCGCGCGAACTGGTGAAACTTGGCGCGAAGCTCTTCAACATTCACGTCTCCGGCGGCGAAGCCATGATGCGCGCCAGTGTCGAGGCCGCGCGCGCCGTCGATCCCGATGTGAAGGTGATCGGGGTGACCGTGCTCACCAGTCTGGAAGACCGTGATCTGGAATCGGTGGGCCAGCGGTCGCCCGCGCAGGACCAGGTTGTTCGCCTGGCAAAGCTTGCAAAGCACAGCGGGCTGGATGGCGTGGTGTGCAGCCCGCGCGAGATCGCGCCGGTTCGCGCGGCCTGCGGCCCGGACTTTCTGATCGTCACGCCCGGCGTCCGGCCGAAGGGCGCCGACCTTGCAGACCAGCGGCGTGTGATGACACCGGGCGAAGCGGCACGCGCCGGGGCCGATATCGTGGTGATCGGCCGGCCCATCACGATGGCTCCCGATCCGGCGGCCGCGGCCCGGGCCATCGCCGCCGAGATTGCCCAATTGGCCTGAACCTTGGCGTTTTAATGCATTTTTCCGGCCTTGCTTGATCTGACCGCCGCTTGCGCGCGATAAGCGGCGCCCCATGGGCATTCAGGTCAAAATCTGCGGGGTCAACAGCGTGCCGGCGGCCGATGCCGCCATGCGCGCCGGCGCGGATTATGCCGGGCTTGTGTTCTTTCATCGCTCGCCGCGCTTTGTGAAATCCGATGCCGCAACGTCGCTGGCCCAGCGTTTGCGCGGACGCGCGCGCATCGTTGCGCTGGTCGCGGATGCGGGGGATGAAGAGATCGCGCGGGCGATTGCCGCGGCCCAACCCGATTTGCTTCAGCTTCACGGCAGTGAAACGGCGGAGCGTGTGGCAGCGGTTCGCACGCGCTTCGGCCTGCCGGTCATCAAAAGCATGGCGATCGCCGAAGCGGCCGATCTGTCCGTGGCCGCCGAATACGAAAAGGTGGCTGACATGCTCCTGTTCGATGCCAAGGCGCCCGTAAATGCCACGCGCCCGGGAGGTCACGGCGCGGCCTTTGACTGGCAGCTTCTGCGCGGCCGCAGGTTTGCGCGGCCCTGGCTGCTGGCCGGCGGCCTGGGTGTGGAAAACGTCGGGCGCGCCATTCGCGCAGCCGATGCACCGGGCGTCGATGTTTCGTCGGGCGTTGAGACTGCGCCCGGCGTCAAAAGTCCCGAGATGATCGCCGAATTCGTGGCACATGCCCGCGCCGCGGCGCTCGCGCCGGAACATCAGCCATGACCGCGCGGCCCAATTCCTGGCGTGCCGGCCCCGATGCCTCCGGGCATTTCGGCGCCTATGGCGGCCGCTTTGTGGCCGAAACCCTGATGCCGCTCGTGCTCGAGCTCGAGAAGGCGTACGAAGCGGCAAAAAAGGATCCGGCCTTCCATGCGGAGCTGGACGGACTGCTCAGGCATTTCGTCGGGCGGCCGTCGCCGCTCTATTTCGCCGAACGGCTCACGTCCCGTTTCACCGGCGCGAAAATCTATCTGAAACGCGAAGATCTCAATCACACGGGCGCGCACAAGATCAACAACTGCCTCGGGCAGATTTTGCTGGCCCGCCGCATGGGCAAGACGCGCATCATTGCCGAAACCGGGGCCGGCCAGCATGGCGTGGCCACCGCCACCGTTGCCGCGCGCTTCGGTCTGCCCTGCGTGATCTACATGGGCGAGGTGGATATCGAGCGGCAGAAGCCCAATGTGTTCCGCATGCGCCTGCTCGGCGCGGAAGTCCGCCCCGTCTCCTCCGGCTCCTGCACGCTCAAGGATGCAATGAACGAAGCGTTGCGCGACTGGGTCGCCAACGTCCATGACACGTTCTACATCATCGGTTCGGCGGCCGGCCCACATCCCTATCCGGCCATGGTGCGCGATTTCCAGACGGTGATCGGCGAAGAAACGCGCAGCCAGATGCTGGAAGCCGAAGGCCGGCTGCCCGATCTCGTCACGGCCTGCGTGGGCGGCGGCTCCAACGCCATCGGCATGTTCCATCCGTTTCTCGATGATGCCGATGTCGAGATTCACGGCGTGGAAGCGGCGGGCGAGGGCGTGGACACCGCCCATCATGCCGCCACCCTGTCCAAGGGCGCGCCGGGCGTGTTGCATGGTGCGCGAAGCTATCTGCTGCAGACCGCAGACGGGCAGGTGAACGAAGCACATTCCATATCGGCGGGCCTCGATTATCCCGGCGTCGGTCCGGAACATGCGTGGCTCAAGGATCAGGGGCGGGTAAAATATTTCTCCGCGACCGACCGGGATGCACTCGAAGCCTTTACGCTTTTGTCGAAGCTGGAAGGCATCATCCCGGCGCTCGAATCCGCGCACGCGCTGGCGCATGTCGCGCGCGTGGCCCCGCAGATGGGCAAAGACAGGATCATCGCCGTCTGCCTGTCCGGCCGCGGCGACAAGGATGTCTTCACGGCGGCCGCAGCCCTGGGCGAAACGATATGAGCCGCATCGCCGCGCGTTTCGCCGAATTGCGCCGCGCGAACCGCGCCGCATTCGTTCCCTTCATCACCGCGGGCGATCCCGATTCCGCCACCTCCTTCGCCGTTCTCGAAAAGCTTGCTGCGGCCGGTGCAGACCTGATTGAACTTGGCGTTCCGTTTTCCGATCCCATGGCGGATGGCCCGGCCATCCAGGCATCCAGCCTTCGCGCGCTGAAATCCGGCATGACGCTTGCGAAGGTGCTTGAGCTGGTGCGCCGGTTTCGCGAACGCGATTCGCACACGCCGCTCGTTCTCATGGGCTATTACAACCCGATCCACGCCTATGGCACGGCGCGCTTCGCAAAGGATGCCGCGCAGGCGGGCGTGGACGGTCTGATCACCGTTGATCTGCCGCCCGAAGAGGACGACGTCTTGCGTGCGCCTGCCGCCGGCCACGGCCTCGACGTCATCCGGCTGGTTACACCCACAACCGGCGAAAAAAGGCTGGAGCGCATCCTCTCCGGAGCCTCGGGCTTCCTATATTATGTGTCGGTGGCAGGCATCACCGGCACCAAGCAGGCCGCGGCCGCTGATGTGGAGGCTGCCGTGGGCCGGCTCAAAGCCAGGACGGATTTGCCGATCGCTGTAGGCTTTGGAATTCGCACGCCGGAAGAGGCGGCCCGGATCGCGCGATTCGCCGATGCGGCGGTGGTGGGCACGGCGATCGTCAGGAAAATGGGCGAGAATATGGCGAACAGGCACGCGGAAATCGTCGACTCGGCCGTCAACTTTTGCGAAAGCCTGGCCAAATCGGTGCATGCGGCGCGGAAATGAGGGTGTTAGGATAGGATCATGAATTGGATTGCCAATTTTGTCCGCCCCCGCATCAAGGGTCTGATCAGCGGCGCCCGCGGCGAGACGCCGGAAAACCTCTGGCGCAAATGTCCGGCCTGCGGCGAAATGATTTTCCACCGCGATCTGCAGGCGGCCCTGAATGTCTGCCCGCAATGCGGCCATCACATGCGCATCGGGCCCGTGGAGCGCTTCGCCGCGATATTCGATGCCGGCGTCTATGAGGAATTGCCGCAACCGCCGGTGCCGGTCGATCCGCTGCATTTCCGCGACGAGCGCCGTTACACCGACCGGCTGAAAGACGCGCGCGCCAAGACAGGCCGCCAGGACGCATTGGTCGCCGCGCGCGGCACGATTGACGGCATGCGCGTGATCGTGGCCGTGCAGCCCTTCGATTTCATGGGCGGCTCGCTCGGCATGGGCGTTGGCGAGGCGCTGGTGCAGGCGATGACGACGGCGGTCGAAGAAAAGCGGCCGTTCATTCTTTTCGTCTCGTCGGGCGGCGCGCGCATGCAGGAGGGAATCCTTTCGCTGATGCAGATGCCGCGCGTGACCATCGGCGTGGATATGCTGCGCGATGCACATCTGCCCTACATCGTCGTGCTCACCGATCCCACGACCGGCGGGGTGAGCGCGTCCTACGCCATGCTGGGCGACGTCCAGATCGCAGAGCCGGGCGCGCTGATCGGATTTGCGGGCCAGCGCGTGATCGAGCAGACGATCCGCGAACGCCTGCCCGAGGGCTTCCAGCGCGCCGAATATCTGCTGGACCACGGCATGATCGACATGGTCGTGCACCGGCATGACCTGCGGGAAACGCTGTCGCGGCTGGTGCATCTGATGATGAAGCGGCCGCGGCCGAAGATGGCGGCCATCCCGGCCACGATCAACGGCACCGTCGTGCGCACGAACGGATCGCCGGTGCCGGTCAACGGCGCCGGCGCCAACGGCGGGAACGCGGCCAACGGTTCGGGCCTCAACGGCAACGGATCGGCGCATCCATGAGCTCTGCCGCGGCGCAGAGCGATGCGATCCTCGAACGGCTTCTTTCGCTCCATCCCAAACGGATTGATCTTGTCCTTGACCGTATTGAACGGCTGCTCGGAAGCCTGGGCCACCCAGAACGCAGGCTGCCGCCGGTCATCCATGTCGCCGGCACGAACGGCAAGGGTTCGACCTGCGCCTTTGCCCGCGCCATTCTGGAAGCGCAGGGCCTCAAGGTTCATGTCTATACCTCGCCCCATCTTGTGCGCTTTCACGAACGCATCCGGCTGGCGGGACGGCTGATCTCCGAAATCGAACTCGTCGAAATCCTCGACGAATGCGAGCGCGCAAATGCCGGCGCGCCCATCACCTTTTTCGAGATCACGACAGCGGCCGCGATGCTTGCCTTTTCGCGCCATCCCGCCGATGCGCTGGTGCTGGAGGTAGGGCTGGGCGGCAAATACGACGCCACCAACATCATGAAGCCGCGCGTTGCGGTGATTGCACCGATCGGTCTTGATCACCAGGAATTCCTGGGCAATTCGCTGGCCGGCATCGCGGCCGAAAAGGCCGGGATCATCAAGCCCGGCGTTCCGGTGGTCGTGGGCCCGCAATCCGACGAGGCCCGGGATGTCCTTGCCCGAAGGGCCGATGCGCTCTCGGCGCCGGCGCGATTTTACGGCCAGGATTTTTTCGGCCATGCCGAGCACGGCCGCATGATCTACCAGGACGAGGCGGGGCTTCTGGATTTGCCGCTGCCGCGGCTGGCGGGCCCGCACCAGATCGAAAACGCAACGCTTGCCATCGCGGCGATCCGCGCAGGCGGATGGAACAACGAAAGTGCGATCGAGCAGGGCCTCAGGCGCGTGGAATGGCCCGCCCGCATGCAGCGGCTGACGAAAGGCCCGCTCGTGGACCTGGCGCCGAAGGGCGCCGAAGTCTGGCTCGACGGCGGACACAATCCGCATGCCGCGCATGCCATTGCCAATGCGCTTGCCGAGCTGGAGGAGCGCTCTCCGAAGCCCGTCTATCTCATCAGCGGGATGCTGAAGACAAAAGACGCCAAACGCTTTTTCGCGCCCTATGCGGGGCTTGTGCGGCATGTGGTGACGGTTGCGATCCCGGATGAAGAGGCCTCCCAGCCGGCAGGCGCCCTCTATGACGCTGCGCGCGCGGCGGGGCTTGAGGCCGATCCGGCCAGCAGCCTCGACGAAGCGATGATGCAGGTGTCGGCCTTTGCGCGGGCGGCTGGCGAGACGCCGCGCATTCTCATCTGCGGCTCGCTGCATCTGGCAGGGCGCGTTCTCGCGGAAAATTCCTGAACGGCCGGAAAACAAACGGCCCGGCGATGCCGGGCCGCTTGCCGCCGCCTCCAATGGACCGCCGTTACCGCGCGCTTTTGACGACTCCGCTGCCGAGAATGCTTTGGCTGACGGCGGGCGTTCCGTCATAGATCACTTCGCCGCTGCCGGCGATCTCGACATCCAGCTTGTCGTGCGCGGTCAGGCGCACTTTGCCGCTTCCGTTGATGGAAACCGAAGAGCTTGCCGCCGGGATATCCGTCAGATCCACGGCGCCGCTACCGTTGATTTCCACGTCGAGCCTGGCCTGTTGCGGGAAGCCGGTCTGGGCATCGATCTTGCCGCTGCCGTCAATTTCAACGGCGTCAAGCGATGGTGTTGTCACCACCGCATCCAGCCGGTAACCCCACGGACAGGAGTCGCCGCCGAACCATCCCTTCTGCGGGCAGGATTTGAACACCAGGTCGCCGTTCTTCACGTAGATCCGGGTGTTTGTTGTATCGCCCGATTGCAGCACCACGCTCTGCCTGTCGCCATGGACGAAGGTGATGTGGCCCATGCCTTCAATCGAGACCGAATGAAAGTTGCTCACCGGCACAGCCGTGCCGGCGGATGCGCCGCCGGCAAGAAGGATGGCCGCCGCGGCTGAAACGAATGTGGTGGTTTTCATGAGATGCTCCCTCAGCTTTCCTGGCGCACAGCGCCGCCGTCTTCTGCAATCAGTCCGGTTACGGTGGGATGGCCCCAATACCGCACAAGCCCGCCGTCGTCGGCGCGCGCATTCATGGCCTGCCGCGGTTCCACCGAAACCTCTCCGCCGTCGGTTGCAACCGCGTTGACCTCTGCGGCCGCCACGGCGCGCGCGTCCACGTTGCCGCCATCGCTGGCCTTGGCGGCCAGATGTGCCTGCGTGGGGAAGTCGCCCTGCGCTTCGATGCTTGCGCCGTCGCTGGCGTCGAGCGCGGAAATTTCCGGAACGGCGATGTCGATCTCGAGCCGATAGTGGCGCGGGCAGCTCCAGTCCTTGCAGGTCTCGATCTCCAGCACGCCGTCGCGGACTTCGATCCGCGAATATTGCGTGCTTCCGGCCGCGAGCGTCACCTGCTGGCGGTCGCCATGGCGGATGATCACATGCGCGCCGTCGGACGCCTTGACGCGCGCAAATGGCGCCAGCGCCAGGGTTTCCCCGGCAAGCGCCGGCGCGGGCATCGCCGCGAGCAGGGCGGCAACGACGAGAAAGCGTGTGGACGTCATGGGCGGTGTTCCCTTTGGCCTCCCGGAGAAGATAGGAACGGTCCGCTAGTTGGCCTGCATAAGACCGGCGGGCGTCAGCCATGCGCGCTGCTCAGGACTGAAAAAAACAAAAGGCGCGCCCGGCCGGGCGCGCCTTTTCAGGCACTTTTTGATGAATCAGATCGATTGCTCGATCCACTCCTTGATCTTGGATTTCGGAAGCGCGCCCACTTTGGTCGCCGCCACCTGGCCCTGGCTGAAGATCATCAGGGTGGGTATCCCGCGCACGCCATACTTCGTCGGCACATGCGGGTTTTCGTCGATGTTGATCTTGGCCACCGTCACCTTGTCGCCCAGCTCCGCTGCCAGCTCTTCCAGTGCCGGCGCGATCATGCGGCACGGCCCGCACCATTCCGCCCAGAAATCCACCACAACGGGTTTGGAGGAATTCAGCACATCGCTCTGAAACGAAGCGTCGGATACTTTCACGGGCGCGGTCATGGCCTTCCTTGGGCTGGTTTTGCTTCCGAAAATCTAGGAACGAGAGGCCCCGGAATCAAGCCGTGCACGAATATGGCCGATTTCGGCATCCAGCATCGCATCCGGCAGCGGCATCAGGCCCGGACCGTCGGTCCAGACGAGCGCGGCCACGATTCGCCGGCCCGGATAAATCTTCGCGAGCGCCTCGCGATAAAGCGCCATCTGCGCGCGATAGAGTTGCGGCACGTCGTCCGTCTTCGTGGGCGGCGGGCGATTGGTCTTGAAGTCCACGATCAGAACTTCGCCGTCGCTGACGGCAAGCCTGTCAATGCGGCCGCTCACGCGCGCGCCCTCTCCGATATGCGGCAGATCGGCGATCACGGACACTTCCGCGCGGCTGTTTTCGCCGAATGCCGGCGCAAAAACGGGATGGTTCAGGACTTTGAGGGTTTCGGCGACAAGCGCGTCAATGTCGCCGTCGGGCACGTGGTGCGCCGCCAGGAATTTGCGCGCCATCGCTTCGCGCCGGCCGGGTTCCGCCTGCGGCAGTCCCGCGAGCAGCGCATGAATCAGAATTCCGCGGCGGAACCGCCTGGCGCTTCCCTCCGAAAGCGGCGAGGAAACAATATCCGTCGCGTCCGCCGCGTCGAACGGGCGGATGAGCCGCGGCGTTTCGGGTTCCGGCCCGGGCATGCTTTGCGCCCAGGCAGGCAGTTCGGTCGCGCCATCGGCGGCCGCGACGGCGCCGGTGTGCGGTTCAAGGTCCGCCGCGCCGAAGGCGAAGAGCGTCTTTCCGTCCCGCACGATTTCGCGACCGCAGGCTTTCGTCGCACGCTCCGCAAGCTCGTACCAGGAGTCTCTTGCCACGCCGCGCTTGTTCTCGAATCCGCAGATGCAAAGCCGATCCTTGGCGCGCGTGAGGGCGACATAGAGCAGGCGCTTGTGTTCCTTCAGCGCTTCGGCTTTCGCCCTCTCCTTCGCGCGCTTCACCGCTTCGGGCGCTTCGGCGGTACTCAGCGTGAAGATCACGTCGTCGCCCGCAAACAGAAGCTCGCCGCGTTTGCCGGGCGGATCGGGCAGCGTAGTGGTGTCCGGCAGGATGACGATATCGGCGTCCAGGCCCTTGGCGCCATGCACGGTCATCACGCGCACTTCGTTGCGGCTGCGCTCCATGTCGCGCTTCACTTCAGCCTCTCCGCGCTCGATCCAGTGCAGAAAGCCTTCCAGCGACGGCGTGTTCATTGCCTCGAATGCCAGCGCGAGCGAGAGGAATTCGTCGATGGCGTCCGCAGCCTCCGGCCCAAGGCGCGAAAGCAGCTTCTTGCGGCACCCGCGCGACAACGCAGACGAAAAGAACTCGTGCGGCGGCACCAGATCGGCGCGCGTCAGGGCGCCCGTCAGGAAATCGTGGGCGGCCGCATAGCAGGGCCGTTCGTCGCGCCGCTCGGCCAGCGCCCGCCACAGATGTCCCTTCCGGGTGCCGGCAAGTTCAAACAGCTCCTGTTCCGAAAATCCCAGGATGGGCGAGCGCATCAACGCCGCCAGGTTGAGATCGTCTTCAGGCAGAAGCACGAACCGGCCGAGCGCGATCAGGTCCATCACGGCCATCTGCTCGGTGAGCCTGATGCGGTCGCCGCCGGCGACAGGCACGCCATATTCCTTCAGCCTGCGGATGATCTCGCTGGCAAACGGCTGGCGCCGCGGCAGAAGGATCATGATGTCCTGCGGCGCGATGGGCCGGTCATGGCCCGGGAGCCTCAGCTTCTTCTCCATCCAGCCGGCGATCTGCGCCGCAATCTGTCTGGCCAGCCGCACGACGGGGCTGTTTTCCGACGGCACGTCCACTGGCCGCCAGGGGTCGTGTTCCTTCTCCGCGTCGGGCTTCAGCGCGGGCCAGAATTCCACCCAGCCTTTGGCATCCTTGCGGTGCGGAACGTGAAGGATTTCGCGCGCATCGGGCGTAAGCCCCGCGCGCGCCGTTTCGTCCTGGAACACGCGGTCCACGAACGACAGGATTTCCGGCGCGGAACGGCGCGATTCGAGAAGCGGCACGTCGGCGAACGGCTTTGCGTGCGCGCCGAAGAACTGCCGGTAGTATTCGAATTGCACCGGTTCGGCGCCCTGGAAACTGAAGATCGACTGTTTCTCGTCGCCCACCGCGAACACGGTGCGCGCGCGGCCGGCGGTGGCGCCTTCGCCGGCGAAGAATTCTTCCGTCAGCTTGCGCACGATCCGCCACTGGTCGGGGCTCGTGTCCTGCGCCTCGTCGATCAGGATGTGGTCGATGCCGCCGTCAAGCTTGTAAAGCACCCATTGCGCGGCAGCCTGCCGCTCCAGAAGGCGCAGCGTCCCGGCAATCAGATCGTCGTAGTCCAGATAGCCGCGCGCCCGCTTTTCGGCGGTGTAGGTTTCGTGTGCCGCGGCCGCCAGCGTCACGGCCGCTTCGGCCAGCGCGGCCGCGCGCGCAGCCTTGTAGCGTTGGGATGCAGCGTACAAGCGCTCGGTCAATCCGGAGAGATATTCGAACAAATCGGGTCTTTTCGTCTGCAGGGGCTTGGTTGCTGTGCTGGCATAAGGCTCGCCGTCGCCCTTCAGCAGCGCGTCGCAAATGCCGGCGAACATGGCTTCGGCATCTGTTGCGACGAGCGCGCGCTTCAGCGCAGCCGCGCACCTGCGATCGGCCGTGCCGCCGGTTTCCAGCCACGCAACGACATCGGACAGCCTTGAATCATCGGCTTTGATTTCGGCGCAGAACTGCTGCGCAATCGTTTCCGGCCGCGCGCCGTCCGCGCCATGCGCCCGGTTGATGGCGTTGCGCAGGGCATCGGGCCCCGCCGGAAGCCGGTCGAAGAACCGTTCGAGCTTCGCGCGGTCGTTTCCCAGCGCCGCCGAAAGCACCACGCTCAGTCGGTTCTCGCTGATCTGCGTGGCGATATAGGCAGCCGCCTCCGCAAGCCGCGCATCCCCGCGGCCGGCGCGTTCCAGAACCTGCACGCGCGCGCTGTTGAGAAGATCGCGCGCGGTCTGTTCGTCCAGCACACGGAAGCCGGGCGAAATGCCGGCTTCGAGGGGAAAGCGCGACAGCACGTTCTGGCAGAAGGCGTGAATGGTCTGGATTTTCAGCCCGCCCGGAGTCTCCAGCGCCCGCGCGAAAAGCCGGCGCGCCTTGCGAAGATCGGCACGGCTTTCCGCGCGTGCGCCAATCTTCGCAATTTCGGCGGACAGCTTGCCGTCGTCGAACATCGACCATTGGCCCAGGCGGTTGAACAGCCGCTCCTGCATCTCCGCCGCCGCCGCCTTGGTGTAGGTGAGGCACAGGATCTTTGCCGGATCGACATCGGCCAGCAGCAAACGCGTCACGCGGTTGGCGAGCGTATGCGTCTTGCCGGAGCCCGCGTTGGCCGAGACCCAGGCGGACGCGAAGGGATTGGCCGCATCCAGCGGCGTTGCTTCCTGCCCGCTCATTCCTCGTCCACTTCCCAGCCGATGAGCGACCATTCGCGCACGCGCGCCAGATGGTCATAGTCGCCGGGCTGATCGGCGCGGAATGGAATGAGCCGCGGCAGATAGGGCGTGTTCTCGTCGTCGAACAGCGCGACAAGCGCGATGAGTTTCCGCTCCACCTCGGCCACGAATTGCGCAAGCGTCATCTTTTTCGGCTCAACCGGCTGATACCTGCCGGGCTCCGCGCCGCCGGAAACCTGGATGTAAAGCAGCTGCTCCGCGTTCAGAGGCCCCGCGTCCGGGAAGCCGCCGGCGGAAAGGATGGCGGCTTCCAGCGGAAGCTGCGCCGTCAGCATGGACTGGATTTGCCTGTTGGTCGGCGGCTTTCCCGTCTTGTAGTCCACAACGGCGGCTCCGCCGGAATGCAGAAGGTCTATGCGGTCGGCGCGGCCGCGAAGGACAAAGGCGCGTTCGCCCTCGCCAAAGGTGCGCCGGCCTTTCAGTTCCACGAAGGATTTTGCGATCGTGTCGCGGCGCTTGCGCTCTTCTTCCACAAACCATCGCGCGGCGCGCGCGAAGCGGGGCCGCCACAGGGCCAGGGCCGAATGTGGAACACCGGCCTGGCCGAACACCGCGTTGGCGATCTCGACAAGCCGCCGCCAGGAATCGGGCGCAAAATCGCCGCCCGTCTCGGCCAGAAACAGTTCCAGCGCCTTGTGGATCGCCGTTCCGCGCTCCAGTGCGCCGAAATCGGCATCCAGCGGGTCCAGCGGCTTCAGGCGCAGCACATGCTCTGCGTAAATCGCATAAGGATCGCGCATCCAGGTCTCGATTTCCGTGACCGAAAGACTGCGCGGCCGCATTGTCACCGGCGGTTTCGGCCGGGGCCGCTCTTCGGGCTTTGGCGGGGAGCCCGGTTCATCCAGCGCTCCGGCCCACCGGCAATATTGATCCGCGCTGGAAATTTTCAGGGCCAACCCATCGGTAACCTGCACCAGCCGCTGCAGCCATCGCGATGCGATCGTGTGCGCGCCCTCCGCTTTTGTGGCGCGCGAAAGGATCACGCGCGGGCTGGCGGCCAGCGTTGCGAAATCATGCGCCGAAAGTCCGATGGTCCGCTCCGGCTGTTCCAGTCCCAGCGCCTCGCGCATCGGGCGCGACAGCCACGGATCGGTCGATGCTGCGCGCGGCCAGGTGCCTTCGTTCAGGCCGCCGAGAATCGTGATGTCGAAGCGCAGGAGCCGCGCTTCGAGCGGCCCCAGAATGGAAAGCCGCGCGTGCTGGCCGAACGGCGGCCGGACCGCAATCTCGTCTGCCAGCGAGCGGAAGAGCGGCGCATAGGCATCGGGTTCGAGCGGCGGGAGGTCTTCCGCCGCTTCGGCAAATGCCGCGATCAGTTTTGCGGCGGCGTCGCCGGCCGGCCCACGCCACAGCAGGGCCGCGCCGCGGCCGGCATTGCTGCGCGCCAGCGCCTCCGCTGCCTCCACATGCGCGGCAATCAGGCCGGGAAGCGTTGCCGCGCGCTCTGCAAAGGCTTCTTCCAACGGCCGCAGCGTGCGTTCGACATGATCGAACCAGCGCTTGACCGCCTCGATGTCGGCCCGTTTCCATTTCTCCTCTTCGCGCAGATCTCCCAGCGCGCCGTCAATGGCGCGGCGAATGCCGTCGAGTCCGGGATCGGGCCTCGGCCCGCGCAGACACAGACGATCGAGCATGCGCGCCTTGCGGCGGAATTCGGCCGGATCAAGCCCGTTTGCGGCCAGCGGATGTTTCAAAAGCGCCAGCAACGGAACCGGCGCGAATTGCGCATCCACCGCGTCCGCCAGAAGGCACAGGAATGTGCCGGGCCTGGTGTGCGACAGCGGCTGCCCGCCGGAATCGTTGATTTCGATATCCCATCGCCGCAGTTCCGCGGCCACGCGCCGCGCAAGAGTCCGGTCGGGCGTCACCAGGGCCGCCGTCTGTTTCGGCGTCTCCAGCGCTTCACGCAAGGCAAGCGCGATCGCGCAGGCTTCCTCGGCCGGATGGCCCGCCTGAAGCAGCGACAGGCCCCTCAGTCCGTTCGCCACGTGGCCCGCGCCGCGTTCGGCCAGCGCCTGCCAGGCATCCGTCGTCGGCGCCGGCCGCAGGGCCTCGCGCAACAGATGCTCGCGAGCCTCGTTGCGTTCCTGCGCCCAGGGCCACTCGCGCACTGCGCTGCGATCCACGCCGATGCGCGCGAGCAGCTGCTTGAGCCCGTATTGCGGATGGCCGGGGCTTTCGTCGAGTTTCTGCCAGCTTTCCTCATCCAGGTCTTTGTCGAGGCCGGGCAACACGACCATGCCGCCGGGCATCCGCGCGATCGCACCCAGAAGCGCGGCGGTTGCCGGGATGCTGCCCGTCGATCCTGCCGCGATCACTTTCCCGGCCGGCGGGTGCGCCACAAGCGATTTGCGCAGCCGCTCCAGCATGAGGTTGCGCCGCTGCGCGGGATTCTCCCGGTTTTCCTTTTCAAGAATTTTCGGCCATTCGTCGCGCATCAGGCACAGAAACGCGCGCACGTCGTTCCAATGCTCTGCGAGCGGCGCTTCCACGAGCCCGTCGAGTTTGGAAAGATCGGCGCCTTGCCTTTCGACGTCATCCAGGAACGCCGCAAGACTTTTCGCCATGCCCGCGGCCTGCGCAAAGCCGATGGGCCCGCGAGTCTTGCCGTGCCAGTCGCGGATCAGGGTTGCCAGGAGAAGCTGCCGCCGGACGGGATCGATGGCGGGCTTCAGATCGAGCGCGTCCGCATCGCCGTCGAACGGGAATTCCTCTTCGTCGGCATCGCCCAGCGGCCGCAGCTCCGGCAGCAGCGCCGCGCCGAGCTGTCTGGCGAAAATGTCCGCAAGCGTCCGCGTCGCGCGCCGCGTGGGCAGATAGATCGTGATCGCGGCAAGCGTCAGCGGGTCGTCGCCATGCTCTGCGATGATCCCGCGCGCCAGCGCTTCCGCGAAAGGCGCACTCGCCGGAATGGTGAAGACATTGGCCATGGCCCAAGTCTGGCTCGAGTCGGGCGCTACCGCGAGCGCGCCAGATCGGCCAGATAATGCTCGGCTTCCGTGATTGCCGATGGCCGGTCGATATGCATCCACACCCCGTCCAGCCGCACGCCGAAAAGGCGCCCCTTCTGAATGGCGCGGTCCCACAGCGGGTTGATCGAGAATTTTCCCGACGGAGCGCCTTCGAACAGGCGCGGATGCAGGATTTCCACGCCCGACCACACGAAAGGCGCGATGCGCTGTTCGCCCACGCGCGAAATGCGCCCGTCGGCGTCCATCATGAAGTCGCCGCGGCCGTCATAGCAGACGGTGTTCACCGTCGGCGCCAGAAGCATCAGGGCGTCCATCTCGCGCTCGTTCCATCTCAGCTTCAGGCGCTCGAGCGCGGGCCGTGTGCCTTCCACCCACAGGGTGTCGGAATTGGCGTGAAAGAACGGCTCGCCCCGGAAATACGCAAGCGCCTTGGCCACGCCGCCGCCGGAATCCATGATGGAATCCGTTTCGTCCGAAATGATGATTTCCGCGTCCTTCCGCTGCGCCAGATGCGCCTTCAGCTTTTCGGCGCGGTAATGCACGTTCACAACAAAGGTCTTCACGCCGGCCTTCATCAGCCGGTCCATCACGTGGTCGATCAGCGCCTTTCCCGCAACAGTCACGAGCGGCTTGGGCAGATCGCTGGTGAGCGGGCGCATGCGCGTGCCAAGGCCCGCGGCCATGATCATTGCGCGCGTGGGCCCGTTGCTCAAACCGACGCTCCTTCGATTCGGGGTGCGCCGCGCTTTTCGCGCGGGATCGCGCGGTCATACCATGCTTTCAGTTTTGCCAGCACCGGGTGCTCGAGGTCGCGGTTCAGGTAACCCCAGACGCGCGGAAGATAGCCAAGATAGCGCGGCTTGCCGTCGCGCCTGTACAGCCGCGAAAAGATGCCCACGATCTTGGCGTTGCGCTGGGCGGCAAACACCGCCACGGCGGCGCGGAACGCCGCCTCGTCGAGCGGCATGCCCTGCGCGCGCATGCGGTCGAGGTAGCGCCGGGTCATCGCTTCGCCGAGTTCGGGGGAAACGTCGCGCCGCGCATCTTCGGTGAGCGAAATCAGGTCATAGGCCTGCGCGCCGGCCACCGCGTCCTGGAAGTCGATCAGGCCCACGCGCGCCACGCCTTCGCGCGCCGGCAGCCAGATCAGGTTCTGCGCATGATAGTCGCGGTGCACGAACACGGGCGATGCGGCCGTCACCGCGTCAAGCGCCTCGCGCCAGAGCCTGCGATGGGTCTGGGTTTCATCGGCGGTTGCGCTGCGGCCAAGGCCCACCGGGAAAAACCATTCCGTCATGAGATCGGTTTCCGCGATCAGCGCGGTTTCGTCGTAAGGGTGCAGCGGCTTGTCGGGCGCAAGCGCGGCCGGCGCGCCTTCGGCGTGAAGGCTGGACAGCGCATCGATTGCCGCACCGTAAAGCGCCATTTCGTCGGCGCCGCCCATGAGCGCATCGGAATAAAGCGCCTCGCCCAGATCCTCCATCAGCACGAAACCTTCGTTCGTGTCGGCGGCATAGATGTCGGGCGCGCTCAGGCCGCGGGCGCGAAGATAGTTCGAGGCCGCAACAAATCGTCCGGTGTCGGCGCCGGCCAGCCGCGCGATGGCGTTATACCCAAGCGCGCGCCGTTCCTCGGGCGTCGCATGGGCGGGCGCCGGCGGCGCTTCGGCCGCCTGCGGCTGGTCCATCAGCATGGCGGTGCGGCCGTTCAGATGCAGGCGGATGTAATGCCGGGTGGAAGCGTCGCCGGCAAGCGGCGCGCGCCGGGCCGCGCCCCAGCCGGCGCTGGCCAGAAACGCCCGAAGGTCTTCGCCGCGGTCAGCCACGCACAACCTCCACCAGCGCCGCCAGGGCGTCCATGAAGCGCCGCGGCCCGGAAATCCTTGCGATGCGCGCCGTCTCGCCAGCGGCGTCAAGTGCAACGGTCAGCGCGCCGGAAGGCATTCGCGATGGCGCATGCTCCGGCCATTCGATCAGCACGGCGCCTTCCGCAAGCGCATCGTCCAGCCCGAGTTCGTCCAGCTCCGCTTCATCTTCGATGCGATAGAGATCGTAGTGTCGCACGATCAGCCCCGCCGTCTCATAGGTCTGCACGAGCGTAAATGTGGGCGAGGGCACCGGCTCGCGCACGCCCAGCGCGTCCAGAATGGCGCGCGCCAGCGTGGTCTTTCCCGCGCCCAGATCGCCCGAAAGCAGCACCGCATCGCCCGCGCGAAGCGTGCGCGCAATGGCCGCGCCCAGGCGCCGGGTTGCGGCCAAGCCGGACAAAGAGAGCGAAATTTCCGGAATCGGGCTCGCCATGGCCGCTTTTAGCGTGCGGATGGGCGGCCCTCAATGTGCGCCGCCCGGCCCCGATTTGCGCCCATGCCGGGACATGGTAACCGGTTGTTTTTCGGGACAGGACATGGCCGGAAGAATCGTGATCATCGGGGCAGGGCAGGCGGCGGCGCAGGCCATCGCTACGCTGCATGCCGAAGGTTTCGACGGCAGCCTTGCGCTGGTGGGCGATGAGCCGTTTGCCCCCTATCAGCGGCCTCCGCTGTCCAAGGCCTATCTGTCGGGCACATTCGAGCGCGAGCGGCTTTTCCTGAAACCCGCGAATTTCTACGACGAAGCCGGGTGCGAGCTGATCCTCGACAATGCGGCCGTGGTGGTGGATCGCACGCTGAAGCAGGTGGGCCTGAGCGACGGCCGTCATGTTCCCTATGACAAGCTGCTTTTCGCCACCGGCAGCCGCGCGCGGCGGATCCGCTGCCCGGGCGCCGATCTCGACGGCATCCATTACATGCGCAGCATCGCGGATGTGGATGCTCTGCGGCCGGAGCTTCGGCCCGGCAGGAAGCTGGCCGTCATCGGCGGCGGCTATATCGGGCTTGAGGTGGCGGCGGTTGCGCGAAAACACGGCCTTGACGTCACGATCTTCGAAGCGCTCGGCCGGCTGATGATGCGGGCGGTCTCGGAGCCCGTTTCGCAATTCTATGAGCGAGTTCATCGCGAGGCGGGCGTGAACATCCTGCTCAACACGAAACTTGAAGCCTTCGAAGGCGGAGAGCGCATCCATGCCGTGCGCGCCGGCGGAAAATCATACCCTTGCGATCTTGCGCTCGTGGGCATCGGCATCGTGCCGAATGTAGAGCTGGCGCAGGCCGCGGGCCTTGCCTGCGATGACGGCATTGTGGTGGACGATTGCGGCCGCACCGAAGACTCTGCGATTTTCGCCGCCGGCGATTGCACCAGTCATCCCGATCGCACGGGCGTGCGCATCCGCCTTGAATGTGTGCAGAACGCCATCGATCAGGCCAGGCACGCCGCGCTCGCCATGCTGGGCAAGCCTGTGCCTTACCGCGAGGTGCCATGGTTCTGGTCGGACCAGTACGACCTGAAGCTCCAGATCGCGGGGCTGGCCGCCCGCGGCAATCAGATCGTGCTCAGGGGCGATCCGGCCGCCCGCAAATTCGCGGCCTTCCATCTGCAGGAGGGGGTGCTTGTGGCGGTGGAGGCGGTCAATGCCGCCCCGGAATATCTTATGGGCCGCAAGATGATAGCGGCGAATGCGCGCCCCGACCCGGCCCGGCTTGCAGACATGGCCGTACCTATGAAAAACATGGCGTAAGCGTCACGTTTGGCCGAGGGCTCGATGCCGAAGATCAAATACATTGAATACAACGGCAAGGAGCACGAGGTGGACGTGCCCCTGGGCTGGTCGGTCATGGAAGGGGCGGTGAAGAACCTGATCCCCGGCATAGATGCCGATTGCGGCGGCGCCTGCGCCTGCGCCACCTGCCATGTCTATGTGGATCCCGGCTGGACGGACAAGCTGCCGGAAAAATCCGACATGGAAGAAACGATGCTGGATTTCGCGCAGGAGCTTCAGCCCAATTCGCGGCTGTCCTGCCAGATCAAGGTCGTGCCGGAGCTGGACGGCCTTGTCGTGCGCATGCCCAAGAGCCAGCATTGAGCGGAAATGACCGAAACGTAACAGGTGAACGATTTGCGGCCGCGTTAGCATGAACCGCCGGTTCAGCAGGGGATGGCGATGAAAAAAATTTCGCTGGTCGCGTTCGCGGCGCTTGCGCTGGCCGGCTGCGCCAGCACCTGGCAGCTTCAGGTCATGCCGCGCGACAGCGGCACGATCTATCACGGCGTCTGGCAGAACAGCGGAACCGGCACAAGCACGATGACAATCACATTGCCCGGGGGCACCTACACCGGCCCTGTCGTGCGCACCACGTCTGCGCACACCTACGGGTTCTATGAATCCTTCGGCTGGCGCGGGTTTGGCCCGGGCTTCGGAACGGTGGATTTCTATGGCGGCACGGTGCGCATGAAGGCGCTGCTCGCCTCGCCGGACGGCAAGGGGCTGCGCTGCGATTTTTCGGGCGACAGCTATCACATGGGCGGCGTCTGCGCCGACGACAGCCGGCATGTCTATGACGTGATCGCGACGAGTCAGTAATTCCACGCGCCGAACTGTTCCCGCACCTCGCCTGGCGCCATGCCGAACCGGCGGCGGAACGCGCGGTTGAAATAGGACAGATCGTTGAATCCCACCGCATAGGCGATGGCGCTGACCTTCCAGCCATAGGTCCGCGGGCTTTTCAGCATCTGATGGGCGCGCGTCAGCCGAAGATTGCGCAGGTATTCCGTGAAGGATGATCCTTCGGCTTCGAACAGCCGTTGCACATACCGGGTGGTCAGCCGGTGCCGCGCGGCGATGCGCTCCACCGTCAGGCCGCCATCCGCAAGTTGCGTTTCGATATCGCCCTTGATATCGCGCAACAGCGCCGCGCGCACGCCGCGTTGTCTGGCCTGTTCCGCCGCATCCGGTGTCGCGCCCAGGGCCACGGCGGCCAGATCCAGAATGTGGTTTCTGGCCACCCTTGCAAGCCCCGGCGCCAGCGGCGGGCTTTCGCGAAGGGCGTTGAGATAGCGGATGAGAAGGCGCAAGGCGCTGTCCTGTGCCGGAAGGCGGCGGTGCAGCGCCGCGCCCGGCCTCTCGACCCGCGGAAACAGCGCCGCTCTTGGCATGCACAGGGCGATGCCCTGGAGCGGCCGGGGCTGAATCTGCCAGCCGGGGTCGCAATTGGAGGAGAGCACGGCGTCGTCGCGGCCCAGCGAAATCTCGCGGTCGAATTGCGAAGACTGCCAGGCCGGAAGGTTCGTGCTCGTGAGGACAACATTGTCATTCCGGATCATGCTGGGCGGCAGGGCCATGGCCATGCCGGAACTCGAATGAAAGGAAATCTGCAGATCGGCCAGGCCGCGGATTGTGGCGCAGATGTTGAGCGGCCGTTCTCCGACCGGCTCGAATTCCACGCCCACGATCGTGCGCCCGAAAAACTCCAGGCACGCCTCGGCGCGCCGGTGTTCCGGATAGGCGGCGCTCGAAAAGCGGATGACGCCGGTGTCATCCGCCGCCGGCAGGAGTTCTGAATCGTCCATAGGGTGTCGCGCTCCCAAGGGCATTTTAGCATTGGCCGTCGTTTGCGTCCTGTCTTCCTGTCGTCCGCGCCCAAGACGGAATGGTTGCCATGGCTTTGTTTCCGCAACGCGAACGCCGGCATTGATCGCCGGGGATGGTTAAAGCGGAGCAATGTCATGGCCTTCATTACGTCGAATGTCGTTCACACATCCGCCGACGGCGTTGACCTCAACCCCGGCGACAATCTTTACATTGCGCCGGGCGTAACCGTTGCGGGTGGCTCCGGCGGCAGCGGCTTTAGCGGCGCCGTCTCGACGGGCGGCGTTGTCTTCGCCCAGATCGAAGGCACGCTTTTTGGAAACGACTACGGCCTGGAAATCGCCGACGGCGGGAACAATATCATGATCGGCGCCGCCGGATCGGTGATAGCCAATACCTTCAGTGCAATCTATTGCGGGTCAGGAAGCGACATCATCACCAACAACGGCGTCATCCAGGGATCATATTTTACCCAGACGGGCGGTATTGTCGTGCACGGGTCGGGCGACAACACCGTCTTCAACAATGGTTCGGTCACAGGCAATACCGCTATTTTTCTTGAGGCCGGCGGCAATGCGATCGTGAACACCGGCACGATCACGGGCGATGCTTTCGGCATTGTACTCGATACCGCCGCCGCCACGGCCAGCACCATAGACAACAGCGGCACAATCGCGGTGAACGCGATCGCTGAGCCAAATACCGGCGCGATCGTCGATACCGGAGTGGGCGCGCTCGATGTCACGAGCCAGGGGCACATTGCCGGGGATGTCATATTCGGCCCCGGCAACGACCGGCTGGACTCAACACAGGGGACCATTGACGGCACGGTCTTCGGCGGCGGCGGAAACGACACTTTGAAGGGTGGCCCGGACTCTGACCGGCTCGACGGCGGTGCAGGCGGCGACAAGCTGTACGGCGGCGGTGGGGGCGACTCCTTTGTCTATGCAGCCGTCAGCGACTCCATGGGCCGTGGCCACGACACGAT
Organism: Alphaproteobacteria bacterium; assembly: GCA_021324545.1. GTDB lineage: Bacteria > Pseudomonadota > Alphaproteobacteria > Micropepsales > Micropepsaceae > Rhizomicrobium. The sequence continues at coordinate 90,421 of JAJPIX010000018.1, forward strand.
TTTCGCCTTTGACACCCAGCGGGATCTGCTGGACCTCAACGTTCACGTAACAGCCGTCCGCCACACGGTTGCGACGGGCGCACTGGACAACAACGCGCACTTCAATGCGGAACTCGCGGCCGCAATCGGCCCGGCCCATCTCGGCAAACATCAGGCCGTTCTCTATGAGCCCAATTCCGGTTCGCTCGCCGGTCACGTCTTCCTGGTTGTCAACGCGAACGGAACGGCCGGCTATCAGGCCGGCGCGGATTATGTGATCGAACTCATCCACGCGGCCAACGTCGCTCATCTGGCGATCGGCGACTTCATCTAGCACAGCGCCGACGCTGATAACACCTGAGAACCATCCGCACGGCATGATCACGACGCAGGCCGATGTGATCAGCGCCGACATTTGGCGTTTCTCAAAGATTTATGTCCGCCGCGGGAAGGCGCCTGCTCCGGCGTCTTCCTGTGTCAGAACAGCTCCGTCTGACGGCCGGGCTTTGCCGGTTTCGGCTTCGGCGGCCTCGATTGCGCTTCCATATTCCAGTCGCCTTCGAAGGGCTGAAGCAGGGCTTTCAGCTCTGCCGGCGTGGCCGGTTCTTCGCCCAGCCATTTGGCCCAATGCTCCGGCGCCAGCACCGCGGGCATCCGGTCGGTGATGGACGAAATGAGCCTGTTGGCCGGCGTCGTCACCATCACGAAGGTCAGAAGCTCGCCCTGTTCGGGATGTTCCCACCGCTCCCACAGCACGGCGATCCCGATGGGCTTGCCGTCGCGCGGGGTAATCGTGTGCTGCTCGGTCTTGCGCGGGGCGATTTCCTTGCCTTCGTTGAACGTTTTCACGACCAGAAGCCCGCGCGCATTGGCGAACGCCGCGCGGAAGGTGGGGCGTTCGTCCAGCGTCTCGCTGCGCGCATGGACATGTTCCGGCGGCCCTGACGGATTTTTCGCGCGCAGGCCCATGAAGCCCCAGCGCATGGGAACCGTCTCGCGCGCGCCCTGGCCGTTCAGCCGCACGATATGGGCAAAGCGCATGGGCGTGGCGGTTTCGGCGGGTCCGGTGTTGGCGGCCAGGAAATCAGAATAGTCGTGGACATCCCTCCACGACATCATCTGCGTGAATTTTCCGCACATTCCGGGATTATGCCACGGTTTGCGCCTGGCGGCCCTCGATGCGCCGCGGCAGATGGCAGCGAACGGTGGTGCCCTTGCCGGGCCTGCTGTCGATTTCCACCCAGCCGTGATGCAGTTCGATGAACGACTTCACCAGCGTCAGCCCAAGGCCGGCGCCGCCGCGCTGCCCGCTTTGCGGCTTGGCTTCGAAGCGGTCGAACACCGTGGCCGAAAGTTCGGGCGCGATGCCCGGGCCGGTGTCGGAAACATAGATCTGCACCTCGTCGCCGCGAATGTCGCCGCCGATGGTGATGGTGCCGCCTTCCGGCGTGAATTGCAGCGCGTTCGACAGAAGATACACAATGACCTGCTGGATGCGCCGCCGGTCGCCCATGAATTCGCCCGCGTCCGGGCGGCAATCCAGCCGCACCTCGCGCTGCGATTGCATGGCCCAGGCCCTTGCATGGGCAAAAATGGCCGACAGCACGGCATGAAGATCGAGCCGCTCCAGCTCCAGCCTGAGCTGGCCGGATTCCACCAGCGCCAGATCCAGAATGTCGTTGATCAGCCCGTGCAGCGTGTTGGCCGACGCCAGGATGGCGTTGACGAATTCGCGCTGCTTGTCGTTCAGCGCGCTGGCCGCCAGCATTTCGGCATAGCCCTTGATGGGATTGAGCGGCGTGCGCAATTCGTAGGAAACATGGCGGATGAATTGCGATTTCAGGTGATCGGCCGCGATCAGCGCTTCGTTGCGGTCGCGCAGCGCCTGTTCGATGCGGTGGCGGTCGGTAACGTCGGCGAAGGTCAGCAGCATCGCCCCGTCGGGCAGGGGCGCCAGCGCCAGCGAAAGCACCTTCTGGTCCTTGCGCGTGATTTCGCCCCAGTCGCGCCCCACCTCCGCGCCCGAGGCGATGGCCGCCACAAGCTCGTTCCACACCGTTTCGTCGCCGAATTTGGCGGCGCAGGCGGCTGCCAGCGCGCGCACATGCGGTTCGCCCGCAAGCTGCGGCTCTTCTAGTTCCCAGATGCGCGCGAAGGCGGCGTTGTGCAGCTTCAGCCGCCCGTCGGGCCCGAACACCGCCACGCCTTCCTTCAGCGTGTTCAGGGTGGCGCTCTGCACCTTGAGCTGCGTGTTGAACGAGCTTTCGAGCGAAAGCTTCTCGGTCACGTCGTCGTAAAGGAAAATGAGCCCGCCGAAGGGATGCGGCTGCGCCACCACGCGGATCGTCTTGCCGCCCGGCACATGCCAGAGCTCTTCGGGCAGGTAATCGGCCTCGTGCTCGTAAAGCGAAAGCCGCGCGCGCTTCCAGGCCTGATAGTCGCGCTGCTCCGGCAATTTGCGCATCTCGCGCAGCCGGTCGAGGATTTCGCCGTCGGCCGGGTGCGTGTCCAGCCAGGCTTCCGGCAAATTCCACAGCGCCGCGAAGGCGCGATTGTAGAAATTGAGCTTCTGGTCGCGCGCGAAAATCGCAACGGCTGTCGCCAGCTTGTCGAGCGTGTCCTGGTGCGCGTCCACATGCTGCTGCAGGCGCGCTTCGGCGCTGGCCGTATCGGTCACGTCGATGGCGCTGCCGACGATTTCGCCGCCCGCGAGCGGCGCATGCGTGAAGGCAAGCGCGCGCCTTTGTCCGCCGATCACGGCAAAGCGCTTGGATTCCAGCGCATGGCCTTCGCTGCGCGTGGCGCTCGCCAGATCGCGCTCGGATTTGTCGAGCGAGATCTGGTTGGCGGTGGCCACGTCCACCGTATGGGTGTTGGTCGCCGTCAGAAAGGCGCGGTTGCCCCATTTCAGCGCAAGCGTGCGGTCGCGCAGCCACACCGGCACGGGCAACGCATCCAGAATCGCCGCGAAATCGATGGCCGGCGCGGCCGCCTTTTCCGGCGCTTCGATCCAGACCGCGGCCATGCCGCCCACTGCGCGCCCGCGCGTGTTCAATGTGCGTCCGCGCGCATCGGTGACCGAGAGCTCGAACGGCGTGCCCTTGTCGCTCAGTCCGTCCAGCGCCTGCGAGAATTTGGTCGCGTCCGGCCCCTCGAGGCAGGAATCGATCAGCTGATCCGCGCCGCGATAGGAGAAGGGTTCTGCGCCTTCGCGGCCCCACACGATCAACGCTTCCCGGCCCGCCGCAAGCAGCGCATCGCGTGCGCCGATCGCCGCGCGCACCTTGCCGCCCATGGTCCGAAGGCTGCGCTTGAGGCGGGCGGAGATGGTCTGTTCGGAGATCGCCCACAGCCCCGCGGCGATGGCCAGCGCCACCGCGCCGATGGCGACCGCTGCGGAAATCCATTCGCGGCTTGCGGCAATGTCGAAAGGTGCGGCCCAGGCCGCGGCCGGCCACAGCGCGCCGGGCGCAAGAACGCCCAAGGTTCTTGCGAACCCTCCTGCCGACCCCCTGAAGCTCCGGCTCTTTTTGCGGTCCCTGGTGGGACTCATCCCGGCTGCCCCCGATTCCCGCCGCACGCGGCGAATCACATTGGAATCAACATGATAGGTGCGTTAACCGAGTCGCACTAGGGAATGTGTAAAAAAAGTGTAAAGGCCCAAGATGCGGCGCGCGGTTCTATACATCGTGGCCGCCGGCTGGCGGGCACGAAACTTGGAATCGGAGCAGGGTGCCAAATTTCGCGCAAGGCGTCGGAGAAATCCCCGCGTGCCTTGTGCCTGTGCGTGCAAAATTGCGCTTGGCGGAATCCGCGGGCGGGGCAGTGCCATGAAGCAGACGCGCAGGGAATTTGTCGGCACCGCGGTCGCGGCGGCCGCGCTCGCCGGCACAAAAGTTTCCGCTGCGCGCGCCGATACGGGACCTGTGCGCCTGTCGCTGGCCGAATTCTTCAAGGACGATTCGCGCGTGGCGAGCCTTCGCAAGGGCGTGGCGGCGATGAAGGCGCTGCCGGCCTCGGACCACCGCAGCTGGTTCTGGTGGGCGGCCACGCATGCCTATAACGGTGCGCTCTATGCGGATGCGCTCAAACGCGATCCCGCGCTCGCCCGGGTGGATCGCGCGCGCTACTTCAACCAGTGCCCGCACTTCGGCCAGTCGTCCGCCGATTTCCTGATCTGGCACCGCGCCTATGTCTGCCATTTCGAACGGTGCCTTCGCGTCATGGCGGAAGACGAGACTCTCGCCATTCCCTATTGGGATTATTTCAGTGACGCGCAATCGCGCAGCTTCCCGGAAATTTTCGCCTATCGCTGGCTGGACCGGGAACGCTCCGCGCAAAATCCGTTGTTCCATCCCAGCCGCGATCTCGGCTTCACCTCCGGCCGCTTCGAGCTCAGCGCCAATGTCTGCGAGGCGCACAACGCCATGACGGCGCGGAACTTCTTTTCCGCGCCCGGCGAGGCCGGCTTCGGTGGTGACATCCTCGACAGCGCGCACACCCAGCTTGGCCTGATCGAGCAGCGTCCGCACAACGACATTCACATCGCGGTGGGCGGCGTGGTCGGCGATGTCAACGGCGCGATGGCCGACATCCCCACATCGGCGTTTGATCCGGTGTTCTGGGTGCATCACGCCAACATTGACCGCATGTGGGTGATGTGGGCCGCGATGCCGGGGAAGGGCTGGGGCCCGCTGCCGCCGGAGTCCTGGTTCGACGAACAGCCGTGGGTGTTCAAGGATGTGGAAGGCCGCGACGTGGTGGAAAGTCGCCGCTTCTATATGGATCGCGCCAACCTCGGCGTGCGCTATGACAGCGACGGTCCCAATGCCAGGCCCCTGTCGCTTCCGCCGCGGACCATGGCTGGGGCGGGCGCTCCGGGCGGAGCGCCGCCGGTGCGCGCGATACCGAGGCTTGTGGGCGCGGCTGCGCCTGCGCCCACGCCCGACATGGGCATGCCCGGCGACATGATGAGCACGCTGCGCAGCCAGCAATCGCTGTTTGCCGATGTCGCGCCAATGGTCGTTTCGCCGGAAAAGCCGGCCCGGCGCACGCTCGCGGCGGCCGCGCCGGCGCAAGCCGCCGGTGGTGCGCGGCCGGGCACCCTGGCTGTGCCGCATGCGGCTCCGGGCGCGCGCGTGCTGCTGGAGCTCTCGGACATTTCTTTCACGCGCGTGCCGTCCAGCGGCTTTGCCGTCTATCTCGATCCGGAAGGGGCAACGCCCGACAACGCGCGCGATTATGTGGGCCTGATTGATCTGTTCGGCGCCACCCATCACGACACGCTGGGCATGGGCGGCATGAAGGCGGTGCAGCGCTTCGATGTGACCAAGCTGGTGTCCGCACCCGGCGGCGCCTTCACCCTGCGTGTTGAGCCCTATTCGCTGCTCGTCTCCAGATCCGGCACACCCGCACCTTCCCGCCCCGATGCCGTAAAGATCGGCCGCGTGACATTCGTAGTGGTGACCTAGACAAAATCCCTCTCGCCCCATTGGGGGGAGAGGGCAGAGTGAGCGGGATCGCCGAGCACGTTATCAGTACCGGTAGGTATCGGCCTTGTAGGGCCCGTGCACCGGCACGCCGATGTAGTCGGCCTGCTTCTTTGAGAGTTTCGTGAGCTTGGCGCCGATCTTGTCGAGATGCAGCCGCGCCACCTTCTCGTCGAGCTCCTTGGGCAGGGTATAGACCTTCTTCTGGTACTTGCCCGTGTTCGCATACAGCTCGATCTGCGCCAGCGTCTGGTTGGTGAACGAAGACGACATCACGAAGCTCGGGTGCCCCATGGCATTGCCGAGGTTCACAAGCCGGCCTTCGGACAGAAGGATGATGCGCTTGCCGTCGGGGAATTCGATTTCGTCCACCTGCGGCTTCACGTTGTGCCATTTGTAGTTCTTCAGGGCGGCCACCTGGATCTCGGAATCGAAATGGCCGATGTTGGCCACGATCGCGCGGTCCTTCATCTGGCGCATGTGATCGATCGTGATCACGTCCACATTGCCGGTGGCGGTGACGAAGATGTCCGCGCGCGGGGCGGCCTCTTCCATCGTCACGACCTCATAGCCTTCCATCGCGGCCTGGAGCGCGCAGATGGGATCGATCTCGCTCACCATCACGCGGCAGCCGGCGTTGCGCAGGCTCGCGGCCGAGCCTTTGCCCACATCGCCGAAGCCGGCCACCATTGCAACCTTGCCGGCCATCATCACATCGGTGCCGCGGCGGATGCCGTCCACCAGGCTTTCGCGGCAGCCGTAGAGATTGTCGAATTTCGATTTCGTCACGCTGTCGTTCACGTTGATCGCGGGAAAGAGCAGCTTGCCCTCCTTCTCCATCTGATAGAGCCGGTGCACGCCTGTGGTGGTTTCCTCCGTCACGCCGCGGATGTTCTTGGCCACCTCCGAATACCAGCCCTGCTTGTGCTTGAGCCGGCGCTTGATCGCGCCGAACAGCACTTCCTCTTCCTCGTTGGACGGCTCTTCCAGGAATTTGGCGTCGCCCTTTTCCGCGCGCACGCCAAGATGCACGAGCAGCGTGGCATCGCCGCCGTCGTCCAGGATCATGTTGGGCGTGCCGCCATCGGCCCATTCGAAGATGCGGTGGGTGTATTCCCAGTAGTCTTCCAGGCTCTCGCCCTTGATCGCGAAGACGGGCGTGCCGCCGGCCGCAATGGCGGCAGCCGCATGATCCTGCGTCGAATAGATGTTGCACGACGCCCAGCGCACATCCGCGCCCAGCGCCTTGAGCGTCTCGATCAGCACGGCCGTCTGGATCGTCATGTGCAGGGAACCTGCGATGCGCGCGCCCCTCAGCGGTTTCTTCTCGCCATACTCCGCGCGCGTGGCCATCAGGCCCGGCATTTCGGTTTCGGCGATGTCGATTTCCTTGCGGCCCCAATCGGCCAGATTGATGTCCTTGACGGCGTAGTCCTTGGGGTTGGTCACGGGAAAGCACTCCGGTTGGGGCGGCGCGCATATAGCAGCCCGCACAGGGCGGGGGCAACAAACATATAAAGAAAATTGCATATCATGTGAGGGAATATGTAGCTTTTTTCTCTTGAAAATAGGATGATTAGTAGCTATAATGCTTTTTTGTCCGGCATAATAGGAATAAACTTGATGATCGAACGAATGAAAGATGGAAAGAGAGGGGGAAGGGACAGGGGGGAGGGGGTGGCGGAATCCTGAAAACAATTGCCCCGGAATTCCGCGGTTTTTTGCCTCTGTCGCGTTACCGGCAGGCATGGCGGACGCGGGCGCAGCGACTGTCCTGACCGATGTGCCGGCCCGGCTCGACCGCCTCGGCTGGAGCCGGTTTCACACGCTCATCGTCGTGGCGCTCGGCATCACCTGGATCCTCGACGGACTGGAGGTCACGCTCGTCGGCTCCGTTGCCGGCGTCCTCACGCAGCGCGGAACATTGGGGCTGGCCGGCACGCAGGTGGGGCTCGTCGGCAGCGCCTACATCGCGGGCGCGGTCCTGGGCGCGCTCGTCTTCGGAGACCTGACCGACCGCTTCGGCCGCCGGACGCTCTTCATGGTTACGCTCGGCGTCTACATGGCGGCGACCATCGCCACCGGCGCGGCCTGGAACTTCTGGTCTTTCGCGCTGTTCCGCTTTTTCACGGGCGCAGGAATTGGCGGCGAATATGCCGCGATCAATTCCGCGATCCAGGAATTCGTGCCCGCGCGATTTCGCGGCCGCACGGATCTTGTCGTCAACGGCAGCTTCTGGATCGGCGCCGCCATCGGCGCGCTCGGTTCGCTTGTGATGCTCGATCCCTCCGTCCTGCCGGTCAATGTCGGCTGGCGCGCGGCGTTCGTCATCGGCGGGGCGCTGGCTTGCGTCGTCGTCGCCTTGCGCCGGCACGTTCCCGAAAGCCCGCGCTGGCTGATGACCCATGGCCGCAGCGACGAAGCGGAAAATGTCGTCCGGCAAATCGAACGGCGCGCCGGCGCGGAACGGGCCGAGGGCCTGCCGCGCCTGCAACTGACGGCGTGTCGCGGCACAAGGCCCGGCGATGTGATGGGCGCGCTGTTCCGGCATTATCCGAAGCGCGCGCTGCTGGGGCTGGTCCTGATGGCGACGCAGGCGTTTTGCTACAACGCGATCTTCTTCACTTACGCGCTCATCCTGACGAAGTTCTATCGCGTGCCGGCGCCGTCGGTCGGCCTTTTCATCCTGCCGTTTGCGTTGGGCAATTTTCTGGGGCCGCTTTTGCTCGGGCCGCTGTTCGATATTGCCGGCCGCAAGGTCATGATCGCCGCCTGCTATGCCGTTTCGGGCATCCTGATGGCCGTCACCGGCCTTCTGTTTGCGAAGGCTTCGCTGGGCGCAACCGGGCAGACGGCGCTCTGGACGCTCAATTTCTTCTTCGCCTCATGCGCGGCAAGCGCCGCCTATCTGACGGTCGGCGAATGTTTCCCGCTGGAAGTGCGCGCCCGCGCCATTTCCATTTTCTATGCGTTCGGCACGGCGCTGGGCGGCATTGCGGGGCCTGCGCTCTTCGGCGCGCTCATTGAAACCGGCGCGCGCGGCGAAATCCTATGGGGCTATCTTTTGGGCGGCGCGCTCATGCTGTTCGCGGCGCTGGTCGAGGCGCTGATCGGCGTTCAGGCCGCCTGCCGCGCGCTGGAAGATGTGGCGCCGCCGCTCTCGGCGCCTCAGCGATAGGCGAAGGGCATATGCCTGTCGTTCAGGTTGCGATAGCGGTCGCGCAGCAGCGTCTGCCGCGACACAAGCGGTATCCGCTGCCCCCGGATGAAGAGGGCCGTCGGCGCGCTTGTCACCTCCAGCGGATCGCCGTCCCAGATCACCACGTCGGCATCCTTTCCGGTCTCCAGCGTGCCGTATTGGCCGGCAATGCCGAACACCTCGGCGGGATTTCTGGTGATCGCGGCGAGCGCGTGATCCCAGGGCATGCCATTGGCCACGGCGTTGCCCGCGATCTGCGTGATCGTGCGCGCATATTGCGATGGATCGTCGGCCTGCGGCTGAAAGATCACGGTCACGCCCGCCTTGTCGAGTAGCGCCGCATTGCGCAGCGTGGCGCCCAGATCGGAAAAGCTGTCCGGCAGATTCAGGTCGGGGTCGATGATCACCGGTACATGCGCGGCGGCAAGCTCCCTGGCCGCCATCCATCCTTCCTGGGCGCCGAAGATCACGAGCTTCAGCTTGTTGGCCTGCGCATATTGCACGGCCTCGCGAATGTCGGACGCGCGGTCCACATGCACGATCAGCGGCTCCTGCCCCTGAATCACCGGGCCCAGTGCGTCCAGATCGATGCGGAATGTCCGCTGGTCGCGATAACCGCCGGGTTTGTGATAGCCCGCGCGCTCGGCCCAATACTCGCGGGCGTCATCCAGCGTTTCGCGGAACTGCGCCCACAGGTCGGGCCGCGAGAGCTTTTTCTGCGGCGGGCCGAACGTCGCCACCGACGGTTCCAGGCGCACGAGTTGCCCCGCCGCGCGCTTCACCAGAATGTCCGGGCCGTTGCCCAGGTGGATCACGGCGGCCTGCCCGAAGAAGACGCCCGCGCCGTCCACCGGCATGACCAGCGAGCGCGTCACGCCCGCGATCCTGGCCACCGGAATGAGCGTGGAGTTGGGATTGATCGCGTCGGCCACGTCGAAGGCCGCCGTGTCTTCGGTGAGATCGGGCGAACTGTCGTTGCTCTCCGCCGCGCCAAGCTGGATTTCCTGGATGGAGAGCTGCGTGGCGGATGCCATCAGGCCCGGCGTCACGGGCTTGCCATGGGCTTCGATGATTGTGGCGCCCGCGGGCGGTGTCAGGTTCTGGCCTACGGCGGCGATCTTTCCGCCCGCGATGATCACGTCGCCCCCGGCAATCGTACCGGCCGCTCCCACCGTGTAGAGCTTGCCGTTGTGAATGAAGAACGTGGGGCCGGCCGGCGCGGCCACAACCGGCGTGGCTGGCGCGGCCAATGGCGCGGCGGGCGCGGCGGCAACCGCCGTCGCGGCGAAAGCAAGGGCCCATGACAGGATCAACGCTTTCATTGTCCGGCTCCTCCGTTCGGGCCCTGTCCGACCTGTCCGAGTTCGAAATCGCTGCGCGGGCTGAGTTTGGGATTGTCGCGGTCATACATCAGCGCGCCGTCGATGAAGACTTTTTCGGCATGCGCATAAACGCTGAACGGATCGCCGGTCCAAAGCACCACATCGGCATCTTTGCCTTTTTCCAGCGTGCCCGTCCGGTTCAGGATGCCAAGCGCCTTCGCCGGATTTCGCGTCATCCACGCCACGGCATGCGCGCGCGTGATCGGCAGGCCCATGCGCCGGCCCGCGGCCATCGCCTTCGCCACTTCCTGGTTCAGGCGCTGGATGCCGATCGCATCGTCGGAATGGATCATGGCGCAGGCGCCCGCATGGTCCACCAGCGCAATGCCTTCGGGGATCGCGTCATAGGCTTCCATCTTGAAGCCCCACCAGTCGGCCCACATCACGGCGCATATGCCGTTCTTCTTCAGAAGATCGGCCACCTTGTAGGCTTCGGTCGCGTGATGGAAGGCGGCGATGTGAAATCCGAATTCATGGCTCACATCGATCATGGTGGCCATTTCGTCGGACCGGTAGCAATGCATCTGGACGCGGATTTTTCCGTCCAGCACAAGCGCCAGCGTTTCCAGGCCGATGTCGCGGTCCGGCGGCGTGGCATCGTGTCCGGCCTTTTTGTCGGCCCAGTATTTGCGCCATTTGTCGCGATATTCGGCCGCCTTCTGGAAGGCCGCGCGATAGCCGGCCACATTGCCCATCAGCGTCATCGGCCCGCCCTTGGCGCCGTACACGCGCTTGGGGTTTTCGCCGCAGGCCATTTTCAGCCCATAGGGCGCGCCGGGAAATTTCATCGCTTCGGAAGTGATCGCGGGCACATTCTTCAGCACGACCGAGCGTCCGCCGATCAGGTTTGCCGAGCCCGGAAGGATTTCGAGCGTCGTCACCCCGCCCGCCAGCGCGCGGGAGAATGCGGGGTCCTGCGGCCAGACGGAATTCTCGGAGCGTACTTCCGGCGTGACCGGTTTTACCGCCTCGTTGCCGTCCGACATCGATTCCACATTGGGCGAGGGATAGACGCCAAGGTGCGAATGGACGTCGATGATGCCGGGCGTCACGAACTTGCCGGTTCCATCAATGACGACGGCGCCCGCCGCCGTCAGGTTCCGGCCCACCGCGACGATCTTGCCCTTCGCCATCAGCACGTCGGCATGATCGATCTCGCGGTCGGTGCCGGTCAGCACCGTTGCATTGCGAATCAGCGTGGGCCGGGACGGATAGGGCCTGTAGGTCGAAGGAAACTGGTCGTCGGGAAACTGGTCGGCAACATGGGCCTGTCCGGTGACGGGCTTGTGCGCGGGAATGATGAGCCACACCGCGACCAGCGCCGCCGCGAAAAGCGCGAGCGCGCCCAGAATGGGCCAGTATCTCCGTTCCATGCCGATCAGCTCCCCACAAGGCGCGCGAGATTTGCCCGCGCCCGGCGGCGGCGCAAGCCTGTTCGCGCGGATTTAATCTTCCCCGAACCGCGCTTCGATCAATGCCAGAATGGCGATCATCGCTTCCTCCGCGTCCGGTCCTTCGGCGGAAATCGTGATCGTGCTGCCGGGCCCCGCGCCCAGCATCATCAACCCCATGATGGAGCGGCCCGAAACGCTCTGGCCGTCCTTTGCGACCGTGATCTCGGACTGAAACCGCGCGGCCGCTTCGACAAGCTTGGCCGATGCGCGCGCATGCAGACCGCGCTTGTTGACGATTTTCACGGTTTCGCGCGCTTCAGCCATGGCCCGCAAACAACTGCCCCCGGCGCACAATGGGGTGGTTCAGGCTCCGCCTGCAAGATCGCTGGTGCCCAGCCTGAGATATTTGCGGCCGGAGTCGATTGCTTCCTTCACCGCCTGCTCCAGCGGGTGTTGCGCGCGCACGTCCATCAGCTTGATGAGGCTGGGAAGGTTGGCGCCCGCCATCACCTCGATCTTTCCCTTTTCCAGCAGCGTCAACGCCAGATTGCAGGGCGTGCCGCCATACATGTCCGTCGCGATCACCACGCCCTGGCCGGTATCCACCGATTTCGCCGCCGCGGCGATCTCGCGCTGGCGGCGCTCGATATCGTCCTCCGGGCCGACGGAAATCGCGCGCAGGTTGGTCTGCGGTCCTTTCACGTGCTCGATCGCCGAGACGAACTCCTGGGCGAGGCGGCCATGCGTAACTATAACAACGCCGATCATGGGTCCGTGGATATTGGGAGCGGTGCGAACCATATCAACCGCCCCGCGCGAATAAAGCCCTCAAATCTTCTTGACAACTTCCCCAAACAGATTCCGGGCGAAGGCTGCGGCCCAGATCACCTTGTCCGGCGCGGACACTTCAAAGGCATGCAGGCGAAGCAGCGGCACGGCAGCCGCCTCGGGCAGCGGCGCCGGCGGACGATAACGCTCCGGCTGCGGCAGCCGCGGCACCCCGTCCGGGGCCACAAGCTCCACGGCCAGCACGATCTCGGCCTCCGCGCGGTGGGGCAGCTCCAGAATTCCCACGCCGCGCACTTCCATCAGCCGCGCCAGCCTCTCGGGCGCGCGCGCGCAAAGCATCTGCCCGCGAACGAACAGATCGCAGCGATCGTCGGATACAAGTTCGCAGCCGCGGCCGATCAGCCTGAGCGCGAGGTCGGATTTGCCGCTGCCGCTCTTGCCCAGCAGCAAGACACCGCGATTGTCCGGGCCGAAGCGCGGGCCGGCTTCGCCGAGCGCGACGCAGGTGGCGTGGATATTTGCCACGTCCATTCAGCGCGCCCCGCCGAGGGGCAGCTCCACGATGAAGCGCGCGCCATGGCCGCCCTCGCGGTTTTCTGCCCAGATGTGGCCGTTCATCCCCTCGACGATCTGCCGCGCGATCGAAAGACCAAGGCCGGAGTTCTTGCCGAAGCCGTGCTCCGGCGGGCGCTGCGTATAGAAGCGGTTGAAAATCGTTTCGAGATTCTCCGGCGGTATGCCCGGCCCTTCGTCCTCCACGACGATGCGGGCGCGGCCGTCATGGGGGCGCGCCGAAACGGTCACGGTCCCCTTGTCCGGGCTGAAGGAAACGGCATTGTCGATGAGATTGCGCACAACCTGTCCCAGCCGCTCGTCGCGCCCCATGACAACGGCGCCGGGGCCAAGCCCTGCGTTCAGCGAAAGCGTCACGCCGCGGGGCAGGCCCGTCAGCCGATAGACTTCCGCGATTGTTTCCAGAAGGTGTCCCAGGTCCACGGGCTCGCGCCGCTCGCGGCTCAGCTCGGCATCCAGCCGCGAGGCGTCGGAGATGTCGGTGATCAGCCGGTCGATGCGTTTGACGTCGTTGCGCACGATGGCCATGAGCTCGTCCCGCGCTTCGCCCGAATCCGCGCGCGAAAGCATTTCCACGGCGCTCTTGAGCGAGGTCAGCGGGTTTTTGAGTTCGTGCGCCACATCCGCAGCAAAGCTTTCGATGGCGTCGATGCGGTTGTAGAGCGCGCGCGTCATGGCGGAAAAACTCTGCGCCAGGTCGCCGATTTCGTCATGCCGCTCTTCGAGCGTGGGAATTGTCTCGCGGCTCGCGCGGCCGTGGCGCACGCGATCGGCAGCCTGGGCCAGCGCGCGCACCGGCGCGGCGATCGTTCCGGAAAGATAGAAGGACAGGAGCAGCATCACGGCCAGCGCAACAAAGAACACTTCGATCAGCGTCGCCCGCTCCTCGCGCAGGACGTCGTCAATGTCGCCGCCTTCCGTCGTGACCATCAGCACGCCATAGATCGTGCGGAACCGCTGTACGGGCACGGCTACGGAAAGAACCAGCTTGTTCTGTTCGTCCACCCGTTGCGTCGTGGCGGTCTGCCCTACCAGGGCCTGGTTCACCTCGGAATAGACGCGGCCGTTGTCGCCGCCCTCGAAATAGGGCGCAAGCTTGTTGAACGGCCGTACGCCCATGACGCCGTCGTACATGCGCGAAAGCCAGCCCTTGAATCGGCTCCACGGATCGAGCGGCGGCAGCTCGGACGTCTTCACGACATTGCGCGCGAGCAGATAGCGCGTATCGGCGATAAGGCGCCCGCTGGTCGAATAGAGCCGCGCGCGGAGACGGGTCGGCTCGATCAGCTGGCGCAGCAGCGGCTCGGCCTTCTGGATGTCGAGCGAGCGGGTTCCCTCGTTGCGCGTGTATTCGGCCAGCGTATCGGCCACCACCTGCGCCTGCTCGGTGATGCCGGACAGCCGTTCGTCGATCAGGCTGACGCGGTTGGATTCCACGAACAGCACGCCGCCGATGAGAATGAGGAAGGCTATCGCGTTGAAGAAAACGATGCGTTGGCGCAGCGATGGAAAATTGCGCCGCTTGCCGGATGGCTCGCTGCGCTGCCCGGCCAGATGCTCTCGCATCGGCTTGGCAACGTCGTCACGGAGAACAGTCATCAGGTCCGGTGCGAAGCTTCGTCAGCTTTCCTTGTAGCGGTAGCCCACGCCATAGAGCGTTTCGATGGCGTCGAAACTGTCGTCCACCATCTTGAATTTCTTGCGCAGCCGCTTGATGTGGCTGTCGATGGTGCGGTCGTCCACATAGACCTGGTCGTCATAGGCCGCATCCATCAGGTTGTCGCGGCTTTTCACGAATCCCGGCCGCTGCGCCAGGCACTGAAGGATCAGGAATTCGGTGACCGTCAGCCGAACGGGCTTGCCCTCCCAGGTACATTCGTGCCGCTGCGGATCCAGCGAAAGCTTGCCGCGCACCAGCGCTTCCTTCTTCGGTTCGCCTGCGGCTCCGTTGCCCTTGCGGGATTCCGCGCGGCGCAACACGGCCTTGACGCGCTCCAGCAGCAGGCGCTGCGAAAAGGGCTTGCGGATATAGTCGTCGGCGCCGGCGTTGAGCCCCATGAGCTCGTCGATCTCCTCGTCTTTGGAGGTGAGAAAGATCACCGGCAGGTCGCCGTTCTGCCGAAGGCGGCGGAGCAGTTCCAGCCCGTCCATGCGCGGCATCTTGATGTCCAGAATGGCAAGGTCCACCGGCGTGGCGGAGAGCGCCGTCAGGGCGGATGCGCCATCGGCGTAGCTGCGCACATGATACCCCTCCTGTTCGAGCAGCATGCTCACGGAGGTCAGGATGTTCTTGTCGTCGTCTACAAGCGCGATGGTTGCCATATGTTCATTCCAGCCCCGGGATTGACGCTCAATATAATGCGGGTGCGGCGGAAACGAAACAAAACAGGAAAAGGGCGGCGCGCGGCACCGCGTTTGAAGCGTAATCCGCCGCGCAGACTGCGGGCAGGCGTCCACGGGGCCCGGCCGTTCCCTTGCCGCGAAGACGGAATGACCGTCCCGCTAAACAAATTCGACTTTCAGGATCTCATAGGACCGCGCGCCCCCCGGGGCGGCCACTTCCACCGTGTCGCCCTTGCCCTTGCCGATAAGGGCGCGGGCGATCGGCGAGGAAATGGAGATCCGGCCCTTCTTGGCATCGGCCTCCAGGTCGCCCACGATCTGATACTTTCGCTTTTCGTCGGTGTCCTCGTCCACCAGCGTCACGGTCGCACCGAATTTCACGGTGGAGCCGGACAGCTTGGAGACGTCGATCACGTCGGCCCGCGAGAGCTGGTCTTCCAGCTCCATCACGCGGCCTTCGATGAAAGCCTGCCTTTCCTTGGCGGAGTGATATTCCGCGTTCTCGGAAAGGTCGCCGTGCGCGCGCGCTTCCTCGATCATCTTGATCGTGGCCGGACGCTCCACGGTCTTCAGGTGATTGATCTCGTCTTCGAGGGCCTTGTAGCCGCTCGCGGTCATCGGAATGCGTTCCATGGAATCTGTCTTGTCCTCGGTGCCGGCAAAAAACGCTCCCTCCGGCGCCGCGTTCCCGCTGGCCCACCGGACAGGCCGTTTGCCGAATCTTGCTTAAACCCTTCTCACGCCTGGACTATTCCGTCCGTTTCATCTGGCGGATGCGGCCAAACTGTAAGACTGGAGGGGAGCGACTTCAAGGGCGCCGGCCTTGAGTGCCGCTATGCCTTCCACCGAAGCCGCCGCCCCCGCCATGGTCGTGTAGTAGGGAATTTTCATCTGCAGCGAGGTGCGCCGGATGGAAAACGAGTCCGCCAGCGACTGGGCGCCCTCGGTGGTGTTGAAGACAAGCTGCACCTCGCCGTTCTTGATCGCGTCCACGATGTGCGGCCGCCCCTCCAGAACCTTGTTCACCTGGCGCGCGGCGATGCCGTTCTCGTTCAGGAATTTTGCCGTGCCGCGCGTGGCGATGATGTCGAAACCCATGTCCAGCAGGGCCCGCGCGGGCTTCACGGCCAGCGGCTTGTCGGATTCCTTCAGCGAAATGAAGACCGTGCCGGAGAGCGGCAGCTTGTGTCCGGCGCCGATCTGGCTCTTGGCAAAGGCGCGGCCGAAATTTTCATCCAGCCCCATCACTTCGCCGGTGGACCGCATTTCCGGCCCCAGAATCACATCCACGCCGGGGAAGCGCGCGAAAGGCATCACGGCTTCCTTCACCGCCATGTGTTTCGCCGCCGGCCTGGACAACCGGAAATCGGCGAGCTTTTCGCCCGCCATCACCCGCGCGGCGATGGCCGCGACCGGCTGGCCGATCGCCTTGGCCACGAAGGGTACGGTGCGGGAGGCGCGCGGATTGACCTCCAGCACATAGATGTCGCCGTTCTGCACGGCGTATTGCACGTTCATCAGGCCGCGCACCTTCAGCGCGCGCGCCAGCGCAACGGTCTGCCGCTCCAGTTCGGCAACGGTCGCCGCCTTCAGCGAGTGGGGCGGAAGCGCACAGGCGGAGTCGCCGGAATGCACGCCGGCTTCCTCGATGTGCTCCATGATTCCGGCAATAAACACCTCGCCGTCGGCATCGCAGATGGCATCCACGTCGATTTCGATGGCGTTGTGCAGGAAGGCGTCAATCAGGACCGGGTTGTCGCCGGAGATCTGAAAAAGCTCGCCGGATTGCACCTGCGCCTTGAGCTGTGTTTCGTCCGACACCACCACCATGCCGCGCCCGCCCAGAACATAGGACGGCCGCAGGATCACGGGATAACCGATCTCGCGCGCCGCCGCGATCGCTTCGTCCGCCGTCATCGCGGTGGCGTTGCGCGGCTGTTTCAGGCCGAGCTCGTTCAGCAGCACCTGGAACCGCTTGCGGTCCTCGGCGAGGTCAATGGCGTCGGCGGAGGTGCCGAGCAGCGGCACGCCTTCTTCCACCAGCGTATTGGCGAGCTTGAGCGGCGTCTGCCCGCCGAACTGCACGATGACGCCGGCGAGCGTGCCCTTCGACTGTTCCACGCGCACGATTTCCAGAACGTCCTCCGCCGTCAGCGGCTCGAAATAAAGCCGGTCGGAGGTGTCGTAGTCGGTGGAAACCGTTTCCGGATTGCAGTTGACCATGATGGTCTCGAATCCGCGCGCCGAAAGCGAAAATGCGGCATGGCAGCAGCAATAATCGAACTCGATGCCTTGCCCGATCCGGTTGGGCCCGCCGCCCAGAATGATGATCTTCTTCTTCGCGCTCGGTCCGGCTTCGCATTCCGCCTTTCCGCCGACCGGAGTTTCATAGGTCGAATACATGTAAGGTGTCTGCGCCTTGAATTCCGCGGCACAGGTATCAATCCGCTTGAACACCGGATGCACGCCAAGTTTCCGGCGCAGGGCGCGCACGTCTTTTTCCCTTTGTCCGGTCAGCCGGGCGAGCCGCGCATCGGAAAAGCCTGCGGCCTTCAGGCGGCGAAATCCTTCCGCATCCTGTGGCAGGCCGTTGGCGCGGATGTGCGCTTCGCAGGAAAGAAGGGCCTCGATCTCGCCGATGAACCACGGATCGTACCGGGTGATCTCATGCACCTCTTCGGCCGTGAAGCCGTTGCGCAACGCCTGCGCTGCAATGCGCAAACGGTCCGGCGTCTGTTTCGCGAGTGCCGCGCGCACGGCGTTTTTGTCCGCCGGCAACTCGATTTCGTCGAAGCCTGTCAGACCCGTTTCCAGGCTGCGCAACGCCTTCTGCACCGATTCCGCAAAGGTGCGGCCGATGGCCATGGCTTCGCCGACCGATTTCATGGACGTCGTCAGCACAGCTTCGGCGCCTGGAAATTTCTCGAAGGCAAAACGCGGAATCTTCGTCACCACATAGTCAATCGTGGGCTCGAAGCTTGCGGGTGTGACCTTCGTGATGTCGTTCTGGAGCTCGTCCAGCGTGTAACCGACAGCGAGCTTGGCTGCGATCTTGGCGATGGGAAAGCCGGTGGCCTTCGATGCCAGCGCAGACGAACGCGAAACGCGCGGGTTCATCTCGATGATGACCATGCGTCCGTCGGCCGGGTTCACTGCGAACTGCACATTCGAGCCGCCGGTTTCGACTCCGATCTCGCGCAGCACGGCGATGCTGGCGCTGCGCATGCGCTGGTATTCCTTGTCGGTCAGCGTCAGCGCGGGGGCCACTGTGATGGAATCGCCGGTGTGAACGCCCATCGCGTCCACATTCTCGATGGAGCAGATGATGATGGCGTTGTCGGCGCGGTCGCGCACGACTTCCATCTCGTATTCCTTCCATCCCAGAACCGACTCTTCGATCAGCACCTCGTTGGTGGGCGAGGCATCGAGCCCCGCCTCTACTATCTCGAAGAATTCCTCGCGGTTGTAGGCGATGCCGCCGCCGGTGCCGCCCAGCGTGAAGGACGGCCGGATCACCGCCGGCAGTCCGACTTCGTCCAGCGCCTGCAGCGCGTGGGCAAATGCTTCCGGCGACAGCTCCATCACCGGATTGTTCTGGCCGTCGTAGAGGAAGTTGCCTGCGCTGTCCTTCTTGTGCCGCAGATAGCCTTTCAGGGTTCGCCCGCGCGGAACATCGAGGCCGATCCTGATCATCGCCTTGCGGAACAGTTCGCGATCCTCCGCCTTGTCGATCGCTTCGGCGGAGGCGCCGATCAGCTCCACACCGTATTTCTCGAGCACGCCGCGCTTGCGCAAACTGAGCGCGGTGTTGAGCGCGGTCTGCCCGCCCATGGTCGGCAGCAGCGCGAACACCTTGCCGGGCGGCACATTTGCCCGCTCGCGCGCAATGATCATCTCCAAAAATTCCGGAGTAATCGGCTCGATGTAGGTGGCGTCCGCCAGCTCCGGATCGGTCATGATCGTGGCCGGGTTCGAATTGGCCAGCACCACGCGATAGCCTTCAGCCTTCAGCGCCTTGCAGGCCTGCGCGCCGGAATAATCGAATTCGCAGGCCTGGCCGATAACAATGGGTCCTGCGCCGATGATCAGGACCGTGTGGATGTCTTGCCGTTTGGGCATCGTTCACTCGCGCGCGCAGGCCCGCGCGGGAGTTCCCGCGGGAAGGCCGGCCGGATTGCAGGTTAAGGGGACCGTGTAGCCGCGATCTGTCTCTGCCGCAACCGGCCTATGGCCGTCTCCCCAGATTTTGCGCGGCGCGGCGCTTTCAAATGATGGCGCGACAGTCGTGCCAGCATCGTCAGGACCGTTTGAAGAAGGGCAGGCGGGCCGAGAATTTCCGCCTCCTCGCCCAGCCGAATCAGGTCGCGCGCCCCCGATTCGAAGGACTCGATGGGCAGCCTGCAGCGCACCCAGCCGCGGCGGTTGGGCTGGCCGGCGGATTTTGCCGCCGCCTCGGCCACGTGGGGCCCAAACGCCTGGAGCCTGATAATTCCCTTCGGCGACAGTCTCACGTCGGCCTCTTCGCGATAGAGGCCGGTCTCATAGTCGCGCGAGGATTTCAGCCAATAGGCCGCCAGATCAAAATTTCGTGGCCGGGGGAAATCCGCGTCCTCGATCTCGGCGTCCTGAATGGCGGCGACGCGATAAGTGCGGATTGCCTTGCCGCTTTGCGCCACAAGGTACCAGACGCCGCCTTTGAGTACGAGGCCAAGCGGGCCCAACCGCCGCATGTAGATCTCGCCCAGATTGCGATAACGCAGTTTCAGAAATTTGCCGCCCCAAACCGCGCGCGCCACGGTTTGCAAATATGGCAGCGGCTCGTTGGCGCGAAACCACGCCACGGGATCCAGGTGAAAGCGCGAAGCAATACGCTCGGCCTGCGGCTGCACATTCGCGGGCAGCGCCGCTTTCAGCTTGAGCCGCGCAGACGCCAGCAGCTCCGACAGCCCAAGCTCGGCGGCAGGGCCGGGAAGCCCAGCAAGGAAGATCGCCTCGGCTTCACCCTGCGTCAGGCCCGTGAGCCGGGTGCGATAGCCGTCCATCAGCTGGAAGCCGCCGTTGCGCCCGCGTTCGGCATAAACGGGAATGCCGGCGGCGCTCAGCTCGTCAATGTCGCGAAAGATCGTGCGCACCGATACTTCGAAGCGTTTGGCCAATTCGGTGGCGCTCATGCGACCTCGGGTCTGCAGCAGCATCAGGATCGAAAGCAGTCGGCTCGCAAGCATCCGGTGATCGCTAATACATGACATCGGTTGTCATGTTTATGGGATTAGAACGTTGGCCGCAACCCAAGGGGCCATACCGATGAAATTCACAGCCGCCGCCATTGTGCTTCTTCTTTCCGTATCTCAGGCGTGGGCCAACGCGGATGCGCCGCCGCCCGATCGGGGCAAACCCAATCTGTCAGGCCTCCACGACTTCGATTTCATCGCCGGCGAATGGCGCGTCCACCATCGTGAGCTCAGGGATCGCCTCGCCGGCAGCCATGAATGGATCGAATTCGACGGCACGCAGAAAGCATGGCTGGTGATGGGCGGGTATGCCAACGTCGATGAAAACGTGTTCAACAGGCCCGACGGAACGTATCGCGGCGTGACAATCCGCACCTACGATCCGAAAACGGGTGAATGGTCAATCTGGTGGGTTGACGGCCGCATGCCGTCAATCAACCTCGATCCGCCCGTCCGGGGCCGGTTCGTCAACGGCGTGGGAACCTTCTACGCCAACGACACCCTGCGCGGAAAACCGATCAAGGTGCGCTATATCTGGAAACCCCTGACGCACAATACCAGTCACTGGGAGCAGGCGTTCTCGGCCGATGGCGGAAAGACCTGGGAAACCAACTGGATCACCGATTTCACGCGCGTCTCGGAAAAGGCATCGCCCTAGCGAAGACAGGCCGCTGGCTGCTGGAATGCGAAAGCGACGACGCGGCAATGGCTTGAGCCAGCGAAGTGCCGAAACGTTCCGCAGCTTTGCGCGCGACCGCAGGCGGGAATAAGGTTCTGGCATCTCCTCGCAGCATCTGGGACCGAAAGGGGACGTCTCATGCCTATGCACTACAAGTTCTTGCAGCGTCTCAATCAGAAATTCGGCAGCGATGAAATCAGGCGAACGGCGCGGTCGGCGGCGTCGTTTGCGCCGGGCAAGCCGCTCGACGCAAGCCTTGTTGTCCGCAAGAGCAGCGTGGCGTTCAAGCCGGTTCAGGCCTACCTCAACTCCATGCCGGGCAGCGTGGCGGAATCCCTGCGCGGGGTGATGCATCACGCGCTGACCAGCAATCCGGCCAAGCCGATCACATTTGCCTGGATGCCGGGCTACGATTTCGAGGTCACGGTCTCGGAAATGGGATGCGGCATCACCGTTCTCGTGAAAGGCCGCTATCCGGCCGACAAGGCGGCCGCGCGCGGCAAGGACTAACCCGCAACGCCGCTTGCGGCGCCCACCGCGAGATTCAGTCCGCCGACAAAATGATCGCGGTCGGCGGGGTTGGCATAGGTCGCAAGCCGGGGCGTATCCCGGAGCGCCTTTTCCAGAAGATGGGCGGGAAGCGCGGCGTGGGCTTCCGCCAGGCGTCCCTGCCGCGCCAGCGACGCGGCGAGAATGGCGTATCCGGCGAGGAAATCGTGCTGAATCGCACGTTCGGCCTGCGCGGCGGCGTCAACGTAGTTTTTTGACTGATAGCGGGCGAGTGCGAGCAGCCCCATCATGGCTCCAAATTGCGGATCGAATGGGCTGTGGCGGATGCTCTCTTCGATCGGCACAATGGCGTCCAGCGGCTGTCCGCAATAGATCAGCACCTGTCCCAGCCGCAGCTGGCCGTACGCGAAGTTGGGGTTGAGCGCGACTGCCCGCTTCGCCGCTTCAAGCGCAGCCTGATGCTTGCCCAGATAGAGCGCAGCGCCCGCATAGGCGAAGTGCGCGTAGGCATCGTTGGGGTCAAGCTCGATGGCCTTCGCCGCGGCATTCAGCGATTCGCGGAGGTCGTCGTCCGGCCGTTCGGACCAGCCGTAAAACGTCGCGCCGCCATAAAGAATGCGCGACAGCCCGACATAGCCCTGGGCCAGCTGCGGATCGCGCGCGATGGCTTCGCGGAAAAGTTTCACCGCCTCGCGGTAGCCGTCGGCGGAAACCCTGTCCAGATGCCACATGCCGCGCTGATAGCAATCGAACGCGGTGTAATCGGAAATGCTCTTGCGGCCCAGCCGGATGTTTTCGCTCTGCAGCAGGGCCGGCTCGATCGCCTGCACGACCTGGCGTGTGATCTCATCCTGCAGGTCGAGGATGTCCACCAGATCGCGATCGAATTTCTCCGCCCAGATGTGGGCGCCGGTGGCCGCGTCGAGCAGCTGCAGCGTGATGCGCACCCGGTCTTCGGCCTTGCGCACGCTCCCTTCCAGCACGTACCGGATGCCAAGTTCGCGCCCGACCTGCCGCACGTCCACGCTGCGGCCCTTGTAGGTGAAACTGGAATTGCGCGCGATGACGAAGAACGAATGCCAGCGGGACAGCGCGGTCACAAGATCTTCGGCGATGGCGTCGGCGAAATACTCCTGTTGCCGGTCGGCGCTCATGTTCTGGAGCGGCAGGACGGCGATGGACGGCTTGTCGGGCAGGGCCAGTGGCGCAGGCCCTGCGACTCGCCGCGCGCCGCCGGCGCAAATCTTGTAGGTCTTCACGGGCCGTTCCATGTTTTTCAGGTGCTGAAGGCCCATATCCTCGAATCCAACGTCAATCCGTCCGCGCACATCCTCATGCACGCGCTGCGAAATGCAGATGCCGCCGGGATCGGCCAACGCCTGCAGGCGTGCGGCAATGTTCACGCCTTCGCCAAAAATGTCGCCGTCCTGCGAAACCACATCGCCGGCATTGATGCCGATGCGGAAATCCATCCGCCTGTCGTCGGGCAGCTTGGCATTGCGGGCCGCCATCGCCTGCTGGATTTCAACGGCGCATTGCAGCGCTTCAACCACGCTGCCGAATTCCGCCAGAAGTCCGTCGCCGATCGTCTTGATCACGCGGCCCTCATGTGCCTTCACGCGCGGCAGAAACAGGCCGGTGATGTGACCGGAAAAGCGCGCAAGCGTTTCCGGCTCGTCCAGCGCAACCAGACGGCTGTAGCCGGCCACATCGGCCGCAAGAATCGCAGTCAGTTTTCGTGCAGCTTTTTTACGCGCCATTCTGCCTCTCAATGCAGAGCGCGCAGCTAGTCTATCGGAAATTACAGGGAATTCACATTGGGGTGGCCGGTCAGCTGCGCCAGCGAAGGACGCGTTCCTTCACGGGATTAACGAAGGGTGTACCGGTTGCGACGGATTCGGCCCAAGCTTTCTTCAAACGGTGATACCACATGGCCGGCACATCGGAATCCTGGATCAGCATCAGCGGCGGGTTGAATTTCAGGCCCTCGCGCTGCAACTCCACCATGCGCCGGTCGTCGCCCAGGAACACCGGCCCCAGCACATCGAAGAATGGCCTGATGAAGCCGAGCCAGGACGGCCAGAAGAACACCTGCGTCACCTGTGTCGTATGCTGGTCGATCGGCGTGCAGGTGGTCAGCCCGACCACGTCGATCTGACGTCCGAACAGGTTGCCGCGAATGTTTTCGAAGCGGATGGACGGGAGCTCGAATGTGATCTCGGTCGAAACACTGCTGCCGCCGAGAAGCCTGTAAGCCGGCTTGCTTGGCGCATGGCGCAACATCACGAAACCGTTGGGCAGCGGCGCGTAGTGCTTTTCCTTCATCTTCGGCTTCACGCGCCACCACCAGCGGCCGTGCACATAAGGCGCGTGCGCCGGATCCATCAGCCCGATCACGGCATGGTCGATGCCGCAGCGGAACGTCTGGCTCTCGGTCCAGCGCGGCCGGGCATTGGGCGCGGGCACGCGCGGCGGCTCGCCGACCGGCGGCTTGCCTTCGTGGCCGCCAGCCGCGAAATAGATCCAGATCAGTCCGTCCTGCTCCCGCACCGGATAGCTGCGCACGCGGATTTTTGCGGGATCCACGTTTTCCTGGCCGTCCACGGTCGAGGGGATGAGCGAGCACGCGCCGTCGCTGCGGAAGCGCCAGCCGTGATACGGACATTCGATCGTGTTTTCCGGCAATACCCGGCCGGCGGAAAGCGGCACGCCGCGGTGCGGGCAGATGTCTCGAAGGGCAAACAGCCTGCCGTCGCGCATGCGGCCGATCAGAACCGGCTCGTCCAGCAGAATCTTCCGGCGCATTCCGCCGCGGCCGATGTTGCGCGCAAGGCCTGCCATGTACCAGGCATTGCGCAGGAACATCGGCACGGAATCCGCGCCCGCCGGAGCTAGCGGTTCGGCGCTCATTTTTTTGATGCGGCCGGCGCAAGCGGCTTCAGAAGGCTGTCGAGCGTGGTCATGAACTGTTGGCCCTTATAGGCGGGAAGTTTATACGCCCATCCATTCGTCCGCGCATTGATTTCGCGCGCTTCGTTTTCCGCCGCGGGCTTGGCTGCTTCGGCGGCGAACTGCGCCCAATAGGCGCCATTCAGGTTAATCACATCGGCCGTGATGTCGAGGCCGTCGAAGGTCCGGGTGATCAGATGGGCGGCGCCGGAAAAATTGAATTTCGCAGCCGGTTGCACGTCGTCGAACGAAAAATCCGAGATGGCCGCCGCCACGCCGTCCGCCGCCGCGGGATACGAGACTTCGCGGCCCTTGGGCACGTTCACCAGCGCAAAATCGGACTGCGCCGGGTTGTCGCGCCGCACCGTGAAAGATGCGCCGCTCGCGGGCTGAACATCAATTTCCCGGATGCGGGAGCGGTCAATGCTCAGCACATCCTTGTCCATCCAGTCGGCGATATCGCTACGGGGCTCAAACCAGCTCTGCAGGAGCCAGCTCTGCTTTTCGCCGGGCTTGCGTGCGAACAGGCCCTGGCTTCCGTTGGGATCGCCGATGTCCACCGTCTTTCCCGCAATGAGATCGGCAAGGACATGCCCCTTTTCGTCATAGGCTGTAATCCGCACGCCGCTGCCGCCACGGTCGGGCGCCTGTACGCCGATGTAGGAATACCACTGCGGATTTGCCGTCTTGGGCTCAAACGTTTCCAAAGCCGCCAGCCCCACCACCGTGTGCTGCACCTGATTGAATGAAGCGCGGAAATCGCTCCGCGTGGGCAGAACCCAGCCCTTCTCCGGCTTGAACACGACGTCGAACGCGCCATGTGCCTTGGACTGGATGCGCAGACGCATGATCTCGCGTGCATGCCGCGCCAGATTCGGGAAGAATTCGTGCTGCGCATACCGCGGTTCCACCGCCGCTTGCTGGCCGTTCAGCGCCAGCACGGCCGCAATCGCCAAAAGCAGCGCAACGGCGGCGAGAATCGCAAGATTGCGCCCGCGCGGATCGGAAAGAATGACGTTTGCTGCTGCCATGGCGGCCTCAAACCGGAATCGCGCGCGCGCGCCTGCGGCGGCGGACAAGTGCAAGACCGATCGCAAACAGCGCCACAAGGATCGGCACCAGCGCGATATTGATGAAGGCAAGAAGGGAACCGAGCGCGTCGATGTCGCGCCGCAGCCCGTGCTGCACGTTGCGAAGCTGCGTGCGTGTCTCGATGAGGTCGCGCTTGAATTGCTGGATTTCCGCCTGCTGCTGCGGCGTCAGCGCGCCCAGGGGAGCGTTTGCCGCGCCGGCATTGCCGCCCTGCTGAAGGGCCCGAAGCCGCGCTTCCGTATCGGTCACTTTCTGCTGCAGGGCATCTTCCTGCGTCTTGAATTGCGCCTCAGCCTGCGCCTGAAGCCGTTGCACCACCTTGAACGGCCGATCGCTGCTGGCGCGCGTGCGAAGCGAAATGAGGTCGCTGGATCCCGTCAGGTTCTCGACCGCGTTCAGAACGAAGGCGCTGTTGTCGGCAAAGGGCGTGGCGATCTGGTGCCCGAGCAGATTGTCGGTATGGACCCAGAAGCGGTCATCGAAGATGTCGCTGTCCGCCATGACCACGACATTGATGTTTCCGGCCGTCTTGATCTGCGGCGCGGGCTTTCCGCCGCCGGCCGCCGGCGGCGGCCCGTTGCGGAACGCGGTTTTTGCGGGACCGGAGATGCGGGCCGCAAGCACATAGCGCTCGCCGGTCGGATGCACTTCGCCCATGATCATCTGCGGATTGGTATTGATCCGTACTTCTTCGGCGTTGAGCAGCGAGGCCTGATCCGACGATTGTACAAGCGGCAGAAATGTCGTCCGGGCCTTCGGCAGCTGCTTGAGCGCCCCCGCGCTGGCCAGATTGAGCGTCTGAAGATTTGCGGTGATCGGATCGTGCGCGTCGAAATCCGCCTTCGTCACATGCAGCCAGACCGGATAGAGCGAAATCGGATTGCGCGGGTCGCTTGAGGTTTGCACGCGCTGGGCCAGATCCTTGTCGGCAACCACCCTGTCCGCGGTGAACCCAAGCCCCCAGGCCTGGAACAGCGACGGCAGGCTTGATTCTACCGTGCCCGCGCCGCTCATGCCGGCGGAGGCCTGCGAAATCTCCGACAGCGGATCGACGAATACGAGCGCCCGGCCGCCTTTCAGGACGAACTGGTCAATGGCATAGGTCTGCTCGGGCCCGAGCTGCGGCGGATGCACGACCAGAAGCACGTCCACTCCCGGTGGAATGCTGGTGAAATTCGGGTCGAGCATCTTCGTCGCGTAATTTTGCGCGAGCTGCTGATAGATCATGAATGGCCGCGCCTGCCCCTGGAGCATCGCTGCCATGCCGCCGGCGCCGGTATCGAGCGGCAGGCTTGAGACAATTCCGATCACCGGCTTTTTCGGGTGCGACAGGCGGTAGATCAGCGATGTCAGATCGTATTCGAGATACTGTTCACGATCCGGGCTGAAATAGGCGATCGTCTCCCGGCCGTCGATTGTGTTGGTGCCGACCAGGCCGAAATAGACGAGGTCGCCGGAATCCGTGGGAACGCCGGAAAGGCCGTAAGCGGCGGCTTCGTCTTCGGCCGGCGTGAACGGCTCCGGATCGATTTCCCGCAGGATGATCTTGCCATTGCCCAGCGCGGCATAGCGCTGGAGCAGATCGCGCACGCGCGTGGCATAGCTCGATACCTGCGCATAGTCCGCCGCGACATTCTTGGAATAGTAGAAGCTGAGCGTCACCGGCTCTTTCAGGCCGGCGATGATGTTCCTCGTGCCCGGCGCGAGCGTGAAAAGCCGGTTTTCCGTCAAATCGAGCCGTGCGGTCGTGACACCGGCGTCCACGGCGATGTTGAGCGCCACGAAGATGATCGCCGCCAGCACGATGGCGGAAGCGGCATAAAGGCGGCGGGAGATGGGCTTCATCGCATCACCCGGCCTTTTTCAGGTCCACGACCGCCACGTTGGCCGTCAGAAACAATGCGATCAGCGACAGGAAATAGACCACATCGCGCAGGTCGATGACGCCCTGCGAAATGGCGGCAAAATGCGTGAGCACGCTGAAAGACGATATGGCCGTGACCAGCGGCAGCGGCGCCCAGGCGCGGAAGAAATCCAGCACGAGCGGCGCGCCGGAGATCGTGAACAGAAAGCAGACCACCACGCTTACCACGAAGGCAATCACCTGATTGCCGGTTGTCGCCGAGATGCAGGCGCCTATGGCCAGGTATCCGCCCGCCATCAGGAAACTTCCGATGTAGCTGGCAACGATCACGCCGTTGTCGGGAGAACCCAGGTAATTGACCGTGATCCAGATGGGAAACGTCAGCGCAAGCGCGACGCCGGTGAACGCCCATGCCGCGAGATATTTGCCGGCCACGCTCGCCCATAAGGGCGCAGGCAGCGTCAGCAGAAGCTCCATCGTGCCCGTCTTGCGCTCTTCAGCCCATAGCCGCATGGCGATGGCTGGCACGAGAAAAAGGTACAGCCAGGGATGATAGCCGAAGAAGACCGTCAGGTCGGCCTGTCCGTTGTCGTAGAAGCGGCCCACATAAAAGGTGAACGCGCCCATCGCGAACAGGAAGATCACGATGAACACATAGGCAAGCGGTGTGGCGAAGTATGCCGCGAATTCGCGGCGGAAGATCGGCCAGACGTATTTCATGTCCGGGCCTCGCGCGCGCGGGTTGCGTCATGCGTGGTGAGGGCGCGAAATACTTCGTCCAGACGGCCGGCTTCCGCGTAAAGTTCCTTCACGTCCCACTTCTCGGCCACGGCCAGCGCGCTCACGTCCTCGATCAGAAGCGAGCCGTTCTTCGGAAATATGGAAAGCCGCGCCGTTCCGCTGATATCGGATTGCTCCACGCTGGCGACAGGTCCAAGCGACTTTAGTTTCGCCTTGGCGCGTTCGGCTTGCGCCGCCGGCAAAGTCAGCGTCACGGCATTGTGGTGGCGCGAACGGGCCAGCAGCTGTGCAGGCGTTCCATCGGCAACAATGCGCCCGCGGTCAATGATCACGGCGCGCGTGCAGACCGCTTCGACTTCGTCGAGCAGGTGGGTCGAAATGATGATGGTCTTTTCGGAGGCCATGGCGCGGATCAGCGCGCGCACCGAATGTTTCTGGTTGGGGTCGAGGCCGTCGGTCGGCTCGTCCATAATGAGCACCGGCGGATCGTGCAGGATCGCCTGCGCCAGTCCCACCCTGCGCTTGAACCCTTTGGACAGCGTTTCGATCGGCTGTTCCAGCACCGGATCGAGTTCCGTCTTGCCCACGGCGGCGTCCACCCGGGCTTTCGCCGCCGCATCCGAGAAGCCGCGTACCTGGGCAATGAAGTTCAGGAACTGGCGGGGCGTCATGTCGCCATAGGCCGGTGCGCCTTCGGGCAGGTAACCCATGGCCGCTTGTGCCTGAAGCGTTTGGGTCTCGACGTCGTGGCCGCACACGCGCGCCCGTCCCGAGGTGGGGGCGAGGTAGCCCGTTATCATCTTCATGGTCGTTGATTTGCCGGCCCCGTTGGGCCCAAGAAAGCCCAGCACTTCGCCCACGCCGGCCTTCAGATCGATCCCGGCAACCGCGGTAACAGGCCCGAATTTCTTGGTCAGTTGCTCAAGTTCGATCATGTCTGTGCGCAGCTGCCCCCAAGTCAGCGCCTTAGAGAAATAGGTTGTGGGGTGCAAGTCTCTGTTCGTTACGGTTCGGTCATGGCTTACGCTGTTTGCCGGTGGCGTGCAAAGCGCCAGAATCGTGTAGCGATCCGCCCATGATGTTCACCAGCCGGCGCATTATCGAACCCGTCACCTTGCTCCGTGTCGGCCTTGCAGAAGCATCGGCGCAGGTCCTGCTGGCGCTGCTCGGGCATTTCGTTGCCTGGGCTGGCGGCCATCTGGTGTTCCCCGCCGGAATCATGATTGCGGCCGCAGGGGGCTTTTTCTACGCGCGCGAAATCGACAAGGGCTATGCCCGGGGCGCGCTGGGCGGCGCGCTTGCCGGCGGGGTCGGCGCGGCCATCGGCACGGCTGTTCTGGTGGCGCTGCAGGACGTGACGGTTTACGAGCTGGCCTTCCGGACAGGCGTGTCAATCCTGGCCGGCGTTCTGGGCGGACTGATCGGGCAGATCGCCGCAAACAGGGCGTGAAAAAAAGTGTCGGCTGTCGATCGGAAAGACCCGGTGGGGCTTGGGGGGCTTGATTCGACTCCGGGCCCTTCGTCAACTCGGCCAGCCGACAGGCGTTATATGGTCGGCGATAGTGGCCTCAGCAAGGTCCAATGGTGACCGTTTCGTGGCTCCAAATCTCACAACTTCTTGAAGGAAACATCGCATGAGCCGCACCATGCCGATCACCGAAGACCTGCTGGCCTATATTTCGCGCGTCGGCGTGCGCGAACATCCCGCCCTTGCCCGCTGCCGGAAGGAAACGGCCGCGCTTCCCAATGCGCAAATGCAGATCGGCCCGGACCAGGGCGCGCTCATGGCTTTGCTGGCGCGTCTCCTGGGCGCGCAGCGCTATCTCGAAATCGGAACGTTTACGGGATACAGCGCGCTTGCCGTGGCGCTTGCGCTGCCCGCATCCGGCAGGGCGGTGTGCTGCGACATCAGCGAGCAGTACACGTCGAAAGCGCGGCCCTATTGGCGCGAGGCCGGCGTGGAGTCGAAGATCGACCTTCGAATCGGCCCGGCCGCGGAAACGCTGGAGGCGATGATCGCCGCGCGCGAGCCCGCCTTCGATTTTGCGTTCATTGATGCCGACAAGACGGGCTATGACGTTTACTACGAGTGCGTCCTGAAATTGCTCCGCCCCGGTGGGCTGGTGGCGCTGGACAACATGCTGTGGAGCGGCGCGGTCGCGGACCCCCGGGATACGAGCCCCGATACGGCCGCGTTGCGGGCGCTGAACGAAAAAATCCATCGCGATGAGCGGGTTGATATGGCCCTCATACCTGTGGGAGATGGCGTGATGCTGGCGCGCAAGCGCTAGGGGGTTGACCCTTCGCCTCGACATGAACATCCTGTCACTTCCATTCGGGAGGGGCTTCCATGAAACGCGTAGTTCTGGCGTCCGCGGCGGTTGTCGCCCTGGCGCTCTCGTCGAATTCGGCTTTTGCGAAGGATCTGCCGCAGGGCGGTCTGACAGTCCAGGAAGTGGCAAAATGGCTGCAGGATTCCGGTTACAAGGCCGAGATCCAGACATCCAGGGACGGTAGCCAGAATGTCTACAGTGCGTCCGACGGCACGGGCTTCCACGTCTACATGTATGACTGCCACAACGGGCCACGCTGCGCCTCCATCCAGTTCTCGGTCGGGTTCGACACAAAGGGCGCCTGGAACGCGGCAAAAATGAACGCCTGGAACAGCGACAACCGCTGGGTGCGGGCCTATGTCGATGACACCAACGATCCGTGGGTCGAGATGGACGTTGATCTCGCGCCGGGCGGCTCCTGGGAAAACCTGAACGACGAATTCGCGGTCTGGCGCGATATGCTGGCCCGCTTCACCAAATACATCAATTGGTGAACAGGACAGGGATTGACGATCGGGCGCCGGATGTCCGGCGCCCGATTCTTTGTGGTCTTGCGCGGGCATCCGGCCCGGCCCATGTTTCCCCCGATGGTTGAGGAACCCATAGTGTTCCTCCGCGCGGAGGCCCGCCCGCCCGCGCGGACCGACTCTCAGGGCGGCGGCGCCGGGCCCGGTACACAGGTGCAGTTTGACCGGCGCGAACTCGATCGCATCCTTTCCCTCTACGGCCGCATGGTGGCCGCCGGCGAATGGCGCGATTACGCCATCGATTTCCTGAAAGACCGCGCCGTGTTCTCGGTTTTCCGGCGGTCCAGCGAGATGCCGCTCTACAGGATCGAAAAGCATCCGCGGCTGCGGGCGCGGCAGGGGCAGTATGCCGTTGTGGCGGCGGGCAACCAGGTGCTGAAACGTGGCCAGGAACTGGGGCAGGTGCTGCGGGTGCTGGAGCGCAAGCTGATCAAGGCGCTCGCCGCGGAATGAAAAAGCCCCGGCGTTTCTGCCGGGGCTTTTGCAGGCAGGATTCGTCTGTCAGCGGCGATTGCCCATCAGCCGCAGGATCATCAGGAACAGGTTGATGAAGTCGAGATAGAGTTTCAACGCTCCGAAGATTGCCTTGCGGCCCGCAACGGTGCCATCGTCCTGCACGTCGTAATTGTTCTTGATCCACTGGGTGTCATAGGCGGTCAGGCCCGTAAACACGATCACCCCGATTACGGAGATCACGAACGCCATCATCGAATTCTGCAGGAAGATGTTGACGATCGCGGCAATCACGATGCCGATCAGGCCCATGAACAGGAACGAGCCGAACCCCGTCAGGTCGGCGCGCGTGGTGTAGCCCCACAGGCTCATGGCGCCGAAGGTGGCCGCTGTGATGAAAAATACCTCGGCAATGCTCATCTGCGTGTAAACCACGAAGAGCGAGGCGAAGGTGGCGCCGACCAGCGCCGCATAGACCAGGAAGCTCGTTCGTGCGGCCGTCACGCTCATCCGCTGGATGCGGAAGCTGAGGAACAGCACAAGCCCCAGCGAACCGAGCAGCAGAACCCACATGAGGGGGCCCGTGAACAGCGCCACGCCGAAGGCGGTCAGCAAAACGCCATTGGGCAGATGCGCCGCGGCTGCCGCGGGGTTATCCGTCACGGCCGCGAGATAGGTTCCATAGGCCGTGGCGCCCGTGATCGCGAGGCCAGCCAGCATGTAGTTGTAGACGCGCAGCATGTAGGCGCGCAGGCCCACATCGATGGCGGCCGCCGTACCGGCAGCGCCGCGGGCAATGGGATTGTTGTAGTCAGCCATGTGGCAAATTCCTCCAAAGGCCGGACGAACCGGCCACGCCTAATATCGGTGTTGGGAAAGGCGCAATCAAGGCGGTGCCAATTAGGGATTCCGCAGAATTCGGGCGGGTTTTGCCGCCAAAGCGGAAAGGCCGCCAAGCAGGCCCAGAAACAAAGTTGCCGCCGCACCGCCGGCGACCGTGAGAATCGCCGTCGGCCAGTCGAAGGCGAAATCCACCTCCAGCACATGGACGGAAACGATCCAGGCGCCCAGCGTGCCTGCACCCAGCGCGATAAGGCCGGTCAGTGTGCCCAGCAGCCCGTATTCCAGCGCGAACACGGCGGCGATCTGCGCCC
>JAJPIX010000001.1 GCA_021324545.1 Alphaproteobacteria bacterium
AAGTCGCGTTTTCGGAAGCGGGGTTTATTGGTCAATCGCGGGCAAGTGTCAATACTAACCCCACGCCGGGGAACAGGAAAAATCCCCCGCGCGCGTCAGGACTTAGCAGACGCTAGACCAGGGCCGGGAGCGAACGCAAGACGGGCTGCGGCCCCTTGGCCACGGGGGCCTGGGCCTCCTGCCCTCCGCAGCAATCGGCAAGCCGCTTGAGGATATAGGGCCACTGGATGGCCATCAGGTTGCGGTATTCAAGCCCGGCCTTGCCATGGCGCAGGAAAAATCGGTGCTCCAGCTCAATGCGGGTGGCGCCGTCCATGGCCACAAACCGGACTTCAACCTCGCTGGCCCGATTGGGGTTCGGCTCCGGCATATGGTCGGGGCCGACATGCCAGCGAAGCACAACCTTCTCCGGAGGAACCCAGCGAAGCACTCTGGCCATGTCGAATCGGATACCTTCCGGGCCGCGCTCCCAGATCATTCCGCCCTTGCGGCCTTCGAAAAAGATGTCCTCCAGAACCTCGCCTGACCAGGTGAACTCGCATGGCCACCAGACATGAAAATCGTGCCGGAATTTTTCGAAGACGGCCGATTGCGGCAACGGCACAACAATCTGGGCGCAGACCCGATCATCTGCCTGGAATTCTAGCGTACGGACTGGGGCTGTCATGGAAACCTCCGCTCGCCTAAACAAACTCTAAGGCGGCACATGCCGTTCCCACTGGCGCGCGCGTCATGTAAAGGAACAATCTGAATCAAAGGCGGAAAAGGCCGGTTCTCCGGCGTTTTGGAGGTCCCGGGTGCAACGTTGCTGGCCGCTTGTTCTGGGCATGATCGCCCTTGTGTCCGCCGCTCCGGTGCTGGCCGGCCCGCCCTATCAGACCGACGACGCCGAACCCACCGAAACCGGACATTGGGAGATCTACGCTTTCGGCGACGGCGCCAGCTCCAGAGGCACGCTCGCCGGCGAAGCGGGACTCGACTTCAACTATGGCGGCGCCGAAGACCTTCAACTTTCGATGGTCATCCCGTTCGGCTACAGCCGGCCGGACGACGAAGGCTTCCGCTCGGGCTTTGGCGATATTGAACTGGGCGCCAAATATCGCTTCGTCCGCCAGACCGACACACTGCCCGACATCAGCGTCTTTCCGTCGCTACAGATTCCGGTCGGTTCATCCAGCCAGTTCACGCCAAGCCATGTCAGCGAATTTCTGCCCGTCTGGGCGGAAAAGGATTTCGGCGCCTGGAGCCTGTTCGGCGGCGGCGGTTACGACATCAATCCCGGCGGCAGCAACCGCAACTACTGGTTCTTCGGTGCAGCGCTGACGCGGCAGATCACGCCGCAGCTGCAGCTGGGAATCGAAGTTTTCCATGCCACGGCGGACACCGAGGGCGGCAAGGCCGCGACGGGCGTGGGTTTCGGCGCCGACTACGCCATCACCGACCACTATCATCTGATCGCCTCATATGCGCCGCCCTTGCAGAACATCGATTCGACGAGCATTCACACCTATTATGCTGCGCTGGAGTTCAAAATCTGACCCGCAAGCCCGATCACGCGCACCGGAAGGAATCCGGCCTTTGGCTTTACGGGCTGCATGCCGTGCGCGCGGCGCTGGCCAATCCGTCGCGCAAAATCATGCGTGCCGTGGTGACCGCACGCGCGGCCGAGGACATCGGAAAGGCGCTGCTTGGGCGCGTGCGCCACGAAATTGCGGACGCCGATGCGGTGGCGCGATTGCTGCCGCAGGGCGCGGTGCATCAGGGTGCCGCCCTGCTCTGCCAGCCCTTGCCGGCGCTGGAACTGGCCGATGTGCTTGCCGAAAAGCCGGACCGCCGGCGAATTGTGCTCGTGCTGGACCAGATTTCCGATCCGCACAATGTGGGCGCCATTCTGCGGTCGGCCGCTGCGTTCGGCGTCAGCGCCGTCGTGGTGCAGGATCGTAACGCGCCGCCGGAATCGGGCGTGCTGGCAAAGGCGGCGTCGGGCGCGCTCGACATCGTGCCCTATATCACGGTTGTGAATATCGCCCGCGCACTCGAGAAGCTGGGCACGCTCGGCTTCTGGCGCGTTGCGCTTCTGGGCGACGGCGATGCGCCGCTCACCGACGCGGCGGTGAAAGGCGACATCGCGCTCGTGCTGGGGTCGGAGGGTTCGGGCGTCCGCAGGCTGGTACGCGAACGCTGCGACAGCTCGGCCTTCATCCCGATCGATCCGCAGATGGAAAGCCTGAACGTTTCAAATGCCGCGGCCGTGGCGCTTTATGAGCTGCGCCGGGGATAACCGTTCAGAACAGCGCCGCCACCACGTTCTCGCCGCCGAAGTTCTCGATGAAAACGAGAACCCTGTAGCCGTGCGCATATTCGAGATGCCCGCTGGCGTCGTGCAGCAAAAGGCCGTTGTTCGCCATGGTCGCCGTGCGCCGGTCGAAATCGAAGAGCGGCACATCGCCCTTGTAGTGATTGCGGATCAGATTGAAGAGCAGCTGCGCGTTCTGCGGCGCCAGCCTGACGCAGCCCGCGCTGGCCCGCGTTCCGAGCAGAGCGATGTCGCTGCCGGTTGCCCCGTGAATCGCAAGACCGGTCTTGGCGCCGTCATGCACCCAGTTGAAGAACATGGCGTAGGGCATGGGCTGGTTCCACTGAATCGAATTGTAATGCGTGTAGAACCGCCTGGGATCGAGCTCGTAATAACCGGTGGGCGTGTAGCTGGGCAGGCGCAGGCCGGCGGCGTTGTACTCGACCTTTTCGCGGCCCGTTGAGACCGGCCAGTTGTAGAGCATCACAAGATTGCCGTCGGCCTTCTTGTCGAACACATACATGCGCTGCGCCCAGGGGCCGCTCTCGGCCTTGCTGACGTAAAGAAACAGATCGAAATTCGCGAGCATCTCGGCCGTCAGGCTGTCGCGAAGGCGGTCGGAAACGCGCGCAAGCTCCGCCGGACTCGGCTGGTGATTGTCGGCCGCCGGCGGATTGGGAATCGAACTGGTCGTCTGCGGCGGCGCGGTGGTTTGCGGCGCAAGTTCCAGATCCACGCGCGGCCGCGGGGGCGTTGCACCGGCTGTCACGCGCGGCTCGGTGATGGCCGGCCGAAGCGCGGGTGGCTGTTGCGTGGCAATGACATGCGGCACCGGCCGTTTCGCCGGCCGCTGAGCGACAACCGGATTTGTCTCTGGCGGCGTCTTTGCTTGCGGCGCCGCCTGCGATTGCGCCATCTGCGCCGGCTGAGGCTTCATCGCCTGCGCAATGCGGCGATAGAGGTCGGCCCCTTCCACCCGTGCAATCGCCCAGCCTGGCCGGATGACATGTTCGTCAAGCGCGATGGCCACATCGCCGCCAATGCGCAAGGCCTGGGCGCCGGTATATTTTGCTTTCACGGCAAGCGCCGGATCATGCGAACAGGCGATGGCGACAGCATAAGCCGATGCGGCGGCGATATAGATCGCGCTCAGTTTCCGCAGTGAACTCATCGTCCGGCCATCCCCAATCCGGTTTACAACCTAGCCGCCCAGCCGGCGGGCCGTCCCATTTCGGCGCAGCTTGCGGTTAACAGAATCGCCGGAAATTGGTTCCGCGGCAAGGCCTTGACGGTTAAGACTTTGCGACAGAGCCCGCCGCAGCGGGGTCCAATTCCGCCACCAGCGCCGGCGCGCCGGGGTAATCCTGGATGATCACGAGCACCCGATAACCCCAGTAAAGCTCCGGTTGGCCGGTGCCATCCGTCAGGATGGCCCCATCCTTCCGCGTGGTCGGACCGGCCGGGTCTACGGCAAAAACCGGGACCATCCCGCCCTCTTCGGCCTGGAAGCGCTTGAACAGGTATTCGGCCTGATCGGGGGGCAGCCGCACACAGCCGCCCGACGCGCGCTGGCCAAGGGGGACTTCATGTCCGGCCCAGGCATGCAAGGCAATTCCGGCGGCATGTCCATGAACGGTGTAGTTCAGGAACATCGCCCAGGGCATGGCTGCGCCATCCCAGACATGGCTGAAGTGCACCCGGTCGAATCGGTTTGGATCAAGCTCGAACAGGCCTTCGGGCGTGTCGGTGAAATATTTTTCGCGCCTCTCGCGGCCCGTGGAGACCGGAATGGCTTTCTCGAACACCAATCCGCCGTCATTGCCCTTGTGGAAGATGAACATGTGTTGCGCCCATGGACCGGCCACGGCCTTGCTCACGTACAGAAACACATCGAAATAGGGATAAAGTTGTGCAGGCACGCTCTCGCGCACGCGCAGTGCCACTTCATCCGGCGAAGCCTGAAACGGCGGCGATGCCTCGGGCCTTGGCGGCGGCTGCACTTTGGTCGCGGCGGGCCGTTCGGACTGTACGTCCTTGACCGGCAAGGCGGCCGGATCGTTCGATGCAAGGCGGACAGGTTCGGGCGTCGGACGGCCAAGCATTGCGAAACTGATATGGGCCGACTGGATTGCCATCGCGACGGCCATCGCCACGAAAGCCACCGAAGCGACGCCCGCAAGCTCCCGGATACGCAGCAAGAACGAACCCCCGCAACTCCCGAACATTCAACGTGGCGCGGACGCCAGCCGTTCCAGATCGGCCTTGAGGCTGCGCGACGCGCGCCAGTAACAGAACGCCGCCATCGAACCCGAAACCATGGTCGTCATCAATGCCCACCGCAGCGAATCATCGCCCAGCGCGGGATGCAAAAGCGAGCTGATCGTGCCTACGGTCAGCGGGCCGAGGCCAAGGCCGATCATGTTGAGAATGAAGAGAAAAAGGGCAACAGACGTGGCCCGCATGCGCACCGGCACAAGGCTCTGGGTCACCGCCAGGCCGGGCCCCACATAAACCGCCCCCATCAGCGCGGGAATGACCGCACCCATTAACGTAACCGCCGTATCTGGCGAGAGATACACGAGGGGCGCAAAGGGCACGGCGATCATCTGTCCGACCATGGGCACGAGGATGAGCGCGCGTATGTCGCGCCTGCCATAGCGGTCCGCCAGCCAGCCCGCCGAAAACGTTCCGATCGCGCCGGGCACGCCCGCAAGCAGCGCCAACGCCAGCCCGATCTGCACCGGCTGAAGATGATGCGAAACCGAAAGGAAAAGCGGAAAAAAGGCGACAAGCGAATATCCGCCGAATGCGCTCAAGCCGGTTGCCACTGCCAGCCACAGAAACGACGGCCGCGACAAAAGAAGGCTCACAACGGACCAGAAGGGCGGCGCCTTTCCTTCATCCGCAATGTTTTCGGCGCTGCCCCGCACAGGTTCGCGCACCGTGGCAATCACGAGAACGGCCAGCGCAAGCCCCGGAATGCCCGCAGCAAGAAAGGCGGGCCGCCATCCGTAATGCTGCGCGATCCAGCCGCCCCCGAAGAAGCCGAGCAGAAGCCCGATGTTGAGGCCCGCGGAGTAGAACGACAGCGCGGTGGCCCGATGTCTCGGCTCGTAATAGTCGGTGAGGATGGAGTTGATGGATGGCGCAGTGCCGGCTTCGCCGATGCCGGTGCCGAAACGCGCCACGACGAGGTGCCAGAAACGCGCAGCCAACCCGCTGAACACGGTCATGAGGCTGAAGACCGCAAGCGAGGCCGCGATGATGTTCCGGCGGTTCATGCGGTCGGCGAATATCGCCAGCGGCACGCCAAGGGTTGCATAGACGACCGCGAACACCGTTCCCGAGAGCGCGCCCAGGGCCCAGTCGGGCAGCATGAATTCGGCTTTGATCAGCGGCAGCAGGATGCCCAGGATCTGCCGGTCGAGGTAATTGACGACATAGACGAGCGTCAGGACGACAAGGACGTAGTGCCTGTAACCGCGCCAGGCGGCGATGCCCGCCGCATCCGGTGCGTCTGCCGCCGCCTGCTCAACGCTCATCGGGGCCTCTTCGGGCGGTTCTTCCGGCCCGACCCTAACAGAAGTTGAGCAGGCGCAAAGCGGATTGGCGCGTGTTGCCCTCATCCTTCGGCAGGCTCAGGATGAAGATGGTCAGCCGAGAGTCCTCACGCTGAGCCTGCCCTGGCATGAGGATGGAGTGTCCGCATGAGCCCGCTTCGCCCCGAGACACATCTGGAAACCCATGACGTCACCAATCAGCCGCCGCCGTTCGAGAACATCAATCTGTTCACGTCCGACCGCGCGCTCGCCGATGCGGTGGCGCGGCATGGCGGAGTTGCCCATCGCGACAGGCTGACCGCCTTTGGCGCGCGCTGCGGTTCGGCCGAGGTGATCGAATGGGCCTTCGCCGCCAACCGCAATGTGCCGCAGCTGAAGACCTTTGACCGCTATGGCGAGCGGATCGACGAGGTGGACTTCCATCCCGCCTATCACGAACTCATGAAACTGGGGCTCGAAAGCGGAATCGCCGCGGTTGGCTGGAACGGTACGCCAAACGGCCATGTGCTGCACACGGCCATCGAATTCCTGATGTCACAGGCCGAGCCGGGTGTCTGCTGCCCCATGACCATGACCTATGCCGCGCTGGCCGCCCTGCGCCACCAGCCGGACCTGTTCGCCGAATGGAAGCCGCGCGTGACAGCGGCCAGATACGATCCGTCGTCGCAGCCGGCAAAGGACAAGACGGGTGTCACCATCGGAATGGCGATGACCGAGAAGCAGGGCGGGTCTGACGTGCGTGCCAACACCACGCGCGCCACGAGAAATGCGGACGGAAGCTACACGCTGGTCGGGCACAAATGGTTCTGCTCCGCGCCGATGTGCGACGCCTTTCTCACGCTCGCCTACACCGACAGGGGCCTGACCTGCTTTCTGGCGCCGCGCTGGAAGCCGGACGGCAGCCGCAATCCGATCTACATCATGCGGCTGAAGGACAAGATGGGCGACCGCGCCAATGCCTCATCCGAGATCGAGTATCACCACGCCTGGGCGCAAATCGTGGGCGAGGAAGGACGCGGCGTGCGCACTATCATCGAGATGGTGCACCACACCCGCCTTGACTGCATCCTGGCGCCGGCAGCGTTCATGCGTCAGGCCCTGGCGAACGCGGTGTGGCATGCCGCCCATCGCACGGCCTTCCAGAAGAAGCTGATTGATCAGCCTCTGATGCGAAACGTGCTTGCCGACATGGCCGTGGAGTCGGAGGCGGCAACGGCCCTTACCTTCCGCATTGCGCAAAGCTTCGACGAAAGCGAGGCGGCGGGCGAAACGACGCCGTTTTCGCGGATCGCCACGCCGGTCGGCAAATACTGGATCAACAAGCGTGTCGTGAACTTCGTCTACGAGGCAATGGAAGCCCATGGCGGCAACGGCTATGTGGAAGACAGCGTGGTGCCGCGCATCTTCCGCCAGTCGCCGCTGAATTCCATCTGGGAAGGATCGGGCAATGTCATCTGTCTGGATGTGCTGCGCGCGATGACGAAGGAAACGGACACAACCGCTGCCTTCATCGACGAGCTGGAGGAAGCCCGTGGCGGAGACCGGCGGCTCGATGCGGCCATTGACGCGCTCAAGAACCGCGTGGTCCAGCCGCCGGACGAGCGTTTCGCGCGCCGGCTTGTGGAGGACATGGCCGTTGCGTTGCAGGCTTCGCTGCTTGTGCGCTTCGGGCCGGCCGCCGCCGCCGATGCCTTCTGCGCCACGCGCCTGACCCGGAATGCCGGTTACGCCTATGGCGCGCTCGACGGCAAAATAGATGTTGATGCGCTCATTGTCCGCGCCATGCCCCAAATCTGATCCGGGTTTGCCAAAAAAACGACCGGCAACTGCCGGGGGACGGAGCAATTGCCGGTCGAGGTACGCCCTTTTGGGGGCGCCCCGGCTTATTCGTTTTGCACGTCTTCGCGCGTGGGAGCTGCCGTGTGCGCCAGGTCGTCGGCGATTCTCAGGAGCGCTTCGCGATGTGGAAATTCGCCCGCCATGGCCAGCGCCCGCATTTCATCCGCCTTCCGCGACAGGAAATCGCGAAAGAGACAGGCTGAAAGTTTCAGATCGTGTAGCTCAAAATGTTCGGCCACGGCACGCGTCCCACATCAGAAGATGCAAGACTGACCAAAATCAGAGGACATTCGTAGCCGGGGGAAGTACCTATGCGGCGGCGGCCTGGACCTGCCGGAATACGTAGTCCTACCTATGGGCCCGCCCGATCAGCCGAATTTCTTGCTCTTGGCCCAGCCGTGCGGAACGATG
Organism: Alphaproteobacteria bacterium; assembly: GCA_021324545.1. Lineage (GTDB taxonomy): Bacteria > Pseudomonadota > Alphaproteobacteria > Micropepsales > Micropepsaceae > Rhizomicrobium. The sequence goes on from JAJPIX010000001.1 coordinate 8,107, forward strand.
CGGCCGGCCTGGGCGCGCGCGCCCTTCCAGTCCTTCAGCTCGTCGGGGCCGAAATTGCGGCCATTGGCGTCACGCAACCCGTCCTTCCACATGAACACTGTTGCATCAGCCAGACCGCCATCCTTGTAGCGTTGCAGGCGAACGCCCTGCCCGCGCGCGAGCTCCGGCACCTCGGACAGCGGGAAAATCAGAAGTTTGCGGTTCTCCCCAACGACGGCGACACTGTCGCCGGCGACAAACCTTGCAACCGCCGCTTCCGCGCCGGCCTTGACGTTCATCACCTTCTTGCCGGACCTGGTCATCGCCACGGCATCGTCTTCGCCGGTGACAAAACCGTGGCCCGTGGTGGCCGCCAGCAGAAGCTTGCGGCCTTCCACATGCGGGAACATTGCAACGATGTCCGCCTCAGGCGGTAAATCGATGAACGTGCGGATCGCCTCACCGTTGCCGCGGCCGCCCGGCAGCTTCGCACAATCCAGCGTGAAAAACCGGCCGTCGGTGGCAAACATCATCAGCTTGTCGGTCGTCTGCGCATGCACCCAGAATTTCCGCCGGTCGCCCTCGCGGTATTTGACGGTGTCGTTCTCCTCCTGGTGGCCCTTGAAGCTCCGGAGCCAGCCTTTCTCGGAGCAGACGACCGTGATCGGCTCCTTCTCGACAAAGTTCTCGATCGCGGCCGCTTCCTCTGCGATGGCCGGCGCCAGCGCAAACTGCGTGCGGCGCGCGCCAATTCCGGTCTTGAGCCCGAACTTCGCGTCGATCGCTTTCATTTCGGCAATCAGTTTTTCGCGCATGAGCGCCTCGGAGCCGAGAAGCTTCTTCAGCTCCTTCTGTTCCCTTGTCAACGCATCGTGCTCGCGGCGGATTTCCATTTCCTCGAGCTTGCGCAGGGATCGCAGCCGCATGTTGAGAATTGCTTCGGCCTGCACGTCGCTGAGCCTGAACGCCTTGATCAGCCGGGGTTTCGGCTCGTCTTCATTGCGGATGATCCTGATGACCTTGTCGAGATCGAGATAGACGATCAGGTACCCGTCCAGCACTTCCAGGCGCGCGGCAATCTTCTCGAGCCGGTGCTTCGACCGCCGCTCAAGCACGTTGCGGCGATGATTGACGAAGGCCTGCAACGCGTCCTTCAGGCTCATCACGCGCGGAACAAGCCCGCCGTCGAGCACATTCATGTTGAGCGGAATGCGGGCTTCGAGATCGGTTTGCCGGAACAGCTGTTCCATCAGGATTCGGGCATCGACGGCGCGGTTTTTCGGCGAGAGCACGATTCGGATGTCTTCGGTGCTTTCGTCATGCACATCATCGAGCAGCGGCAGCTTCTTCTGTTCGATCAGTTCGGCGATCCGCTCAATGAGCCTGGATTTCTGCACCTGGTAGGGAATCTGATCGACAACGATCTGATAGACGCCGCGGGCGCCTTCTTCCTTCTTCCACCGCGCCCGTACGCGGAACGATCCGCGGCCGGAGCGGTAGGCTTCGGCAATCGTTGCCGGATCGTCCACGACGATTCCGCCGGTCGGAAAATCGGGACCCTTGATGTATTTCAGGAGCGTTGCATCTCGCGTGTTCGGATTTTCAATCAGCGCGATGGTGGCGGCGCAAAGCTCGCCCAGATTGTGCGGCGGGATGTTCGTGGCCATGCCGACTGCAATGCCGCTTGCGCCGTTCGCCAGAAGATTGGGAAAGGCGGCCGGCAAGACCACCGGTTCGCGATCCGCGCCGTCATAGCTGGGGCGGAAATCGACCGCATCTTCGTCCAGACCTTCGAGCAGCGCTTCCGCGATTTCGGTCAGCCGTGCCTCGGTGTAGCGATAGGCTGCGGCGCTGTCGCCATCCACATTGCCGAAGTTGCCCTGCCCGTCCACCAGCGGATAGCGGATGGCAAAATCCTGCGAGAGGCGAACAAGGGCGTCATAGATCGCCTGATCGCCATGCGGATGGAATGCACCCATCACGTCACCCACGATCTTGGCGCTTTTCTTGAATGCCCCATTCGCATCGAGCCGCAACAGCCGCATGCCGTAAAGAATGCGGCGATGCACGGGCTTGAGCCCGTCGCGCGCGTCGGGCAGCGCGCGCTGGGTGATCGTGGAGAGCGCATAGGCGAGATAGCGCTGCGAAAGCGCCTCGGCCAGCGGTTCGGTCAGCACATTGTCTTTGGGTTGGGCCATGGTTCTTTTTACTTCGATTCGCGCGCCATCTCATCGAGGCGCAGGCGCGCGGGCGGAAGATCGCGATCATGCGGACGCAACACGCGCTCCTGAAGGAAATGCCCTGTCAGCCGAAGCCCGGCGGCGATGTCGGCGCGCGAGGGCTTGGCGTTCTGCGAGCCGAGCAGGAACCCCGGCAGCGCAAACAGCCTGTCGCGGTAGGCATGCCCTGCCTGCCGCGAGACGGCGCGACCTGTTCTCGGACTCACATATAAAAGATCGCCGGTTGCGCCGGTGGAAGCGCATTGCGACAGATCAAGGCCAAATCCCAGCGCTTCCAGAAGGCCCGCTTCCCACCGCACATAGAGCGGCCCCCAATGTTCCCAGCTTTCGCCCGCCATTGCATCAAGCAGAATCTCCGCCGCCGCAAAGACCGGCGCATGCGGCTCGCGTTCGGGCAGCGCAAGACTGGCGACGCTTGCAAAGGCGTTCAGGCCGGCGAGCGCTGCGCGATCATCCATCAGCGTGCCGGCGCGGGACTTCATGGGCTCCACGGCATAATTGCCGAGATGTTCCGAAAGCCGCGCCCGCCAGTGCACCCGCACCGTGTTTCCGGATTGCAGGACGGCGCGGTTTCTTCGCGAGCCGCCGCCATGCACAAGGCCAAGATGACGGCCATGCCCCCGCGTCAGCGCTTCGAGAATTGCGCCGCTTTCGCCATGCCGGCGCACCTGAAGCACAAGGGCATCATCGGACCAGTCCACGCGCTACTCCTGCGGAAATTCCAGACCCCATTCGGCGTAGTGTTCTCGGGACTCTGTCCATTTCTCATCCACTTTCACGAACAGAAACAGGTGCACGCGGCGGCCAAAAAGCTGCTCCATCTCGGCGCGCGCAAGCTCGCCGATCTTCTTGATCGTGGCGCCGCCCTTGCCAAGCACGATGGCCTTCTGCCCTTCCCGCTGGACATAGATCACCTGATCGATCCTGACGGAACCGTCCTTGCGCTCCTCCCACTTCTCCGTAAGAACCGCGCTGGCGTAAGGCAACTCGTCATGCAGGCGCAGATAAAGTTTTTCGCGCGTGATTTCGGCGGCGAGCAGGCGCAAGGGAATGTCAGCGGCCTGATCTTCGGGGTAGAGCCAGGGGCCTTCGGGCATGCGCGCGGCCATCCAATCGGCCACATCGTTTACATGGTCGCCCTTGAGCGCCGAGATCATGAACACCGCGTCGAACGCGCCTTCAGCGCTCAGCCTGTCCGCGAGCGGCAAGAGCTGTGCACGCGGCAGCGCGTCGATCTTGTTCAGCACCAGCGCAGCCTTGCGGCCGCCGGCCTTCAGGCCTTCGACAATGGACCAGGTGTCGCGCGCCGCGAGGCCATCGGGATTCTTCGCCATCTCGGCTGCGTCCACGATCAGCACGACAGCATCGGCATCGCCCGCCCCGGCCCAGGCAGCTTTCACCATGGCGCGGTCCAGCCTGCGCCGCGGCTTGAAAATGCCGGGCGTATCCACGATCACGATCTGCGTGTTGCCGCGCATTGCCACGCCGCGCACGGGCATGCGCGTGGTCTGCACTTTCGGCGTGACAATGGAGACCTTGCCGCCGACAATTGCGTTGACCAGCGTGGATTTGCCGGCGTTGGGCGCACCGATCACGGCCGCAAAGCCGCAACGTGTTCCGCCGCTCATGCCAAACCCAGGCGCTTCAGCATCGCTTTCGCCGCCGCCTGTTCCGCCTCGCGCTTTGACGCGCCCGCGCCCAGCGCCGGCTCCTCGCCCGAAACGCTCACCTCGATTTCAAACCGCGGCGCGTGATCCGGGCCTTCCCGCTTTACCAGGCGGTATTGCGGGGGGCTGCCGCCCTTGCGCGCCTGGGCCCATTCCTGAAGGGCCGTCTTGGGATCGCGCAAGTCGGCGCCGAGCGTGGTGAAGGCGTCTTTCCAGTAACGCTCGATGAATCCTCGGGCCGCCGCGAAGCCGCCGTCGAGATAAAGCGCGGCAATCACCGCCTCGCAGGCGCCGGCAAGGATCGCCGCCTTCTGCCGACCGCCGCTTCCCGCTTCGGAGCTGGCCAAAATCAGGTGATTGGCGATGCCGGCCGCTTCCGCTGCCGCCGCGCAGGTTTCGCGCCGCACAAGCGCATTCAACTTGACGGCCAGCACGCCCTCGGGATCGTCGGGGTAGGCTGCGTACAGCTTTTCCGCAACGATGAGTCCAAGCACCCGGTCGCCCAGGAATTCCAGCCGCTCGTTGGATTTCCTCTCGCTGGCGCTGGCATGAGTGAGCGCGCGCGTGAGGAACGCAGGATCGGCGAAACGGTGTCCCAGACGGTTTTCGAGGTCAGTCAATGACGGTGAAGAGCCGGGTCCAGCGGATTGCTTCCGGCCATTTCCAGACTTCCCAGAGTTCCGCGCTGCCATCGGTCGAGAAAAAGATCAGCTCGGCCTTGCCGACAAGATTCTCCGCCGGAACGTAGCCTACATCGGCCCTGCTGTCGTCGGAATTGTCGCGATTGTCGCCCATCATGAAATAATGGCCGGGAGGCACCGTGTAGACGTCGGTGTTGTCGAGCGGACCATCAGGATCCCGGTCCAGCACGTAGTAGCTCTTGCCGTTCGGCAGCGTCTCGCGATAGCGCGGCACGTGATGGGGAACGCCGAATTCGTCGGTTTCAACATAGTCGGCCACGCGCACCTTCGGCACCGGCTTGTCGTTGATGTAGAGCTGGCCATTCAGCACCTGGATATGGTCGCCGGGAAGGCCGATCACGCGCTTGATGTAATCCGTGGAGTCGTCGCTGGGCAGCTTGAATACCACCACGTCGCCGCGCTCGGGCTCGCCGCCGAAAATCCGGCCGAAAGACGGAAAGATGCTTCCAAACGGCATGGAAAAGCGGCTGTAACCATAGGCAAATTTCTCGACGAACAGGTAATCGCCGACCAGGAGCGTGTTCTCCATCGAGCCGGAGGGGATGTTGAAGGGCTGGATGAAAATCGTGCGGATAACGAGCGCAATCAGCAGCGCGTAGACGATGGTCTTGAGCGTTTCGCCCCAGGATTCGCGCCTCTTCGGAGGTTTGGCGGAAATCGGCGCCGCCGCTTGCGGTGGCGGAACCGACGCAGGGGGCTCCTGCGGCCCGGGCTCCGGTTGCGGCGCCGATTCAGGCTTGTCGTTTTCGCCGCCGATCAATTCATTAAGGATGGCCTCGGGGCTGTCGCCGTCCTGCGCGGGGGCCGCGCCCGTGTGCGCGCCCGGGGCGGGCGCAGAATCGCGTTCGTCGGTCTCGGTCTTGTCTTGCATGTTCATCCGTGTGGAAAGAGCCGATAGGCGGGCCCCGCGTCAAGCGCGGCCTGCCCTAATTATGCACGGGGTGGCGGGTTCGCCACAGCCGAGATGATGACGATGGCCTGCGCCAGCGGAAAATCATCGGTTATCGAAAGATCGATGACGGCGGTGTGACCCGGCGGCGTGATTTCCTGAAGCCGTTTTAATGCGCCACCGGTAAGCTTCATGCTGGGCTTGCCGCCCGGCAGATTCACCACGCCCATGTCGCGCCAGAATACGCCTTTGCGCAGGCCTGTGCCGAGCGCCTTGGAACAGGCTTCCTTGGCCGCGAAACGCTTGGCGTAGCTGGCGGCACGCTGGGCCCGCCTGTCGGATTTCGCGCGTTCCACCGGCGTGAAGATGCGGCCGAGAAACCGCTCGCCGAACCGTTCGATGGAGTGTTCCACGCGGCGGATATCGATCAGATCGGAGCCGATGCCGATGATCATGCGCCCTCATCCTTCGGCAGGTTCAGGAGGAAGACGGCATGAATTGTCTTCATCGGGTGCTTGCCGAGCCATGAGAAGCCCTTGCTTCATCCATCAGCTGCCGCATCTGCCGGATGCTCCGCTCCAGGCCCACGAAGATCGCCTCGCCCACCAGGAAATGGCCGATGTTCAGTTCGCGGATCTCGGGAATGGCGGCGATGGGTTTCACGGTGTCGTAGCTGAGACCATGCCCGGCATGAATTTCAAGGCCGAGCGAAGCGCCATAGGCCGCGCCTTCGCGGACGGCTTTCAGATGCTTTTCGCGCTCGGCTCCGCGGGTGTCGCAATAGGCGCCGGTGTGGATTTCCACCACCGGCGCGCCAAGCGATTTCGCGGCGTCGAACTGTTCCTTCTTCGCTTCGATGAACAGCGAGACGCGGATGTTCGCTTTGCCTAGCCTTGCGACAATCGGCGCCAGGCGGTTGTGCTGGCCGTGCGCGTCTATGCCGCCTTCGGTCGTGCGCTCCTCGCGCCTTTCGGGAACGATGCAGGCGGCATGCGGCTTGTGCTTCAGCGCAACCGAAACCATCTCCTCGGTCGCCGCCATTTCCAGGTTGAGGGGAATTTTCAGCTCGCGTGAAAGCCGCGCGATGTCTTCGTCGGAGATATGCCGCCGGTCTTCGCGCAGATGCGCGGTGATGCCGTCGGCACCCGCTTGTTCGGCAAGCTTCGCGGCGCGCACCGGATCGGGAAACGCTCCGCCGCGCGCGTTCCTTATCGTCGCCACATGATCGATATTCACGCCAAGACGAAGGGCGTTCATGCCAGCCCCCTGCTCCCCGGCTTCACGGCCTTGGTGTTCTTCAGGTGCGCAGGCAATTTGTCGGCTTCCCAGGCCGGGAATTTTACCGTCGCCAGCGGCACGAATTTCACGCCGAGCTTCGCCTTGCCGCCGGACCGGTCGATCAGGCAGGCCGCCGCGACGGGCTTGCCCCCCGCTGCGCGGATCGCATCCAGACATTCGCGCGAGGAAAGGCCTGTGGTCACGATGTCTTCCACCATCAGCACCGGCTGGTTTTTTTCCAGATGAAAACCGCGCCGCAACTGGAATTTCCCTTCCTGTCTTTCGACATACATGGCCGGCAATCCCAGCTGCCGCCCCATTTCATAGCCGGGCACGATGCCGCCCACCGCCGGCGACACGATGGCAGTGAATTTCTGCTTCACCTCTTCCCGAACCTTCGCGGCGAGCGCCTTGCACAGCTTCGCCGTGATCTTCGCATCCTGGAACACAAGCGCCTTCTGCAGAAAGACGTCGGAATGCAATCCGCTCGACAGAATGAAATGACCGCGCAAGAGTGCGCCGGCTTTCTCGAATTCTTTCAGAACCTGTTCGGGAGTCATGTTGTTGTCTTGCCCTCATCCCTTCGGCTCAGGGCGAGGAAACAGAAATCCTCATGCCGAGCCTGTCGAAGCATGAGGCCCCTCGTCCGCCGGCCCGCGCACGCGATCGACCGATTCGACCACGGCGTTCACCCGTAGCGCGCCAAGGATGTTCTGCAAATGCGCCACGTCGCGCACCTCCACGTCCACCTGGAAGTCGAAGAACAGCGGGTTGCGGCCCGTGGTGGAGAGGTTGAAGATGTTGCCGCCGTTGTTGGCGATCACCGTCATCACCGCGGCCAGGGCGCCGGGCTGGTTCTTCACGCGGATGTGGATGCGTGCAACCGATGGACCGATCTCGGCCGCATGCGTGTCCCATGCGACATCCAGCCACTCGGCCATGTTCGGCGCATGCGCGAGCTCTCCGCAATCGATCGTGTGGATCACTGCGCCTTCGGGGCCCATGACGCCCACAATGCGGTCGCCTGGCAGGGGGTGGCAGCACTGGCCCAGCCGGTAGGCGATGCCTTCGGTGAGGCCCTTGATCGAAATCTGCTTGCCGCTTCGTGAGGCCTCGTAGGTTTTTTTCCGCCGCGCCGGATCGCGCTTGAGTTCCGGATACACCGCCTCGAGCACTTCGCCGGCGCGCAACGCGCCGCGGCCGACATCGGCATAAACATCCTCGGCCTTGGCGTGGCGCAACTTTTTTGCAACCTCCTCGATCGCCTTGTCCGTCAGCTCGGCGTTTTCGTCCGCAAACACTTTTTCCAGAATCTTGCGGCCGAATTTCACGTGCTCCCCGCGCTCAGCCAGCCGCTTGTGGCGGCGGATTTCCGACCGCGCGCGTCCGGTGACGACGAATTGCTCCCACAGCGGGGAGGGGGTCTGATCCTTGGTGCGGATGATCTCGACCTGGTCGCCGTTCTTCAGTTGCGTATGCAGCGGCACGTGCACGCCGTTCACGCGCGCGCCCACCGTCGTGTTGCCGATGTCGGTGTGCACCATATAGGCGAAATCGATGGGGGTTGCCCCGCGCGGCAGCGCGATCAAATCGCCCTTTGGCGTGAAGCAGAAGACCTGATCCTGGTACATGGAAAGGCGCGAATGTTCGAGGAATTCCTCCGCCGAGTCGCCCCGTTCCAGAAGCTCCACCATGTCCCGCAGCCATTCGAGCGCGCCATCGGCTGCGTCGCCTTCGACGTGCTCGCGGTAGCGCCAATGCGCGGCCACGCCCCGTTCGGCCACCTCATGCATTTCTTCGGTGCGGATCTGCACTTCCACGCGCTGCCCCTCCGGCCCGATCACCGTGGTATGGATGGAGCGGTAGCCATTGGCTTTCGGCAGCGAGATGAAGTCCTTGAAACGGTCGGCGACCATGTGCCAGGTCGTGTGCAGGACGCCGAGGGCGCGATAGCATTCCTCTTCCGATTTCACGATCACGCGGAACCCGAAAATGTCGGACAGCTGCTCGAAATTGAGCTGCTTGTCCTTGAGCTTGCGCCAGATCGAGAAGGGGCGCTTGGCGCGGCCCTGAACCGTCGCTTCGATCCCGCGTTCGGCGAGCTTGGCCTTCAGGGACTCGGCAATGCGCTCCACGCGCCCGCCGGAATGACCTTCCAGACGCTTGAGGCGCGTGACGATGGAGTTGCGGGCATCAGGATCCAGTTCGGCAAAGGCAAGGTCTTCGAGTTCCTCGCGCATGTTCTGCATGCCGATGCGCCCGGCCAGCGGCGCATAGATTTCCACCGTCTCCTGTGCGATGCGGCGGCGCTTTTCGGCATTTTCGATGTAGTTCAGCGTGCGCATGTTGTGCAGACGGTCGGCGAGCTTCACCAGGAGCACGCGAATGTCGCTCGACATGGCGAGCATCAGCTTGCGGAAGTTCTCCGCCTGCTTGGTGCGCTCGCTGAACAGTTCCAGCTGCGACAGCTTGGTGACGCCGTCCACGAGATTGGCGATGGTCTCGCCGAAATTTTCCTTCACGTCGTCGATGGTGACGTAAGTGTCTTCCACGGTGTCGTGCAGCAGCGCGGTCACGATTGTAGGCACATCCAGCTTGAGGTCCGTGAGGATCGCGGCCACTTCCAGCGGATGGGTGAAATAGGGGTCGCCAGAGGCACGGAACTGCTTGCCGTGCGCCTTCATGGCATAGACATAGGCCTTGTTCAGCAGATCCTCGTCGGCCTCGGGGTCATAGGCCTTCACCCGCTCGACAAGATCGGTCTGCCGCATCAGTTTGCGGGCGGGCTTGAGCCGGTCCACCAGACCCCTTGCGGCGGACGCAAGCGGAGCAACCAGTGCAGCCGAGGGTTGAATCAGGGCTTGCACCGCGCCTTTGGTCTTGGCGGGCCGCGACGGCGTGCTCATCGTCATATGCAATATATAGGATTCCCGGGCCGTTTTCGCGGCAGGATGTGAAAAAGGCGGCCGATCGGCCGCCCGTTCCAATTTTCATCTTCCGGACGAGGCGCCGCTTATTCCTCGTAATCGCCTTCCGGTTCCGGTTGCGGCTCGGCCCGGCGCTGGGCTTCGGACGTCAGAGCGCGCAGCAGCTCTTCTTCCGTCACCTGACGCTGGTGCACGTCCTCGCGGACATCCTCCTCGCTGGGAGCCTCTTCCGGCTCGTCAACCTCGGCGTGTTTCTGCAGGGATTTGATGCATTCTTCCTTCAGGTCTTCCGGCTTGAGAACCTTTGCGGCGATCTCCCGAAGCGCCACGACCGGGTTCTTGTCGCGGTCGCGTTCGACGATCGGTTCGGCCCCGCCCGAAAGCTGCCGGGCGCGGAAGGCCGACAGGAGCACCAAGTCAAAGCGGTTCGGAATCTTGTCGACGCAATCTTCAACGGTAACGCGGGCCATCGGAATCCTCGGAAGGCATTTCAGGAAGCGGCGGAACCTATAGGAAACGAACTGGCGGGGCAAGGACCTGTTTCAAACCGTTAAAGCCTGCCCGTTGCCGGTGAGGCTTCTTTAACGAACCCTTCCAAATTCCACGACTTTCCGGAACGGACCTGCCGCCTCCGGATTTCCCTAGCGGCACGAAGAACAGGAGTCGCCGGATGGGTCATGATGGAAGGGCACCAAGAGCAGCCTATGTGATCGGGCCGGATGGCAACCCCATGACGGCTGCGGATCTTCCCGCGCCCGATACCAAGCGGTGGGTGGCGCGGCGCAAGGCGCAGGTGGTGGCCGCCGTGCAGGGCGGCCTGCTGACGCTCGAAGGCGCCCTTGAGCGCTACAATCTGACGCTCGAGGAATTCCTCTCCTGGCGCTATGCGATCAACCGCTTCGGGATGGCGGGCCTGCGCGTAACACATGCGCAGGAATACCGCGCGCCGGCACAGCACTGAACTATTTCTTCTCCGAAAGGGCGCGGGCGGCCTCGACGAATTCGCTCGGCATCATGATGACCGTCATCGTGTTCTGCTCGGCGCCGATTTCGGTGAGCATCTGCATACGGCGCAGCTCGAGCGAGGCGGGCGTCTTCATGATCTCGTCGGCCGCCTCGCGCAGCTTCAGCGCGGCATCATGCTCGGCCTCCGCCTTGATGATGCGCGCCCGCTTCTCGCGCAGCGCTTCGGCTTCCTGGGCCATGGCGCGCTGCATGGTGGGTGGAATCTCCACATTTTTCATCTCGACATTCTGCACTTCCACGCCCCAACCTTCGGTGACCTGGTCCACGCGCTGCTTCAGCAGGGCCGCGATCTTTTCGCGCTCCTTCAGCACATCGTCGAGAGAGTGCTGGCCGATGGCGTTGCGCAAGGTGGTGAGCGCCACCTGAATGACGGCATTGCGCACGTTCTGCACCTCGATCACGGCAAGATCGGGCTTGACCACGCGGTACCAGATCACCGCATTGGCCTTCACCGGCACGTTGTCCAGCGTCATCGCTTCCTGCTGTTCCACCCCGTCGGTGAACACGCGCATGTCCACCTTCACCGCCTTCTCGATTCCCAGCGGAATGATCCAGAACAGCCCCGGCCCCTTGGTCCCCATGTAACGGCCGAACCGGAACACCAGCGCGCGCTCATATTGCTGCGCGATGCGAAAGCCCGTGAGGCCCAGGAAGATCAGGACTGCCACGATGATGGCCAGGGTCATTTCTGCCTCCTCCGAAATCAGGACCATAGGTAGGCGCTGCGCGGGTGTTTGGAAAGCGCGAAGGCCGTCTGCGCGAATCGCTTAGAATATCGCCATGAAAACAGCCCGGCGCATCATTGGCGTTCTGCTCATTGCCGCGGCGGCCGTGACCGCCTTCTATTGGTGGAGCTATTTCAGCGGAGGCGATGTTCGCGTCACGGATGCGCGCTGGTACACCGCCTTCGAGTCGAGCTTCCCGATCGCCGATGGCTGGATGGCGCTGTGCTCTGCGCTCGCCGGCGCCGGGTTCCTGTCGGGCCGCCGATGGGCGACGCGCTTTGGCCTGATGGCGGGCTCGGCGATTCTCTATCTCGCCGCCATGGACATCACATTCGATGTCGAAAATGGCCTTTACGCCCTGGCGCCCGCCAATGCCGCGATGACATTCGAGATTTTCATCAACGCGAGCTGTGTTCTTCTCGGGCTCGCGACGCTGGCAGTTTCGTGGCAGAGCGCCTAAGCCTCCGGCGACGCTGAACTGGCGGCGGCCTTCTGCGCCTTGTGCGCCTCAATAAGCGGGCGGGTGCGCAGGAACGTCGTCGCCGCACGCGCCAGCAGCATGGCCGTCGAGAAGATCAGGCCGGCGTCGGTCCACGCGAGCACGTCGGCGCTCGGATGTACCATGGGGCCGCCGTAGGCATAGCCGCCACTCATCTGCGGGAACGCAAACCTCAGGGCGTAACGCACAGCGAACAATCCGGCGAACAGTATCAGCCCGATCGGCGTGGCGCGGCTTGTGATCGTGCCCGTTTCATAGTCGATAGAAAATTCCTGGTGGTGCGACGTGAGGAACCCGATCGTTCCTCCCAGCGCAGCGGCGGCGGCAAAGCCCACTATCCAGAAAAGTTGGGGCATCGGCGCCATGGCGAGCGTGGTGCCGGTTCCCAACAGCGCGATCATGGGCGCAACCCACAGGCTTGCGATGCGCACCTTGCGCGGCGGATTGCGGATGATGCGCCGCGCCATCAGCGCCACAACGAGCAACGGGACAAGATAGGGAGCGATTTGCTTCAAAAGCTGCGGATCCATGGCAACGGCTCATATACGGTGCAGCGCGTGACAAAACCAGCTTCGCGCGGCCCGCAAATCTGGTCTATGATTTGGTTATGAAAAGCGCGTTCGCATTGGCCGCCCTGCTGGCTGCGCCTGCTTTCGCAGGCAACCAGCCCGCAGCGACGCCGGCCGCGCCGCAGCCGGCCGCACCGGCTGCCGCATCCGCCGCCGCGCCGACCCCGGCCGGCTGGCCATCCTACAAGGCTACGGGGTTTTCCATTTCCTATCCGCCGGGTTTCATTGTGGACAGGCATCACGAATATGAAGGCATCGGCAACGGCAACGCGATCCTCGGCACAGCCTTCTTCATTCCTCCGGCGCTTTACACGGGCACGAACCTTTCTTCGGATTCATATTTGAGTGTCGAAATGTTCCCGCAGGTCACCTGCACGCCGCACGCCTTTCTCGCCAGCTATCAGGACTTGCCGCCCGTCAATGAATCCGGACGCAAATGGCTGGTGGCGTCCGACAACGAGGGCGCGGCCGGCAATCTTTATCGCGAAACGGTGTATGCCCTGGCCGGGAGTGTGCCATGCATCGGCGTCCGCTATTTCATTCATTCAACGGAGGTCGGGAACTACGATCCCGGCACCGTGCAGCCTTTCGACATCAACCGGGTGACCGCAATCTTTGACAGGATGCGCCAATCGCTGAAACCGGCCATGCCGCCGTCAAATCCGGGCCAGGCTGCGGCCGGCAGCCGGTAGCGCTGCGATTAATTCCTCGACAGACTGGCCGGAAACAGGATGCCGCCAGTCCGGCGCGACGTCGCGCAGGGGGACAAGCACGAAAGCGCGTCTCGCCATCCGTGGATGCGGCAAGACAAGCGGCCCGTTTTCGGCGCACCCATTGTAATCCAGAAGGTCGAGATCAAGCGTGCGCGGCGCATTGCGCCGCACGCGTGTGCGCCCGAAGGCATTTTCAACGGCCTGCAGAACCTTCGCCAGCTCCGGGGGCGACAGCGTTGTCCCTATGCGGGCCACGGCATTCACAAATTCCGGATCGCTCGGGTCGGGCCAGGCGGGCGACCGGTAATAAGGCGACACTGCAAGCGTGCGTACACCGCGGGCCTTCAATGCAACCAGCGCGGCATCCAGCGTGTCCTTCGGCGAACCCGCGCGCGATGCAAGATTGCTTCCGAGTCCGATCAAAATCATGCGATTCTCAACGGGAACATTTGCATCTTGTCCGCAATATCATAGAAGGATCCCGGCCGCCGCGGGGATTGCGCGGCACGCCGCAATAATTGCTTCCGTATTGCTGGAGAAGCTCATGCTGTTCTACCCCCAGGAAAAACTCGCTCTGTTTATTGACGGCGCAAACCTCTACGGCGCCGCCAAAGGCCTGCAATTCGACATCGACTACAAGCGCCTGCTGGAGCTATTCGCCCGGAAGGGCGTGCTGGTGCGCGCCTTCTACTATACCGCCGTGGCGGAGAATGAGGATTTCTCGCCCCTGCGCCCGCTCGTGGACTGGCTTGACTACAATGGCTTTGCGGTTGTCACCAAGCCGCTCAAGGAATTTACCGACGCGCAGGGCCGCCGCCGCGTGAAGGGCAACATGGATATCGAGCTGGCCATTGACGTGATGGAAATGGCCGATCAGGTGGACCATATCGTCATTTTCTCCGGCGACGGCGATTTCCGGCGGCTTGTGGAGGCCGCCCAGCGCAAGGGCCGCCGCGTCAGCGTGGTGTCCACCATTCGCACGACGCCGCCCATGGTGGCCGATGAGCTGCGGCGCCAGGCTGACAACTTCATCGAACTGGACGAACTCAAGCCGATGATCATGCGCGAAGGGGGCCCGCGCACGATGCAGCAGCAGGCACAAGCCTTCGCGCAAAGCGCGTGAGCGCGGCCTCTGGCGCGGAGCCGCCGCGCGATTGCCCGCTGTGCCCCAGGCTTGCGCAATTCCGCGCGCAGAATCGCCGGCAGTATCCGGATTACTTTAACGATCCGGTGCCGGTCTTCGGCACGAACGACGTGCGGCTTCTGATCGTGGGGCTTGCACCCGGCCTGCACGGCGCCAATCGCACGGGGCGGCCCTTTACCGGCGATTACGCCGGCGACCTTCTTTATTCCACACTGAAAACGCAGGGACTCGCGCGCGGCCACTATCGCGGGCGTGGCGACGACCGCTTTGCACTTGTCGATTGCGCCATCACCAACGCCGTGCGTTGCGTGCCGCCCGAGAACAAGCCGTTGCCGGCGGAAATCGGCACCTGCCGCCAATTTCTTTCGGCGCAGATCGCGGCCATGCCGAACCTCAGGGCCATTCTGGCGCTTGGCAAGATCGCACACGACAGCGTGTGCACAGCCCTTGGCCTGCGCAAGAGCGCGCACCCCTTTGCCCATGGCGCAGTTTACAGGACGCCACCTATCGCGCTTGTCGCGAGCTATCACTGCTCCCGCTACAACACGAACACCGGCGTGCTCACGGCAGACATGTTCGCGGCAGCGGTCCGGAAGGCGAAAGAGGCCGCGTTCCAGAACGCGCCTGCCTGATCGCGCGTGCCGTTTCGGGACAGGCAGACCCGGCAGGCCGCCCGCAATCGCCAATGGCATATCCCTTGCGGCAATCCGGTCTGGCGTATCGAACCGGGACTTGCCCCATGTCCGTCATTCTGGCCGCCGCGGCCGCCGCAACGCTTGCGATGCTCAATCCGTCGGTGCCGCAGCAAACGACGCTCTCGCCCGCCCAGGCCGTGGCCAGCATCCGCGCCGGCCATCATGACTGCCCGCACTGCAACCTGGCCGGTGCCGATCTCACCAACACCTGCGTGAAACAGGGCAATCTGGAAGGCGCGGATTTCGACCGCGCCAAGGCCGTTCTGATGTGCATGTCCTACGCGGACTTCACGAACGCCAGCTTCCGCAACACCGATCTTTCCGCCGCCAACCTCGCGCACGCGAAAATGGACGGCGCAGACTTGACTGGCGCCGACATGACCATCACCTCGATCAGGGGCACCGATCTGCGTCATGTAAAAGGCCTGACACAGATCCAACTTGATCAGGCCTGCGGCGACTCCGGTACGAAAGTTCCTTCCGGCCTGCGCGTGAAGGCCTGCAACTGAATTCCTCCGGCTGCCGCCGATGCTGATCCGGTGGCGGCGACTTGATGACCCTCCAGACTTGCCCCGTCCGCGGATGTACCGGGCGGGGTTCTTTTTTATTGATTCAGGTCGAGCCGGCCGTTGCGGATCTGGCAGCTGTTATGCTCGCTGCCCACGATGCCCGGAAGATAAAGCGGGAGCCCGCGCGCCATCGGAACGGTGGAAACAAGCCGCGCCTGCCGGCCGCCTTCGGCCTGCGAATAGACGACGCCTGTCCCGAGCGTCATGGCGTAGTCGGGCTTCCAATCCGCATAGATGATGCTGACGGCTCTGCCCTTTTCATCTGTTCCGTTCCAGTGCTGCACGGCGGGCGCCGGGGAATTGCCGGACCGTGTGCAGCGTTCCGTCGAGATCAATGGCAATCTGGTCGAAATCGGCTCGCTTCAGCGGATCGCCCTCGAACGGATTTTTCAGCACCCACACTTCCAGATGCGAGCCGCTGATCCAGCTCTTGCCGGCTCCGGCGGGCGACGGCGCGGGATCGTAAACCGAGAACAGCAGCGAATGACTGGTCGGCGCGATGACCCGCATCTCGGCTGCGTTGTTCGCGGCCGGCTGGCCGAAAACGATGAAACCCGATCCTCCGCCGGTTGACAGGGTGGTTGCGCAGGTGCCGGGAGCGGTGCCCGCGGGCAATCTGGCGAATTCCACATCGCCGTCGTTCGGCGTGAGCACATTGATCGCGCCGATGGTCTTGTTGTCGTAGCGCGGCTTGGGCTGCGCAAACATGGCGGGCCTGGTGTCGGGGCAGCCCATGTCGTCGTTTTCGCCCCAATGATAGGTCGGGTCTTTTGCCACGGTTACCACGCTGAAGCGGACGTAATCGGAATAGCTCGCCGCACCCTGCTTTGAATCGCCGTCGAAATACGAACAGCCCAGCGTGTTCAGCGTGCGAAACGGGGAAAGGCTGATCGTATCGGTGTTCCACCAGCGCCAGTTGGAACCGCCTTCCTGATGATGGATCATGCGGTTGTCGGCGAACCTCACTTCGTCCTCGCCGACGCCAGCGGCGCCATAGCCGTCGTTGCACAGCTTGAGCACCAGCGCCGGTTTGGCGGCGAGCAGCCAGTATTCCACGCCGCCGTCCTTCTTCTCGCTGTCGGGATTGGTCATGCAGCCGTCGCCGGGCGCATCCTCTGGCTTGTCTTTCAGCCCGAAATGTACTTCGGCGACCTGAAAGCTTCCGCCCTTGCGCAGCGCCGTGATCGCGCAAGTCGTGCGCTTGCCGCAGATCGCCGCCTTCTGCGCCGGTGGAATGGAAGGTGCGGCGGCAAATGCCGCGCCGGTGAGCGACACCGCTCCGAGAATGGAGAAGAAAAGACGCCTCATGGCTTCCCCGAATACGTGAGATCACTCCGCCGCGTGCGGCAGCCCTTTCGGCTTCCAGCGTAGCACGGGGGCACGCGCGGCGCGCGTCTCGTCCAGCCGCCGCCGCGGGGCAAGGTGTGGCGCGCCTTCGAAGCGCGCGGTTCTGCCGGCCTTTGCTTCTTCCGCCATCGTGCGCAGCACATGGATGAAGCGGTCGAGCGACTCTTTCGATTCCGATTCCGTCGGCTCGATCAGCATCGCGCCATGCACCACCAGCGGGAAATACATCGTCATCGGATGATAACCTTCGTCGATCATCGCCTTGGCGAAATCGAGCGTGGTGACGCCAGTCTCTTCCAGGAACGTATCGTCGAACAGCGCCTCGTGCATGCAGGGGCCTTCGCCAAACGGCGCGCTCATCACATCCTTGAGCGAGGCCAGAATGTAGTTGGCGGAGAGCACCGCATCCTCGCTCGCCTGTCTGATGCCATCCGCCCCGTGTGAAAGCATGTAGGCCAACGCGCGGACGAACATGCCCATCTGGCCGTGGAATGCGCACATGCGGCCGAACGGCTTTGCGCCTTCCGGCAGATCGCCGCGATCTTCGATCAGGCGGAAGCCTTTTTCGTCATGCACCAGAAGCGGCAGCGGCGCGAACGGCGCGAGCGCCTTCGACAGCACCACAGGCCCCGCCCCCGGCCCACCGCCGCCATGCGGCGTGGAAAACGTCTTGTGCAGGTTGATGTGCATGGCATCCACGCCCAGATCGCCGGGGCGCACGCGGCCCGCGATGGCGTTGAAGTTGGCGCCGTCGCAATAGAAATAGCCGCCGGCCTTGTGAACCGCGTCGGCCATCTCCTTGATGTGCGGCTCGAACAGCCCGCAGGTGTTCGGATTGGTCAGCATGATCGCCGCCACGTCGGGCCCGAGCTTGGCCTTCAGGGCTTCGTCATCGACATGGCCGTCGCCCTTGGGCGGCACCTCGTCCACGGTAAAGCCGGCCATCGCCGCCGTGGCCGGGTTGGTGCCATGCGCGGACGACGGCACGAGCACGCGCTTGCGCCGGTCGCCGCGCGCCTCCAGCGCCGCCCGGATCGTCAGCATGCCGCAAAGTTCGCCGTGCGCACCGGCCTTGGGACTCATCGCCACAGCCGGCATGCCGGTCAACACGGTGAGCCAGCGCATCAGTTCCGAGATCAGCTCCAGTGCGCCCTGGATGGTTTTCTGCGGCTGGAGCGGATGCACATCGGCAAAACCCGGCAGCCGCGCCATCTTCTCGTTCAGCCGCGGATTATGCTTCATCGTGCAGGAGCCGAGCGGATAAAGCCCGCTGTCGATCGCGTAGTTCATGCGCGACAGCCGGACATAGTGGCGGATCACTTCGGGTTCGCTCAGCCCTGGCAATCCGATTGGGGCTTTGCGCTTCTGCCCGCCCAGCCGGTCCTGCGAGACTTGCGTTTCGGGCAGATCCACGCCGGTCACGCCCTTGCGGCCCAGCTCGAAGATCAACGGCTCCTCATGATCGAGTCCGCGGTCGCCGGAGATCGTCGGCAATTCGCGGATTTCGGCCGTGCCTGCGGCGCTCGGCCGTCCTTGCGTGTTCAGGGTCATGACAGCACCTCCGCCAGCGCCTTGCCGAAGGCGTCTATGTCTTCGTCCGTATTGGTTTCGGTCGCCGCCACAATCAGCATGTTCTTCACGGCCGGTTCGTGCGGCATCAGCCGCGAGGCGCGCACACCCGCGACGATGCCCCTGTCTGCCAGCGCATCCGCCACGCCTTGTGCATCGCGCGGCATGCCGATCGTAAACTCGTTGAAGAAATTCGGCGTGACCAGCGATACACCTTTCACCTTCGTCAGCCGGTCGGCGAGCCGGCTTGCGCGGGCGTGATTGAGCCGCGCCAGCCGCGTGAAACCTTCCTCGCCCAGCAGCGACAGATGAATCGTGAAGGCAAGACAGCACAAGCCGCTGTTGGTGCAGATGTTGCTCGTCGCCTTTTCGCGGCGGATATGCTGCTCGCGGGTGGAGAGCGTCAGCACATAGCCGCGTTTGCCGGCCGCATCCACCGTTTCGCCGGACAGCCGCCCCGGCATCTGGCGCACGAATTTCTCGCGCGTGGCGAACAGTCCGACATAGGGCCCGCCGAAATTCAGCCCCACGCCGATGGATTGACCTTCCGCCGCCACGATGTCGGCGCCCTGCGCTCCCGGCGGCTCGAGCAGCCCGAGCGAGACAATTTCGGTCACAACCGCGATCAGCAACGCGCCTTTCGCATGCGCCGCATCGGCAACTGGCTTCAGATCGCGGATCAGCCCGAATACATCAGGGCTTTGCACCACGACACAAGCCGTCTGGTCATCGATCAGCGATGCGATGTCTTCGGCCTTCCCCGGCGTTACCGGCGCACGTCTCACGGTGCCCGACAATCCCGCCACGGTTTCCACGGTTTCGGCATAATGCGGATGCAGGCCGCCGGAGAGAATGGCTTTCGGGCGGCGCGTGATCCGCTGTGCCATCAGGACGGCTTCCAATGTTGCGGTCGAGCCGTCGTAGAGCGAGGCGTTTGCCACTTCCATGCCGGTGATCAGCGCCACCTGCGTCTGGAATTCGAACAGATATTGCAGCGTGCCCTGCGCAATTTCCGGCTGATAGGGCGTGTAGCTCGTCAGAAATTCCGAGCGCTGGATCAGGTGATCCACCGCCGCCGGCACGTGGTGGCGATAGGCGCCTGCGCCGCAGAAAAACGGCACTGATCCCGCCGCCACGTTTTTCGCGGCCATGTGCGACAGCGCGCGCTCCACGTCGAGCTCGCCTTTCGTATCCGGCAGATCGAAGGCGGCGCGCGAGACCACCGCTGACTTCGGCACGTCACGGAACAGGGCATCGATGTCGCGCGCGCCGATTTTGGCGAGCATCGCCTTGCGGTCATCCGGCGTAAGCGGCAGGTAACGCATGGATCAGAGCCCTTTCACGAACTCGTCGTATTGCGCGCGGGTCATCAGCTTGGCGAACTCGCTCCGGTTGAGCCCCTTGAGCTTGAAGAACCAGCCATCGCCTTCCGGGTCGGCGTTCACCCTGGCGGGCTCTGCGGAAAGCGCGTCATTGGCGGCCGACACCTCGCCGCCCACGGGCGCGTAGACTTCGCTGGCGGCCTTTACGCTTTCCACGACAGCCGCCTCGCCGCCCTGCCCCACCTTGCGGCCGGCCTCAGGCAGCTCGACATAGACGACATCGCCCAGCTGTTCGGCGGCATATTTGGTAATCCCGACCGTGGCTTCATCGCCGTCGATGCGCACCCATTCATGCTGATCGGTGTAACGCACTTCGCTCATGTTCTGGCTCCGACTATCCCCTCTTGTACCGGTGCGGAACGAACGGCATCGGCGCCACGCGCGCGGGCATTGCCTTGCCGCGCACGATCAGATCGATTTCCGTTCCATCCTTCGCGAACCTGCTGTCTATATATCCCATGGCGACTGGGCGGTTCGCGCTCGGCCCGAAACCGCCGCTGGTGATCCGGCCGATGATCCTGCCGTTCTTGTCGGCGATCTCTGTGCCTTCGCGCGCGGGCGCCTTGCCGTCTGGCAGGATGCCGACGCGCTTTCGCGCAACACCGCCTGCAATCTCGTCCATGATCTTTTGCGCGGCCGGAAAATCCCTCGCTTCCTTCCGCCGCTTGCCGATGGACCAGACAAGATTGGCTTCCACCGGATCGGTCGTCTCATCGATGTCATGGCCATACAGGCAAAGGCCGGCTTCCAGCCGCAGGCTGTCCCGCGCACCGAGTCCGATGGGCAGGACGGCGGGATCAGCCAGGAGCGCGCGCGCTACACGTTCCGCATCACGTCCGTCCAGCGAAATTTCGAAACCGTCTTCGCCCGTGTAACCTGACCGGCTGACAATGGCCGGTGCGCCGGCAACCTCGGCGCGCGTGACCTGCATGAACACAAGCCTGCCGATGCCCGGCGAAATCTTCTCCAGCACATCGCCCGCCTTCGGGCCCTGCAGAGCCAGAAGCGCCCGATCCGGCCGCGGCGTGAGCGTGGCAATGCCCTTCAGCTTTTCGGAAATGTACCGGAAATCGCCTTCCTTGGTTGCGCCGTTCACCACGAGATAAAGATCCGTCTCGCCCGCAAGCTTGGTGAACATGAAATCGTCGATGATCGTTCCGCGGTCGTTTAGCAGCAGGCCATAGCGCTGCATCCCGTCCTTCAGGCCGCGAACATCGGCGGGCGTCAGCCGTTCCAGCGCCCCCGCGGGATCGG
This sequence comes from Alphaproteobacteria bacterium, assembly GCA_021324545.1. GTDB lineage: Bacteria > Pseudomonadota > Alphaproteobacteria > Micropepsales > Micropepsaceae > Rhizomicrobium. The sequence goes on from JAJPIX010000001.1 coordinate 29,280, forward strand.
TGCCCGACAAGAACGCCTGCCCCATGTGCGACACGTCGAAAAGGCCGGCGCTCGCGCGCGTATGCAGATGCTCTTTCAGGATGCCAGCGGGATATTGCACCGGCATTTCATAGCCCGCGAACGGCACCATCTTGGCGCCGAGCTCCAGGTGCAGCGCATGAAGCGGCGTGCGGCGCAGATCCTGATGTGTGTCTGTCATGAGGCCCGAATGTGGTTTTGAGTCCGCGCGGGCTCCGAAGCCGGAATCCCGCGCCCCTCTGTCATCGGACCTGAGAGATTTCCCCGCGCCGCACCGGCAACGCGGATTACCCCTTCGGTGGAAGCCGCGAAAAGCCGCAGCCCCGCTTTCCAGAATTTTGTCGCCCTTGCGGTCCTTTTGCCTGAGAGTTTCCGGGGCGGTTGCTCCTTCGGCCCCCCGCCACCGTCTTGCCCGGACGCTCAAAAAGCGTGGGCGCAAAACTTGGCAGGGCGTCTCCCGCACGGGAGTAAAAGCTTGCCGCGCAGAATGCGCCTCACGGCGGACTCGCGCGTTGACGGACATCATAGAAGGCGGCGGGGGATAGTCAATTACACCGGAAAACCGGGCGTTTCCGCCGCGCATCGCCGCATCCGCAACCTTGCGGCCGATGCAATTGCAATGTCCGGCCCGGAACTTGCCGCCCGACCATTGGTTTTTGAGTCGATCCCGATCCGTGGAGAGGGTGGCCGGAAGACCTGCTGCCAGCGCAGATCGGGCGGCTTCTATGGAGAACGCAATGACCTATCTCGATGTGAGTCCGATGACGGTCTCGCTGCGCACGCGGCCGGAAGAATTCGACCTGAAAAATCGCTGGCTGCGCCACAATCCCAGCCGGCATTGCTTCAAGTTCGAACCCAGCGGGCATGTTACCATCCGCGCCGGCTGCGATTGCGCATTCTTGATGATTCATCCCGATCAGGAACGGGAACTGACGGATTCGTACCGGAGCTGGCTTGTCAATTACTGGCGGCCGCTCGAAATCAATCGCGAATTTGCATCCCACTTCAGGGGACGCTCGCGCTTGCGCCGGGCGCTGATTGCATTTGCCGCATGGTTGCACCGCCGGCTGACACTGCAGGACGACAAGGGGTATCCGGCGGAGGTGATTTATCCGGCGAGCTGACGGCGGTTACATCCGTTCGGGAATTTCGATGCCCAGGATGCCAAGCACTCTGGTCAGGAATCGCAATGTCAGCAGACAAAGGCCCAGCCGCGCCGCTTTGAGCTGCGCATTTGCTTCGGACAGGATGTGGTGCTCGGAGTAGAAGCGGCTGAAGGCCTGCGCCAGCGTGAAGGCGTAATCGCACAGCACATTGGGGGCCCGCCGCGCTTCGGCGGCCTCAAGAGCGTCCGGCAGTGCCAGGATGTGCAGCGCCAGCGTGCGCTCCTCCGGCGACAGCACGGCCGGACAGCCCGGTTCCAGCCCTTCGCCCTGCGCCTTGCGCAAGATCGACTGAATGCGCACCGCCGCATATTGGAGATAGGGCCCTGTCTTGCCTTCGAAGCGGGTAAAGCGTTTCAAGTCGAAAATGTAGTCGGATTGCCGGTGGTTCGAGAGATCGGCGAACTTCAGCGCGCCGATTCCCACTTTGCGGGCGATTTCTGCGCGCTCTTCGGCCGGATATTCGGAGGCAAGGCCCGCCTCGATCAGCCGCGCTTCGGCTTCGGCCGTCATCATGGCGATCAGGTCGTAAAGCTTCATCACGCCGCCGGCGCGCGTTTTGAAGGGTTTGCCATCCGGGCCGTTCATCGTGCCAAAGCCGGCATGTTCCAGCTCGGCCTTGCCGTTCAGATGCGCCTTCTTCGCCGCACGAAACACCTGCTCGAAGTGTCCGTGCTGGCGCTGGTCCACGACATAGAGGATGAGATCGGGATTTTGCGATTTCACCCGGTCGATGATGGTTGCCAGATCGGTGGTTCCGTATAGAACCGCGCCGTCGGATTTCACCAGAATGAGCGGCGGCACCTCCTTCTTGTCGGTCGGTTCAGCCACCTGAACGACGAGCGCGCCTTCGCTTTCGACCGCAAGCCCGCTCTTCTTCAGCTTCTCGATCATGGGCCCGATCAGAGGCTCCACGCTCGCCTCGCCCTTCCAGAGATCGAAATGGATGCCGAGGCTGCCCCACTCCCGTTCGAGCCCCACGCGCGAGACATCGAAAAAATGCTGCCACAGCGCGCGATAGCCGGGCCGTCCCGCCTGAAGCTCCGCCGTCGCCTTGCGCGCTTCTTCAAGCCGCGCGGGATCGGCCTTGCACGCGGCCGAGGCCGCCGGATAGATCTCTTCCAGATCGTCCATCGTCACCGGCGATTCTTTCGGATAGGGCCCGGTGTAGTTTGCGTCGAAATAGATTGGCGCAATGCCGCGGTGACCGATCTCGGAGATCAGCTGGCCCATCTGAAGACCCCAGTCGCCCAGATGCACGTCGCTCACCACGTGCCAGCCATTGGCGCGAAAGAGCCGCTGAAGGGAGTCTCCGATCACCGACGAGCGCAGATGCCCCACATGCATGGGCTTGGCGACGTTGGCCCCGCCGAAATCGATCACGACGGTGCGACCCTGGCCCGTGTTGGTGCCAGGGATCGTTTCGTTGTCGCACAGGAATGCGATGCGCGCATCCAGCGCGGCGTCAGCCACGTTGAGATTGATGAACCCGGGGCCGGCGATCTCGACTTTCGAAAGGATGGCGTTCTGTCTCAGCCGAGCTGCGATTTTTGCCGCAATCGCGCGCGGATTGGCCTTGGCGATCTTCGCGGCCGAGAGCGCGCCATTGCACTGGAATTGTGCGAGATCGGGCCGGTCGGCCACCGTGACCAGGCCGAGCTCTTCGGGAAGGCCCTCGGCCGCGAACGCGGCCCCCGCGATCGCCGAAAGCTCTGCAGTCAACGAGGTCATTGGGCGTAGTGCCCCAGCGTGCGATTGTACTCGAGCTGCTGCTTGGTCAACTGCAGCCCCGCGAACAGCGAATAGGCATAGGCCTTTTCACCGCGGCGCAGCGCGATGTCGATGGAATCCACCGAATCGGTAAAGTCCGCCACCGCCTGCCCCGGTGCAAAGGAAAACTCCACCGTGTAGGGATACTTCGCAATGACCTTGTTGTCGGGACCGGTAACTGCCACGAAATAAGGCACGGTATAGCTCACCGCTTCGCCATTGGGCGCGCGCGTGGCGCGAAAATCTATCTCGAGGCTCGACTGGACCGAATCCTGACGCTTGGCGATGTCGCAATCCGGCTTCACGTCGACAATCTTCACAGTGTACAGAACCGATGAAAGATCGATCGGCGCCCCCGGCTTGAAGACGGTCATCGAAGCGGCGTCGGGCGCAAGCGCCGCGCCAGATGGACACAGGGTCAGGTCTTTGTGCGTGCAGCCCGCCAGCAAAAGACCCGCCGAAACGGCCAAAATGAAACTGCCAAATGAGGCCCGCCCGGCCATCGCGCAATCCCTCTGTTGACTTTTACCCAGCCTGGACCGACTGAAAGGCCGCTGGCGAAGCGGGGCGGAATGTATCGAAGCGGGTTGGCCATGAAAAGCCAGACGAACGGAAAGTTGCGCGCGGCGCGGCCGCCGCTCAAGGTGCTTCTTGCCAGCCCGCGCGGCTTTTGCGCCGGCGTAGAACGCGCGATCCGGACGGTGGAGCTGGCCCTTCAGAAGTTTGGAGCGCCCGTCTATGTGCGCCACGAGATCGTTCACAACCGACACGTGGTGGAGCGGCTCGAGCGCATGGGCGCCATTTTCATCGAAGAGCTGTCAGAAGCGCCGGAAAACGCGCCGGTGATCTTTTCGGCCCATGGCGTGCCCAAGTCCGTCGCCGAAGAGGCGCGCCGCCGAAAACTGAATGCCCTGGATGCCATCTGTCCCCTGGTCTCAAAGGTGCATGTGGAGGCCGCGCGCCACCATCGCGCCGGCCGGCAGATTCTCCTGGTCGGACATGCCGGCCATCCCGAGGTGGAAGGCACGATGGGCCAGCTTCCCCAGGGCGCGGTGGTTCTGGTGCAGACGATTGCCGATGTGGAGGCCTTCACGCCACGGGACGCGGAAAAGCTCGCCTTCATCACGCAGACCACGCTCTCGGTGGACGACACCGCGGATATCGTCGCCACGTTACGCCGCCGTTTTCCGCACATCGCGGGCCCTCACAAGGAAGACATCTGCTACGCGACCGCCAACCGCCAGGACGCGATGAAGGCCGTGGCGCCGCGGGCGGACGTCGTGCTGGTGATAGGCGCTCCCAATTCCTCGAATTCGCGCCGGCTGGTGGAAGTGGCGCTGCGCGCCGGCGCGCGCCAGGCCTTCCTGGTTCAGCGCGCCGCCGAAATTGACTGGCGCGCGCTCGAAGGCGTGAAAATCGTGGCGCTTTCCGCGGGCGCTTCCGCACCTGAAATCCTGGTCGAAGAGGTGCTGGACGCGCTCGCGCAACGCTTCGAGATCGCCGTGGAAGAAGTCACTGTCGCGCGCGAGGATATGGAGTTCAACGTTCCCCGCGCGCTTGCGCCCGCATGAAGCGCGTCGACATTTTCACCGATGGCGCCTGCTCAGGAAATCCCGGCCCGGGTGGCTGGGGCGCAATCTTGCGTTATGGCGATCACGAAAGGGAAATCTCCGGCGGTGAACCGCTTACCACCAACAACCGCATGGAGCTGACCGCGGCCATCCGCGCGCTGGAAGCGCTGAAAGAACCGGCGAGCGTGACCATCCACACCGACTCCCGCTATCTCATGGACGGCGCGAGCCTTTGGCTGAAAAAGTGGAAGGGGAACGGCTGGAAAACCGCCGACAGAAAACCCGTGAAGAACGGCGATCTGTGGCGCGCGCTGGACGATGCGGCCGCCCGCCACGAGGTGAAATGGCGCTGGATCAGGGGACACTCCGACCATGTTGAAAATGAGCGCGCCGATGCGCTCGCCCGCGCGGCAATTCCTCCGGCATGACCGAGCCCTGCACTGATTGCCTGCGGTACTGACGGCCCCCACCGTTCCCGGAGCGGCCTTACAGCTGCTTCAGCATGTGCTCCGCGCTGGAAACGGAAAACGCGCCCGGTTCTTCAACATTCAGCTGCTTCACGACACCGTGATCCACGATCATGGAAAAGCGCTGGCTGCGCTTGCCCATGCCGAACTTCGTGGCATCCATCTCAAGCCCGAGCGCACGCGTGAAGTCGCCGTTGCCGTCGGCCAGCATGTGCACCTTGCCTTCGGCGCCCTGCTGCTGGCCCCAAGCGCCCATCACGAAGGCGTCGTTTACCGAGATGCAGGCAATCGCATCGACGCCCTTCTTCCTGATCTCGTCGGCGTGCTGGACGAATCCGGGCAAATGCTTGGCAGAACAGGTCGGTGTAAAGGCGCCGGGCAGCGCAAAAACGGCAACCTTCTTGTCTTTGAAAAAGTCGTCCGTGCTCACCGGCGTGGGCTTGCCATCCTTCATTTCCATCAATGTTGCCGAGGGGATGCGGTCTCCTGCCTTGATCGTCATTTGCCGTCTCCTTATGCGAAGCCGCGCTGCTTTTAGCCGAAAGGGCCCGGCGCGGCAAAGCCCCACGCTTGCCATAACGCCCATGCGCGCTAACCTGTCCCCATGGCATCGCGGGACGCGGCCGGCAATTTTCTGGAGGGCAAGCTTCTGATCGCTCTGCCCGGCATGCCTGATCCGCGTTTCGAAAAGAGCGTCATTTTCGTGTGCGCCCATTCGCCCGAAAACGGCTCGATGGGCATCATCGTGAACAAGCCCATAGAAGGGCTTTTGTTCAGCGACGTCGTCAAGTCGCTCGATGTGGACGTCACGGCCAAAACCCCCGATACACCGGTGCTCTATGGCGGGCCGGTCGGCACGGGCCGCGGCTTTGTCCTGCACAGCGGCGAGTATGGCGACCGCCAGGCGACGTTGCCGATCGTGACCGGAATTTCGCTCACCACGACCGTCGAAATCCTGCGCGCCATCGCCCAGGGCCGGGGACCGCAGCGTTCCATCTTCGCACTGGGCTATTCGGGCTGGGGGCCCGGCCAGATCGAAGCGGAGATGCAGACCAACGGCTGGGTCCACTGTGACGCGGATCCGGAACTTGTGTTCGGGCCGGATCCGGATTCCAAATGGACGAAAGCGCTGGGCCGGCTGGGTGTTGACGTGTCCGGTCTATCCGCCGAGGCCGGCCGCGCCTGATTTCGGGCCGATGCGCGCGTGATGGGCCAAAAAATCGCCCACGCGGGATTCCGGCATCGGTTCGGCAAAGAAGAACCCCTGTCCGTATTCGCAATTCAGATCGCGCAACCAGGCCGCATCCTTTTCGTTTTCCACGCCTTCGGCCACGACCGCACGATTGAGCTCGTGGGCAAGCGCGATGATGGAGCTCACGACGGCTGCGCTGTCCCTGCCCTCGGCTTTCAGGAAGCTCTTGTCGATTTTCACGATCTCGAACGGCTGATCCCTTAGCTGCTTCAGCCCGGAAAGCCCGGTTCCGAAATCATCGAGCGCAAGGCCCGCCCCCATCCCCGCAAGGCGTCCAAGTTCGTCATGCAGGTCGCCATCGGCCGTCACGGAACTTTCCGTGATTTCGAGCTTCAGCGTGCCGGGCTTGATGCCGCTCTGCCCGATCAGGGCTTTCAGGAACGGTTCAAAGTTGGCGTCGCGCAACTGGCGCCGCGAGACGTTCACGCTCGCGAAAACGGGGGGCTGAACGGGAAAATATTTCTGCCAGCGCGCCAGGGTCTGGGCGGCGCGCCCCAACGCGAATTGCCCGAGGGCGACAATCAGGCCGGACTGTTCGGAATGCGTGACGAATTCATCCGGCGCAAGCAATCCCCTGGCCGGATGCCGCCACCGCAACAGCGCCTCAAAGCCGGCGACCGTGCTGTCGGAAAGGCGAATGATGGGCTGCCAGAACAGCTCGAGCTGCTGGGCCGACAGGGCTTCGCGCAACTCGCTCTCCAGAGCCACGGGATCGGCGGGCGAGCCCTCTTCCAGATCGCGGTGATAGACGCGCGTGCAGGCGCCGCCCTGACGTTTGGCCTGGCTCAACGCAAGCTCGGCATTGCGCAGCAAATGGAGCGCGTCGCCTGCATCGCCGGCCTTCACAATGCCCACGCTTGCCGGGGCAAACACGTTGCGCCCACTGACAACGAACGGCGCGGCACACACATCCACAAGTTCGGCCCCCAGGGCCTCGGGGCTGCCGGAGGCCTGCTGAAACACAAGCGCGAAAGCATCGCCGCCGACGCGGTACAGATCCGCAAGTCCGCCGAAGCGCTTGATCAGCCGCTCCGACACGGCCTTGAGCACGGCATCGCCGCCTTCATCGCCGAGACTGGCGTGCACGGCCTTGAAACGGTCAAGGTCCAGCAGCGCAAAGGTGCAAGCTGCAAGCCTGTCACCCATTCGCTCGAGCGCTTCGGTGAGCGCGACCCGGTTGCCCAGACCGGTCAACACATCGTGCAGCCCGCGGTCGGTCACCGCGGCTTCGGATTCCTTTCGGGCGGTAACATCCGCGATCAGGCCCAGGCAGCGCGTGGCCACTTTGCCCTCGCCGATCATGGTGGCACGCAGTTCAAACCACGGGTAACGCCCGCTTTCGCTGCGGGCGCGGAATTCGATACGGAACGCCAGGCCCGGGTGAACGCGGTAATCTGTCATCGCCTGCTTGTAGATTTCCCGATCGTCCGGATGGACGCGCGCAAGCCAGGCGGTCTGCGGAAAAGTCTCTGCGTTTTTGATGCCGATCAAGGCTGAAGCATCGGCCGAAAGCCGCAGAATTCCATTGCGGAAATCATAGTCAAACACGCCCTGATGCGATGCGCCGATCGCCTGTATGGCCGTCTGACCGAGCGGTGTCGGGGGCGGCCCGGGCGGGCTGGCCGGAACCGGCTTGGCAACGGCAATGGAAGGACCGGCCTTCTGGAAGGCGGGAATGACAGCCAGCCCTTCGCCGGCCGCGATTGCGAGCGCCAGCAACACGCCCCCGGCGGCTGCAAATCCGCCGATGATCATGGGCGCCATGATGTTTTCGACAAAACCGCCGAGCGCGGTCAACGCCGCCGCTGCCATGACGAGGGCGAAAATCGCCGCGCTGGGAGCGATCACGCGCGCGGGCTGCGACCCCAGGCGGCCGCGATGCACGAGATACGCGGTGATGGCCGCAGAGCCGGCCACCAGCACAATGTCCAGCAACAGCGTCGCGCCAGGCAGGCCCAGAAAAGCCAGAACCGAAAGCGCAACCAGCGCCCAAAGCGCCTGACTCACGCGTCCCTTCGCCCATGACCACAGCTGTTCGACGGGCGCAGTCACATCAGTGAGCTTGAGCGCCGCGGCCAGCGCGAGCCCCGCGAACATCGCCGTGGTTCCATAAGGGCCGCCCACCGCTTCCATCCAGCCCGCATCGAACATGCCCGTGGATGAAAGATGCGCCAGAAAAACGCCGGCCAGCATCGCGGCCGCCCAGCGCGGGGCAATGTGGCCCGTCATGAACGCCAGCCCCGCCATGACGAGCATGACGGCGCCCAAAAGGCCGGCAACCGCCGAAACATAGATGGCCACCTGCCGGCTGTGCGCGACCAGCGCGGGCTCCGTCCATGCCAGGACCGAGGGCTGGGCATATCCGTTGTCCACGCGAATGGCCAGTTGTGCCGTCGTGGCGGGCGGAAGCGTTACGCGCCACGCATGGCGGCCATAGGCCTTGGTCAGCTCCACAATGACGGCGGAATCCGAGCTTGCGACCTGCGTGATCGCCGGCCGCGTGGCGCGCGGAAAAAACCGCAAGCCCGCGCCGGCCGGCTGCCCGGTGAGCAGGATGCGCGTCGATGGCCGGACGGAGTCGTTGGACACGCCGGTCATGTACCAATGGGAATTGGCCTCATCCGCAACGCCAGGCGTGTGATAGGGCTTCAGATCGGCCTGCAATTCGATCACGGCGTCGGCCGAAGCGAAATTGACGCCGGAGCTTCCCTGCGCAATCGCCTTCGGCATCATCACGGTCGCGGCCAGCAAGCAGATCAGCAGGATTCCCGCGCCGCATGACCACGGGCGGCCGGATTTCTTGCGGTCGGTGAACGTCAGCGCCGGAATGATCAACCTCGATGTTGCTGGTCAGCCTAACTGCGCCTCGTCGGAGAGCAAGGCGAACAGAACGTGGTCCTGCCACTCTCCGTTGATCAGAAGATAGCGTCGCGCCAGACCCTCCTCATGAAAACCGAGCTTGAGCAAAAGGCTCTTTGACGCTTCGTTGCTCGGCAGGCATGCGGCTTCGATTCGGTGCAGGCCCAGGGTGGCAAACACGAACGGAATCAGCACGCGCAATGCGTTGAACATGTAGCCCTGTCGCGCAAATCGCTCGCCGATCCAGTATCCCAGCGCGCAGCACTGCGTCACGCCGCGGCGCACATTCGAAAGCGTGCAGCCGCCCATCAGGGCATCATCGCTCTTGCGGAACACAAAAAAGGCGTAAGCGGAATCAAGGCGCGCCTCCTTTGCATAGCGCTTCAACCGCCGGCGAAAGGCCCCGCGCGTCAGCTCGTCGCTCGCCCACACCGGTTCCCATGGGGCAAGGAACGAGCGGCTCTCGCCACGCAGCCGCGCCCACGCCAGATAATCGGTCATCCGCGGATAGCGCAGATACACGCCGTCGCCTTCGATCACCGGCTGGAGCCCGCCGGGGAACGTCAGGCCCCGCATGAATGCCATCGCGCGCGTGCTCATTATTCGGCTGCGTACCTTGCGGCGCCAAAGCGCCGGGCGAAATTCTCATACGTCTCGAGCTTGCCGATGGGCCCAAGCGCCGCAATCGTCGGCGCGGGAGTTTCCATGACACGCGCGCCGAAGCGCCGCACCGCGGCCGCATCCACCGCGTCGAGCCGCGCGATCAGCTCGGCGACGGGCAGCACGCGGCCATAGACAAAAAGCTGCGCCGCGATCTGTTCGGCGCGCGTGGCGGGCTTTTCGAGCCCCATGAGCAGGCCGGATTTCATCTGCGCTTTGGCGCGCGCGACCTCCTGTTCGGTGGCCCCGTCCGCGAGCGCGGCCATTTCGCCCGCGACTACGGGCGCGATCTCTTCGGCTTCCCGCTCACCCGTTCCGGCATAAACGCCGATAATGCCGCCGTCCCGGAACGATTGCGAAAAAGCGTAGATCGAATAGCAGAGGCCGCGCTTCTCGCGAATTTCCTGAAAGAGCCGCGAGGACATCCCACCGCCCAGCGCCGTCGCATAAACCTGCGCGACGTAGAAATCTTCATCCGCGCTCGCGACACCAGGAAACGCGAATGTCAGATGCGCCTGCTCGAGATCTTCCGCAGTGCGCTTGTCGCCGCCTGCGTAGCGGGCAGGCACAGGCGCCGCCGCTGACCCCTCCCTCAGGCCGGCGAACTTCTCGGTGGCCAGGGCCACGATCTGCGAATGGCTGACCGCGCCGGAGGCGACAAGGACCATGCTGCGCGCGCGATAGTTTGCGGCCATGTAGGTCCTGAGCTGTTCGCGCGTAAAGGCGCCCACGGTTTCGTCGAGACCCAAAACCGGCCAGCCCATCGGCTGATCGGGAAAGATCGTCGCCTGGAGGTGGTCGAAGATGATGTCATCGGGCGTGTCCCGCGCCTGGCCGATCTCTTGCAGCACAACCTGGCGCTCGCGCTCGAGCTCCATCTGCTCGAACGTGGGATGGATGAGGATGTCGGACAGGATGTCGATCGCAAGCGGCACGTCGGCTTTCAGCGTGCGCACATGGAATGCGGTCTGCTCGCGGCCGGTATAGGCGTTCATGTAGCCGCCCACCGCTTCGATCTCTTCGGCGATTTCCCGCGCGTTACGCCGTTCGGTTCCCTTGAACGCCATATGCTCCAGCATGTGGGAGACGCCCATCACCGGCCTTGTTTCATTCCGCGCGCCCGTTCCGACCCAAACGCCCACGGCGGCCGTTTCAAGCCCGGGCATGGGATCGCTGACGACGGTCAGGCCATTGTTCAGCGTGGTGATTTCGACGATCATGTCACCCTTTCCGATCGATCGGGATGGAACCGTTCCGCCACCCTGTAGAGGCCAACTCGCCTCCCGCGGCAAGAGCAGATTTTCTCAGGTTTTCCGGGCAAATCCCAGTCTGCCCCGGGACAGGTGCCACGAGAAATAGATGCACACCAGCGCCCAGGCCAGCCCGAACCATGTGATGGCGTAGGAGAAATGGTTGTTCGGAAGGTCCACGACGGTTTGGCCGCCTTTTGGCCATCCGCCGGGATTTGGCGTGGCATCCGCCTCAATGATGACGGGCGCAGCAAGTTGCACGCCATCGGCCCTAGCGATTCCCGCAAGATCGCGGGCGTACCAGATGCGGCGCACCAGGTTCGGCTTGGGCGTGAATGGACCCAACCGGTCCGGCGTTCGCCACACGCCCACGATCCTGCGCACGCCGTTCAGCTCGCCGGCCGCGCGCATCTTCGGATCAAGCATGGCCGTGGGGATCAGGCCGCGATCCACAAGCACGGCTTGGCCATCCTCGAGAATGAAAGGCGTAAGCACATGGTACACGGGTTCGCCGTTCGGCCCGGTCGTGAACAGGTAGGCTTCCTTGCCGTTGTCGAACCGGCCGGTCAGCCGCACGCGGCGATATTGCGCGGCATCGCCCGCGCGCAGCGCCTGGGAAAGCGTCAGCGGCGGCTTGGCGAGATTGCCATGCATCTCCGCAATCAGTCCGAGTTTCCAGTGCAGCCGCTCGATCTGCCAGGTCCCGAGCGCGATGAGCGCGATCAGGATCGGAAGGACGGCGAGCGTAAAGCTCCAGTGTGGACGGAAGTGGAGCAAGCTTACTCCGCGAGGCGCCCCTCGCGCGCCTGGTGCTTGTATTGCAACACGAGCAGCGTGGATTTGGCCAGACGCAGAAGACTGAACGAAAGGACAATGATCGCAGGGAGCCAGATTGCGGCGTGAACCCAGTACGGCGGTTGCCAGGTGAACTCCACGAACAAGGCGCCGCCCGCAACGATCGCGCCAACGATCAGAATGACGAAAACGGCCGGCCCGTCACCCGGATCGAAAATCGAATAGTCGAGGCCGCACGCCGGGCAGCGCAAGGCCACCTTCAGATAGCCGTTGAACAGCGGACCCTTGCCGCACCGCGGGCACCGGCCGAGAAGCGCGGTCCTGAACGTCGATGGCGGCGCGTCGGCCATTCGATCAGGTGGCGACGATGGGCCCGGCGCCCCAGACATAAATGCAGGAGAACAGGAACAGCCAGACGACGTCGACGAAATGCCAGTACCAGGCCGCGGCCTCGAAGCCGAAATGCCGCGTCGGCGTGAACTGGCCGGCGATCGCCCGGCCAAGACAGACGATCAGAAACGTCGTGCCGATGATCACATGCAGGCCGTGGAACCCCGTCGCCATGAAGAAGGTCGAACCGTAAATCGCGCCCAGATAGCCCACGCCCGCCGTCAGCGATGCATGCGCCGGATCGGTGAACGGCGTGAGCTGCGCGCCGTTGAAGCCGAAGGTGAACGGCGCGTGGCTGTACTCGTAGGCCTGGATGCAGGTGAACGAGATTCCCAGAAGCACGGTCAGGATCAGGCCCTGAATGGCGCCCTTGCGGTCATTGTGCAGGATCGCGTGGTGCGCCCAGGTCACCGTCGTGCCCGAGCACAACAGGATGAGCGTGTTGAGCAGGGGCAAATGCCACGGATCGAGCGTCACCACCCCGTTCGGAGGCCAGGTGCCGATCGAGACATCGTGCGGGAACAGCGCCGAATTGAAATACGCCCAGAACCACGCAACGAAGAACATCACTTCCGATGCGATGAACAGCACCATCCCGAAGCGCAGGCCAAGCTTCACCACCGGCGTGTGGTCGTGTTCCACCACGGATTCGCGGATCACGTCGCGCCACCATCCCGCCATCGTGTAGAGCACGAGCACAAGACCGATGACGAAGATCCACGGCTGGCCGTTCAGCGGCACACCGAATCCCTGGTAACCGGAATTCATCCAGAAGACGGCGCCGATCAGCATCGTGAAGGCGCCGATGGAGCCCACGATCGGCCACGGGCTCGGGTTCACGAGATGATAATCGTGCTTCACTTCCGTATGCGCCATGACGCGTCCTGCCTCTCTAGTCGAACCATTCGGCCACGTGCCCGCCAAGCCGGACCATGGTCATCAGGAAAAACAACAATACAAGCCCGCCAAGCACGAGCGCGATGGCGATGTTCCGCTTCTTCCGCTCGCGCGCATTCCGCTCGTCCTCATGCCTCTCATCCATCTCCTCACATCCACGCCCCGGACAAATGGGCGCCCAGCGGGGCGATGCTCAGAAGATGTTCGCAAATCAGGGCGGCAAACAGCGCGAAAAGATAACAGATCGAGACGCTGAAGAGCCGGCGCGCGGCCGGCTCGCGCGTCTCGTCGGTTTCCCGCAACACGGCGAAGGACTCGCGGATCATCCAGCACCCGAAGAGCGCGGCAACCGCCAGATACAGAATGCCTCCCAATCCGACAAATGCCGGCAAGAGACCCACCGGCACGAGCGCCAGCGTGTAGCCAAATATCTGGCGGCGCGTGAAAGCCTTGCCGTTTACATTTGGCATCATCGGCACGCCTGCGCGTGCGTAGTCGTCGGAGCGGAAAAGCGCCAGCGCCCAGAAATGGGGCGGCGTCCAGAGAAAGATGATGAGCACAAGCACCAGCGGCGCCGGCGAGAGCGAGCCCGTGACGGCAGCCCAGCCGATGGCCGGCGGCAGCGCGCCGGCAAGCCCGCCGATCACGATGTTCTGCGGCGTCCGCCGCTTGAGCCAAAGCGTGTAGATCGCGACATAGAAGAAGATCGTGAACGCAAGCAGCGCGCCCGCCAGGATGTTCACCAGCAAGCCCATGATGCCGACGGCGCCGGCCGCCAGCCACCAGCCGAAGATCAACGCGTCTTCGCGGGCGATATGCCCCATGGCCACGGGCCTTGCGGCCGTGCGCGCCATCAGCCGGTCGATATCGGCGTCATAGGCCATGTTCAGCGCGCCCGAGGCGCCCGCCCCGACGGCGATGCACAGAAGCGCGGTGAAGGCCGTCAGCGGATGCACATAACCGGGCGCCACGACAATCCCGGCCAGGCCCGTGAAAATGACAAGCGACATCACGCGCGGCTTCAGCAGCGTGAAGAAGTCGCCGACAGTGGCGGCGCGGTAACCCGGTGCGTAGGCCGCCGTTATCATCAGCTGATCCGCGGGAGCTCGTTATAGGTGTGGAACGGCGGCGGCGAAGGCAATGTCCACTCCAGCGTGGTTGCGCCGACGCCCCACGGGTTGTCGCCCGCGCGCCGCTTGCGCAGGAAGGCCTCGGCCATCGCGATGAGGAAGATCGCAAGCCCCGCGATCGAAATGAACGACCCGATCGACTCCACGTAATTCCAGCCCGCAAACGCATCCGGATAGTCCGCATAGCGGCGCGGCATGCCGGCGAGGCCGAGGAAGTGCATCGGGAAGAACGTCAGGTTCACGCCGACGAACATGACCCAGAAATGCAGTTTCCCCAGAAACTCGCTGTACGTGTAGCCCGTGATCTTGGGGAACCAGAAATACCAGCCGGCGAAGATTGCGAACACCGCGCCCAGCGACAGCACATAATGGAAGTGCGCCACCACGTAGTAGGTGTCCTGCAGCACGACATCCACGCCGGCGTTCGCCAGCACCACGCCGGTCACGCCGCCGACCGTGAAGAGAAACACAAAGCCGATCGCCCACAGCATGGGTGTCTTGAACTCGATGGAGCCGCCCCACATCGTGGCGATCCACGAGAAGACCTTGATGCCGGTGGGCACGGCGATGACCATCGTCGCGAACACGAAATAGGCCTTGGTGTCGGTCGAAAGCCCGGTGGTGTACATGTGATGGGCCCACACCAGAAACCCGATGAAGCCGATCGCAACCATCGCATAGGCCATGCCGAGATAGCCGAACACCGGCCGCTTCGAAAACGTCGAGACGACGTGGCTGATCATGCCGAAGCCCGGAAGGATCAGAATGTAAACCTCGGGATGACCGAAGAACCAGAAGAGATGCTGGAACAGGATCGGATCGCCGCCGCCCGCCGGATTGAAAAAGCTCGTGCCGAAGTGGCGGTCCGACAGCAGCATCGTGATGGCGCCCGCAAGCACCGGCAGCGACAGAAGCAGCAGGAAGGCCGTGACCAGGATCGACCAGACGAACAGGGGCATCTTGTGCAGCGTCATGCCCGGCGCGCGCATGTTGAAGATCGTAGTGATGAAATTGATGGCGCCGAGGATCGACGAGGCGCCCGCAATGTGGATGGAGAAGATCGCAAGATCCATGGCCGGCCCGGGCGAGCCCGTTGTCGAAAGCGGCGCATAAAGCGTCCAGCCGCCGCCTACGCCCATGCCGCCGGAATCGCCTTCCACAAACATCGAGAGGATGAGGAGCGTGAGCGAAAACGGCAGCAGCCAGAACGAAATGTTGTTCATGCGCGGAAACGCCATGTCCGGCGCGCCGATCATGAGCGGCACGAGCCAGTTGCCGAAGCCGCCGATCATCGCCGGCATGATCATGAAGAAGATCATGATCAGTCCGTGCGCCGTGACCAGCACGTTGTACGTGTGCGTTTCCGGAAAGATCTGCATGCCCGGATACATCAGCTCGACGCGCATCAGCACCGAAAGGACGGCACCGATCACGCCGGCGCAGATCGCAAACACCAGGTACATCGTGCCGATGTCCTTGTGGTTCGTGGAATAGACGAAACGCCGCCAGCCGTGAGGATGGTCTTCGTGAGCGTGGGCGATGTCAGCCATGGGCTGCTTGCTCCTGTCGTAGATCAATGCGCCGCGGCGAGCCGGGTGGGGGCCGCCGGACTTGCGTTATCGGCAAATTTCTTTTTGGCCTGCGCAAGCCAGGCATCATAGGCGGCCTGCGAAACCACATGCACCTCGATCGGCATGAAGGCGTGGCGGGCGCCGCACAGCTCCGAGCACTCGCCGTAATAAACGCCCTCCCGCGTCGCCTTGAACCAGGTCGTGTTGATGCGTCCGGGAACGGCGTCCATCTTCACGCCGAACGCCGGCACCGCCCAGGAGTGGATCACATCGGCGCCGGTGGTCTGCACTTCCACCACCTTGTTCACCGGAACGTAAATCGGATTGTCCACCCCAAGCAGCCGCGGCTTGTTCGCAGCCTTCGCGGCCGCATCCGAGAGGCCCTGCGAATCGAACTGCCAGTCGCCGGTGCCGGGATACTGATAGGACCAGAACCACTGCTTGCCGATCGCGCGGAGCGTGACATCGGCTTTCGGGATCGTGCCTTCAAAATAGAGCAGCCGGAAGGACGGAATGGCGATGAACACCAGAATCATGACCGGCACGATCGTCCAGACCACCTCGAGCACGGTGTTGTGCGCCACCTTGCTCGGCGTGGGGTTCATGCGCCGGTTGTAGCGCAGGATGATCCACAGCAGCAGCGCGAGCACGAAAAGCGAGACGGCGGTGATGATATAAAGAAGGAGACGGTGGAAATCCTCGATGTTGGCCATCACCGGCGTCGCAGCCGCCTGGAAGTCGATCTGCCAATCCTTCGGCTGCTCGGCGAGCGCGGCTCCGGCCGATGCGACGAACGCCGAGGCGGCGCCGAGACCCATGGCCAACTTCTTCCCGATCATCCGGCGACCTCGCGAAGCTGCGGGGCGAAGCGGCAAGTCCGCTACCCCCTTTGATTCCGGTGCCGATTTAGGAGAGCCAAGCCCCTAAAGTCATTGCGACCTTATGACACGCGCGTTTGCGTCCAAACCGCATGAGTGCGGGAATTTGGCGGAAAGCGCATTATGTAACGGAACAGCACAGCGGAGACCCGACATGGCGGCAAACGACCTGTTCTTCAGTCCGTCCGGCCTCGACCGGAAACGCGTTCAGGACGTGGTCAACGAGTCGCTGAAGGATGCCGACGACGGCGAGCTCTTTCTGGAATACCGCCAGAGCGAAGCGTTCAGCTTCGACGACGGCCGGCTGAAAGCCGCCAGCTTCGATACGACGCAAGGCTTCGGCCTGCGCGCGGTGGCGGGCGAAGCCACGGGCTATGCGCATGCCACCGATCTTTCCGAGGACGCGATCCGCCGCGCCGCCGAGACCGTCCGCGCCGTGCAGCATGGCTATTCGGGCGTGGCGGCGGTGCCGCCCGTTCGCACCAACAAGAAACTGTATCCCGATATTGACCCGCTTCAGAGCGCGTCGTTCGAAGCCAAGGTGAAACTGCTTCAGGAAATCAACGAATACGCCAGGGCCAAAGACCCGCGCGTGAAACAGGTGTCCGCGTCGTTGTCGGGCGAATGGCAGAATGTGGAAATCCTGCGTGCCGGCGGCGAGGCGTATCGCGATGTCCGTCCGCTCGTGCGCATCGGCGTTTCCGTGGTGGTTGAAGAAAACGGCCGGCAGGAAGCCGGAAGCTTCGGCGGCGGCGGACGCGGCGGCTACGAGAAATATCTCGACCCGCAGTATTGGCGCGACGCCGTGGACGAGGCGCTGCGCCAGGCGCTCGTGAATCTGAAGTCGATCCCCGCGCCCGCGGGCGAGATGACGGTTGTGCTTGGACCCGGATGGCCGGGCATCCTTCTGCACGAGGCGATCGGCCACGGCCTCGAAGGGGACTTCAACCGCAAGAAGACAAGTGCGTTCGCGGGCCTGCTCGGCCAGCGCGTCGCAGCCCCCGGCGTGACGGTGGTGGATGACGGCACGATCGACGGGCGCCGCGGTTCGCTCACCATCGACGATGAAGGCACGCCGACATCCCGCACCGTCCTGATCGAAGACGGAATCCTGAAGGGCTACATGCAGGACCGCCAGAATGCGCGGCTCATGGGCATGAAGCCCACCGGCAACGGGCGGCGGCAATCCTTCGCCGCGTCGGTCATGCCGCGCATGACCAACACCTACATGCTGGGCGGCGACAGGACGCCGGAGGAAATCCTCAAGAGCGTGAAGAAAGGTATCTACGCCACGAATTTCGGCGGCGGACAGGTGGACATTACCAACGGCAAGTTCGTGTTCTCCTGCACCGAAGCCTATCTGATCGAGGACGGAAAGCTTGGCGCGCCGATCAAGGGCGCGACCTTGATCGGCAACGGCCCCGATGCGCTGACGCGCGTCAGCATGATCGGCAACGACATGAAGCTCGATACCGGCGTGGGTACCTGCGGCAAGAACGGGCAATCCGTGCCCGTGGGCGTGGGTCAGCCGACGATCCGGCTCGACGGCCTCACGGTGGGCGGAACCGCGGCGTGACTTGATGTGCAGGCCCCGTCTGCATACGCTGCGCGCGCCATCGCTTGTCGCGGCGCCCGCATGCAGCTTTTCAAGATCCTTGCCAGGAAGGAATGGAACGCGGCGAAAAAGGCCGGCGTTTATCGCGGCTCGGCCGACGACGTGCGCGACGGATTCATTCACCTTTCCACATCGGCGCAGCTGGCGGAAACCCTGTCGCGCCATTTTGCGCATGCAACCGATCTTGTCCTTGTGTCGCTCGACAGCGATTCCCTGGGCGCGGCGCTGAAATGGGAGCCGGGCGGCCACGGGACCGACTTCCCCCATCTCTACGGCGAGATCGATCCATCGCGCGTCCTGTGGAGCGAACCGATCGGGCTGAAATCGCCCGGCGTGTTCCGGCTTCCCGTCCGCGCATATGTGGACCGCAAGGATCTCCTCGACCGTCCAAGCTGACGCCGCTCATCCGTAGCGGATCTTGAAGCCCAGAATGATCGCCGACAGCACGAAGGTGACGGCATTGGCCGCAATCACCGGCAAATCGGCCGTCAGCAATCCGTAAAGCAGCCAGAGAAAGATGCCGATCGTGAAGACCAGAAACATGCTGAGCGAAATGTCTTCAGTCGAGCGCGTGCGCCAGGTCCGCATCACCTGCGGCACGAAAGAGACGGTGGTGCAGAACGCGGCGGCAAGGCCAATGAATGTGATGCCGGACATGGGAAATTCTTTCGTCGGAACAAAGCGATTCACGGTGAAGCCAACGCATAGCACGGCCGGGATGCTTCCGTGCTAGACTGGCAAAAACCGCGAAAACGGGGGGAACAACGATGCGCGGACTTGTCCTGCTTGTGGGCTTCGTCGCCCTGGTTGCCGGCGTGATCTTCGCCGGACAGGGATCGGGTTATCTGACCTATACGCCGCCCGGAATGCACCCGAGCTTCATGATCGGCGACATGCACTGGACCTATTACGGCATTGCCATCGCCGTGGTCGGCCTGCTGCTGATCCTGATCGGCCGCCGCCGCCGCGACATGCGGGGCTGATCAGAGGAAATTGTATTCCTCAAACAGCGGCTTCATGTCGCCGTTCCAGCGCGTGCGGAAGTGATCGAGCAGTTCTTCCGCGCGGGTCTGGCGGCGGTCCACCAGCTCGCGCAGCGGCACGAGGAATCCTTCTTCGGTTGTGCCGATGGAATCCGATTGTGCGCGGCGCCGCAGGCCCGCGGCGGAAATCTCCAGCATCTCCTTTGCGAGATCGCCCAGGGTGCGGCCGCGGAACGGCGTCCGGAACGCCTGCCTCGGGACGGAATCCCGCATGGCCTGGCGTTCCTCCGCCGTCCAGTCCTTCACCATGTCCCAGGCGGCGTCGAGCGCCGTCTGATCGTAGAGAATGCCGACCCACAGCGCGGGCAAGCCGCAGATGCGCCGCCAGGTGCCGCCGTCGGCGCCGCGCATCTCCAGAAATGTCTTCAGCCGCACTTCGGGAAAAATCGTGGTGAGGTGATCGGCCCAGTCGGCCATCATGGGCGTGACGCCCTTCAGTTCGGGAATCCGCCCTGCGAGGAAATCGCGGAAGCTCTTGCCGGCGACGTCGATATACCTGCCGTCGCGATAGATGAAATACATCGGCACATCGAGCGCGTAGTCCACATAGCGTTCAAAGCCCATTCCCTCTTCGAACACCCAGGGCAGCATGCCCGCGCGCTGGTTGTCGGTGTCCGTCCACACATGCGAACGGTACGACAGAAAGCCGTTGGGCATTCCCTCGCGGAAGGGCGAGTTGGCGAACAGCGCGGTGGCCACCGGCTGCAGCGCAAGGCCGACGCGAAATTTTTTCACCATGTCGGCTTCGCTGCCGAAATCCAGGTTCACCTGCACGGTGCAGGTGCGGAACATCATCTC
>JAJPIX010000005.1 GCA_021324545.1 Alphaproteobacteria bacterium
CAGCTTTCCGCGGCTTTTCGATCTCGTCGATACTTCCGCGACGGGCGAGGTGGATGCGGTCGACGTCAAGGATTACGCCAAGGTCGTCGAGGCCTGCACGCTGTGCGACATGTGCTTCATGACGAAATGCCCCTATGTGCCGCCGCATCCCTTCAATGTGGACTTTCCGCATCTGATGCTGCGCCACCGCGCGGCGGAGGCGAGGAAAGGCCGCCGAAATTTCACCCAGCGGCAGCTTGCGGAAATGGACCGCAACGGCAGGCTTGCCGCGCCGGTTGCGCCGCTGGTGAACTGGGGCTCAAGCAAATCCAACAGGCTGACGCGGCCGCTGATGGAAGCGGTGGCCGGCATTGACCGCGATGCCTCGCTGCCAGCCTTCCATTCCCGCACCTTCATCATGGCGGACCGGCAGGCGCCGGTTGCGCCGAATGCGAATGCGCCCGCCTTCGGCAAGCGGAAGGCTGCGCTCTATGCCACCTGCTTCGTGAACTACAACAAGCCCGAGACGGGACTTGCCGCGCGCGCGGTTCTGAACCATCTGGGCGTGGAAACGCGCGTGGCCTATCCCGGCTGCTGCGGCATGCCGTTTCTGGAGCAGGCCGAACTGGCGCGGGTGGCGGAGAACGCCGAAAAGGTTTCCGGCGAGCTCGTGAAGCTGATCGGCGAGGGCTATGACATTGTGGCGCTGACGGCATCCTGCGGGCTGATGCTGAAATTCGAGTGGCCGCTGATTGCGCCCGGCAATGAAAACGTGAAGCGGCTTGCCGACGCCACGTTCGACATCGACGAATACATCGTGGACATCGCGAAAAAGGAAGGCCTGCCCGACGGGCTGAAGCCGCTGCCCGAAGGCATCACCGTGCACCTGGCCTGCCATGCGCGCGCGCAGAACATGGGGCCCAAGGCGGCCGAGATGCTGCGCCTGATTCCGGATACGCCGGTGGATGTGATCGAACGCTGCTCGGGCCACGGCGGCACCTTCGGCGTGATGAAAGAGACGCACAAGATCGCCGAGAAGGTGGGCCGGCCGGTCTTCCGCGCCGCGGAAAGCCAGGGGCGCGGACATATTGCATCGGACTGCCCCCTTGCGGCGTTGCACATCCATTCCAACGTGAAGGCCATGGCGGCGAAGGACGGCAAGGAGATGAAAGCGGCAAAGCCCGAGCATCCGGTGGAAATCATGGCGCGCGCGTTCGGATTGACGGAGAAAACGTGATGCCGCGGACGGAACGGAAAATCACCCCCGCCGACATCTTGCCCGATGCCGAATACGAGGCGCAGCGCGCCGGCCTGCGCAAGGCCGCAATCGCCGCGAAGAGAAACCGCCGCGTGGAGGTGGGGCCCTTCGCCACCTTCCATTTCGAGAATTACGACACGATGTGGCTGCAGGTGCAGGAAATGCTGCGCATCGAAAAGGGCGGCGCCGCGCAGGTGCAGGGCGAGCTTGACGTTTACAATCCGCTGATCCCGCAGGGCCAGGAGCTGATCGCCACATTGATGCTGGAGATCGAAGACCCGGTGCAGCGCGAGCGCATCCTGCTGACGCTTGGCGGAATCGAGGAACACATCTTCATGGATGTGGGCGGTGCGCGCATCCGGGCGACGCCGACCGAATATGAAGACCGCACCACGCCGGAAGGCAAAACCTCATCCGTGCACTGGCTGCGTTTTTCCTTCACGCCGGACCGGATAAAGACGTTCCGGAGCGGCGATGCACCGGTCGTTCTGGGCATCGATCATCCCAATTACGGCCATATGGCGGTGGTTCCGCCCGCGGTACGCGCCGAACTTGCCCGGGATTTCAGCTGAACATCAGGCATTCACCAGAATGGAGTCTTCCTGGAAGTCGGCCGGTCTTTCGGCCGAATAGAAGCCAAAGCCCATCATGAAGCGCGGCGCGGCTTCCTCGTCGGCGAGCGGCATGAACAGAAGCTCGCTGAAGAGATATTCCTTCTCGTTGGCGAGCACGCGCCCGACGAAACGCAGCGGACGCTTCAGGCCCACAACGAGTTGCGCGCTGGCAACCCAGCGCGCAACCTGGCGTGGCGGCGCATCTTCATCCAGATATTTGCCCGTGCGTTCGCCGATGATCTGGGTGATGCGCGTTCCCAGCAGACGCCAGCGCCAGCGGACGGGATCGGTCGCGACGCGCTCCAGCAAGGCGATGCGCGACAGGTAAGGCTTCAGATGCTGGGGGCCCATGTCCCGGCGCGCGGGCATGAGGCGGTGGCCAGCGCGCGCCTGCCACACGGCATACACGGCCGACAGGTCGGGATGGCGGAATTTGAGGTCTGCATCGCAATGCTGCTGCCAGCCCTCGCGTTTCGCGCGCGCATTGAAGGCGGCGACGGCGGCACGGGCTGCGGAATCGGGTTCATGCATGGATTTTCTTAACCGGACCGCTCTCAACATCCGGTTAACCCAGATGACAGCCGGAACCCTCAGCGCAGCTTCAGCCCGGTTGCATCCTCAAGTTCTGCAAGCGCCTGGGTTGCGGACTGCACCTTTATCGTGTGCATCCCCATCGCGCGGGCGGGCTTCAGGTTCACGCCCAGATCATCGAGAAAGATGCAGGCCGAAGGCGCCACATTCAGCGCCGCGCACATCATTTCATAGATGCGCGGATCGGGCTTGCGGATTCCGATTCTGGCCGATTCGATCACATGATCGAACAGCGCCATCACTTCGCGCACATAGAGCGCGCGGCCATCGGCGGAATCCATGCGGTTGGACGGCACGTTGTTGGTGATGCAGCCGGTCTTGTATTTCGCCCTGATGCGGCGAAGCGCTTCCACCATTTCGTGGCGAAGCTCGCCGGCCAGAAGGGCGATGACATCGCGGCCCGGCACATGATGCCCATGCGCGCGGGATTCTTCGGCAAACGCCCGGTCAAAGCCGTCCAGATCGAGTTCGGCGCGTTCGAACCGCGCCCAGGCATTGCCTTGCGGATTCGTGCCGTTGATGCGGCGGATGAGATTTTCCGGCAGACCCTTTTCGCGCTCATAGCGCGCGAAGGCCTCAAACGGCGAGGACGTGAAAACCCCGCCGAAATCCCAGATGACCGCTTCGATCATGCTCCCATTTCGCGCCGGCCCGGGGCCTTGCGTCAAGCAAGGCGCGCATCGCTCCGCTGATCCGGGTCCGCGCCGGGGGATGGCACGGTTGCATGAAAGCGGAATGCCGCCATCGCCATGACGGGACCGTTTTCTTCGGCCGCAAGCCGGACGGCGAAGACTTCGGTGGTGAGATACTGTTGGTCGCGCAGATCGATGCGGCCGATGAAGCGCATGGGCCGGCCGGCGGATTCGGCGGCCTCAAGCGCCGACTGCCAGCGCGGATAAAGATCGGGCGGAATGGATTCATCCATGTAGCTGCCCGTGATTTCGCCCAGCACCCGGGCAAGCCCCGAACCCTCATAGCGCACGCGCAGCCGCGAACGCCCGCCTTGCTGCGGCACATGCTCGACGATCAAGAGATCGCGCAGGACATGCTTCAGATCCCGCGCGCTGAAATCGCTGCGCCTGGGTGCGCCATGCGCGGCTTTTCCGCGCCAGAGATCGGCGAGCTCCGCGAAATCCCGGTTCTGGAACCTGACCGTGGAATCGGCACGCGTCGGCCAGCCCAGGGCCTCGGCCTCCCGGTTGAATTGTGCTTCCGGTTGGGCCGGATTTGTGTCAGTCATTCCTACCTTCTAGGGCGTATTTCTGGAAAGTTCGTAAACCCCGAAATGGACAAGCATCTCAACGGCGAAGCCGTGCCGGAAATCGTGGAAACGGCCAGCGGCAAGCTTGCCGGCGACCGCAAGAACGGCATTTCGCGCTTCAAGGGCATCCCCTTTGCAAAAGCCCCGACGGGGCCTTTGCGCTGGCGCATGCCCGAGCCGGTTGCGCCATGGGCCGGCGTGCGCGATGCGACGCATTTCGGATTTGTCTGTCCGCAGGCGCCCACACAGCTTGAAACGCTCATGGGATTGACGGTGGGAGAGCCTTCCGAGGATTGCCTTTACCTGAATGTGTGGACGCCCGCCTGCGACGGCGCAAAGCGCCCCGTCATGGTGTGGTTTCACGGCGGCGCGTTTGTGATCGGCGCGGGCAGCCAGGGCGTTTACAACGGCAAGCACCTGGCGGCGCGCGATGTGGTGGTCGTGACGGTGAATTACCGGCTGGGCGCGTTCGGATTTCTCAATCTGCAGGATGCAACGGACGGGCGCGCGCCGGGAACGGGCAGCGAGGGCCTGGCCGACCAGATCATGGCGCTTTCCTGGGTGCGCGCGAACATCGCATCCTTCGGCGGCGATCCGGGCAACGTGACGATCTTCGGCGAATCCGCCGGCGCGATGAGCGTGTCGTCGCTTCTGGCGGCGGAACCCGCGCGCGGACTGTTTCACAAGGCGATTGCGCAATCGGGCGGCGGCCATATCGGCTATGCGCGCGAAAAATCGGCCCGCGTGGCGCGCGCAATTCTCGACGCGCTGGATATCGCGCCCGAAACGGGCGAACGCGCGCTTGCCGTGCCCTACGGCGCGATCATCAAGGCCATGATCGCCATACTGGGCGACGCCCGCGACGGCGAGGACACGCGGCATCTGGGCCGCATGCCGTTCCAGCCCACGATCGACGGCGCCATCCTGGCCGAGCGGCCGATTGAGGCCATCCGCAAAGGCGCCGCCACGAACATTCCGCTTCTGACCGGCACGACGAAGGAAGAATGGAAACTCTTTACCGCGGCCGCGCCGCAGCTTCGGCTGATGTCCCGGGCCAGCCTTGAAAAAAAGCTCGCGCGGGCGCTGGGCGCGGAGAACGCGCCGCCTGTTCTTGCCGTCTATGACAAGGGCTCGCCGTTCGAGCGCTGGAACGCGATCACCACCGATCGCGTGTTCACCCTGCCCTGCTGGCGCATGCTGGAAGCGCAGACGAAAGTCGCGCCGGCTTTCGGCTATCGCTTCGACTGGAAATCAAAGCTGATGGCGGGAATCTTCGGATCCTGCCATGCGCTCGACATCGGATTTGTCTTCGGCACGCATAGCCAAAGGCTTGGCGGGCGCTTCTTCGGCACGGGGCCGCAGGCCGATGCCCTGGCGGCGGACATGATGGACGCCTGGGCGGCCTTTGCGCGCACCGGAAATCCCGCAACCGCCTCCACGGGACCGTGGCCGCGTTACGACGCCAGGGACCGGCAGCTCATGTGCTTCGGCGACGGCCCGCCGCACAGACTGGAAAAGCCAAACGAGACGCAGCGGCTGGTGTGGGACAAGGTGCCGGAAAAGAAGCTCGGCGTTTAAAGCGATATTTTTTCGGTTGGAAGCAACATAAAACTCCGTCATCGCCCGCTTTGTGAAGGCGACGCGATTTTTCCGAAGAAAAAACGGGGTGCCCGGACAAGCCGGGCAATGACGATTGAGGGAGACGTGATTCAAAGTAAAGCGATACTGCTCTAATTCTCCAGCATGACCTTGCACTGATGCGTGGGCTGGCGCAGCGCCTCAAAGGCCGACGGCAGGCCCGCAAGATCGACGATGTCGGTGACCATATGGGCGACATCCACGCGATCGGATGCGATCATGGCGATCACATAGTCGAAATCTGCCGGGCGATAGCCGAACACGAACTGCAGGTTCAGCTCTTTCACGATGCCCATGAGCGGCATGATCGTGTCCGGCTGCTGGCAGACCCCGGCAATGACGATTTTGGCATGGCGCGGCGCATCCATGATCGCCATGTTGATGAGCCCCGGCGCACCGACACATTCGAAGATGATGTCGGGGCCGTGGCCGGCGATCTTTTCCACCTGCGGAGTGAGCGGCAGCGACGGATCCACCGCATCGGTGGCGCCGAATTTTGCCGCCATCCCGCGGCGGACTTCGGCGCGTTCGCTCACGATCACATGGTGCGCGCCCAGAAACTTCGCCCACAACATGGTGGCAAGGCCCACCGGCCCCGCGCCGATCACGAGCACCGTTGCGCCGCGTTCCATCCTGGCCATGTCCACCGCATGAAGGCCAACGGCCAGCGGCTCGACCATCGCGCCTTCGCGGAACGATACGCTGTCGGGCAGGCGATAGGCGCCCAGCGACGAGATGCGCACGAATTCGGCATAGGCGCCGGGAACCTGCCCAAGCCCCACACCCATGCCCTTGCTGCACATCGCGCGCGCGCCGGAGAATGTGGGACAGGGCGCCTGTTCGCCGCAGCAGAGAAACGGAAAGCCCGCGGCGCGATCGCCGGTTTTCCATCCCGTCACGTCTTTGCCCTGCGCCACCACTTCGCCCGCAAATTCATGCCCCATGATCGCGCCCGAAGGCAGCGGCATGACGCTTGCGGGTTCGGTCATGTGCAGGTCCGATCCGCAGATGCCGCAATCCTTCACGCGCAGAATGAGATCGCGCGGGCCGGGCACGGGCTCGGCCACGGTCTCGATGACCAGCGGCCTGGACATTTCGCGGAATACGGCGGCGCGCATGAGGCTTCCCCAACGTCAGCTATCGGCAATCTTAAGCCCGTGCGGCCGATGTGTCATAGTGGCGATTGACCGCTATCGAGGCACGCCATGGCACTCAAATTGCGCAACGGAATCTTTCTCGCGCCCTTCCATCCGGTGGACGAGGATCCCACGCTTTGCATCCAGCGCGATCTGGAGCTGATCGAACATCTGGACCGGCTTGGATATGACGAGGCGTGGATCGGCGAGCATCATTCCGCTGGCTACGAGATCATCGCCTCTCCCGAACTCTTCATCGCGGCCGCCGCCGAGCGCACCAGGCGCATCAGGCTCGGCACCGGCGTTGTTTCGCTGCCCTATCACAATCCGCTGATGGTGGCCGACCGCATCATCCAGCTCGATCACCAGACAAAGGGCCGTGTGATGTTCGGCGTGGGGCCGGGGCTTTTGCCATCGGACGCCTTCCAGCTTGGCATCGATCCATCCACCCAGCGCGACCGCATGGTGGAAGCGATCGAAGTGATCCTGAAGCTGTTTGCGGGCGAACGCGTGACGGCGAAAACCGACTGGTTCAACCTGGTGGATGCCACCTGCCAGCTTCGCCCCTTCACCTGGCCGCATCCGGAAATCTGCGTCGCCTCGAGCGTGACGCCATCGGGCGGAAAGCTTGCCGGCCGCCACGGCTTCGGCATGCTGTGCGTGGCGGCGACCCAGATGGGCGGTTACGACGCGCTTGGCATCAACTGGAAGATCGCCAACGACGTGGCGGCCCGGCACGGCAAGACGATGGACCCCGACCGCCTGCGGCTGGTGGGGCCGGTGCATATCGCCGAGACGCGCGAGAAGGCCTTCGAGAACATCAAATTCGGCTTCGACAAGTGGCAGGGATATTTCTCGGGCATTTCGGCCGTGGCGGGCCGGCAGGCGATGGAATCCCAGACCATCGACGACCTCATCAAACAGAACGTGATCGTTGTGGGCACCCCCGACGATGCCATCGCGCAGATCCGGCGGCTTCAGGCCAAGCAGGGCGAATTCGGCTGCTTCCTGCAGCTTGCGCACAACTGGGCCGATTTCGAGGCGACGAAAAAATCCTACGAACTGTGGCAGCGCCATGTGACGCCGGCGATCAACGGCGCAAATGCCGCGCGCGCAACCGCATTCGACTGGGCGCGCGACAACAAGGAACGCTTCATCGGCGCGGCGATTTCCGCCGCGATGCAGACAATCCAGAAGCATCAGGACGAAGAGGCAGGAAAGACGCCGAAGGCGGCGGAGTGAGCAGCCGGGCTTTCCCGGGGAAACCATGACCCAATACCGCTTCACCGGCGGTTGCCATTGCGGCAATCTGAGATTTGCGTTCGACGCCACGAAGGAGCTCAAGACGCTGGGGCTGCGCGCGGACATGTGCAGCTTTTGCAGAAGCCATGGCGCGCGTACGACGTCTGATCCCGCCGGCGCGATCCGCATCACGGTGCGCGACCCCGCGAAACTGAGCCGCTACCGGTTCGGGCTGAAGACGGCGGATTTTCTGATCTGCCGCGACTGCGGCGTCTATATCGGCGCGCTGACGGAGGACGGCGGGAAAATGTGGTTCACCGTCAACGCCAACAGTTTCGACGACCGGCCGCCGCCGGATATTCCCGCCGTGCCGCGCAATTTCGACGGCGAGGATGTGCCGGCCCGGATAGCCCGGCGGAAAAAGACCTGGACGCCGGTTGCCGAATTCGTCTTGACGCGCGGGTGACGAAATTCGCCGCGATCAGAGCTTTACGCGGCCCGACACGATGTCGGCATAAACCTGTTTCGTCAGCGTTTCGTAGCTGCGCGTGGCGGGATTGAGCCAATAGAGCGGCGTGACGATCGTGGACGGATCGAATCCTTCCTTCACCAGATCGACCTTGCGCTGCTTGAACGTGCCGGTGATTTCCATTTCCGGCGTGAGCCTGAGAAAGATCGGCACCGCATAGGCCGGCAGGTTGCGGCCGATTGCCCGCGCAAGGCCCGAGGGATCGAAAGTGGGGTCCACCACAAGCGCCGCCATGCCGGCGCGCCCATCCATGCCGGGAACGGAAACGCCATAGACATTGGCCTCCCGGATTCCCGGAATGACGCCCAGAGCCTCGGCCACTTCGCTGGTGGCGACGTTTTCGCCCTTCCAGCGGAAGGTATCGCCGATGCGGTCGACAAAATAGAAATAGCCCTGCGCATCGCGCTTCAGCAGATCGCCGGTGCGGAACCAGGCATCGCCTTTCTCGAAAACGTCGTGCAGGATTTTCTTTTGCGTATCGGCGGCGCTGGTATAGCCCTCGAAGCGCGCCCCGGCCTCGCTTTCGATCTTGCCGACGGCTTCGCCCGCTTCGTCCGGCGCACATTCGATGCAGAAGCCGTCTGCGCCGCGCACGGGGACGCCGCGCTCCAGGTCGAACCGCAGGATGCGGATGGGAAAGCGCCAGCGGAGATAATTCGGCAGCCGGCCCACCGCGCCCACCTTGCCGTCGTAATTCAGCATCGCGACATTGCCTTCGGTGGCGCCGTAGAATTCGATGATGCGGGGAATGGCAAAGCGCGTCTTGAACTGAACCCAGATGTCCGGGCGCAGGCCGTTGCCCACGATGGCGCGCAGATTGTGATCGCGCTCGTGCGGGCTTGGCGGCGCGTTGAGCAGATAGCGGCAGAGTTCGCCGATATACTGGAAGAACGTGGGCCTGTAGCGGAAGCAATCGTCCCAGAACTCATGCACCGAAAGCTTGCGGCGCAGGACGAGCGAGCCGCCGGCGGTGAAGGCCACCCCCACCGCGCAGATGCCGCCGGAGGAATGATAGAGCGGCAGCACGTTGTACATGCGGTCGGAGGCCCTGGCGTTCAGCGCGCCGGCAAAGCCGTACATCATGAAGAGCATGCGCATGTGGGTGATGACGGCGGCCTTGGGCAGGCCCGTCGTGCCGGATGTGAAAATGTAGAACGCCTTGTCCTTGCAGGTGACGGGCTCGGCGATTTGCGGCGGCGCAGGCGAGGCCGCCGCCAGCGCGGCATCGAGATCCTTCAGGCCGGCCGCCCTGCCGCCGGTGCACCAGGCTTGTGGCGCCGAGGGCAGCGCCGGCGCGACCGCGGCATAAGGCTCCGCGAGCTCTGCTCCCAGAATCACATGCGCACCGCCCGCCACGTTCAGCGAATGGGCAAGCGGCGGGCCCTTGAGATTGCTGTTGATGAGGGCGGCAATGGCGCCGATCCGCACGAGGCCGAGCCAGGCGAAGAGATATTCGGGCCGGTTTTCCATCAGAAGCGAGACGACATCGCCCTTTCCGATACCCTGCGCCAGCGCCCAGTTGGCGTAGCGGTTGGCCGCTTCGTCGAGCGCGGCATAGGTGATGACGTCGTCCTGGCAAAGGATGGCCGGGGCCTGCGGCGTTTTCCGCGCATGGCGCGCCACGATGGCCGAAATGGTTTGCGTGGAATCGGGCTTGACGTGGCTTATCAGGCGCAAGGTGCGCGCAAGGCTCGAGATGTAGATGAATTCGCGCCTTGCGGCGTCCAGCAGCCCCATGGGCGATTCGTAAGGTTTCGTCCTTGCGAGATTAGGTTTGCAGCCGCTAGCGTCAAGCAAAGCGATGCCGCACGAGCGCGAAGACCTCGACCTCAGAGGATTGAAATGCCCCCTGCCGGCGCTGTTTGCGCGGCGGGCGCTGGCGCGCGCCAGGCCCGGCGGCACGATCGCGGTCCTGGCCGATGACCCGATGGCCGCGGTGGACATTCCCCACATGTGTCATTGCGAAGGCTTTGAAGTGATGCAAACCGAAAGGCTCGAACAGGGCTTTCGCTTCATCCTGCGGCGGCCTTGACCGGGCTGCGGGCGCACGCGATTTTGCGCGGCCATGGCCGAAATCAATCCGGACCTCAAGCCCATTCTGGAGATGTTTGCGCAGCAGCTGCGCCATCCCAATGTGCGGACGGCGCTGAAGGACTGGCGCAACACGCTGGCCAAGGGAATGCTGCACTTTGGCCGCAAGGAAAGGCTGAACGCGGAATTCGATTTCAACACGCTGATCTATACGACGCTCAATCCCACGCCGTCCAGGAGCGGCCGCCGCATCACGCTGGAGCCGGTTCTGGAATTCGCCGGCGTGGTGACGAGCAGGGATCTGGCGCACAAGCAGTTCCGCTATCTCAGGAACGAGCTTGTGATCGTGCGCGCCACGGGACGGTGGGACTACGCGGCAAACGAGGGCCCCTATGATCTTCGCATCGGCGAAGAGGTGACGGTGAGAATGCCCAATACCGGCGCCGCCGCGCGGCTGGGCTCGCAAAAGGTTCTGAAAAGCGTGGGGAAACTCTGCTTTTCATGGCTCGTGCTCAACCGCATGACGCAGGCCGGCAACGCGTAGCCCGGGCCGCCGGCAAGCTCATCCTTCGGCAAGCTCATCCTTCGGCAAGCTCATCCTTCGGCAAGCTCATCCTTCGGCAAGCTCAGGATGAGGTTGGATCATTCGGCGGGATAACCCAGCCGGTCGAGCGACGGCTTCAGGATCGCCACCGCGTCATCCAGATATTTGCGATAGTGCCGGAAGCGATAGACCGAGCGGTCGTAAAGTTTTTCGGTCACCTGGGCATAGCTTGCGGTGCGCGCGTAGCGCTGGTTGTCGTGGAAGGCGAGCGTCTTCGGATCGAACGGAACGCCGATGAAATCCAGAATCCTGCGCACATTCGGTTCCTGGTCTTCGACGAGATCCTCGTAGCGGATTTCCAGATAGTTGAGATCGAGCTGGCGCCGATAGTGCGCCACCAGCTCGTCAATCAGGACGAAATGCGCCGCGCAGGTTTTTATGTCGAACGCCTGATTGAAGCCGTGGGTGAGAAAATTCGAGAAGTTGGAGATGAGGATATCAAGCGGGTGGCGGCGGACGTGAATGATGGGCGATTGCGGAAAGATCAGGTGAATGAGCCCAAGATGGGTTTCGTTGAGCGGCATCTTGTCGGTGAAGAATTTCGCGCCGGGCTCGAATATGCCGAGCTGCGCGGCGCGATCGAGGTAATAGTCGCGGAACTGATCGGGCACGAGCTGGTTGTCGCCCATCCAGAGATCGGCCAGACATTCCGGATACTGGAAGGGCGAACCCAGCCAGCGCGCGCCGATGCGGGTGAGATCGTTGATGAAGACAAGCTCATCGCCCGCCGAGATCAGGGGATGGGCGGTGATCGTCTGCTCGACCATCGTGGTGCCGGACCGGGGGAACCCCACGATGAAAACGGGTTGGGGCATCTCCGGGTTGGCGTGGGCCCGGGGCAGGATGCCCATGCGCTGGCGCGTGAAGAAAAGCTTCAGCCGGTCGGCGAGATTCTTCGCCAGCTGATCGGCATAGCGCCGGCCCTGCACCTCGCGGCACAGGCGCTTTCCTTCCACGTAATCGGCCCAGGCTTCCTCGAACCGGTCCATCCTGTCGTAGAGGCGGCCGCGCTCCAGAAGCGCAATCGCCGGAAGCTGGCGGAGCTTGCCTTCGGCCTGGCTGCGCGAAAGTTCTTCCACGGCCTCCTGATTTTTCTTCTCGCGCCCGTAAAGCACGGCGCGCGTCAGACTCAAATCCGCCGATTGCGGCGCCACTTTTTCGGCTTGGCGCAAAAGCTCCCAGGCGCGGGCGATGTTGCGGCGCGCTTCCTCGAGCCGGCACCAGCCGATCAGGGCGTCGAGATTCTGCGGATCGAGCTCAACGGCCTTGCGGTACCAGCTTTCGGCGTCTTCCACCTTGCCCTGGGTTTTCAGGCAATTGGCAAGATTGGTGGCAACGCGGGTGTTTTCTCCGGCGATTTCGATGGCTTTGCGGAAATGATATTCGCCGGCGACCGCGCGATTGGTTTCGGTGAGGATGAGCCCCATGATGCCGTGGGCCTGGGCGTTGCGCGGCGCCATGCGCAGCGCGTTGCGCGCGTGGATTTCGCATTCCACCCGCTCGCCGCGGGCAAACAGCATGTAGGCAAGCTCGCTCGTCGCCCACAGGAGGTTGGGGTCGCGGCGAACGATGCGGCGCAGAACGTTTTCAACCGGCGCGCCGGACTGATTGCCCTTGCGCCGGCACTGATAAAGCAGGATGAGCGCGTCAAGGTGATCGGGCACCTGTTGCAGCGCCTGCATCGCGCGCAGTTCGGCGAGGTTGAGGTCGTTCTTTTCGAACGCCGCCTTGCCTTCGGCGACGAGCGGGTCGGCCACGCGCGGATCGATCCGCCGCTGCATGGGCTGTCCCCGGCGCCCGCCTAACGGGCGCGGCGCGGCGCCTTCGGCTGCGGCCGGCGGCTTCGCTGCGTCATTGGTCCTGGAATCGTCCGACATGCGCGCGTTACGGCCTGAATGCCGCTCAGCTTACCACAGGCCCGGAAAAGAAAACGGCGGGCGCGCGATGGCGCCCGCCGCGGCAAAAGCGGGCGACGGTTCAGTAGATGATCTGCAAGGCACCGCCGGCGGAATTGAATTCGGTATCGGAGCCGTTGTGGCTGAAGGTATTTCCCATCGGCTTGGATGGATCGCCGTGATAATAGTAGAGATTGACAACCTGCAGGGCTGCGTACGCGTTCGCGATCAGGCCCACCGGGTTGTGGCTAATGGTGTTGCCGCCGACATAGGCGTATTGCCCGCTAAAGAACGACGCCAGGCCGATTCCGAAATAGCCGTTGTGCCCGACGTCGTTGTTATAAATTGCCGTGAGATTCAGCGCGCCATAGGCAATGACCCCGATTCCCAAATAACCGTTGTCATTGAACTGGCCACGGCCGGATGCGGTTCCGAGCACCAAATCCTGCGATGCCGCATAGGAACCTGCGTCACCCGTGGTGCGGAACAGCAGACCGTATCTTGCGTTGTTGCTGGCGCTGCTATTGCTGCCGTTATAGCTGTAAACGACTGCCTTCTGCAGCGCCGCGCTCTCAAGCGTGGCAATCGACCCGACATAGACGCCGTTGTAGTTGTTGTCGAAATGGGAATTGATCAGGACCGCGTAATTGTAGACATAGCTGCCATTTGTCGCCCGGTTGGATGAATAGAAGCCGGTCTGGCCGTTGTAATCGGCCGTCACATCCTTGAGAAGGAGAGTCGGTTCTTCCGTCCGGCCAGCGGCCGTGTAAATCGCACCGAAATTCGATGCGTAGGAATCGACCTCGATGCCGTTCTGCCCGTTGCCGTTCGCCTGGGAATCGCCGATCTGCACGACCTGGCGCACGAACGCGCATCCGCCGTAGAGGCCCTGCACCTCCGTGCAGTCATAGCCGGCGACATAGACGCCGTTGGCGGCAATGCGGGACAGGAAAATGCCGTCTCCCTTGTTGTCGTTGAACGTCGAATAGCCGATGCTGAGGTTCTGCTCCGCGCGGCCCTGATTTCCGTGCGCGTAGGCAACAGCCTCAAGGCCATTCTGCTTGTTGTGCGAGAAATCGCTGTTGCCGACCGTGATTTCCTGGATGGCCGCACCGAAACTGCCCGGGCCGTAATACTGGATGTCCGTGAAGTATGCGCCGTTGTCCTTGTTGTGGCCGAACTTCGAGTTGGCAAGCGTCAGATACTGGATGTTGAGGCCATAGATCCCGGCGGCGTAAGTGCGCGACTCAAAGCCGTTGCCGCCGTTGTGGCTGGCCGTCGAGCCATACACGAGCGCGTGATCGATCATGTAGACGGGCCCGTAGCCGTAGGAATCCACCGCCACGCCATCGCCCTTGTTCTGATCGGCGTGAGCGCCGATCACATAGAGGCCGGAATTCAGCTGCGTCTGCAGGGCGTAGACGGTGCCGGGGTAGTAGGCGCTCACGACCGATCTTTCGTGGATGCCGTCGCCCACATTGCCGGTAAGGCTGATGTAGTAGATGCCGACAAACTGGTCCACGGCGCCGCCGAACGTCACCGTGTTCTGGATGGAGATGCCGTCGCCGCCATTGCCGCTTGCCGTATCGAATGCCGCGACGATGTTCTGCGCCACGTGCGAGTAGTAATTGGTGTATGAACCAACCACTCCGGAGGCCGCGTAGGATACGATCCGGATGCCGTCGCCGGTATTGTTGCTGGCATCGACATAATAGATGCCGGCGTTCTGCTCGACCGCGCCCGCATTGACGGCATAGGCGCCCAGCCAGATGCCCTGGCCCTGATTGCCGGACACTTCCGCGGGCTGGGCCGCTGTGCCGTAGATGACGGCGTGCTGCGCGGCAAAGCCGTCATAATCGGCATAGGCGATGAAGACCGCGCCGTCCGTTCTGTTGTTGGCGATCGTATCCTTGCCGAGGACGACATATTGCTGCGTCGAACCGCCGACGAAGGCAAAGCTTTCCGCCAGCACGCCGGCGCCGTACGACGGGTAATAGACGGCGGGGCCGCCGTTGTGCTGCATCGAGGAATTGACGACGTAAAGATTCTGCTTGGCCGCGGCCGTATCACCCAGGGCGTACGTCACGGCAGCGATGCCGGCATAGACGTTGTGATCGAACTGGCCATAAGCGGCCGTGATGTACTGGGCTACGACCGCATCGCCCGCGCCGGTGCTGAACGCCGAACCGTTGACGATCAAACCGTTGCCGCCCAGAAGCAGGCAGCCCGACGGCGTGCAATATTCGAAACCGTTGTGATTGGCCGTGACCCCGATGGCCAGCAGATGCTGATCGATCTCGCCGCCGGACCCGGCGAAGGCATTGACGTCAATGCCGTCCAGCAGATTGCTGCTGGCCGTTACATTCTTCAGCGTGACATTCTGATCGACGTGACCGTTGACGGCATAAGCGGCGATATACACGCCGTCGCCAAAGTTGTGACTGGCGGTGAAATAGGACACCGTGGCCGTCTGGGAGACGCTGCCGCCGCCCGTTGCCGAGGCGCCGATGAGAAGACCGCCGCCGCTGGTGCTGACGACCGTGGGATCGATCGTGATGTTCTGCGAAATCGTGCCATGGCCGGCCGCGCCGTTGATGAATATGCCGTAGAAATAGGAATTTCGCACGCTGCTGTCGTGGATGCCGATCGTCTGATCGATCGAGCTGCCGCCACTTACATTTGAGGTGATGTCGATGCCGTCGTCCAACACGTTGGAGATGTGCGCGTCGGCGATATTGATGCCCAGCGTGCTGGAGCCGCCATCGCTGGTGGTGGTCGGGATATGGATTCCGTCGCCCGTCAGATTGTGGATCGTAACGTGGTCGATGGAAATGTTGCTGTCCTGCGATTTGTCCTGGACAAGCGATATGCCGTCATATCCGCCCGCCGAGCCGTCGATGGAGACGTTGCCCACCGTAACATTCGACGCATTGTGGCCGTAAATCGCGTCGTGGAACGGCCCTTTGATGGTGAGGCCATAGATCGCCGTGTTCGAACCGAGATTGAACACGTTCTGCGTGGCCGAGCCGGACGTGAATGTGGGCGTCTTGGAGCCGGGCGCGAATGTGTGCGTGAAGGTGGCACCCGAATTGGCGCCCTTGACCGTGAGCGTCTCGCCGCCGCCTGCCACCGTTTCGCCGGAGGCAACATGGACGCCGTGCGTCTTGATGGTGCCCTGATAGCTGGTGCCGACGATGAATGCGTTGTCGGCGGCGCCGCGCTTGGTTGCATCCGAAAATGAGGTGGGATCGGACAGCGTGCCCGCGCCCGCCGAATTGTCCACATAAAGCAGCGTGTTCGTCGGCTGCGAGCGGAAATGCTGGCCGTACACGATCACCGGTTCGGGCTTGTTGAAGGCCCATTGCGTCAGCACATTGTCGTTGCGGCGCACGGGATCGGCCATGCGCCGGTCGATCTCATCCAGCGTCTGCGCAGCGGAGCCGCCAAGCACGGAGTCGAGCGGAATGCGCAAGGTTGCGCCGACGAACGCATCGGTGCCGCGCACGTCGTCATGCGAAATCTGCCCCTGGATCGACAGCCGCGATTGGGCGCCAAATTCGTCCAGATCGAAGACGTTGACCTCCACGCGGCCCTTGGGCCCGGAGATGTCGCTATAGCCGCTGCGGGTGAACGAAAACCCGCCCGCATAGACGCGCACATCGGTGTCGTCGGTGCCGAAGATGCGATAACCGACCTCGCCGTCGAAGCCGGAATAGGACGCTTCCTGCCCCTGCAGGATTTCGATGGTATTTCCGATGATCGACAGTTCGAACTTGTTCTTGATGGGGCTCACGCGGTCGGCGGCGAGATAGCCGTTGATGCGGGCGTCCCAGTCCTCGCTCATCACCTCCGCGCCGATGGCAAACTGTTCGAAGCTGTGTGAGAAATCGGTGTGCGTGTTGTCGAAGGCCGCATAACCGCCGAGGATCCAGTCCGGATCGATCTTGGTGCGGTAACCCAGGCCGATGGATGCGTTTTCGCTGTAATGCGTTTCGTGTCCGAGCCCCGCACTGATGAAGAGCAGCGAATCCGTGTCCTGACGGATGGGCACGAACATGTCGAGCCGTTCGCTCGTCAGCGAATCTCCGACGCCGAGTCCAAGATCGGCGTAAGGCTGCCACTTGGGCGGATCTGCCTGCGGTGTCGCAGACGCCGGAGCAGGCGCGGAGTCGCCGGCCCAGGCGGCGCTGCTGGCGGCCACAGCGGCAAGACCGGCCACACCGGCCATCAATCTGGATTTCAGTGCTGCGCGCAGAACCGAACCGTCATCGCGCATGCAGGCCCCCTCAAATACCGCTAAGGGCAACTACAGATTGCCCTTTTCCCGCTCACGCCTACTTTGCCTACCGAAGGGCGCGGGCTGCAAGAGTCTTGTGGCCAAAACGCCTTGTTTGGCCGTTTTCGAGGCAATGTTTTCCGCGTCGTGGCCACAAGGTCACATAGGCAAGTCAATAGCCGCTAGCCTTTTGCGCCGGTTTGGTTTTCTGCCTGGCGCAGGCCCGCAATGGCGTCTCTGAGCCCCTTGAGGGGCAAAGGCAGAACAAGCGGTTTGGCACCCTTGATGGCGGGCAGGACCAGCTGTGCCGGCGATTCCTGGGAGAGCAGCGTCTCAATGGGTTGGCCGATGCGCCCGCCCGCCATGCACAGGCGTTGGCTGCAGCTGACAACCGGAACACGGAACACTTTTCCGGCGGTATGGACGGCAACCCATTGGCCTGCCTCACCGACCGGCGGAAAGCGCAAAATCAGCGTCAGCGCATGTGCTTGCCCGGTCAGCCGGAAATGGGCGGCCAGCAAAATCCGGCCGGGCTGTCCCTTGCGCGCCATCACAAGCGACAGCCGGCAGCGGCCGAGCTGCGCCCGCGATGCAGCCGGCGGCGCAGACCCCGGGCTCAGCGAAAAGGGAATGGGGACATGGGAGCCAGGCGAAGGCGGAGCGCAGACGAGCAGCCAATCGCCGATGCGCCGTTCGCCGACAAAGCTGCCAGAGATCGGGGAATTCTCGAGCCCCGCCCGCGGAAAATAGCGATCGGCCGCAAACAGCGCGGCGAGCAATCCCAGCCCCAAGACAAGCCCGACGACCGTGCCCTTCATGACCGAAACCTGAAATTCCCAAGGGGCTCAATTTGCACAAAGTCGCATTTGCCGAAAGGCGGAAGTCCGTATATAACTAACCGGTCAGTCATTAATGAATGCAACCGCCCGCAAGACGCGCTGGCGACGGCGCAGCGAAGAACGGCCCAGCGAGATTCTGGAGGCGGCCTTGCGCGTGTTTGCCGAAAAAGGATTCGCCGGGGCGCGCATGAGCGATATCGCCGCCCGCGCCGGAGTGACCAAGGGCACGATCTATCTCTATTTCGACAGCAAGGAAGCGGTGTTCAAGGCGCTGGTGCGCGACACGATCGGCCGCACGCTTTTTTCAACCATCGATGGCGCGCGCGACTTCGAAGGCAGCGCCAGCGACCTTCTGCGCAACACGCTTCGCACCGTGGGCAAGCTCGTCGCCAGCACCGACCGCGTGGTGCTGCCCAAGATCATCCTCGCCGAGGCCGGAAATTTTCCCGAGCTTGCCCGCTTCTACCGCGAAGAGATCATCGAGAACGGCCTGGGCTTTCTGATTTCGATCATCGCGCGCGGAATCGCAAACGGCGAATTCCGGGCGATTGCGCCCGAACACGCTGCGCGTCTTTGCATGGCGCCGATCCTTCTTGCGGCGCTGTGGCGCACAACCTTCGCGAAATTCGACGCCGTGCCGTATGACATTGATGGTCTGATCGAAACGCATATCGATGTGCTGCTGAAAGGCCTGTCGGCCCACAGGGGAGCTCCGCAATGAGATGGTTCTGCCTTCTGTTCCTTCTCGGCCTAGCGGCCTGCGGCCAGGGCCAGGGCAGCGCATGGCTCGGCTATGCCGAAGGCGACAATGTCTTCATTGCGGCGCCCCAGGCCGGATGGATTGCGGACATGCAGGTGGAGCGCGGCAGCGCGGTCAATCCGGGCGACCTGCTGTTCCGGCTGGACGATACGCGCGAGAGCGCCGCGCGCGACCAGGCGCAGGCCACGCTTGCGCAGATGCAGCATCTGATGGCGCAAGAGCAGGCGAGCCTTGAATATGCGCAGAAGGAACTGATCCGCCAGCAGGGGCTGGCGCGCGCCCATGCCGGCGTTGCGGCCAATCTCGATCTGGCGCAGTCCAATTTCAAGCAGGCCATGGCGCTGCTTGCCCAAACGCAGGCGCAGGAAAAGCAGGCAGAAGCCGCCCTTGCCAATGCGCAATATCAGCTCGATCAGCGGCGGGTCGTGGCCTATGTGCAGGGACGCGTGGAAGACATCTATTTCCGCAAGGGCGAATATGCGCCTGCTTCAACGCCGGTTCTTTCCGTTCTGCCGAAGAAAAACATCTATGTGCGATTCTTCGTGCCGGAACCGGAACTGGCGCGCACCCATCTTGGCCAGAAGGTCAGGATCAGCTGCGACGGCTGCAAGCCCGTTGTCGCAACGGTCACCTTCATTGCCCAGCAGGAAGAATATACGCCGCCCGTCATCTTTTCGGTCGGCAACCGCGAGAAGCTCGTGTTCAAGGTGGAGGCGCGCGCACCCGGCGGCCTGCCGCTCAATCCCGGCGAGCCGGTGGATGTGACACCCGTTTCGCCATGACGGACAGCTACGCCATCGATGTCCACGGGCTGACCAAGCGGTTCGGCCAGAAAACCGCCGTCGATCATGTCGATATTGCCGTGCCCAAAGGCGAAGTCTGGGGATTTCTGGGGCCCAACGGCTCGGGCAAGACCACGACCATCCGGATGTTGTGCGGATTGCTTCACGCCGATGAGGGCGAGGGCACATGCCTTGGCTATGACCTGAGATCGCAGCCGGACGACATCAAGCGCAACGTCGGCTACATGACCCAGCGCTTTTCCTTCTGGGAAGATCTGTCGATCCGCGAAAATCTCGAATTCGTGGCGCGCGTCTATGAAGTGCCCGACGGCGGGATGCGCGTGAAGGATACGATTGCGCGCCTGGGACTGGAACACCGCCAGACCCAGCTTGCAGGCGAGCTTTCCGGCGGATGGAAGCAAAGGCTCGCGCTGGCCGCCTGCATGCTGCATTCGCCCAAGCTCCTGCTGCTGGACGAGCCGACCTCGGGCGTGGATCCCGAAGCGCGGCGCGATTTCTGGGAAGAGATCCACGCGCTCAGCGAGACCGGGATCACGGTGCTTGTTTCCACCCACTACATGGACGAAGCCGAGCGCTGCGACCGCATCGTCTATATCCTGAACGGCAGGCTGATCGCGCGCGGCACCGTGCAGGAGGTGATCGCGCAATCGGGGCTGATCACTTTCATCGTGGAAGGCGAAGGCGTGCGCCGGCTGATCGCGGCGCTGCGCAAGGCGCCGGGCGTCGAATATGTCGCTTTTTTCGGGGCCGTGCTGCATGTGAGCGGGCATGACCGCGCGGCGCTGGAACGGGCGCTTGCGCCAGTTCGCGCCCAGGGCGCGTTCCGGATTTTCGAGGCCCAGCCCAGTCTCGAAGACGTGTTCATTCATCTGCAGGAGCAGGCGGAATGAAAAGCCTGTCGTGGATGCGCTTTTCCGCGGTGCTGGTGAAGGAATTCATCCAGATGCGCCGCGATCCGCTGACCTTCGCCATGATGGTGGGCGTGCCGCTGATCCAGCTCACGCTTTTCGGCT
Source organism: Alphaproteobacteria bacterium (assembly GCA_021324545.1). Taxonomy (GTDB): domain Bacteria; phylum Pseudomonadota; class Alphaproteobacteria; order Micropepsales; family Micropepsaceae; genus Rhizomicrobium. The sequence goes on from JAJPIX010000005.1 coordinate 20,470, forward strand.
ATGCGATCAACACCAATCCGAAGCATCTTCCGGCCGCGATTTCCATCAACGATCCGGGCGTCTTCGCGCGGTCGCTGGTGGCGGCGCTTTCCAATTCCAGCTATTTCGACATCATCAAGACCACCAATTCCCCAAAGGTGGCGCGCGAAATGCTCGACCGCGGCGAAGTGATTTTCGCCATCGAAATCCCCGTGAACTTCAGCCGCGACATTGTTCGCGGAAGCCCACCCGATCTGCTGATCGAGACCGATGCGACCGATCCCGCAGCCGGCGCCTACGCGCTGGCCGCCGTGAACGGCCTTTCGGCGACGGCCCTGCGCGACGATCTGGTGGGGCCTCTTGCGGCGCGCGCCAGAACGGCGGCGCCGTTCAACGTGGTGACGCATCTTCTCTACAACCCTGAATCGATCACGCAGTACAACATCGTTCCCGGGCTGCTTGGCGTGATCCTGACAATGACGATGACGCTGATCACCTCCATGGCGGTGACGCGCGAACGCGAGCGCGGAACGCTGGAGAATCTGCTTGCGATGCCGGCGACGCCGCTGGAAGTCATGCTGGGAAAAATCATCCCCTATGTTTTCGTGGGCGCCATCCAGGTCATCCTCGTGCTGATCGCGGCCTGGCTTGTGTTCAGCGTTCCGATGCTGGGTTCGTTTGCGCTGCTTTGGCTGACGCTGGGGCTTTTCATCGTATGCAACCTGGCGGTCGGCTATACGGCCTCAACGCTGGCCGAAACGCAGATTCAGGCCATGCAGATGTCGTTCTTCTTCTTTCTTCCCTCGATCATGCTGTCCGGCTTCATGTTCCCCTTCGCCGGAATGCCGCACTGGGCCCAGGCCATCGGCCAGGTCCTTCCCCTGACCCATTTCCTGCGCATCGTTCGCGGCATCATGTTGAAAGGCAACGGATTTGTCGAAATCTGGCCGGACGTGTGGCCGCTCATTCTCTTTATGTTCGCGGCGGGAACCGTGGCGCTTCTGCGCTTCCGCCGCACGCTGGATTGAAGGCGCCCCTTGGCCCCTTGCGAAAGCACCCGCAAGCCAGCAAATTCCGGCGAAGTGACCGGCGATGCGTTCGCGCGCCCAAGCGCTGCGCATATGCCGGCTGTCGACCGGATCATCGGCGGCGCTGTTTGACGAAATGTTGGGGGATTCAAAGCGTCCGTCATGACCCTCCTGTCATTGATCCTGCAAGGTGCGCTGGCCTGCATTCTTGTGTTGCTGGCGCTGCTGTCGCTTCAGCTGGCCGTGCTGGCGCTCATCCGTCATTTTGCGCCGCCGCGCGCGGTGCGTCTGCCCGATCTGCCGGATGAAGCCCTGCCCGAAGTACTGGTGCAGCTGCCCGTCTGCGACGAAGGCAATCTTCCGGTGCGCATTGCAGCGGCGGCCGCAAGGCTGGACTGGCCGGCCGACCGCCTGCACATCCAGGTTCTGGACGACGGGCCGGCCGAACATCACGAGGCGCTGGCGCGCGCGATTTATCACGAGGTGCCGAAGGGCATTTGCGTGAGCGTTCTGCGCCGCGGCGAAAGGCGCGGGTTCAAGGCCGGCAATCTGGCCTTCGGTCTCAATCATTCGCAGGCGCCCTATGTGGCCATCTTCGATGCCGATTTCGTGCCGCCGTCGGATTTCCTGCGCCGCACGGTTCCCGCGCTGATGGCCGATCCGGAGCTTGCCTTCGTGCAGGCGCGCTGGGGACATGCCAACCGCTTCCGCAACTGGCTGACGCGGGTGCAGGGCGTCCTTCTCGACAGTCACTTCGCGGTGGAGCAGGAGGCCCGATTCCGCGCCGGCCTGCCGATCGCCTTCAACGGCACAGCCGGAGTGTGGAGACGGGATGCGATCGACGATGCGGGCGGCTGGAGCGGCGATACGCTGACCGAAGATCTCGATCTGTCGTTGCGGGCCGCGCTCAGGGGCTGGCGCGCGGCGATGATTTCCGATCTCGAAGCCCCGGGCGAATTGCCCGAAACGGCCGCGGCCTGGCGCGCGCAGCAGGCGCGCTGGACCAAAGGCCATGTGCAGGTGGCGCTCAAGCTGTTTCCCGAAATCTGGGGAAGCGCCATGCCGCTGTGGAAGAAAGCGCTCGTGTCGCTGCAAATCTGCCAATGCGCCTTCTATTCGCTGGCGGCGGCGAGCGCGGTGATCAGCCTTATCCTGATGTGGATGGGCGTGATTTACCTTCCGACCGTGGCCGCGCTCGGCAGCCTTGTGACCGTTCTGGGACTGGGCGCCAGCCTGAGCTATCTCTACACCGGGCAGGTCAAGCTGCGGCGCGGCCGGACATCCAAGCTGTTCCGTTCGATCATCCTTGCGATCGTGTTTCCGAGCGGTCTCATCATCGCCAATGCGCGGGCGACTTTCGAGGCGCTTGCAAACAAGCAGACGGTTTTTGCGCGCACGCCAAAGGCCGGCGCCATGATCGCGGGCGGTTGGCGGGGAATCCCGGAACTTGCGGCGGGTGTGGTGCTTCCGGCTTTCGCCTTCACCGAGCAGGCCTGGAGCGCGCCGTTTTTTGTGTTTGCCGTTTCCGGCCTGATTTCGATAGGATTCATGGGCTGGAACAATGCCGCCGCCGCGGTGCGCAAAATCGTGCCGGGCGAGTAAGGTTCAGCCGATTGCTAAGACATTCGATCAAATTTGAAGCGCCGGACTAACGGCCATTTGACGGGCAATGGTATAGGGTTCGATCCACGGCCGCCGCGGGCTTGAGCGGCAAAATGAGGGCTTTTGATGGTGGGGCTTCCATTTCGGCTCGCTGCGGCGGTCGCCTTTTCCCTTCTGGTTTCGGCCTGCGCAAGCACGCCCGACACGACGGTCGGCGATTATCAGACGCCGCCACCGGCCGACACCACCGTCGTGGGCGAAGCGGCGCCCCAGCAGTGCGTTCCCTACGTGCGGGCACGCACGGGAATCAACATTTTCGGCAATGCCAGCACCTGGTGGGCCAAGGCCGCCGGCCAATATGCGCGCACCAATCTGCCGGTGCCGGGCGCGGTGATGGTGCTCACCGGCTATGCGCGCGGTCATGCGCATCTTGCCTATGTGAGCCAGGTGGTTTCGCTGCGCGAAATCCGCGTGGATCACGCCAACTGGCTGAACGACGGACAGGTCTTCCTGGATGATCCGGTCGTGGATGTGAGCCCCGACAACGACTGGAGCGAGGTGCGCGTTTTCAACGAACGCACCGGAAGCTGGGGCGCGCGCATTTATGACGTGCAGGGCTTCATCGGGCCCGGGCCCGACCAGGGCACCTGGCGCGTGGCGGGCAGCTGACAGGGCGAAGCCCCGATTTCTCCAGAATATTTCCGCGAACCGCCGGGTGTCACACGCCCGCTCTTTGCATCCGCGACCAGCCGGAATATGGTCCGCGCCCTTGAACCGTCACCCGTCGGATCCGGCGGACATGCGATGAGCCCCTGTTTCGTTCCGTAATACGTTCTGACCACTCAGCGATGCCCGCACCCGAACCTCTGAAGGCCGACGCCAAACATCCCGGCGGCGACTTGCCCGAAATCTCCGCCGATCCGCTTGCGGACGTGGACAGCGAGCCCGACGAACACACCCTGCGTCCGCCGGAAACCGGCAGCACGCGTACGGCCATGCTGGCGCTGGGCGCCATCGGCGTGGTGTTCGGCGATATCGGCACGAGCCCGCTTTATGCCGTGCGCGAGACGGTTCTTTCCACCGCCATCGGCCATGCCCGTCCCAGCACGCTTGCGGTGATGGGCGGGCTTTCCATGATCTTCTGGGCGCTCATCACCGTGGTGACGCTCAAATATGTGACGCTCATCATGCGCGCCGACAACAACGGCGAGGGCGGCGTTCTGGCGCTCGCCACGCGCGCGCACCGTTCGGCCGGCATCAGCCGGCGGCTGAAGACCGTTATCGGAATCGCGGCCATCCTTGGCCTGGCGCTGTTCTTCGGCGACGGCATGCTCACGCCCGCCATTACCGTCCTGAGCGCGGTGGAAGGACTGGGCGTGGCGCGCGCAGGCTTTCAGCCGCTCGTCCTGCCGGTCGCCATTCTCATTCTGGTTCTGCTGTTTGCGTTTCAGAGCCGCGGCTCGGCGAAGATCGGCAGGCTGTTCGGCCCGATCATGCTGCTGTGGTTCTTCACGCTTTCGGTTTTGGGCCTGCTGTCAATCATCCGGTCGCCGGATGTCCTTTGGGCCATAAACCCGTGGTACGCGATCGTGCTGGCGGCGCGCGAGCCATGGACGGCGTTCGTGGCGCTGGGCTCGGTCGTGCTGGCCGTGACCGGCTGCGAGGCGCTTTACGCCGACATGGGGCATTTCGGGAAAAGACCCATCCGCCTTGCCTGGCTGTGCGTGGCGCTGCCGGCGCTGCTGATGAACTATTTCGGGCAGGCTGCGGCGGTTCTGCGCCATCCCGAACTGGCGCCGATCGCATTTTATTCCGTGGTGCCGCCGGCGTTCCATTATCCGATGGTGGTTCTGTCCACCGTGGCGTCCATCATTGCCTCGCAGGCCGTGATCTCCGGCGTGTTCTCCATCACCCGCCAGGCGGTGCAGCTTGGGCAATTGCCGCGCATGGAAGTGCGTCACACATCGGCGACGGACGTGGGACAGATTTACGTGCCGCGCATGAACGCGTTTCTTCTGGTCGGGGTGGTGTTGATCGTGCTGATCTTCCGCTCCTCCAGCGCGCTGGCCGCCGCTTACGGCATTGCGGTGACCGGCGTGATGGTGATTGACACATTCCACGCCTCGCTCATCGCCGGCCGGCAATGGAAATGGAAGCTGCAATGGATCATTCCGGTGTTCGGCACGCTGGGACTGATCGACGTCTTGTTCCTCGTATCGAATTCGCTGAAAGTGGTCGAAGGCGGCTGGCTGCCGCTTGCCATCGCCGCGGGTGTCTTTTTCCTGATGGAAACCTGGCGGCTGGGCCGGCGCGCGCATCTTGAGCGCATCCGCAACGAATCCATGCCGCTCGATCTTTTCCTGGAACGCGCCGACAAGAC
>JAJPIX010000011.1 GCA_021324545.1 Alphaproteobacteria bacterium
CGCTCCCGCGCATAGTCGCGGGTGAAGATGTCGAAGACGTCAAGCGTGCTCATCGTTGCCGATCCCGTTATCGTCCTTCACGCCCTCCACGAATCATGTCGTGGCCCTTCGGAGACATGACAAGACGGTTGATACCCACGCACGGAAAAGTGTCTCACTGTCTTCTAAAACAACCCTTAAGCGCCCCCTCTGTTCCGCCAAAGCCCTTTGCGGCAATGCAAACCCCTGCATTCGCGCGACATTCGCGCGACTGCCCCCACCACCTGCACAACCGTCTTCGTCAAAATTGCCAGCCCCGTCTCATCACGCGGATTCGCCCATCTGGCGCGGCTGATTTGCGCTAAGTGTAACCCCGTTCAGGAAAATCCCAAAGAATGAATTTCGGCTGCGGCATTCTTTCTTTGCCGCGTGCCACGGATCGGCCATGATCGCACGGCCGCATCACCGATGCGGCGTTCGGGGCGCCTCATGTTCGTGCACACGGTATTCGACGTCATCGCCTGGCTGGCCGGCGGCCTTGCCGCATGGTGGGTTTCGCGGCGCAAGTGGCTCTCGGACCGCGTCGAGACGAGAAGCGTTCGCACACATCCCGGCTATTTTATTGCGCTGGCCCTTGGCGCGATGGGCGGAGCCCTGCTGTTCGGCAGTCTGAACATGGGGCTGGCGGGGCGATGGGAGCTCGGTCATTCGATCGCAGGCGCGATTGCCGGCGGAGCCGCCGCAGTGGAGCTGTTCAAGCTGGCGCGCGGCATAAGCGGGTCCACCGGCGGACAGTTTGTGGCGCCGCTTGCTGCCGGAATAGCAGTCGGGAGGTTCGGCTGCTTCTTCGCCGGGTTGCCCGATTACACCTACGGCACGCCGACCACCCTGCCCTGGGGCGTGGACTTTGGCGACGGAATCCCCCGCCATCCCGTGCAGCTCTATGAGTCGGCCGCGATGGCCGGGTTTCTGGTGCTCTATCTGTGGGAAATTTCGCGCGGCTCGGAGCTTTTCCTGCGCCAGGGCTTCTACCTTTTTGTGGGTTGGTATGCGGTCCAGCGCTTCGCCTGGGAGTTCCTGAAGCCTTACCCGGACGTCCTTGGACCCTTCAACATCTTCCACATCGTTTGCGCCTGCCTCTTTGTCTATTCGCTTTTCATGATGAGCAGACCCCATGAGCTTCGCGCGGCCATCTAAATCCTACGCCTTCTACGGACAGACAACGTCGCTGTGCGAGCAGTGCCTGAAGCTGGTGCCGGCGAAAATCATCATCGAAGGCGATGACGTGTTCTTCCTGAAGCGCTGCGCCGAACACGGCGCGCAAAAGACACTGGTCGCCACCGACGCCGCGTATTTCCGAAGCTGCAAGGAGTTCATCAAGCCCGGCGACCTGCCGCTGAAACACGAGAGCCGGACGCACTATGGCTGTCCCTACGATTGCGGGCTTTGCCCCGACCACGAGCAGCATTCCTGCCTGGCGCTGATCGAGGTGAACGATGAATGCAATCTCTCCTGCCCGGTGTGTTTTGCCGATTCTTCCCCGCAGCGGACCATGAACCGGTCGCTGGCCGAAATCGACCGGATGCTGGAAACGCTCGTGGCAAGCGAGGGCTTTCCCGATCTGGTCCAGATATCCGGCGGGGAGCCCACCATTCACCCGCAGATTCTGGACATTCTCAAGCTGGCCAAGACCAAGCCCATCCGCCACATCATGCTCAACACCAACGGCATCCGCATCGCCACCGACAGGGCCTTCGTGGAGGCGCTGGCGGCGCTGAAGCCAGGCTTCGAGGTCTATCTGCAATTCGATTCGCTCAAGCGTAGCGCGCTGGAAAGCCTGCGCGGCGCCGACCTGCGGAAGGTGCGCGATCAGGCGCTGGCCAACCTGGAAGCGGCGCAGATCTCCACCACGCTCGTTTGCGTGGTGAAAAAGGGTGTCAACGACGAAGAGATCGGCGACATCGTGCGCCACGCGCTGTCTTATGCCTGCGTGCGCGGCATCACTTTCCAGCCGGTGCAGGATGCGGGCCGTAACATCAATTTCGACAAAAATCGCGACCGCATGCTGCTCACGGACATTCGCCGCGCCATCGCGGCGCAGGCAGGCGAGGTTTTCGGGTTGGACGACATCATTCCGCTGCCCTGCAACCCCGACGGCATCGGCATCGCCTACGGGTTGCGCAACGGCCAGCAGGTCACGCCGATCACCCGCATGATCCCCAGGGACGAGCTTCTGAAAGTTGCGCCAAACACCATCTCGTTCGAGAAATATCCGGCACTCAGGGACCGGCTGTTCGACCTCTTGTCGCTCGCCTCGTCGGGCGAACGGACGAAGACTGCTCTGGGCGACCTTCTATGCTGCCTGCCGCAAGTGGAGGTTCCGGACGATCTCGGTTACGACAGGGTGTTCCGCATCGTCATCGTCCAGTTTCTGGACCGCTACAATTTCTGCGTCGGGGCGGTGAAGCGTTCCTGCATCCATTTCGTGACGCCGGATGCCAAAATCATCCCGTTCGACACGTACAATCTTTTCTACCGCAATAATCTTGTTGAACGATTCCAGAGGAAGCTGCGCCGTGTCCCAGCCTGAAGCATCCGGCCCATTGCCGACGAAGCCCAAACCGCCGCATACCGTTTTCGGAATTGCCCTGATGGTGTTGGGCCTTCTGATTCTGGTTCCATCCGGCCTGTGCAGCGGCGTGTTCGGGGCCGGCGCGCTGGTAAGCGCGATTTTCAATCCGACGGAAGCGGGCGACGCCGCGGGAACCCTGATGATGGTCCTGATCGTTGGCGGAATCCCGATGGCTATCGGGGCCGGCCTGACATATCTCGGCAACGCGTTGCGCAAGAACCCGGATTAAACCGGTTTTACCGGGTACAACGAAATCGGCCCTTGCAGCGCAAACGATAGGGCGGCAAAGTTTCGTCATGGACGAGCTTTCCGTAAAAGTCAGGCGCGCGCTGCCGGAAGACGCCGGAGAGATCGCGCGCGTCTACATCGAATCCTGGCACGACACCTATCCGGGCGCCGTGCCGACCGCGCTGCTGACGGCAATGACGCTGAAAGGCCAGACGGCGCGCTGGCGCGCCGCGATCCGCTCGGCCGGCCGCGAAAGCGTGTACGTGGCGGAAAGCGAACGGCACGGCATCGTCGGCATGGCAAGCTTTGGCCCGGCGCGAGATACCGCGTTGGGATTTGACGGCGAGATCTACACGCTCTACGTCGATCCGGCGTTCTTTGGCCAAGGCGTCGGGCGCGCCCTGATGATGGCGGCCTTCCTGCGCATGCGGGCACGTGGTTTTTCATCCTGCGTGGTCTGGGCGCATGCGCGGAATCCGGCGCGGTTCTTCTATGAGCGCATGGGCGGGCGGCTGATCGCGGAGCGCACGGCGCGGATGATGGGCGATCCCATTCCCGAGGCGGCCTTCGGCTGGAAAACCCTGGCGCTGGCGGAGCGCAGCCCGGCACGCTAGTCGTCCAGGTCTGCGGGCCTGATGAAATTGACAAGGCGCCCCTCGTCGGGCGCGACATCTTTCCAGCGCGCGATATCGAAATCGAGCACGGCCAGCGCCGCCGTCGGAAATTTTTCGTCCATGATGTCCTGGGTTTCGCATTCAGCCGGCGTTTCCGGCTGGCCGGCCAGTTCGGCCGCGCATTCTTCGAGGCCGGGATTGTGCCCGATCACCAGAAGCGTTTTGGCTGCGTTGTCCGCGCCCCTGATGATGCCGATCATCGCGCCTGCAGAGGCAAGATAGAGCGATGGAAGGAATTCCACACGCGCAACCGTCGCCAGTTCCGGCTGCACCAGTTCCCAGGTTTCCACTGTCCGCCGCGCGGTGGAGCAATAGACGAGATCGGGCAGATATTTCTTCCGGCGCATGTAGGCGCCCAGACGTGGGGCATCGTTGCGCCCGCGTTCGGAGAGCGGGCGGTCCCGATCATCGAGCCCGGGGTCATCGCGGCCCGACTTGGCATGGCGCAGGAGCAACAGCCGTTTCACGCGACCTGGTAACGGGCGCGGGCGCCGCGCTCGATGGCGGCCGCGGTGAGCTTGTCGATACCGAGTGAACGGCGGAGCGCTTCGATCACCTTCACTTCCTCGAGCGCCACGCGCGAATCGGCCAGCGCAACTTCGAGGGCAAGCGCATAGGCGGTCTCGCACAGATGCGGCGGGAGCGAACCCTTGACGAGCCCGATCACGGCGGCAACGCCATCCGGCTCCTGCAGGATTGCGGCGCACTCCTGGGCCACCGGGAGCAGACGGTCCTGGTCGAAATCGCGGAACACGGGCAGATGCTTGACGAGGTCGCCGATCGCGCGCAGCTCCTTGCCGCTCATGCTGCCGTCTGAGGCCGACACGATCACCATGACGTAGATCAAAGCGGAGTGATGGCTGATGGTTTTCATTTGCGAGAGACCCGGGCGCAATGGGAACGATAGGCGGCTTGACCGCATCGGGCAAGGCGGGAATAGCTGAGGTTCCGAAGCCGGGCGTTGGAGGCTTGCGCATGTCCGAGCACCACGCAACGATTTGCTGGCGCAGAACCAGCAGCGATTTCACCTACGACCACTACAACCGCGCCCATGACATCCGATTCAAGAATGGCGGTATCGTCCTGCCGGCTTCTTCGGCGCCGGAGTTTCGGGGCGATGCCGACCGCGTGGATCCGGAAGAGGCGTTTGTCGCATCTCTGTCGAGTTGCCACATGCTCACCTTCCTGGCGATCTGCGCCCGCCGGCGGCTCGTTGTGGACGCCTATGAGGACGAACCGGTCGGGTATCTTGAGAAGGGTGAAGGCGGCAGGTTTTGGATGTCGCGTGTCGTTTTGCGGCCACAGGTGAAATTCGGCGTCGGAACAAACGTGGACGCCGATACGCTGGCCGGGATTCACCACAAATCCCATGAAGAATGTTTCATCGCAAACTCGGTCACAACCCGTGTCACGATCGAACCGCGTTAACCTGCGGCCGTGTTCGCGCTTGCATCGCGCGGCGCACCGCGGATAATTCGCGGCATGTACGAGCGCGTAACCCGGGGCATTCGCGTCGCCGTCAAGCCGGCATTTCTGGACGATCAGTCCGATCCGGATGAAGGCCACTTCCTCTGGTCCTATACCGTTGTGATCGAGAACCGGGGCTCGGAATCCGTGCAACTCGTCTCGCGTTATTGGCACATCACCGACGGGCAGGGTCGCGTGCAGGAGGTCAAGGGCGTCGGCGTGGTGGGCGCACAGCCGATCCTGGGGCCGGGCGAGAAATTCGAATACACGAGCGGCTGCCCGCTGCCGACCGCATCGGGCTTCATGTGCGGACGCTACCAGATGCGCTCCAGCTCGGGCGAAGCGTTCGAGGCCGAAATTCCGCCCTTCGTGCTTGAAAGTCCGCACGAGCGCCGCCAAATCCACTAAAGCCCTTACGGCCCGCGGGTTGATGCCCGGGACCTGTTCCGGCGACAATGCGTTTTCCATCCCGTGAGATTTCCCATGCCCGAAGCGTCCAAGCCGAAAGCCCAGAGCATCTGTGCGGTCCGCACAACGCCGAACGAACCAAGGCCCAGCCGCGAAGAGGCCGAACGCGCGATCCGTACGCTGCTCCTGTGGGCCGGAGACAATCCCGACCGTGAGGGCCTGCGCGACACGCCGGCGCGCGTTGTGAGCGCCTATGAGGACTGGTTCTCGGGCTACAACCAGGATCCGGAGGAATATCTCGCGCGCACCTTCGAAGAGGTGCAGGGCTATGACGACATGGTTGTGCTGAAGGATATCCGGTTCGAATCACACTGCGAACATCATATGGCGCCGATTATCGGGCGTGTGCATGTCGGCTATTTGCCCAACAACAAGATCGTCGGCATTTCCAAGCTTGCCCGCGTGGTCGAAGTCTTTGCACGGCGGCTTCAGGTTCAGGAAACGATGAACGCACAGATCGCCCATTGCATCCAGAACGTGCTGGAGCCAAAAGGCGTGGCCGTCGTGATTGAAGCCACGCACCAGTGCATGACCACACGCGGCGTTCACAAGCCGGGCGTATCCATGGTGACGTCCACCATGCTTGGCGACTTCCGCACCAATCCGCTCACCCGCCGGGAGTTCCTGAGCGTGATCGGCAACCCGTCGTCTACGATCGAAGGCTAGGCCTGCCCGATAATCGCCACCGAGCACACGTTCATGGAGGGCGAGCCGCCGAGGTTGTGCGTGAGCCCGATCTTCGGATTTTTCAGCTGGCGGGCGCCGGCCCGGCCCTGCAGCTGAAGATACATCTCGTAGAGCATGCGAAGGCCTGATGCACCGATCGGATGGCCGAAACATTTGAGGCCTCCGTCGATCTGGCACGGCACCTGCCCGTCGGCATCGTAAAAACCGTCCATCACGTCCTTCCAGCCTTCGCCCTGCCTGGAAATATAGAGGTCTTCCATGGTCACAAGCTCGGTGATGGAAAAGCAGTCGTGCACTTCCATCATCGAGATTTCCTCGCGCGGATTCCTGATGCCGGCTTCGTCATAGGCCCTGCGCGCGGCAATGCGGGCGGTGTGGAAATAGCTACCGTCCCAGCTGTTGTGCTGGCTTTCGAGCCCGTTGGAGAGCGCAAGTTGCAACGCCTTTACCGCAACCAGGTTCTTCTTGCCCATGGCGCGGGCGATTTCCGGCGTGGTGACAATCGCACAGGCCGCGCCGTCCGAAACGCCACAGCAGTCGAAAAGGCCCAGGGGTTCGGCGATCATCGGCGCATTCAGGCACATTTCTTCAGTGATAGGCTTCTGCAGATGCGCCTTCGGATTTTTTGCGCCGTTGGCGTGGCTTTTCACCGACACATGCGCGATGGCGCGTTTGAGATCTTCCCTGGAGACTCCGTATTTCGCGCGATAGGCGGATGCGAGCTGTGCGAAATTGCCCGGCGCGGAGCCGTTCGCGGCCCACTGCGGCGTGAGCGTGCCAGGACTTCCGACCGGAAGGCCGCCATAGCCCGTGTCCTTGAGTTTTTCCACGCCCAGCGCCAAAGCGATGTCGCAGGCGCCGGCTGCAACGGCATAGACCGCACCCCGAAAGGCCTCCGATCCCGACGCACAGAAATTTTCCACGCGGGTCACCGGAATGTTGGGAAGCCGCAGCGCCACTGAAAGCGGCGTGCCGCCCTTGCCCACCGACTGCTCCTCAACATGTGTCGAAAGCCAGGCTGCCTGGATGTCGTTAATGCCGACGCCCGCGTCGCCCAGGGCTTCCTGTGCGGCTTCGACCATCAACTCTTCGGCGCCCATGTTCCAGCGCTCGCCGAATTTCGAGCAGCCCATGCCGAGAATGACGACCTTGTCTTTGATGCCTGTGGCCACGGGAATCCCTTTCAATACCGATCGGCTGTCATGTAACGCCTTTCTGTGCAGCTGTCGCGGGCTACCATATTTTGTGGCTCCAGAAGCTATGTGGCCCATCTTCCATGATCGTCGAAACCGGGTCCGCCCAAGCGCCTTTCCTCAAGAGGCGGCCGGGGCAGGAGAAGGAGAACAACAATGACCAGAACATCTCGCCTGCTGGCGGGCGCAGCCCTGGCGGCCGGCGCAGTGGCGCTAATTGCCCCGGCCCAAGCGAGCGTGAAAGTGGGCGTCCTGAGCTGTCACGTTTCCGGAGGCGTGGGGTTCATTTTTGGCTCATCCAAGGACCTCAGGTGCAATTTCACGCCCAACCATGGCTTTCCGGAGCTCTATGCGGGAACGGTCCAGAAATACGGCCTGGACATCGGCTACACCGCCGGCGGGCGGATCATATGGGACGTTTTCGCCCCCACGGCGGGCTTCCGGCGCGGCGCCCTGGACGGAAGCTATGCGGGGGCCACGGCGGGCGCGACGGTGGGCGTGGGAGCGGGCGCGAATGTCCTGGTGGGGGGCTCGGACCGTTCCTTCACGCTTCAGCCGGTGAGCATCGAGGGTAACACGGGCCTAAACATCGCAGCCGGAATCGGCGCGATTGACCTGCACTATCTCCATCCCGTTGCCGCCCCCGAGGAGGTAGGTCCGCCACCCGAGGAAGGCCCTGAGGGACCGCCTCCAAGCGACCAGGGGCCGCAGCCGGATGAACCCCCGGGCTGACCGGCCGCATGGGGTTTAGTTAACAAAAGATAGGGGTTTGCCCTGCTTGCACGGGAACTTTGACGGGGGCACAACGTTGTCCCCGCGGTGCCCCGGGCCGGAGGGTCTGGCCAAGGCGCGCAGGGCTATTTGTGGCCTCCTTCGTTCCCACGCTGTCGGGCCGAAGGCTGGGGATCAGGAAAAAGGGAGTTTCATAGATGAAAAAGCAGTTTCGTATTGCCGCGGGCGCGGCCTTGGCCGCAGCGGCATTGGCGCTGACGGCGCCTGCCAATGCCGCAAGCATCAAGGTTGGGACACTTACCTGCCATGTGGCCAGCGGCTGGGGTTTCGTGTTCGGGTCTTCCAAAGATCTGCGCTGCAACTTCCATCCCAATAACGGCGTGAGCGAGCACTACATCGGAACCGTGTCGAAGTTCGGCGTGGACATCGGTTACACCGACAGCTCCGTGATCGTGTGGGCCGTGTTTGCCCCCACGAGCGGCGTGAAGCGCGGCGCGCTGGAAGGCGGCTATGCGGGCGCGACAGCCGGCGCGACTGTGGGCGTTGGCGCGGGCGCCAATGTGCTGGTCGGCGGATTCGACCGTTCGATCACGTTGCAGCCGATCAGCGTTGAAGGCTCCACGGGCCTGAATGTTGCCGCGGGTATCGGTGCGATCAACCTGAAATACGTGCCGTAATCCTCCCGCACGCCGGCATGAACGTGCCGACCGGGCCCAAGTGACATGCGAAAGGCCGCCGGTTTTCACGGCGGCCTTTTTGCATGTGTGGTCAATTCGTCAGATGAAGGTTGAGCTCTGAAGACCGGCAAGAGAGGCCGGATGAGTGAGCTGGATGACGAAATCGGCATCGGCCTGGTAGCCGGGCTGTCCGTTTGCGTCCACCACGAGGAAGGTGTGACCGGCCAGGGTCCCGGCATCTGGTGTAAACATGACAGCATGGTGGCCCTGGAGCTGGCTCCCGCCGACAGCAGAGGCAAGATCGCTGTCAAAAGTTGCTCTGGAAAGCGAACCAGACGTGATCTGCGCGTCCACCTGCGTGACGCTCTCGGGCAGATCGATCCTGTCGCCATGGCCGGGATCGAAACCGACGATTGTGTCAAATGCCTTTCCCGTGGAATCGGACACGTGGAAGAAAACGAAACGGTCGGCGCCCGAACCGCCGTTCAGGATATCCGCGCCGGGACCGCCTTTCAGGAGATCATTGCCCCCATTGCCGGAAAGCCGGTCGGCACCGCCCTGCCCCGCCAGCACGTCGCGGCGGCTGCCGCCGGTCAGCAGGTCGTTGCCGGCACCGCCCCAGAGGCGGTCGCCATCGCCATTGGCGAGGATGCTGTCGTTGCCCGATCCGCCCAGAGCGGTGTCGATCTGCGTGCCAAAGGCGATGGCGATGTTGTGCGTCAGGCCGGCACAGCTGCTGTAGGCACCCGCATTGAGATTCACATGGGAGGAGGTCGAGTAGCCCGAAAGATCCAGGCAGTTATTCGTGCCGCGGTCGTAGAGCGTGACCACCGGATACTGATTGATGTTGAAATCGAAGAACTCTTCCGTAGCGTCGGAAATATTGCAGTGGAAGCCGAATGTCTGACCGCCGGAAAGCGCGGTGTGATCGGGCGCGCCGTAAAGCCGTTGCGCGGCCAGGATATCGAGCGGCATGGGCGTTTCGGGAACGAAATTGCCCCAGCTCGCATGCACGGGATATTGCGAGGAATATTTCGCCGTCTGATCGGGATCGATATAGGACATGATCGACCAGATCCGGGAATCGTAAGCGCTGTACTGCTGCGTCAACGGCCTGACATTGCCGTTGTAGGGGCCGGCATGGCCGAGCCCCAGCGCATGGCCTTCCTCATGGACCAGTGTGCCCCAGGGGTAGCCACCATAGGAAACGAAAGAGGCGCCGATGGGCCCGAAGCCGGGAACGCTGGTATCGATTGAGATATGCGCCACGAGATTACGCGGGATGGACGACGATCCTGCCACCGCCGTGGACGATGTGGAGGCGTATTCGTAGGCGCTGCCATCATTGCCGCGATCGAAGATGAGTTGGGCCCGGGCGCGATCAGCGGTGAGCCGGAACTGGATATTCGCCTCGTCGGACCAGAGCTTGAGGCCCGCGGCCAACGCGGACTCTTCCGCTGCCGACCAATGCGCTGCAGGATTGAAGAAATAGCGCACGGTCCCGCCCGCGTCGCCAGCCGCGCCGCCGCCCCATTTGCCGAGCGAAGGAGCTGCCGTGTACATGGCCGGGTTCTGTCCATTCCATGTATCGAAGCTGATATTCGCCACCAATCCGTTTGCGGTCACCCCCGATATGAACGTGACTTCGTCGTCCATGGACGGCCCCGAGGAAACCTGCGAGCCAGGGCTCATGAGGCCAACAGACAACGGCGCCGCACCGTGGATCGGCATCTGCGCCGGGGAAAGATCCGTCAGATCCCGATTGAGAGAACGGGCCCAGCCCGGCACATCGCTACGCATCGTGACGACACCTTTGCGTCTTGCACAACCGTGCCGGACCGGATGCGGTCACGCAACCCTTTTTGCGCGCCCGACGCAATGGCAGGCTTTTACGAAAACTGTCCGTACCCGGGCGGGCTGGGATGGGCTTGGCCAGCAAATCGCGCGAGCCGGAACGGCGCAAGATCGATCCCGCTGCCGCCTTCGAGAGCAAGGCCGGCCAGAACCTCGCCGATCGCTGCCGAATGCTTGAATCCGTGCCCGGAACAGGCCGAGGCGATCACCACGCGCTCGGATTGCGGATGCCGGTCAATGACGAAACCAAAATCGGGCGTCACCGTATAAAGGCAGACGGTGGCCTTGAGGCAGCGCCGGCCCAGCCACCGGATATTGGGGCCGACAAGGTTTTCATAGGTCGCGGCCGGCTCGTCTCTATCCGCTTCGCGCGCCACGGTGCCGGGCGTTGTTGCGGCTTCGAACTGTTCGCTTGCGACCTTGACCGACCGGCCATCGAGCGTGGGGAAGCCGTAGATGCCGTATTTCGAGTTCTGCAATTCCCAGATAAAGACGGGGCAGGTTTCGGGCAGAAACGGATCGGCGGAGCCTTCGAGCGCAAACCAGAACTGGACCTGGCGGTAGACCCTGAACAGGTTTGCGCAAGCGCCGCCGAGAAGCTCCGGAAGCCATGCGCCGGCCGAAATAATCAACTTGCCGGCGGCGTAGCGGCCCTTGTCGGTGATGAGCGCGACGCCGTGGGAGGCCGCCTCGAAATGCAGGACCCTTTCATTCGTATGAATTTCAGCGTCATCTGCGCGCGCAAGCTCAAGCTGGGTATGGATGCACTCTTCAGGGCGCACAAAACCCGCACTGGGTTCGAAATAACCGACTTCATCGTCGCGCACATTGAATTGAGGCCAGCGCCTGCGAATGTCGCCTGCGTCCAGAATCTCATGCGCAATGCCGAAACGTCTTGCGGCCGCGATGGTCTTGTCAAAGAACCCTTCGACATGGGTGACGGCCGTCTCACCGGGGCTGGAAATGACAAGGCCCCCGCTCTGATTCAGCAGCCGGACGCCGGTTTGCCGCTCGATCTCGCGCCAGATTTCGTGTGACCGGCGGACAAGCGGCACATATTGCTCGCCTTCGCCGATGGCCAGCCGCGTGACGCGCGTGTCGCCACAGGAAGAACCCATGGCGTGCGGCGGATCAAATTGATCGAAGCCGATGGTTTTCGCGCCACGCTTCGCGAGCTGATAGGCCGCTGCCGCGCCCATCGCGCCCAGACCAAGAACAGCAACGTCGTACGTCATGGATCAACGCCATCAGACCAGGCCGTCGCGCAGGCGGCCGGCAACGAACAATGCATGTTCCGCAACTCGGCAAAGGGCGCTCAATCGAAACCGCCTCTTGCCATCAGCTCCAACACCGCAAACACAAGCAGCGCCGAGATTACCAGCCCGATGGCACCTTGAACAAAATTCCCGGTCGCGAGCTGATAGACGTAACCCAGCCCGTTATCGACGAAAATGCCGATGGCGAACCACAATCCCCATCGCCGCCGCCTGACGCAGCCGACGGCCGTCACGCCTGTGATCAGCGAAAGCACAAGGAAGACCGGGCCGAGGGCCCAGCGGAACGGCATGAACTGCACCCGGCGATATTCGTAGAGATGCCAGACGGCGTCTAACGGCGAGCCGGGCACGATCAGCGCGGCGCCCGTAGCGAAGAGAACGCCCGTCGCAATGAAGAAAAACGCGGCCAATGTATATGCCGCCAGCCTGCTGATCAGCATTTCTCCCCCCGCTAGCCGGTGCGGCGTTTGCTGCACGACCCTGTTGCCCGAACAGCCCCGAAAATAGAAAAAATACCGGGCTAGGGAAAGCATGGCGGGGAAGCCCTCCGCGAGCCTTGCGGGGGGACGCACAGCTGATGGGCTCAGGTAAAGGTCCCTGCGCCAAGGTCGCCCAGATTGTGGGCGTGGCGAAGCTCGATGACGTAATCGGAATTTGCCTGATAGCCGGCCGTGCCATTGGCATCCACAATGAGGAACGTGTGACCCTTGAGCGTTCCGGCGCCTGCGGTGAAGAGAACGGCATCGTGCGCCTTCAACGCCGCAGTGCCGATCGCCGCCGCCAGATCGGCATTGAAATGTGATCCGGGCCGGAGCATTCCGGACGATACGGCGGCGTTGACGGCCTTGACCGCAACGTTGAGATCGAACTGATCGGAATCGGCGTCGAAGCCGGTGATTGTGTCGTATTTTGTACCGGTGGATTCGCCCACAGCGCCGTAAACGAACATGTCTCCTCCGGCCCCCGACCACAACAGATCGGCGGCTGCGCCGCCTTTCAGCGTCTCGCCGCTGTCACCGGCTTTCAGCGTATCGGCACCTCCGCCGCCATTCACGAGGCCAAGAATGTCGCCCCGCACGCCGTTGTAGATGTCGGCGCCCGTACCAAACTGAATGCCGCCGATGACGAGACCGGAATTCAGAACCGTCGCTGGAGCGTTGCCCGTCGAAATCGCGGTGCTGCCCGAACCGGACGTCGCCGAAATGGTCCCGCTGTTCACTATCTCGCTGTCGGGATCGGCGCCGCCGGTGGAAAGATTGATGGGCAGCGCCGCGGTAATTTCGCCGGCATTCTGGATGTGGTTTCCGCCGCCGACGATGTCGATGCCAAAGCCACCAGGACTGGACAGGACACCGTTGTTTGCAATCTGGGTTCCATTGCCGAGGACAAAGATGGACTCATTGTTTCCCGATATGTCGCCGTTGTTGATGAAATTGTTTGCACCGCCGCCGGCGCTGATGCCGGCCTCCATATAACCGGACACGCTGGCGCCGGCCGCAACATAGACTTCGTTGGAGCTCGCATCGAGCTTGATGCCGTTGAAGCCGAACACCGAACCATAATTGGCGACTTCAACGCCACCGCCCGTCGCTTCGATCGCCGCCGATGAGCCATCGGCCCACCTGGACGCCAGCCGCGACGGTAAGGTCGTCGTTCGCCGACATGGTTACCGCGACGCCGGATCCGGCGACCGTATCGTTATCGATCAATGAATTGGACATTCATGGCTCCGCACCGTTTGCGAAACGACTATAGGAGCGCCACCGTTGCCGGTCTTGGCGGGGAACGACAGGCATTGTCCAAAAACGACAGCAGGAGAAGAGCCGGGTCAGACCGGCACGGCCTTCCAGAAATAGCGGCGAAATCCGCGGCGCTCGTCGAAGTCCTTGATGCGGAATGCCATGCGCACCTTGCTGCCGGAATCGATCTGGCCCTGCTCCACGTCGGTAATGTCGGCCATGAAGCGGCCGCCGTCAGCGAAGGTGATGATGCCGTAATGATTGGGCGGATCCATCGAATAGGTCAGAAAGTCTGCCGACCATGACAGCACCGTGCCTTCGCGCTCGGCGAAGCTGTACGGGTCCTGGCTGTCTTGCGCCTTGCAGTTCGGATTGACACAGATGCGCGTGCGCGGAAATTGCGCGGTGCCGCAGACGCGGCATTTGCCGCCGACCAAAGCCATCAGCATGTCGTTCTTGCGGTAAAGAACGGTGAGCGCCGTCTTGTTGTCCTTTTCCGCGCGCATGCCGCGTTCAAGTTCGATGAGGCCGTTGAAGGCGAGATACTTCAGATAGTTCGTTTCTTCCTTGCGCCGCGACAGCCAGCCCGACACACCCATGCGCCGGGACCGTTCCGTGATTTGCGACGTAACTTCCAGCAGAACGGCATCGCAGCCCTGCCCGAACTGCACGGCCAGAATCTTTTCACCCGGTCTGGCGTTTTCCAGCGCGTGCACGAGCACCAGAAGCGCATGCGCCGTGCCCGCCTCGCCCACGGCCGCCGCAAGATTGTCGCGCACATGCGCCGGGTCAATGCCGCATTGCTTTGCGATTTGCTGATCCAGCTTGGCGAAGGGGCACGGCAGGATAAAATGGGCAATGTCGGCCGCAGCAACGCCGGTCTTTTCCAGAAGCGCCTTGACGGTCGCGGGCACGAGCTTCGAAAATCCTTCGTCCCTGATCCACCGTTCTTCCCAGCCGTAATCGAATTCCGAACCCTCGCCCCGGAAATGATCCACGAAATCCGTTGTTAGCGAGTGGCTGCCCAGCATTTTCGCGATGACCCCTTCGTCGCCGAGCGCAACGGCCGCGCCCGCATCGCCGAACTGCATCTCCTGAGGAGAAGCCGCGCGCGCCTTGCGCCTTTCGGCGGAAACGACGAGCGACGCCTTGCTGCGGCCGCTGCACACCGCATCGTGCGCGGCGATAAGGGCCGACAATCCTGCACGCTGCGAGCTGCCGACGTCGGCTGCGTAAACATTTTCCGGCAAATCGAGTGCGGCGGAAATGATGCCGGCGTTCTGCCGGTCGGCGAATGGCATGGTGGTGGAGGCGAAGTAAATCGCGTCGATGAAGGCACGGTCGCGCGCCGCATCCTGCGCTGGCAGGCAGTCCCGGGCCGCTTCGACGGCCATTGTGATGGAATCTTCGTCCCAATTGGCCATGGCGCGTTCGCCTTTGGCGGCCCCGCGAAGGCCGGGCGCGAACCAGGCATTGGCTTCGGCGATTGCTTTGCGTTGGAGGCGGCGGCGCGGAATGTAGGCGCCGTAGGCGGTTATTCCAGGCATGGGGAGGTCGGATTTTTTGTATCGGGCGTCAGAAAGCAGAGACAGCGCGCCGCCGTCAATCCGATCCCGCCCGGACGGCGTCCATCATCCGTTGACGGGCAAGCAGGAAAATCCCCGGGATTTGAGGGCGCCGCAGATCTCCTGGGCGGCTGTCCGGTCCAGCGGACCGGCCCGCAGGCGAAAATAGCGCCCCTTCCCCGGCAGATCCGCTGCCACTATGTGCGGCGTGAGGTTATGCAGCAGGTCCCCGACCGCGCCTGCAATCCGGTTCCAACCTTCGGCAGCCTCAGCCTCGTCCCGCCACGCGCCCAGCTGGATTTGGTGGCCTGGCGCCCCGGCACGGGGCGCCACCGCGGCGGCGCGGGCGGGGCGCGCTGGCTGGGCCGGGGCCCGCGCGGCGGCATCGGTATCCACGATGGTCGCACGCAGGTCCGGATGGGCGGGCGGCGGGGCAGGCACTTCGTAACTCGCTGCGGCCAGATGCTCGGCCGGGCGCGGACGCGGCATGACTGCAGCGGCCGCGGCCACCGCTACGGGTGCACGCGAATCCAGGGCCGCCAGGCTTTCGGTCGCCAGAGCAAAATGCGGATTGGCTGCAAGTGCGCGCGCATAGTAACGCTGCGCAAGCGCGTAGCGCTTCTGCGCCTCTGCAATCTGCCCGAGGCCGTAATAGGCATATTCCTTCGCCGGGTCGCCGGCCCGGAGCGCGCGGCGGTAATCGAGACGGGCAAGCACATAGTGGCCTTCGCGCCGTTCGATGTTGGCGCGATTGTTGTAGGCGGCGGCAAATCCCGGAAGGAGCTTCAGGGCCGCGTCGTAATCGCCCAGGGCATCATGCGGCCGGCCAAGTTCATCGAGGACGACGCCGCGATCATAGAGCACGCGCGCGGCCTGGTCGGCCGGCAGCACCTTGAGCCACAGCGCTTCGGTGAAATCCACCAGGGCATCTTCGCGGTTGCCAAGCGAATCGCGCGCCAAGCCGCGAATGAAATAGGCCTCTGCGCGCGCGCCTGGTGTTGCATTCTGATCGTCGATCATTGCCCCCGCCAGCTGTTCGGCCCTTTCCGCATCGCCCGCTTTGAGGGCCGCAGTTGCCGGATCGTCCGAAGGCGCCGCAGCCACAAGTCCCAACGCCAGAAGAAGCGCGCCAGATGCGCAGACGAATGCCCGATTCGCCATGTCCCTCCCCGCGCCTTGAAGAGTCGCTTCAGGACTTATGATAGCGCCGGAACCATTCGACGAAGCGCGGAATGCCGTCGTTAAGGGAAATTTGTGGGGAAAATCCAAAATCCCGCCGGGCCCGTGAAATATCGGCATAAGTTTCGCGCACGTCGCCCTTTGGGCCTTCGGTATCCACAATGCGCGCCTTTTTACCCACAGCTTCTTCGATGATGCCGATAAGGCCCATCACCTCTTCAGGGTGGCTGTTGCCGAGATTGTAAATCCGGTGCGGGGCACCCGATTCGCCTTCAAACGGCTTTTCGACAATGGCGACGACCGCCGACACGATATCGTCTATGTGCGTGAAGTCGCGACGCAGGCGGCCGCCACCGAACACGGGGACGGGCGCACCTTTCAGAATCGCGTCGGTGAACGTCCAATAGGCCATGTCCGGCCTGCCCCACGGCCCATAGACTGTGAAGAAGCGCAGGCCCGTCTGCTTCAGGCCGAAGAGCTCCGCATAGGAATACGACAGAAGCTCCCCGGCCCGCTTGGTGGCGCCGTAATAGGACACCGGATGGTCGGCGCGCGCATCCTCGCGGAACGGCGCCGGCGTATCGTTGCCGTATACCGAGCTCGACGAGGCATAGACGAGATGGCGCAACGCTTGGTGATGGCGCGCAAACTCCAGCACATTCTGGTGACCGACGAGATTGGACCGCGTGTAGGCGGCCGGGTCCTTCAGCGCATAGCGCACGCCCGCCTGCGCCGCCAGGTGCAGGATCACATCGAAGCGCTCGCCGTCTGCCGCCTTGTCCAGCGCGCCGGAGGCAGAAATGTCGGCTTCCACAAAGCGGAACGCGTTTCTGCCCCGCAGCTCATTCAGCCGCGCGCGCTTGAGCGCCGGATCGTAATAAGGATTGAGATCATCCACCGAAACGATGCTGTGCCCGCGCGCCAGCAGCGCCAGACTCGCATGAAAGCCGATGAAACCCGCGCCGCCCGTCAGCAAAATCTTCATGATCCAATACCTTGCGGCCCCGCTGAGCGTAGACGGTTTGCGGCGGAATGTGCCATGAAGACACCCCGTTTCCATTCGACCGGTCACTGCCATGCCACAAGCCAAGCCCGTCCGCAAAGCCGTTCTGCCCGTCGCCGGCCTTGGGACCCGGTTCCTTCCGGCCACCAAGGCGGTGCCGAAGGAAATGCTGACCGTGGTGGACAAGCCGGTGGTGCAGTATGCGGTCGAAGAAGCGCAGGAAGCGGGAATCGAAGAATTCATCTTCGTCACCGGCCGCGGCAAGGAGACGATCGAAAATCATTTCGACCATGCCTACGAACTTGAAGACACGTTGGCCGACCGGAACAAAACGGCCGAGCTCAGGGCGCTGCTCGCCGAACTCCCGAACGCCGGCAACACCTGTTTCACGCGGCAACAGAAACCGCTGGGGCTGGGCCACGCGGTCTGGTGCGCGCGCAAGTTCGTGGGCGACGAGCCCTTTGCGGTGCTCCTGCCGGACGACCTGATGATCGGCACGCCCGGTGCGATGAAGCAGATGATCGCGGCCTATCACGACGTGGGCGGCGGCGTGATCATTGCGGCCGAAGACCGGCCGCGCGAGGAAACCAAACGCTATGGCGTGATCGCGCCCGGCGCCGTGAAGGGCAATGCCGTGGAGGTGAAGGGCGTGGTGGAGAAGCCGGACCCCGCCAAGGCCCCATCCACGCTATGCATCATCGGGCGCTATATCCTGCAACCGGAGGTTTTCGCCGAGCTTGGGCGCGGCGAGCGCGGCGCGGGGGGCGAAATCCAGCTGACGGATTCCATGGCCAAGCTGATCGGGCGCATGCCGTTCCACGCCGTGCGCACGAAATGCGACCGCTACGATTGCGGCGACAAGCTGGGATTCCTCCAGGCGAACATCGGGGTCGGCCTCTCGCGGCCCGACATTGCGCCGGCGCTGAGAAAGATCATCGAAAGGCTCCTGTGAATCGGTTCAGTGCGGGGGAGCTACCTTGATGTTGTTCCGGTCAAGCGCGATCAGATAAGCTGCCGAAACGGCCATATCGGAGAATATTTTTGCGACATCGACGCCCAGTTGCTGCCAATTGATCGGCAGGATATCGCGCGGGACCCAGATCACGCTGCCGGGTGGAATCTCCTTCTTGTCGAAGCTGAACCACGAGGTATCGAGCCGCTGCGCCGTGCCATCCGGATAGACGACATAAGTCCAGTCTTCGTCCGAGTAGGTGGCGTAGCCGCCAGCGAGATCGATGTAATCCTGGGGGCGCATGCCGGGCTTGAACACAAACGACCCCGGCTGATTGACGCTACCCAAAACAGTCACCGTGTTGGGCCGGCTCGGGACCATGATGTAATCGCCCGGCTGCAGGATCGGATCTTCGTCGGGATGCGCGGCCAGCACACTGGGATCGGCCTGTATGGAGACACGGCCCAGGGGCTTCTGTTGACGTAGCATGTTGGCGAATTGCGCAAGCGCGGTGAGATTGGCATTGTTGGCGTTGTTGGCGCCGGAACTTGCCGCGAACGACGTTCCAACCAGAAATTGCTTTTGCACCTCGTCTGCCGCTTTCTGGAAGCCCATTTCTTCCAGCGCTGCGACCGATTTGCGCAGAAAAACCGTACCATAGGGATAGGCGATGTCGGTCAGCCCGCCCGCGCGTACCATCAGTTGCGAAAGGTGCTCGCCCTTCATGATTGTGTACGTCCCTGGAGAGCGCACCTCGCCTGTAATCGTGACCGTTCCCGCGTTTGCCGGTGAATAGATCTTGTTGAACCGGATCTCGTCGTGCGGCTGCACCATGTAGTTCTGAAGCGACGCTTCCTGGAGTGACAACGTCTGACGCTCGGTCGATGCGCGCCCGCTGGCCGGATCAAGCCTGGTCGAAAGCAGTTCAATGCCGCTTTGATCGGCCCAGTCGCTGGTTCCGCCAGCCGCAGCAACCAGATCCTTGAGATTGACGTGCGGGCCGACCAGATAGACGCCCGGGCCATTGACGGCGCCTTCGATCGTGACCTGATGATCGACGAGGAAATTTATCAGCACCAATGGTGCGATGCCGAGCTGGGTCGTCAATTGCGTGAAATTCTGCACGGCCGTGTTGGTCGCAACCGGCGGCGGATTGGGCACGATTTCCTGATCTAGATTGATTCCGCCGACGATCGTGGGTGGTGGCGGCTGTGTCACCAACGGCAGAACTGTCTGACCTGCAGTGGCCGGTAGCGCCGCTGCCTGCACAGAATTTGCGGCTGCGGTCTGCGATGTGGCGGCCAGGTATTGTTGAAGCAGCTGATACTGCTGGCTTTGCGCGACCGATTGGGGCGTGCTTTGATTTTGGCCGGTCGTACTTGAAACGCCGAGCTGTGCGGCGAGAGCCGGATTGAGAGCGGGGTTGGAGCTGTTTACGGCCTGGGCAAGCTGTGAGACCTGGCCCGGTGACGGGGTCACCGGAGCAGCCGCCGATAATGTTGAATTTGTCGTGGCCGCAAGGCCGGGCTGGCCGCCCGCTGTGCCGCCGTTGTTCGAACTGTTCGGCTGCATCAGGGTGGGAGCTGTTTGCTCTGCAAGTTGCGGATTGTTGCTGTATTCGGCAATAGCCTGTTGCTCGTCCTGATAGTCCTTGACGGTTTTCAGCAACATTGCCGCTTCGCGGGTCGAGAAAACGCGGACAATGTCGTTGCTCCGCAGATCCATGTCATCGACGCCTTCCAGTACCGAAGACGGCGCGAAAGCCACGAGCGTTTTGATCGATGATTGTGGGTCGCTGCGGACCACAATTCCAAACAAGGCATAGGGTGAATCGCCCATTGCACCCGGTTCCTTCAGGATCGCGGAAAGCTTCTGCGCGTGACTTACGGAAAATTGCCCCGCCATGGGTTGCCCCCCGGCCAGGGCGGCGCCACCCGTGACCTCTTCAGCGGCGGGCTCCGCATATAGAATTTCGCTGTCGCGGATGAGCGAACCCTCATTCTGGAGGGGCGAAATTTCCTGCCGTCCATCTTTGGCTACCCTCATCACGACCAGACGGTAGCGGCCGCGAACTTCCAGCCCTCCGGCAAGAGCTATGAGGCTCTTGGCCGAGAGGCCAGCAGCACCAGTCGGTAACTCGTAAATGCCGGGTACCCTGACCCAGCCCGTGACCGCAACCGTTGCGCCAAGCGGGGGCACAATGATGCGGTCCCCATCGGCGAGTGTCACCTGGCGAGGATGCCCATGTTGAGTAATCACGTCGTACAGATCGTAAGGAATGACTCGGTCGCCGCGGACGATCTTCACGTTGCGCAAGCTGCCGGTCTTCTGCACGCCGCCGGAAACAAGAATTGCATCAAGCGGCGTCGAAAGCGCCGTGAGCGTACGAACGCCGGGGTTGTTTACCGCTCCGCTGACAAGGACACCGACCTGCCGCACCTGGGCTACCGACACATAGGCGTCGGTTGCCACAAAAGCCTTGCGGATTGCAGCGACGAGATCGGCGCGAAAATCGCCGAAGCGACGGCCACCTGCGGCAACCGGCGCAACGCCGGGAATGATGACGCGACCATCGCGGTCGACATAGACGCGATACTCGCTCGTGTTCTGGCCACGGAGCGCAATGTCGATCAGATCACCCGGTCCCAGTACGTAATCGTCCTGCACCTGGCCGACTTGCGTAGAAACTACTGCCTGTCCTGTGCCGAGAAGATTGTAACCGAACTGCGTCAGGGGACGTCCTGCGCGAGCGGACATGATCTGCTCGAGCCGGCTTTGCGGTTGCGCGTAGAGCAGGCTTTGCGACGCCTGCACGTTAGGAGCGATAACCGTCTGCTGGCTCGTTACCGAAGGTGGAATTGTCTGCGACTGATTTTGCACGGGCGAAATCGGCGTGCCGTTCACGAGATTCTGCAGCGCCTGCGTGAGAACGTTCCGGGTCGAAGACGATTGCGCGAACCCCTGCTGAGGGCATGCCAGAAGGGCGGCGACAGCCGCTGCAACAGCTAACGCGGATACCACGCGCAAGATGGATTTTTTACGCCCCATTCAGACGCCCCTTTTTGGCTTGGCTTTGCAGTGCCGGTACGCCCTCTATCATACTGACTCGTAATGGTGAAGCGCCGAAACGGGCTTGCTTATCACTATTGCCCGCGGCATAGAGCTTTGAGGGCAAGGGTGGTTCACCACAGTGCGGAAAAATGTGCCGAAAACGGCCCGCGGCATCGCTTGGGTTCGGCGTCCCACCCGCCACTTGAGGGCGCATCTGCACGTAACCGCGGTTTTCGGCTTCATCATTACCGGCGCCGTAATGGTCGAACAGGTTAATGTTGCGGCGGCCGCAGATTACAATCCCGACACGGGGTATCTCCCCAACCGCACGACGTACGGCGACCTGGGAATCATCGAGATGCCGAGCGCACGAATGGCACAGGACGGCCAACTCTCGATCACTGGCGCGGAATTCAAGAGCACACAGCGGTATGCGCTGGGATTTCAGATCCTGCCATGGCTTGAAGCCTCTTTTCGCTACAGCCGCGTCGAGGACAGACGCCCTTTCCTCGGCCCCGACTACGACCGAAGCTTCGGTCTCAAGATGCGCCTGTTCCAGGAGGGCGAATGGACGCCCGAAGTCTCACTTGGCATCCGGGACCTTGTGGGAACCGGACTTCTGAGCGAAGAGTATCTCGTTGCGACAAAATCCGTTTGGTCATTCGATTTTTCTGGCGGATTGGGATGGGGCCGGCTTGCTTCGGATAATGCGATCCGAAATCCGTTCGGCCTTGTGTTCAGATCATTCAATAACCGTCCGCAGGGACACAAGACCGGCCAGGTCAATTTCGGCAACTGGTTTCATGGACGCTATGCCGGCATTTTCGGCGGCGTGATCTGGCACACGCCGATCGAAAATCTCGATCTTCTGGCTGAATACAGCAGCGACCGGTACACGCGCGAATCCAACGGCCTCGGCCCTTTCCGTTACAAATCGCCATTCAATTTCGGGATTGCATATCACCCGCTCGATTGGCTCTCGCTCTCCACATCATGGCTTTATGGCGATGCAATCGGATTTACGATTGGCGTGGCGGCTGACCCCACGCAGCCGAATTTCCCCGCGCGCCTCGGGCCTCAACCAATGCCAGTCACAATTCGCACCGGAGACGAGCGCGAGGCCGCTGTGGCCGGTTACGTGACCGACAGGGCGCAAATTCGTGCAGTCACTCAGACGGGCGCATGGGTCGACGTGACCGACCATCGGGATATGGCAAAAGCCCGATTGACTTCTGAGCTGACAGACCTGGATGGCAGGGTCGCTGACTTCGAAATCGACGGCCAGACGCTGGCGGTCAATTTGCGCGGCGCGCGGGACCAGGAACAGCGCTGCAGGATTTACGCAAGACTGGCCGCGAATTCCGGCCTGAGTCTTCGCTCGGTAGCGGTGACCGACCTTCAATCCGCAAATGGCAAGGTGGCAGTCTGCGAAGTGCCCCAGATTCAGGCCGCCAACGAACAGCCGCCCGCCAGGAACGATGACGGCGACCTGATCGCGGCGAATGCAACAACCAACACGCGACTGGAACCGGATACTCCGCCCCAGCCGGCCCAGACGCCAAACGTCAGCGAAATCGAACAGAAAATCCGAGCAGACGCGGATGCGCAGTCGATCGGAATCGACGCCATCAGGGTTGGCGAACACGATGTGCTCATTTATCTCGACAATGAGAACTACTATTTTGAATCCGAAGCTATCGGCAGGATGGCGCGCATTCTGATGGCGGATGCGCCGCCAAACGTGGAAGTTTTCCGCATTGTTTCCGATCTGGAGGGCGTTCCGGTGCGCGAAACGCGCATTGAGCGCGCTCCCATGGAACGGATGTTCATGGCCTACGGACAGCCGCGGGAAATTGCTCAAGCCATCTCGATCGTTCCTGCTGCATCAGACAATCGGGCGCTCGATGCGACGGTGGGGCAGCGTTATCCGGCGTTTTCCTGGATGGTCTCGCCGCAGCTTCGCGAGGCCCTGTTCGATCCGAATTCCCCGATCCAGCTCGAGCTCACAGGCTTGGGGCAGGCAAGTATCGCCCTGCTGCCGGGCCTGTCGCTGAATGCTGGCGTCGATGGCAGCATCTGGAACGACTACGTCCTGCGCCGCCGGTCGAACAGCAAGCTGCCTCACGTTCGCAGCGACGTCTATCAGTATCTCAAGCACGGGATAAACGGCATCAACACACTGAGCGTCGACTATATGACAACGGTAGCACCCGACGTTTATGTGATGGGCCGCGCCGGAATTCTTGAAGACATGTTTGCGGGTGCAGGAGCGCAGATTCTCTGGCGGCCAGAGGGTGAGCGTTGGGCCGTCGGGGCCGATGTCTATCAGGTCTGGCAGCGCGGATTCGACCGCCTGTTCGATCTCAGGAACTATCATACCGTCACCGGGCATGTTTCCGTCTATTACGAGTCGCCATGGTATGGGCTGGATTTTGCCGTGCACGCCGGGCGTTATCTTGCCGGGGACTATGGTGCCACACTCGAAATAAAGCGGCGGTTCGACACCGGGGTGGAGATCGGCGCATGGGCGACATTCACCAATGTCCCCTTCCAGAAATTCGGCGAAGGCAGTTTCGACAAGGGCATTTACATCAACATTCCGCTTGAATGGCTGCTGCCCTTCTTCACACAGTCCAGCTACAGTCTGGCCTTGCGCCCCCTGACGCGCGACGGCGGACAGAGAGTGGCCGGCGACGACTCCCTCTATGGTCTCACCGAAAGCACGAGCGAGAATACCATTGCATCGCATATCAGTGACATCGCCTATCCACCGCGCTAGTGCCGGAATGAGGCGCACGCGAGCAGCGGTCGCGAGTTTGGCCGCATTGGTCCTTTGCGCCTGCAGTTCGTCCAACGCGACGGACTGGGAACAAGCCTACAATGCACTCCGGACGGCCTTTGATTCAAACGCGTCGGCAATCACACTCGAGCAGGCAACAGCCGTACCTTATGCATCCATGGGCCTGCGGGTGGATGGCGGTCCCGAGCAGCTTGTCGTGCTGGCGGGCGGCCAGAATGGCCCGCTTCTATGGACGTCGTCAGCCAGAATTGCCTTGGAAACCGAAAATGGTCGCATCGTGCGCACCAGCGGCTTCCCGTTCAACCTTGGCTCAACGGTCCTGCCTTCGTCCGATCCGCTGACCACCGTTGCGACAACAAGGACCGCAGAAAGTTACAGGCTCCTGATCGATCTGCCCGATCAGAACGCGTATTCGATCACGCTTAATTGTACGATGCAGGCCACAGGTCCGGAAACGATCAGGATCCTGGGACACGATATCCCGACCATACGGGTCAACGAGACGTGCCATAGCGCAAGACTCGATTGGCAATTCACAAACTCTTTCTGGCTTGGGCAATCGAGCGGATTTGTCTGGCGCTCCCACCAATTCGTTCATCCGAAGCTCGGACCGATCGATACCGAAATTCTCCGGCCGCCGGGATAGACCGGAATACATGCAGCTAAAAAAGAAGAGGCGCCCAAAGGCGCCTCTTCAAACTCGTTTCCCAGAACGTACGATTACGGGGTCGTCGTTGCAGGTGTCGTCGTGTTTGTCGTCGGCGTCTGATCATGCGTATGATTGCCGCCATGGCAGACAAGGAAGCACAGCGCGACAATTACAACACCGCCCCCAACGATCCACATCGTGTCGGTGTTCATCATTTGCGCCTGCTGTACGTTCGCCGCTTTGCCCGGGGCGAGCGCACCTTGCTCGACGTTCGTTCCCCCAAACGCGGCACCGGCAGTCGAAACAAAAAGCGCTGCCGCAGCAACCGCTGATCCCCATTTCCGCAACATCGAGAAGTCCTCCTGACTCGCCTTAACTTTCGTTTCTGTAAGGGAATGGCCGATTTCTGTCAACCGCAACGCCTTATGTCTGCCCCGGTGTGGCTTGAGTGCAACACCTTGGAATTCAAGAATATTTCCTCGGTCATCCCCTCGGTCCAAGCATGCTGGGCAATTTCGTAGCCCGATGCAAGCAGAAAACAAGCTAAACACAAAACAGTTGCCAATTTTCCAACGAGGGCGTGGGTGCAAGGCAACGCTTCTCCAATCGAATCAACCGGCTATCGATAGGACTACGGCACGATTGTGCGGGCCCTGAGCCATTCGACTATTTGCTGGGCCAGCTGATCTGGCGTGGCTTCCGTTGTGTGGAGCGTGATTTCGGCATTTTCCGGCGGTTCGTAGGGGCTGTCGATGCCTGTGAAATTCCTGATCTCGCCGGTGCGGGCCTTTTGGTAAAGCCCCTTGGGGTCCCGCTGCATGCAGACCTCAAGCGGCGTATCTACGAATACCTCGATGAATTCCCCCGGCGGAAGCAGGTCTCGCGCCATGCGCCGCTCGGATCGGAACGGCGAGATGAACGAGACCAGCACGATCAGCCCGGCATCGGCAAAGAGCCTTGCCGTTTCGGCCACACGGCGAATGTTTTCCACGCGGTCGGCATCGGTGAATCCCAGGTCCTTGTTCAGGCCGTGGCGCACATTATCGCCATCGAGCAGATAGGTGTGCCGGCCCTGCGCAAACAGGGTCTTTTCGACCAGGTTGGCGATGGTGGATTTGCCGGACCCGGAAAGCCCCGTGAACCACAGGACCGCCGGCTTCTGTCCCTTCAATTCGGAGCGGGCATTCTTGTTGATGTCGAGCGCCTGCCAATGGACATTGGTCGCGCGCCTGAGGCCGAAATCGATCATGCCGGCGGCAACCGTGCCGTTCGTGAACCGATCGATCAGGATGAAGCCGCCGGTGTCACGATTTTCACCGTACGAATCGAACGCGATGGGCTGTGCCGCATAGATGTTGCTGTAGCCCACCTCGTTCAGATGCAACGTCTTTCCGGCCAGATGTTCCAGTGTGTTGACGTCCACCTTATGCTTGAGCTCGCTGATCGATACGGGCACCGTGCGCGCCCCGATTTTCATCAGATACTGGCGGCCGGGCAGCATTTCTTCCTCTGCCATCCAGAGGATATGGGCGGCAAACTGGTCGGAAACCTCGGGCCGGGCCGTGGGTGATGCCAGAAGATCACCGCGCGAAATATCAATCTCATCCGCAAGCGTCAGCGTCACGGCCTCGCCCGCCACGGCCTCGTCCAGGTCGCCGTCCATAGTGACGATCCGGCTCACTTTCGACGCGCGGCCCGACTTTGCAACCACGATACTGTCGCCTGCCCGGATTCGGCCCCCCACGATGGTTCCGGAATAGCCGCGGAAATCCAGGTTGGGACGGTTTACCCACTGCACCGGCATGCGGAACGGCTTGTCGGCCAGCGCTGTTTCCACGTCCACGGTTTCCAGATGGTCGAGCAGCGCGGGCCCGCGATACCAGGGAGTGCGCGCGCTGAGGGCGATGACGTTGTCGCCGAAGCGCGCCGAGATCGGGATGGAAACAAGGCTTTGAAAGCCCAGCCTGGCCGCAAAATCACGGAATTCGGCCACAATGGCCTCGAACGTCGTCTGCGAAAACGCCACCAGGTCGATCTTGTTCACCGCCAGCACGACATGACGAATGCCCAGCAGCGAGGCGATATAGGCGTGCCGGCGCGTTTGCGTGAGCACGCCCTTGCGCGCATCGATCAGAATGACCGCAAGTTCGGAATTGGAAGCACCGGTGGCCATATTGCGTGTGTACTGCTCGTGCCCGGGCGTATCGGCCACGATGAATTTGCGCCTGTCGGTGGCGAAGAAACGATAGGCGACATCAATGGTGATGCCCTGTTCGCGCTCGGCCTCCAGCCCATCCACCAGAAGCGCAAAATCGATATCGCCGCCGGTGGTTCCGTGCTTGCGGGAATCTTTCTTGAGCGCAGCCAGATGGTCATCGAACAGGAGCTTTGAATCGTAGAGCAACCGGCCGATGAGGGTGGACTTGCCGTCGTCCACACTGCCGCAGGTGAGAAAGCGCAACAGCGATTTCTTCTCCTGCTGCGCAAGATAGGCAGAAAGATCGATGGCGGCGGGAACGGTCATCAGAAATAGCCTTCGCGCTTCTTTTTTTCCATCGAGGCGGCCTCGTCGCTGTCGATCAGCCGGCCCTGGCGTTCGGATGTGCGCGCAGTGAACATTTCGGCAACAATTTCCTCGATCGTGGCGGCGGACGATTCAATGGCGCCTGTGAGCGGATAGCAGCCCAGCGTGCGGAAGCGTACGAGCCGCATGTGCGCGGATTCGCCATCGCGCAGCTTCATGCGGTCATCATCGACCATGATGAGCGTGCCGTCACGTTCCACGACTGGCCGCCTGGCGGCGTAATAGAGCGGCACAATCGGGATGTTTTCCATCATGATGTATTGCCAGATGTCGAGCTCCGTCCAGTTCGACAGCGGGAAGACCCGGATCGATTCTCCCGGCCGCACGCGGGTGTTGTAAATGCGCCAGAGCTCGGGCCGCTGGTTCTTGGGGTCCCAGTGGTGCGTGGATGTGCGGAACGAGAAGATTCGTTCCTTGGCGCGGGATTTTTCCTCGTCGCGCCGGGCGCCGCCGAAAGCCGCGTCGAAGCCGAATTTGTCGAGCGCCTGTTTCAGGGCTTCGGTCTTCATGACTTGGGTATGGAGTTGCGATCCCGAGTCGAACGGATTGATGCCGCGTTTCAAACCGTCTTCGTTGATGTGAACGATAAGCTTCCAGCCAAGGCGCGCGGCAGTTTCATCGCGAAACCGGATCATTTCGCGGAATTTCCAGGTCGTATCCACATGCATCAGCGGGAACGGCGGCTTGGATGGATAAAACGCCTTCATCGCCAGATGAAGCATCACCGAGGAATCCTTGCCGATCGAATAGAGCATCACCGGGTTGCGGAACTCGGCCGCAACCTCGCGGATGATATGAATGCTTTCGGCCTCCAGCCGCTTCAGATGCGACAGGCGGTGAACGGCCGGTACGCCGGCTAACTGCACGGTTGAGCCCCTAATCGCGCCCGGCGGATTTCCAGCACCGGAGCTTGTTCCCATTTATTGTGCGGCATCGCCCCGGTCAATAGGAGTCCCGTAAACCAAACCGAGCAATCGTCGCCGGGCGCGTTCCGGTTTTAAGAGATCAGCCTCTGTTCACGGGCGAAATCCCGGTGCCCTTCACAGGTCCGCAGATTTCTGAATGGCGCTTCATCTCGTATTGCCAGTCTTTTGGTTGCCGGATAGCAACCTTTGCCCGATATTCCACTCTGTCCCCCAAGGGACGATCCGGGAGGAAACAATGGGCACGAAGCGTGTTGACAGAAGGCGGTTGCTGCTTGGCGGTGCCGTGGTGGGTTCATCCGTCGCGATGGCGACGGAAGCGCTTGCGGGTGCCGCTCTCAAGCCTGGCAATTGGGCAGGCGCTACAGGCGTGATGCCAGGCTCGGGTTTTTTCGACGCAATCAAAGCGGGCGCGCGCGCTGACGGAAAGGCCGACGACCAGCCCCTTCTTCAACACCTGCTCGACGGGCTCACCGAAGGTTCGGTCGTTCATTTTCCGCCCGGACGGTATCACCTCGGCAAGCCGCTTACGATCAAGACGGGGCACGCCTCGCTTATCGGTTGGGGAGCCTTTTTCGATAATACGATAATTCTCGATGCGCGTGAGCTGCGCGCGGTAGGTCTATCCGTCGTGGGCTCTCCGGGCGACGGCTTTCACATGATGGGCGGACAAGGCGCACACTATGAATCCCTCAGTTCCCAGCATAACGGTGGTGTTGGCTTTCTCGTGGGCGGTGCCGATGGCAGGCATGTGGCTTGGGCCGTCTTTCAGGCATGCAATGCGCTTCGAAACAAGGGCGATGGCTGGTTATTGGACGGATCGCATGACAACAACTGGGTCAATGCAACGCTCTTTTCCGGCTGCTGGTCGCGCGCAAACGGTGGTTGCGGATGGAAATCCCTAGCCCGGACGAACTACAATTGTTGGATTGGAACCCAAGTGGAAGAAAACTGCATCCATCAACCCGATGTTCCGCCAATTGTGCTGGCTGGAATCGATCATTGCATTTATGGAAGCCATGTTGTCGATACCAATAATTGCGGCACGTCTATTCGTTTTCTGAAGCCTCGCGGCAACATGATTTTTGGCGGCCGTTATATTGGCGGGGTCGAAGGCGCGGAATATACGCAGGCAGTCATACTGAATGCCGCCGAAGAGCAGATAATGCGCACGAGAAGGGCGTTGAGGAGGGGCGACGCCGGGGACGACGCCGGCAACTGATCGGATTTACTTCACGAATGGCCTAGCTTATACGCCCAAGTCTTGTCTGGTTCCGGAGAAATTCCGGAGGAGCGGAGCCGGTGGCGTTGACCCATGTAAAAATCTATGGCGAGCGAAACTCCGGCACCAATTTTGCCAGCGAACTGATCGAAGCCAATCTTGATGTGGGTCTGCGCCCGGGGACCGTTCCGGCCCGTCGCAAATATTTCTATTGGCCATTGCGGCGACTACTCGGCCGGAAACTGGGGACAAAGTTCGTTGAACGTTCAATCGACCGTTACCATCGTCGGCATTTCGCCGAAAATTTGGGCTGGAAGCATGCGCAAATTCCTACCTTCGACGGCCCGGACAATCCATTTCCTTCGACAACGCTCTACGTCACGGTGACCAAAAATCCCTATGCGTGGCTGCTTTCACTCTACCGGCGCCCATATGGATTGCAGGATCTCCCGATTGATCCGGGAACGCTGACCTTTAGAGAATTTCTGCAGGTTCCATGGCGGACTTTCGGCCGCGAGCTGGGGCCGGCCTTCTACCCAAATGCAATCGCGATGTGGAATGAGAAAACAAAATCCTACCGAAAACTTTCTGGTTACGGACCGGTCGTCCATGGGCGATACGAAGCCATTCTCGCGGATCCC
Source organism: Alphaproteobacteria bacterium (assembly GCA_021324545.1). GTDB lineage: Bacteria > Pseudomonadota > Alphaproteobacteria > Micropepsales > Micropepsaceae > Rhizomicrobium. The sequence goes on from JAJPIX010000011.1 coordinate 30,177, forward strand.
GCAGCTTTCGTCGAAGCGGTGGCGCGCCGGTGCGGCCGCAAGCTGCCTGCAAAAATCCGCCTGATTGAGCATTCGACCAAGAAAGATGGCTGGAATCTCAATGACTATCGCGAGTATTATTTGCAGGAATTGTGGCGAAACAAGCTCACGCCCGATGAACTCGCGCTTATCAACCGGACGCTCGATCCGGAGGTCGTTGTGGCGGCTGGGTACAAAATGATCAGGCCCGAGGATTTGAATTTTTGAACCAGACTGCCGCCACATGAGAAGCCGCTCACACAGGACTGTTTGATGAAGGTTGTACACATCGCGACATCGCTCAACGGGGGCGGTGCGCAGTACATGCTCTACCGGCTTCTGAAGTTCCTGAATCCCGGCATCGAGTCCGAGGTAATTTCCCTTCACAATGTGGGCATGATCGGAGAACTGCTGCGCGAGATCGGCGTGCCGGTGACCGCTCTTGGAATGGCTCGCGGCAAAGTCGACATCGGTCGGATCATCCGGCTCAAATCCCTGTTGAAGCAGAAACGGCCCGATCTCGTACACACCTGGATGTACCACTCCGACCTGATCGGTGGAATCGCCGCGCGTTGGGCGGGTGTGCCGAGGATCCTGTGGTCCTTGCATGTCGGCGATCCCAACTCGGGAAAGCGAATGACCATTCTTGTGGCCCGCGCGTCTGCAACCCTGTCCCGCTTCATTCCCGATCATATCGTGTCGGTGTCCCGGAAGACCGAAGAGGCACATTTGACGTTCGGTTATCGGTGCAAACACCTCAGTGTGATACCGGGCGGCTACGATTTTTCTGCATTCCGTCCCGATCCGGATGCGCGCCGACAAATGCGCGCGGAGCTCGGCATTGGTGATGAGACGTTGGCGGTCGGACTGGTGACCCGCTACGACCCGGTGAAGGGGCATCGCGACTTTCTGCGCGCCGCAAAGGTGGTGTTGCCGAGCCATCCAAAGGCGATCTTCGTCATGGCTGGACGCGGCGTCGACGCTTCGAACGCGGAGCTGACCGGATGGATCGCAGAGTTGGGCCTCGGCAATTCCGTGAGGCTACTGGGGCCCAGTAATGATGTTCCCCGAATGGTGAACGGATTGGACTTGCTGGTCAGCGCTTCGACCGTGGAGGCAGGTCCCCTTATCATTGGCGAGGCGCTGTCATGCGGAGTGCCCTGTGTCGGCACGGACCTTGGACTCACGGCCGATCTGATCGGAGACACCGGGCTTGTCACCCCACCGGGCAATGCCGACGCTCTTGCTGCGGCCATCTGTAGGATGCTCGACATTTCTGACGATGAAAGGCGAGCCCTGGGCATGCGCGGCCGCCAGCGCATAATCGAGAATTTCGGAATTCAGACCATGGCGCGCGCTTACGAAAAATTGTACGAACAGCTCGTCACTGCAGGTTTCGCGCGCCAAGCGGAAAGATCACGCCCGGTCAACCGTTCGAGCAGCGAAATTTGATCAGAGAAATGGGCGCCAAGTTCATTGCGGAACTCGGGGCGAAGCACCGCTTGCGGTCGCGACTTCGATAACAGGCCAAGTTCGTAAATATTTCCCGGCCTCGGATTCACCGACAGGATCGCGCGGATCAAGACGCTCTTGACCCGATCAAACGGAGGTGGCGGGCGCATCAGAAATCGCGACAGTGCCGGAAAGCGGTGCGCCTTGCGACGGTTGTGAACGACAAAATCGGTTCTTCCGTCGCTCTCGAGTCCGAGAAATTTCAAGGTAGCTTCGTAGACGCTCCGCGGGTCCTTTTCGATGTCATCAAACAGCACAAAATGGGTTCTTTCGCGGCCGACGCGGCTCAAAAGCCTTTCGGCCTGCCGCCCAAGGCTGCAAACGTCGCGATAATTCGGCAACAATGATGTGACTTTGTCTCCCTCACGGAGAGGCTGCAGGCTTGCCTGTCTGGCCCAGGCTTCTTCCGGATCAGGCTTCTCGTCGGCCTCCTGGTTGAACAGTTCCTGTCCATGAAGCGAAACGAACATGTCCACAGGATTGCGCAGGCAGGCAATAAACCGGGCGCGCGGATTGTCCTTCAGGATCGCAGGCACTGCCTGATATGAAAACAGGTACCAGGGACTCGCCTCGCCGCAGATGGCTCCTTTCGGTGCGTGCGAAAACAGCGTGCGATATTCGTCCACATTCCTGATGCGGCGCCGCACCGGAATATCGAGCGCGTAGTAGTTCGGCTCCTTGGGGTACGACATGAATATTCCCGGGTGCGATCCGAGATATTCATAAAGAGACGTCGTCCCGCACTTCGGGGCACCAACAATGAAAAAGTCCGGAAATCGCATTGCCGCACTGCCGCCCGCCAAGGGGGCGGACAGTTACCACATGGACCTTCCCTGCGAAAGCTGCAGTACTGCTTGCCAACGGCAGAGGGGTGACATACTCACACCCGACTGGAGACGTCGTGATGTTGCCCAACTTTATCGTCATCGGGCCGGGGAAAACAGGTACAACCTGGCTCTACAAATGCCTTGAAGCGCATCCCCAAGTCGAGCTGGCGCGAGGCACCAAAGAGACGTTCTTTTTTAACCAATACTACGACCGTGGCTTGGCGTGGTATGAGAATTTCTTTGCCGGCTGCAACGGTGCTGCCATCGGCGAAGTGAGCAACAACTATTTCTTTTCGGAAGCAGCGGCAGCGCGCATCGCCCAGCACATTCCGCAAGTGAAGCTCATTGTCATGCTGCGCAACCCGCTGGATCGTGCCATATCTGCGTATTTGTTCCGGCGCAGGCATGGCCTCTCGGAAGGCAACTTTCAAGACACGATCAAGGCTCGTCCAAAAATAATTACAAACAATTTCTTCGACGTATTCCTTGATATCTACTTGAAATATTTCCGGCGCGAGCAGATTCTCGTCGCGTTCCATGACGACATAAAGACCGACCCGCAGGCCTTGCTGCGGCAAGTCTATGATTTCATCGGCGTGGACTCCGGCTTTCGTCCGGCCATGGCCGGCGAGAAAGTTTTTGCCGCACGGGAGCCACGCAACGCTGCAATTTCGCGCGTCATGCGTTCCCTTGCGCTATGGTTGCGCGAGCGCAACCTCCACAAGGTTTTAACCTGGGCAAAGCTGAATCCAATCGTACTCGCCATCGTAAACAGACGGGTAAATGACGGCGATCGGCCCGACATCCCTCCCGACCTGCGCGAGCAGCTGCGGGAACTGTTCCGCCCCCACATCGTTCGCGTCGAAGAACTGACAGGGCGCGACCTGAGCCACTGGAAGTAAGAAATCCGTGAGCGTAGCAAAATCCCAAGCAGTGGCGACAAGGCCCGCGAACACAAGACGCTTGCCCGATTTCGTCATTGCGGGGTCGCGGAAATGTTCGACCACGTGGTTGCACCGCTGCATCAGCGAGCATCCGCAAATATTTGTGCCCTCTGAGGCCAAGGAACTGTTTTTCTTCGACCGGCACTGGAATCGCGGTCCGGAATGGTATTCTCGCTTCTTCCAGGGCTGCCCGCCCGGCAAGATTTGCGGGGAGGCTACGCCCGGCTACTTCAACCACCCGGACGCGCCGGCGCGCATTAACGCCCTTATCCCCGATGTCAAGCTGATTTTCATTTTCCGCAATCCTATCGAACGAACTGTCTCGCTCTACTTCCACATGCGCGCACTCGGGAAAACTCGTCTGCCATTTGAAGAAGCACTCCAGCGTTTTCCAAATCTGATCGACGAAGGGCTTTACCACCATCATCTGATGCGGTTCGAGCGTCTGTTCGGGAGGAAGGCGCTTCTTCCGCTGATTGCGGAAAACGTCCGGGCGACCGGGCCGGACGGACTTGCCCCCCTGTTCCGATTCCTTAACGTGGATGACAGGTTCCGGCCGCCGTCTTTTCATGAAAGAACTTACGAGCGCCGGGAACCACGCGGACATCTGCTGGCCAAGGCGGCGTTCAGGGTCGCCACTGCGTTGCGCGATATGGGTTTGCACAAACTCACGGACGCGATTAAATCGGGCGGTGCGGAACGATTGGTTTTCAAGGGGCGGCCGATAAAAAAATTCACGATGGACACCGCAACGGCAGAAAGGCTTCGCGCGGTCTATCGGGAAGATGCCAGGCGGCTCGGCGATTATCTGCAGCAAGATCTGACCACCCTTTGGAACCTTGAACCGGATTGACGGAACCGCAAACGTGACACCACCGGAACTATTTTACAGTTTCATCCTGGCCGTTTTGGGCGGGATCATTTGCATCCTGGTCTGCAACAAACGGGAGAGCGTGCTGCCGCTCCTGATTTTTTTCGAGCTCAGCTACTGGATGCGCTGGGCCTTTGCCTATCTCAACAATGTTTTGCAATTCTGGGCCCAAAAGGATCTGAGTGATTTCTCGCTCAGCATGATCGACCAGCCGGGTGGCATCTGGGATATCTTCGTTTCCAGGCTTCAGGGATTCGCGGCAGGACAGAACGCGACAGGAAACCAGGCAAAATTCTTTCTGGAGGCGCTCGTCAATTTGCCCGCTCTCCGACTACTGGAAGAATCAATCACGACGTTGATCCTTACGAACTGCTTCATCGGCGCGATTTCCGGTGTCGTGGTTTTTGCGTACCTCACCCGCATCTTCGACAAGCGCATTGCCACGGTGGGATTTCTGCTGACCTCGCTGTACCCCTGCGCAGTCAACTTTTCCATTTTTGCGTTGCGCGACCTGTTCCTGTATTTTTTCGTTCTTCTCAATATGGTAAGCTTGACTTGGCTATTGCTCCGCAAAGACAGAAGAATTCTGCAGGGAACAATCTACATCTTCAGCTTCATCTGCATTCTAGTGCTAAGGACGGCGTTGTTCCCGTTCGCGCTGGCAATTCCTGGATGGCTGTTTCTGCTGTGGGTGCGCAAGACCTTCGCACGATTCAGGATCATAGAAGAAAAGCGATTCATTATTGCCGTGGCGGCCATCGTCATCCCGGCGTTGACCGCAACTACCTTATATGTCGGCTACTATGTCGTTCTCCGACAGATTGGCTATTCCGAGCTCGTCTCTCCAGACGAAATACTCGCAAACTACACGATGAACCGCTACAACCGGAATACGGGGCAGAGTGATCTGCTGGTCGCGGGCAGCGGCGGAGGCAGCGACGTGCTGCCACCGAGTATATACAGGTCGGCTCCTCTGCCGGTGCGACTCGGCGCGCAGGTCGTCGGTATGTGGATGATCCCGATGCCTTGGCTCCTCACCAGCATTACGCGCATGCTGGCGCTTTCCGACACGATTTTTTGCTTTGCCATCACATTTTGGGCTTTCGGCACCCAACGACTGATCAAATATAAGTTCACAGGTTGCCAACCGCACCAGTGTGCATCCGTCCTGCAATATCCGAAGGATGTGCTTAGGGTTCTCAATTTCGGGCAGATATTCACTTTCATGTCGCTGATGTTCTGTTTCGGCCTTCTTGTTTCGAATTCCGGAAACGCGTTCCGCATGCGGCTATGCGCCATGCCATTTATCATTCCGAGCGCGAGCATTTACTTCAGCGCGACCTATTCCTGGATCGCGGGACGGTTTGTGAGGACAGCAATGAGCCGGAAAAGGCAGCAAGTCCGCCGGGGATCCGTTCCCACAGCCGTTACGGCGTCCGCGATGCGAACACCGCCATCATCCTTGCCAGCAACTTGACGAGCTGTGCAGGCATCGCCCCTAACATGTAGCTGAATGCTGGATAGGCCAGAAGAAATACGGCCAAAGACAGCCAAAAGTTGATGAGCAAAAGCGCGAGACCAAGGCCAGCTGCGGCGGCATTTGCAGCCAGAAAACGCCACAAGCTGATGCCGTGAAGGCGCGAAAAGCCGCCGACGAGACGGCCCACTGCGCGCAAATTCACCGGCACCATAACGGCGCCAGCCACAAGTCGTGCCCAACCGGCACCCAGTGCGCCATATCGGGGGATCAAAATCAAATTGAGCACGGTCATCACGGCGATACCCAAGGCCAATGTGCGAACAACGTGGCGGGCTTGGTGGAAATTGTTCAGAAGGTCTGCGCAAAATTGCTGGATGAAGAACAGGCCCATCGAGACGTCGATCACGTACCATAACCAGCCGAGATGGGCATACTTCCGGCCGAAGGCGACAGCGACGAGCTGGGCGCCAAAAACAAGACCACCCACCGTAATAAAGGAAGAAACGTACAGATTCACATCCACGCTTTGTTGCAGGAGCTTGTGGAAGCGTTCTGAATCATTCTGCTCGTCATGCCAAGCCATGCGCGGGCTTGTCGCCCAGATGATTGGTTTGGGGATGTAGAGTGCTGCTGTCATGATCACGAAAACGACTCGAAAATCCGCGAGCTGCTCCGATGTACCGAAATGTTCTATGAAAACGGCAGTCAACCGGTAGTAGAAGACAAACAGCGCGCCATTGAGGGCGAATGGCCATAAATTCCGGAATTCCGTGAGGCTCAGAGGAGCAAATACGCTTGTCCGGAACTGCCGCCATGTCAGACCCGTAACGTTGAAAACGGTGGTCGTTGCCCAGGCTGCTGCAAGCGCAAGCGCTACGACCGCGATTGCGTATTGCTGCAACGGCGTCGTGAGGTGGAAGATCGCCAGCGTCGTCACGGTCATGGCGAAATAGGATATTTCGTAAACGCTCCTGCGAATTGCCCAGGCATAACCGCGCTCACCGGCACGAAACGCGACGTCGGTGCTCAACATCACCGATTGGGAGATGGCATAAAGCAAGACAAGCCACATCTCCCATTCGATCCGGCCCTCGGAAAAATAAAAGTAGACCGCAAGGATCGCTGCGGTCAGTGGAATGCTGTAGACCCTCAAGCCGATCGCACGCGCCCAGTGCGGACCAATCATTTGCCGCTCGCGCGAGGAGAGCCGCGTGTAAAAACCCGTCGCACCCATGTCGAGGATCGGCAGAAATAGCGTGGCTAGCGCCACGAGATATGAAAAGCGGCCGAAGTCGCTTTTCGACATGTAACGGGCAAGGACGGCACTGATTACGACGCCGAACAGCGCCATGGATGCCTGGCCAGCGGTATAGCTGAGGACGTTTTTCCAGATTTTCCCGCGGGGTTTTGCCATCATCCGTTTCCAAAAAGCGGGTGCCATTCGATGCGCGGTGCACTTTGCGGAAATTCAGGTCTGCTAGTTAACGGGCACCGGTTCACGCCGCTCGGCCCGTAACGCGCGCGAACATCAAGCGATGCAATGAATAGCGCGGCCATGACAAAACCGTAAGCTTGAGCAGTTCCACAGGCCGGCGGCGCAATCGCCAAATTGGGCTGGCATAGACAGGAAGCCGAAGTTATATAGGCGCAGCCGCCAAGAAACAACAAAGGCCGGGCCTTTCGGACGCAGCGCGAACGTGCTGAGCGGAACCGACAGGTCATCGCGAGGATGGTTGATATGGGACAAAACAATCCGCAGACCGGAATTGCCTACGGAGGAACGGGCTATGAGGACGACCGGCGGGACAGCTTGTCTTTGCGCGATTTCGCACGCGCGATAAGCCAGCGCTCCCGGATCGTGTGGGGTCTGATCATCTTCGCGATCACGATTGGCGCCGCTTACATGTATATCGCCAAACCGCAGTACACAGTGACGATGATTGTCGGGCCATCGCCGGCCAGCGCGAATGCAAACGGCAAAGCCGCCTCTGCCCTGAGCTCGCTTTCGGGCGCGACAAGCGCCCTTTCGGGTCTGCTCGGCACGTCCACTACGCCAACGCAGCTGGCGCCCATGGACGAGTTCATGCAGCTGATCATTTCACCGCGCGTGGCCCAGGATATGATCAACAAGGATCCTTCAATCCTTCCGACCATCTTTTACAAGGAATGGGATGCGGCGAAGAAAGAGTGGCATCCACCGCCTGGTCCGATCTCCATGATCGGCCAAATAGTCTACAAGATTTTTGGCTTGCCGAGCTATGCGCCGCCGACCGCACAAAGGCTGGCGACATATCTTTCGACGGCCCTGACGATAACCGAAGTCGGTTCGACCGCGATGCAGCAGATCAGCTTCACTTTCGTGGACCCGAAGTTCACCGTAAAATTCATGTCGGATTTGCGGGCCTCAGCCGACGCTATCGTCCGCAAAGAAGCCCAAGACCTGGCCGACAAGCAGATTGATTATCTTCAGCAGAAGTTGGCGACAACGCAGCAGCTCGACCAGCGCCAGATGCTTTTGGGCCTCCTGCAGAACCAGGTGATGACTCGAATGTCGATCAATTCTTCGCTACCCTATGCCGCGATCATGGTACAGGCGCCGGTTGCGACTGATTTGCCGACGGCCCCAAATCCGTTCACGGTGATTACGATCGCTCTCGTCGTCGGCTTTCTCACCGGCGTGTTTCTGGCATTGCTTGCAGCCCTTATCTGGCCACAGGGTCTGCCGCGGAAAACAACTTACACGAGCGGCCGTTTCGCGCCGACTTTTCGCAGGGCACTAGAGTACTTCCTGACGCTGCCGGATAACATGCAGTCGAAAGAGGTCTGACAAATCGACATAATAAAGAACTAGCTGTTGATTGCGGCTTGCAGCCCAGCCTTTCCGGCCAGCGTTTCGGCAGAAGCGAAACCCGAAAAGGCTGAAATCCGATTCCGGAGGACTCTCCGATAGGCGGCCGACCACGCCCGTATGACGGCGGCCTGACTGAAATGCTTTTCGATAGTTTCTGCGGCGCCTGAGCCCAATCGGGCGCGTAGCACTTGGTCGTGCTCCAGGGTTGATAGAGCGGACAGGTAGTCCACCTCATTTCGGCACACGAACCCGGACTCCAAGGTGCGCACGAGATCGCGGTTGCCAACGGCGCCAGAGACGACGCAAGGTCGTCCAAGCGCCATGGCCTCCAACAGAGCAATCGACATGCCCTCCCAACCTGACGCCTGAAGGTAAACATCTGCGCTACGAATGGTGGCCAATGACTTCTGGCGTGGCAACCAACCCGTGATGGTTATTCGGCCGCATTCCTCCAGAACGGGGCGCAGTGCGCCCTCACCGACCCAGACCCATTCCCAGTCGGACGGCGACTGAGCGGCGATTTTTGCAACCAAGGATGGACTTTTCTGCGGATCGATCCGTCCGCATACGACAATCCGAAATCGTCTGCTGCGGGGGACCGCAGGCTCACCTGATGCAGCTGCTTCCAGCTCGGGCACATTCATGCCGTTGTTGACCAAACTCTTGCGACACGGGAGCCACCGCAATGCAGACATCTCGCTCTTGGAGGAGGCGGTGATCATCTCGCAAAACAGCGCGAGCCCCCATTCCATGGCAAAAAAAACAGCCCGCTTGGTCGCGGCAACGTTATCCTGCAGGTAAGCAAGACCGTGTGGCGAATAGATGACCGGCAAACCATGCCGCTTCGCGGCAATGCGACCGAGCGCGCCCGCCTTGGAATTGTGCGCGTGCAGGATATCAGGGCGCAACTCCCGCAAAACGGCAGACAAATGAAAATAGGCCTTGGTGTCTTGCGCGATATCGATCTCGCGCAGCGCATGCCAAGGGAAAAGCCTGACGTTAGGCGGAAACCACGCGCGCGCCTCGGCCTCATCGTCACGCGCGTTGGAAAAGACCAGCGAGACCTGATGGCCGCTGCGCAGCTGCGCATCTACCAGCTGTCCGATAATGAAAATCGGACCGCCCTTCAGGCTGGAAGTGACATGACAGATGTGCATCGTGCTTTTTTTGTGTTGGTTTATTGTTCATCTGCGCGCCGCTGTGATGCGATAACCGTCCTGTTTTGCGCGCGCAATGCCCAACGAGAACATACGGGAGGAGGAGAGAATCGGTCAATTGGACACGATGGGCCACCGCTGAGGAATCCATTCTGCTGCCCGTTTTTGGCGCGGAGATTCATAACGGCCGACCGATTAACGCTGATAAGCCACTTGATTTCGGGACCCTACGGAATTTTAATGCCGCCCGAGTAGAGCGAGCGGGGACCGGCTAGATAGGCACGCAAATTCCTGGAGCGTTTTCCTTGCTCTGCGCAGGGGACCAAATTAGCGCTGCGTGCATCTGGCCGACTCACTCACCAGTCTTACGATTTGGCGAGCGGTTTATGGGGATGACAGGGCAGCCAAGCAATCTCGCCTATTTGCCGACCGGCTCTGACGGCAGCCCGCTGGCTGAACAGGCTATCTCGGCAACTGATGACGGGAGCTCTTCTTCGCCGGATGTCGATTGCGGCTTGGGGAGCGTACCCGATGCGGTGATCCGGCTTGGTGAACCCCAGGCAGCACCCGGGTGGGCCGCCCGCGGGTCGCGCCTGTTCAAACGGGCTTTCGACATTTTCGCGTCGTTTGCGCTTCTGGTCATGCTTCTTCCGCTCTTTGCGTTCATTGCGCTGCGGATTTTGCTGCATGACGGTCGCCCGGTCTTTTTTGGTTCGGCCCGAATCGGCCGTGACGGTCGCATGTTCAAGGCATGGAAATTCCGGTCCATGGTCAAGGACGCGGAGACGGTCCTCAACAAAGCTCTCGAAAACGACGAAGCGCTGCGCAAGGAATGGTATTCCTGCTTCAAGCTTGTGAATGACCCGCGCATCACGCCTTTTGGCGCGATGCTCAGGCGGACAAGCCTTGATGAGCTTCCGCAGCTTTGGAATGTTTTGCGCGGCGACATGAGCCTTGTCGGCCCCCGGCCTTTGCTGCTGGACGAGCCTGAATGTTACGGCCCGAGCTTTGAGACATACAAGACCGTTCGGCCGGGCATTACCGGAGTTTGGCAGATAACCGGCAGGAGCGACCTGCCTTATGCAAAGAGGGCGGTTTATAACGATTGGTACATCGGGAATCGTTCAACGTCCCTGGATCTTGCCATACTTTGGCGTACCGCCTTGGTCGTTCTGCGCAAGGTCGGCGCACGTTGAGCGGTTGCCGTTATAAGAACGCAAGAACATCCTTGCCATGAGAAATTCCGTTCTGGTCACCGGGGGGGCCGGCTATATTGGCTGCCACACCTGCAAGGCGTTGTCACGGCGCGGCTACCTGCCCGTCACATATGACAATCTTTCCCGTGGCCACAAAACAGCGGTGAAATGGGGCCCGCTGGAACTGGGGGACGTTGCCGACCGCGCGCGCCTGAGCGAGGTTCTGGAAAAATACAAACCAATCGCCGTCATTCATTTCGCCGCCTTTGCATATGTGGGTGAATCCGTCGGCGAACCCCTGCTCTATTTCGAAAACAACGTAGCGCAGTCAATCGCAATGCTGGATGTTCTAAGACGTCACGGCGTCAACCGGTTCGTTTTTTCCAGCACATGCGCGGTCTACGGGGTCCCGCCAAGACTTCCGATTACCGAAGATACCGAACTTGCACCAATTAACCCGTATGGTGCCAGCAAGCTTATGGTCGAGCGCATCCTGCGGGATTGCTCTGCCGCCTTTGGCCTGGAGTCGGTCAGCCTGAGGTACTTCAATGCTGCCGGCGCAGACGGCGAAGGCGAAATCGGTGAAGAGCATGCGCCGGAGACGCATTTGATACCCCTTGCCATGCAGGCGGCGGTTAACCCCAACGCTCCATTGCAGGTTTTCGGCACCGACTATGATACCCGGGACGGCTCTGCCGTCCGGGATTACGTTCATGTCGAGGATCTGGCGGCTGCCCATATTGGCGCTCTTGACTATCTGCTCAACGGCGGCAAGACCACAGCGTTGAATGTGGGTACCGGAAAGGGGGCCTCGGTTCTCGAGGTCATCAGAGCGGTTGAGAAGGCCAGCGGACGAAAGGTCCGATGGAATGCGGCACCGCCGCGGCCGGGCGATCCGGCCGAGCTCGTCGCCAATCCGTCACGGCTCAAGGCGGTCTTGGGTCTGGACCCGGGCAAATTCGCCCCATTGGATCAAATTATCGCTGATGCGTGGCGATGGCATCTCAGCCATCACAATCGCGGTGGCGCCCACGGGCACTAACAGGAAGAAGGAAGGAAATTCATATGGGCCTGGAAAGTTCAAAACGCGTGCTGGTCACGGGCGGTGCGGGGTTCCTTGGCTCGTTCCTGTGCGAACGCCTTCTTGCGGAAGGCTGCGAAGTGCTCTGCGTCGACAATTTCTTCACGGGTACGCGGCATAACATCGCGCACATGCTCGACAATCACCGTTTTGAGCTGTTGCGCCACGATGTGTGCTTTCCGCTCTACGTAGAGGTCGACGAGATTTACAATCTCGCTTGCCCCGCGTCGCCTGTACATTACCAGTTCGACCCCGTTCAGACGACGAAAACGAGCGTGATTGGCGCCATAAATATGCTAGGTCTCGCGAAGCGCCTGAAGGTCCGCATCTTGCAAGCGTCGACGAGCGAGGTCTATGGCGACCCATCGGTACACCCGCAGACCGAGGAATATTGGGGCAACGTCAATCCGGTTGGCGTCCGCTCCTGTTACGATGAAGGCAAACGCTGCGCCGAAACACTGTTTTTCGACTATCGGCGCCAGCACAACATGCCGATCAAGGTCGCCCGCATATTCAACACTTACGGACCGCGCATGCATCCCAACGATGGCCGCGTGGTCTCAAATTTTGTCACTCAGGCGCTAAAGGGCGAAGATATCACAATCTATGGCGACGGCCAACAAACCCGTTCCTTTTGCTATGTGACCGACCTGATCGACGGTCTCTACCGGCTCATGCAGTCATCGTCCGATTTCACCGGACCTTGCAATCTCGGCAACCCGAATGAGTTCACCATCGAAGAACTCGCCAGGACCGTCATTGAACTGACAGGATCGAAGTCGAAGCTCGTTCGCAAGCCGCTGCCGTCCGATGATCCTCGGCAGCGTCAACCGGAAATCTCAAAGGCCAAGGAAAAGCTGGGCTGGATGCCAAAGATCCCGCTGCGAGAAGGATTGAAAGAGACCGTCAAATACTTTGAGGACCGCCTGCGGACGGCTTGAATTCCATCGACAATGAAATGCTCCTGCCTCCCGCGGCAAAATTTGGTAGATAAGCTGTCGGGCTGCGGCGTGGCGATACCGTGCAACAAGGATTTCAATACCTGGCAGCTGTTGTCGTTGGCAGCCTTGCCTACTGTGCCGGGCTCCAAGCATTGGCCCAAACGGATCCCGCGCGCCAGGCGGCGCAACAGCAGCCCTTCAACGACAACACGATACTGATCTCCTGGCTCAGGGGTCTCCGTTTCGTCGACAAACCCTCCAAGATCGACAAGAACGGGTTTGACCGCGCGGGCGTGATCGTTGATGGGCCGGATATCCTCTACAGCCCGGGTGTCTATCAGCAGTTGCAGGGGTTTCTCGGCAAGCCGCTCAAACAGGGTGATCTTCAGCGGATCGTCAAGACGGTAAGTGACTGGTATGCTGCGCGCAACCACCCCTACATCGACGTTAGCTTCCCCGAGCAGGATGCCGGCAACGGAATCGTGCAGGTGCTGGTCACCGAGTTCCGCGCGGGCCAGATCAAGGTTGAAGGGAATGACTGGTTCGCCGCAAGCGAGATCAGGTCGGCCATCCGCCTGAAGCCTGGCGAACGCATCAACGCCGAAAGCCTGAACAGCGATCTGACCTACCTCAACGAAAGCGACTTCCGTGACGTGCGGATCGTGCTGCAAAAGAGCACGACCCCGGGCGAAACCGATCTCGTCGTGCAGACGGGCGACCGCCTGCCTTTGCGCGCGACCGTGGCTTACGCCAACAATGGAACGCCGGCCAGCGGCCGCGACCGCTGGACTACCGGCATCACCTGGGGAAATGCATTCTGGCTCGACCAGACGCTCACCTATCAGTTCACGTCCAGCGGCAATTACTGGTTCTATCCCAAGGATATTTTTGTCTCGCCAAACGATGCCAATTTCGTCGGCCAGTCGGCCAGCTACACGATTCCCCTGCCTTGGCGCGACCGCCTGATCTTCTTTGGCTCATACGACGAAGTGCGCCCGGCTCTGGGCCCTTTTCTCGGCGATCTTGGCGTGAGTTGGCAGCTCAGCATGCGCTACGCCATGCCGATCGCAGTCAGAAACTGGCCCTTGCAGGAATTGCAGTTCGGATATGATTTCAAGCGCTCCAACAACAACCTGCAATTCGGCGGGACCGTCATTTCGAACAGCCTGACCGATATCGACCAGTTCGTGCTGACCTACGGCACCGTGATCAATGACAGCCTTGGCCAGACGAAATTTTCCAATCGCCTGGTGTTCAGTCCCGGCCAGTTCAGCCCATACAACAACGACGCGGCGTTCCAGCCCTCGGCCACACATAACGGCGTCGCCTTCGCCAAGGCGTTTTATGTGTACAACGACATCAGCGCGGTCCGTCTGACAAAACTCCCGCTTGACATGGGATGGGTGTCGCGCCAGGAAGCGCAGTTCTCCACCGCCAATCTGCTCGCAAGCGAACGCATGGGCGCAGGCGGTGTCGAAACCGTGCGCGGCTATGACGAATATGCGGCCAGCGGTTCGGAAGGTTATCTGATCAGCCAGGAGCTTCGTTCGCCGGATTTCGCGCCCCTCGGCCTGATCTTTGGAAAGGATACTGCAAAGGATCAGATGCAATTCAGCCTGTTCTGGGATTTCGCCTATGTGCGCGACCGCAAATTCGTTCCCGGAACTGGCGGCTCCTATCTCGAAAGTGCCGGCGCGGGCGTTCAATATGCGCTCGACCGCTACATTTCGATCGGCTTCGACTACGGTTATCAGCTTCGGCTGGCGCCGGGCGCCAAGAAACACGAGGGCCAGTTCGACCTGTCCGTCAGCGTGAGCAATTGAAGCCGGTTGGGCGGCTGGGTCAGAATTTTATCATATCCGGTTATAGCGGTCTTCGAAACGGACGATATCATCTTCGCCCAGATAATCGCCGAGCTGTACTTCGATAATATGGAGTTCGCCGGTGCCTGGATTTTCCGCGCGGTGGCGCGCACCTACCGGAATGACTGTCGATTGGCCGGGCCGCAGCGTGAATACCTCGTTGTTGCGTGTCACCCGGGCTTCGCCGGACAAGACCACCCAGTGCTCCGAACGATGCCGATGCAGCTGCAGAGAAATCGCTTCACCCGGCGCTATCATCAACTCCTTGACCTGGTAGCCCGGAGCCTGAAAAAGGGAATCATACCAGCCCCACGGGCGGTGGACCTTGGTATGCGAAGCGATTTCCGGGCGTCCTTTGTCTTTGAGGGCCGCAACGGCGGCAGAAAGATCCTGCGCGCGGTTCAGAGGGGCAACCAGCGTTGCATCCCGGGTCTGCACGATGGCCAACTGCTCAAGCCCGAGCGCAACAAGAAGCCGTCCATCGCTTTCCATGAGGCAGTCGTGACAGTTGCTGGCATAGACGTCGCCCCTGATGCTGTTGCCATCGCCGTCTTTGTCGGAAATGTCGCGAAGGGCAGACCAGCTTCCGATATCCGTCCAGCCGATGTCCGCCGGCACCACGGCGGCAAGTGAGGTTTTTTCCATCACCGCATAGTCGAAGGAGATGGACGGGCTTTTTGCGAAGCTCGCCTGGTCGAGCTTTATAAGGTTGCCGGTCTTCGCGGCGGCGAGCGCAGCTTCCGCGGCGGACGCGACGTCCGGGCACAATTTCCGCATTTCAGACAGAATTGTTCCGGCGCGCGCGATAAACATGCCGGCGTTCCACAGAAAGCGCCCTTCGCCCAGAAAGCGTTCCGCGGTTGCCAGGTCCGGTTTCTCGACAAAACGCTTCACCTTGCGGGCGTGGTCCGTGATGGGTTCACCCGCTTCGATATAACCATAGCCAGTCGCGGCTTCGGCGGGCTTGATCCCGATCATGACAATGAAACCGCGCGCGGCAGCGGCGGCGCCTTCAACAATCGCGCGCCTCAGCGCGGGCGCATCGCCAACGATGTGATCGGCGGGAACGATGCAGAGGATTGCATCTTCGCCGGAGGCGTCGCACAGATACCGCGCGGCAGCAGAGATTGCGGGAGCCGTGTTTCGCTTTTCAGGTTCCACAAGGATTGCCTTGGGCTGAATCCCCGCAGCGGCAAGTTCGCGCGCGACCAGGAAGCCATGTTCGGCGGCGCTGCTCACGACGGGCGCTGAAAAGCGCGCATCACCGGACATGCGAAGAACGGTATCCACCAGCAGCGAGTTCGCCGACGTGAAATTCAGGAATTGCTTCGGCATCGCCTGTCGGGACCGGGGCCAAAGTCGTGTTCCGGAGCCCCCGGCCAGGATGATCGGAATGATGTCCATAAGGGCTCTTCGTGCGTTCCGGGCGTATCGGACCGTACTTGAAGCCGCGCGAGCAGCAAAAGTCCAGCACATCGGGATCCCGCTGGCGCTGGGGGAGCCGCCTCCGGCGCAAAAGGCGAATATGCGCCCTGCCGGAAAACAGCCTTTTCAGGCGCCAAGGTGCTTGCGCGCACGTGCCAGAACCTCGGCGGATGTGCCGGTTGCGTCGAGCATCTGCCAGTCTCCGGCGGCGGCGATTGTCGCGATCTGCCGGCGAAGCACCCCGACATCCGCATCGGACGCATCTTTTGTCCGCTTGCCGACTCTGCTCTCGAGTATTTCAGCCGGCGCGCGGAGCCACACGCCATCGAAAGGCACGCCATGCGCACGCGCAACAGCGGCAATCGCATCCCGTTCGGCTCTCGCTCCGTGGACTGCGTCGGCAATGACCGCACATCCGGCGTCAAGCAAATGTCCCGCGATCCGGGTCATTTCCCCATATACTTTGGCGTTGACGTCACTGGTGTAGGCAGAAGGCGAAAGGCGGACATGTTCTTCCGCACCCATGATCTTCTTGCGCAGGATGTCGCTCCTCAACACAACAGCGCCAGGTGCGCCGCCAAATAGTGGCGCGAGCGCGTAAGCAAGCGTGGATTTTCCCGTGCCCGACAGACCGCCGACTGCAACAAGGCGCGGCGGCGGCGGTGAAAGATATTCGATCGCGCGGTCGAGGAGGACCGCTGCCTCCGACTCCTGTCCGCCTGTGCCCAGCTCCCTCGCCGACATGGCGACATGCGCCCGGATGGCCGCGCGGCAGGAGAGAAACAGTGGGAGGGCGGTCAAGCCCCCGCTATCGAACGTCTTTTCCAGATAACGGTTGAAAAGCGCGTTGGCAGGCCCGCGCAGGCCATGCCGATCGAGATCCATCAACAGAAACGCCAGATCGAACCACACATCGATGCACGCGATATCGTCGTTGAATTCGATGGCATCGATGGGCGTGGGCACGCCCTCCAGAAGGCAGATGTTGTTCAAGTGCAGATCGCCATGACAGCGCCGCACGAAACCGTCCCTGCGGCGCTGCTCGAGCAGAGGCCCGACGCGCCCAAGCCACGCCTTCGATTTTGCGCAAAGGGCATCCACCTTGTTCCGGGCGAACGGCTGCCGGCCCAGAATTTGCGCGTTCTCTTCGATCACGCGCGCCATGCCGCTTTCGCCGCCGAATGTGAATATCCGTTCGGCCCGGTCGTGGAAAGCGGCGATCGTTTCGGCGAGCGGCAACACAAGGTCACGCGTCAGCCGTCCGGCGCGGCGCAGATTTTCCAGAACGTCGCCCTGGGCAAACCGGCGCATGACAAGAACCCAGTCAACCGCCTGTGCATGCTCGTCTCGCGAGCCGAATCGCAGCCCGCGTGCATCCTGAACGATCGGCCGGACTTCCAGATAGAGCTTCGGCGCCGTGCGCCGGTTGATCGCAAGTTCCGCCTCGCACATGGCGCGGCGCTTGTCTGGCGTCGAGTAGTCGAGATAGGGATATTTCACCGCGCGCTTGAGCTTGTAGGCGCGCTCGCCCGCAAGAAAAACGATCGAGGCGTGCGTTTCATGGCGTTCGATCTTCTCACCCTTGAGGCCGTAGCTTTCCGCACGGCCCAGGAACGCCACGACTTCCTCCTGATCCTGCAATGCGTTCGCCACGGTTGCCATGGACGGGACCACCACCCTGCCAGCAGGGCAAAATAGCATGGCCGTGCCGGGACATGACGCCCGCATTGGCTTGACTTGACGGCCGTCCCGGCTTTGTGTGCGCCGGATTTTTTGGGGGTGCCATGACGCGCGCATTCATTTTTCCGGGACAGGGCAGCCAGCAGGTAGGCATGGGCAAGGCGCTGGCCGAGGCGTTTGCGCCAGCGCGCCAGACGTTCGAGGAAGTGGATGATGCCCTGTCGCAGAAGCTCTCCAGGCTCATGTGGGAGGGACCTGAGGCCGATCTCACTCTCACCGAGAATGCGCAGCCTGCAATCATGGCAGCCAGCATGGCGATCGTGCGCACGCTCCAACGCGACGGGGGGCTGGACGTGGGACGGCATGCACGGCTCGTGGCCGGCCATTCCCTTGGCGAATATACGGCGCTGTGCGCGGCGGGCGCCTTCACCCTTTCGGACGCCGCGCGCCTTCTGAAGACACGCGGCCGGGCCATGCAGGCGGCCGTGCCTGTTGGCGAAGGAGCCATGAGCGCGCTGCTTGGCGCCGAAATCGATCTCGCCGAAGCGGCCGCGAAAGAGGCCGTGGCGTGCGCGCCGCCGACAGAGGAAAATCCGGTCTGCGTAGTGGCCAACGACAATGCGCCAGGTCAGGTGGTGATTTCCGGCACAACGGCCGCGGTGGAGCGTGCCGGCGAAATTGCCAGGGCAAAGGGCGCCAAGCGCGCCATGATGCTGAACGTAAGCGCGCCATTCCATTCCCCACTGATGCAGCCCGCGGCAGACAGGATGCGGGAAGCGCTCGCAGCGGTCGCCATCCGCCCGCCGGCCGCGCCGGTGGTTGCAAACGTCACCGCCGGTGAAATCCACGAACCGGAAACCATCCGCAAATTGCTGGTCGAACAGATCACCGGGCGCGTGCGTTGGCGCGAGAGCGTTCTGTCCTTTCGCCATTTGGGCGCCGGCACCACGGTCGAGTTCGGCGGCAACAAGGTATTGACGGGGATGGTCAAGCGCACCGATCGTGAGCTTGAAACGATCACGCTCGACACGCCTTCGGATATAGAAGCCTTCGCAAAGAAGCTGTGAGGCCAGCCATGTTTGACCTTTCGGGAAAAACCGCGCTTGTGACCGGAGCTTCCGGCGGCATCGGCGGGGCGATTGCGCGCGCGCTGCACGCCCGGGGCGCAACCGTGATCCTTTCGGGCACGCGCGGCGAGGCGCTGGAATTTCTCAAGACCGAACTTGGCGCTCGCGCCCATGTTGCGGTCTGCAACCTCGCCGATCTGTCCGCAGTCGAGGCATTGCCGAAAGAAGCGGAGGCGGCGGCGGGCGGCGCGATCGACATTCTCGTGAACAACGCCGGCATCACGCGTGACAATCTTTTCATGCGCATGAAGGATGAAGAGTGGGATCAGGTAATCGCGGTGGATCTGACCGCCGCGTTCCGGCTTTCCCGCGGTGTCTTGCGCGGAATGATGAAAAAGCGCTGGGGGAGGATCATTTCGATCACCTCGGTGGTCGGCGCAACGGGCAATCCCGGCCAAGGCAACTATGCCGCCGCAAAGGCTGGCCTTGTGGGCATGTCCAAATCGCTCGCCGCCGAGGTGGCCAGCCGCAACATTACAGTCAACTGTGTTGCGCCCGGCTTCATCGCCACGCCCATGACCGATGTCCTGACAGAAGACCAGAAGGCTGCCCTGCTCAGCCGAATCCCGGCTGGGCGCATGGGAACCCCTCAGGACGTGGCCGGCGCGGTCGTCTTTCTGGCAAGCGAGGAAGCATCCTATATCACCGGCCAGACGCTCCATCCCAATGGCGGAATGGCAATGATTTCATAAAGAAATCAAAAGCTTGATCGGAATGTAGCGGGACCAAAGGCTTTGTGTTACCAACCGGGCAACCTTCGGCTCCCGGGTGGGGCTTCCGAGGGCTTCGCCGCTGCCCCTGAACCGCGGCGTCGAAAAAACAGCAAAGAGGTCAAGAAGCAGCAATGAGCGATATTGCCGAACGCGTGAAGAAGATCGTGGTCGAGCATTTGAATGTGGACGCCGACAAGGTGACGGACAGTGCCTCCTTCATCGAGGATCTCGGCGCCGACAGCCTCGATACCGTCGAGCTGGTCATGGCGTTCGAGGAGGAGTTCGGCATCGAGATCCCCGATGACGCGGCCGAATCCATCGTCACCGTGGGAGACGCGGTGAAGTATATCGAAAAGTCGCAGGCGTAAGGCTGGCCGCGAACGGTTCATTCCATGCGTAGAGTTGTCATCACCGGGCTGGGATTGGTCACGCCCCTGGCCTGCGGGGTGGATGCGACGTGGTCGCGCCTTCTTGCAGGACGCTCCGGCGCCAGACCCATCACCAGCTTCAGGGTGGACGATATGCCAGCGCGCATCGCCTGCACGTTGCCGCGCGGTGATGGCACGGACGCCACATTCAATCCCGATCAGTGGGTGGACCCGAAAGAACAGCGGCGGGTGGACCAGTTCATCGTCTATGGACTGGCTGCCGCCCAGCAGGCGGTGACGGATTCCGGCTACGAACCGAAAACCGAAGAACAACGCTGGCGCACGGGCGTGCTCATCGGATCGGGAATTGGCGGGCTGGAGGGAATCGATGAGGGCGCAATTCTCGTCCACGAAAAGGGCCCACGAAGGCTTACGCCCTTCTTCATTCCCGGCAGCCTCATCAACCTTGTTTCCGGCTACGCCTCAATCCGCTTTGGCTACAAGGGCCCAAACCATGCCGTCGTCACGGCCTGCGCGACGGGCGCCCACGCCATCGGCGACGCGGCCCGTCTGATCGCGCTGGACGACGCTGACGTTATGCTGGCCGGAGGCACCGAAGCGGCAATCTGCCGCTTGGGGATGGCGGGCTTCGCGGCCTGCCGCGCGCTTTCCACGGGCTTCAATGACACCCCTGAAAAGGCTTCACGCCCCTGGGACCGCGACCGCGACGGCTTTGTGATGGGCGAAGGCGCCGGCATGGTGATTCTCGAGGAATATGAGCACGCCAAGGCGCGCGGCGCGAAGATTTATGCGGAAGTGGCTGGCTATGGGCTTTCCGGCGACGCCTACCACATCACCGCGCCGGCGGAAGACGGCAATGGCGGTTTCCGCGCCATGCAGATGGCCCTGAAACGCGCCAATCTTACGCCATCAGATATCGACTATATCAATGCCCATGGTACCTCGACACCCCTGGGTGACGAGATCGAGCTGCACGCCGTTGAGCGGATGCTGGGCAACGCCACGGGCAAGGTGTCGATGTCGTCCACCAAGTCCTCAATCGGACACCTCTTGGGCGCTGCGGGCGCAGTTGAGGCTATTTTCTGCGCCCTCGCGATCCGCGATCAGGTTGTGCCGCCGACGCTCAATCTCGACAACCCGTCGGCAGAAACAGAAATTGATCTGGTGCCCCACAAGGCGCGAAAGCGAGAAGTGAGAACCGCAATGTCGAACTCCTTTGGCTTTGGCGGCACCAATGCGTCCCTCATATTGACGGCCGTGCAGTAGCCCCCGTTATGCGCCGCGTTCTCCTGTTCGTGATCGTGCTGGCACTTCTGATCGGGGGCGCGATCTGGTGGGAGCGCAACAACTTCTTCGCGGCCGGCCCTTCGGCAGAGGGCGCCGTCGTGCTGATTGAGCCTGGCGATCATGCCAGCATCATCGCGGAGAAGCTTGAAAGGGCGGGCATCATTCAGAACGCCGCCCTGTTCAATCTGGGCCTGCGCATCCGCAACCAGCAATCGGCCCTCAAGGCCGGAGAATACTGGTTTCCCCCGCATGTCAGCATGGCGAGCGCTGCCGGGATCATGATCAGCGGCAAATCCATCCTGCACAAACTGACTGCGGCCGAAGGGCTGACCAGCGCCATGATTTACGATCTGGTGCGAACAAATGCCGTGCTGACCGGAGATCCCGGCGCCGTGCCGCCGGAGGGATCACTTCTGCCGGAAACCTATCTCTTCACCCGCGGCATGACGCGCGCCCATCTTCTTTCGCTCATGCACCAGGCGCAGGCGAAGTTTCTCAAGGCACATTGGGGGGAGCGCGCCGCGAATCTGCCCTACACAACGCCAGAGCAGGCGCTGATTCTGGCCTCCATCGTCGAAAAGGAGACGGCCCTTCCGTCAGAGCGCCGCCACATAGCTTCAGTGTTCGTGAACAGGCTGAGGCTTGGGATGAAGCTGGAATCCGACCCCACCATCATCTACGGCATCACCCAGGGCTATCCATTGGGCCGCCGCATTTACCAGAGCGAGATCACCGCCCCCACGCCTTACAACACCTATGTGATTGCCGGTCTTCCGCCCACACCCATTTGCAACCCCGGCAAGGATTCGATCCTGGCAGTACTCAATCCTTCAAATTCGAACGATCTGTATTTCGTGGCCGATGGAACCGGCGGGCATGCATTTGCTGCCACGCTTGCGGACCAGAACCGCAATGTCGCCCGCTGGCGCGCGATCCACAATCCGCGGCCGCCGGCAAAGCCCAAGCCGGAACGGCCGCGGCACAAGCGCTGAGCTGAGCTATCAGCTTTCGCCCCGCAGATGCGCGCGCTACATTCCTGCGGCACCGGAGAATCCCGATGAGTCTTGTCAGTATGACCGGCTTCGCCGAGGCCCACGGCGCCTTCGAAGCCTTGCGCTGGCGTTGGGAAGTTAAGAGCGTCAACGGCCGTGGGCTCGACATGCGGTTGCGCACACCGCCCGGCTTCGAAAGTATCGAGCCGGCCGCGCGCCTGCTTGCCGGCGAGCGGTTCCGGCGCGGCAACATCCAGGCAACGCTGACGCTGGAGCCGCAGGAGGGGGGAAAGGCCCTTCGCGTCGATCCGGCGGCCTTGGCCGCGGCCGTGCGCCTAGCCAAGGAAATTGAAAACGATTCGGGCCTCGCCCCGGCCCGGGCAGACGGCATTCTGGGGCTCAAAGGCGTCATCGTGCCGGACGATATGGCCGAGCTCGATCAGGCGGAGCGCGCCGCGCGCGACGCCGCAATTCTGGAAAGCCTCGCTGCCGCGTTTGACAATCTTGCCCGCGCCCGGCGCACCGAAGGCGCAAAGCTGGCCGTGGTTCTGCAAAACCATATGGGCGAAATTGAGCGCCTCACTCGGGAAGCCGCGAAATCGGCCGGCGCGCAGCTTTCCAATCTCAGGGACAGGATCGCCGCCCAGCTTGGCGAGCTGATGGCTGCCGGAAGCGTGTCCGAAGAGCGGCTGGCGCAGGAAGCGGCTCTGCTGGCCATCAGGGCCGATGTGCGCGAGGAACTCGACCGGCTGACGGCCCATGTCCACGAGGCGAAGGCCCTGATGGCCTCCGGCGATGCCGTGGGCCGCAAGCTCGATTTCCTGGCGCAGGAATTCAACCGCGAAGCCAACACGCTGTGCTCCAAGTCCTCCGATATCGCACTGACGCGGCTTGGCCTTGCGTTGAAACACGCCATCGACCAGTTTCGCGAGCAGGCGCTGAACATCGAATGAGCGATATCAGACGCAGAGGGCTGATGCTGGTTCTGTCATCGCCGTCGGGCGCGGGCAAAACCACGTTGTCGCGGCGCCTGCTGGAAGGCGACGGTGCGATTACGCTTTCTGTTTCGGCCACCACACGCGCAAAGCGGCCCAACGAAGTGGAAGGACGTGACTACTACTTCGTGACACCCGAAAAATTCGGCGACATGGTGAAGGCAGGCGATTTTCTTGAGCATGCCACCGTGTTCGAGCATCAATACGGCACGCCAAAGCAGCCGGTACTGACTGCGCTCGGCCGGGGCCGCGATGTTCTTTTCGATATTGACTGGCAGGGCACGCAGCAGCTGAAGGAGCGCGCGCGGGAAGATCTCGTGAGCGTGTTTGTGCTGCCGCCGACGCATGAGGAGCTGGAACGCAGGCTGAAAGCGCGCGCGCAGGATTCCGACGAGGTGGTGAAGAAGCGCATGGCCAAGGCGGCCAGCGAAATCAGCCACTGGCCGGAATATGACTATGTTGTCGTCAACGACGATCTTGACCGCGCGCTTTTCAAAGTGCGCGCAATCCTGGAGGCCGAACGGGCGCGCCGCGCGCGCCTTGTCGGCGTGAGCGAATTTGTGGCGACGCTGGTGAAAACCAGAATCACGCCTTCATGAGACCGATCCCGTGGAACACATATGAACCGGAAGGAAAGGCGAAGGGCCGCCAGGCGTGGGCAGACGGTCGCCGTTCCTCCGGCTATGGCGCGTCCGGCAGGGGCGGAAACAGGCGCGGACGGTGAAGCCGCGAGGCTGTGCCGCGTTGCATTCGAGCATCTCGAGCAGAAACATTTCGCAGAAGCGGCGGACGGGTTTCGCAAGGCGATTCTCGCCGCGCCAGGCCTTGCGCGGGCCCACAACGGACTGGGTCTTGCGCTCAGGGCGCAAGGCAAGCCTGCGGAGGCGGCCCAGTGCTACGAGCATGCCGTCGCCCTCGACCCCACTTATGCCGCGGCCTATAATAATCTCGGCAATGCGCTTCGCGATCAAAACAGGATGGCCGACGCGGCGGCGCAATATCGCCGCGCGCTCGAAATAAAACCGGATTACGCCAAGGCGCACAGCAACCTCGGCTTTGCGCTTCACCGCCTGCGGCGGTTCGGAGATGCCGCCACGCATTTCCGCCGCGCCGCAGAGCTCGAACCCGACAACGCCGATGCACACAACAATCTGGGCAATGCCTTGCATGCGCAAGGCAAGCTCGAAGGGGCCGCAGCCGCGTACCGGCGCGCGGTGGCCGCCAGGCCGACTTTCGCCGTAGCACACAAAAACCTGGGCAACTGTTTGCGGGAGCTTGGCCGGCTGGATGACGCGCGACACCATCTTGAGGAGGCGTTGCGCCTGAAACCGGCCTATGCGGAAGCATATAGCGGTCTTGGCAACGTGCTGAAAACAGGCGGCAAGCTTGACGAAGCGCGCCGCGCCCATGAAACGGCCGTCAGTCTCGCGCCCGGCAACGGCATGCTGCATCAGCAATTGGCGGAATCGAAACGCTTTTCCGCCGGCGATCCGCAAATCGCGCAGATGGAGGCGCTGGTTTGCGGCGGACCCCCAACAGAGTCCGATCGCCTCGCGCTTCATTTTGCATTGGGAAAGGCCTATGCCGACACGGGCGACGCCGATCGTTCCTTTCGGCACTACCTGCAGGGCAATGCACTCAAGCGCCGCCAGATTCCCTATGACGAGGGCCCAATGTTGGCCGCGTTCGCTGCCATCGAGCGGGTGTTCACGAAGGAGATGATGCTTGACCGCGCAGGCTACGGTTTTCCCGATCCTCTGCCGGTCTTCATTGTGGGCATGCCGCGTTCGGGAACCAGTCTTGTCGAGCAGATACTGGCGGGCCACCCCGGCGCGCACGGCGCGGGCGAGCTGAAGTTCTTTTCGGAAGCCGTAGCCCGATGCCGGCAACCGGACGGGCGGCCGGTCCGTTTCCCCGATGATGCCGGAGCGTTATCCGCAGAACAAATCGCAGAAATCGGAAAAAATTATGTTCGCGAAATCCGGAAATTGGCGCCGTCGGCCGAACGCGTGACTGACAAGATGCCGTGGAACTTCCGTTATGCCGGGCTCATACATCTGGCACTGCCGCGGGCGAAAATCATTCACGTGCGCCGCAATCCACTGGATACTTGCATATCCTGTTTCACCAAATTGTTCACGCGCGGCCAGCCCTATAGTTACGACCTTGCAGAGCTTGGCCGCTATTATAAGGCCTATGAAAGACTGATGGCGCATTGGCGCGCGGCAATACCGCCCGGAGTGATGCTCGAACTGAACTATGAAGACCTTGCGATTGATCTTGACGGCGTTGCGAGACGACTTGTTGCCCATTGCGGTCTCGCATGGGATGACGCCTGCCTTTCCTTTCATGAACTCGATCGCCCGGTGCGAACAGCGAGCGCGGCCCAGGTCCGGCAGCCAATCTACCGGAGTTCCGTTGCTCGGTGGCGCCAGTACCGGGACCACATTGGGCCCCTGATCGATGCGTTGGGTGCCGACATTGGAAATTTGTAACCTCACCGCCTTCCCGGCGGCGCGGTAAAAAATTTCCGAGAAAGCATGGCTGGCGCGACGGAAACCGCACAAGACAAATAAAATTTCGGACGCAGAACTTGGTTCCCGTTAAGCAGTACGCGCCACGGCATCTCGTGCGGCGGAGACAATTCCGCCAACCGGCGCTAATGTGATTGCACCCAACCAACCAGGGAGACTGCAGGATGTTGATGGAGCATGCAGCCTTGCACGCGCTTGACGATCAGGGGACCGACGATCAGGGAACTGACAATCAAGGCAGCGACGATCAGGGAACAGACAATCAGGGAACTGATGATCAAGGCACGGATAACCAGGGAACGGACGATCAGGGGACTGACAACCAGGGGACCGATGACCAGGGAACGGACAACCAGGGAACGGATGACCAGGGTACTGACGGCAACGATGATGAACAGGGCACCAATGGCGACGACGATCTCAACGGCGGCCAGGGCAACGATTCGCTTGTCGCGGGAGCTGGCAACGACACGTTGAAGGGCGGCGCGGGCGCCGATCACCTGAATGGCGGCAAGGGAGCCGACACATTCGTTTTTTCCCACGCGTCCGACTCCACCGGCAGGCATTTCGACACGTTGGTGGGCTTTGACCCGACGACTGGCGACCACTTCCACCTGACCACGGCCGTGAAGGGGATCGACAAGGCCGTGAGCGGCCACCTCTCCGGAAACGGTTTCAACGCCGACATAAGCCACGCAATGAATGCGCATCACCTGCAGGCCGATCACGCAGCGCTTTTCACTGCGACGAGCGGAAAGTATGCAGGTCACTCGTTTCTCGTCGTGGACATGAACGGAGTGGCGGGCTACCAGGCGGGTCATGATCTTCTGGTCGAACTCGACCATGGCCACCACCTGTCCCATCTCAGCGCACACAATTTCGGGTGACCGGGATCGGCAATCATCTGTTCGGAGCGGCCGCGCGGATGGGCGGCCGCTCTTTTTTTTGACGTTGAGCCGGACGACCTGCTGGCCCGGCAATATCAGGGCCTCAACACCACCCGGCCGGTGATGCGGCCGTTCCTGAGATCATCGAGCGTTCTGTTTGCGTCGGACAGGGGCCGCGTCTGCACGGGAATGGCACCGACTTTTCCGCTGCGCACCAAGCCCATCATTTCCTCAGCTTCCGGCAGCGAGCCCACGAACGAGCCGATGATGGAAAACGGCTTGAGGGGAAACATGGGGATCGGCATGGTCATCGCCCCGCCGAACAATCCCACCACAACGATGCGCCCACCCTTGCGGATAGCGGCGTTGGCAAAGGCAAAGCTCGATTCCGAGCCCACGAAATCCACGACCGCAAAGGCGCCGCCCTTGGTGTCGGCAATCAGCCTCTTGGCGATATCAGGTGTCCTGATGTTGTAGCCGGCAACTGCACCCGCCTTTTTCGCTGCATCCAGCTTCGCGTCGTCGATATCGGCGGCGATCGGCCCCTTGGCGGTCAGCGCTTGGGCGAATTCCACGCCCATCATGCCCACACCGCCACACCCCAATATGACGATCTGATCGTCCGGCCCGAGCCTGCCGACCTTCTTGATCGCACCGAACGCCGTGAGGCCCGAACACATATAGGCGGCGGCCAGCTCAGGCTTCGTGCCGCCATAGGCAAGCAGATATCGCGGATGAGGAACCAGGACGTGCGTGGCATAGCCGCCGGGCACCCCTGCCGAGCAGCCCAGATTGCGCGGACGGCCGCACAGATTTTCTTCGCCGCGCAGGCAGGCCGCGCATTGGCCGCACCCGATCCAGGGAAAGACGGCATAGCGTTCGCCGATCTTTATCCCCTCTGCCTGCGGGCCGGTGGCAACCACCTCGCCCTCAATCTCATGCCCCAACGTATGCGGCATTTTGAGATTTGCGAGCGGCAGCCTGTTGCCTTTGCCCAGATCGAAATAGCCGTCATGAATGTGCACGTCGGAATGACAAACGCCAGCATTGTGCACCTTGAGCAGCACCTCGGTGCCTTGCGGCACCGGGGTGGGCGATTCGATCCGTTTCAGGGGCGCACCGAATTCGACGATGGCTTCCGACAGCATCGCGGTTTCTCCCGATATCTGATCACTTATCAGTCTGGCACGCGCGAGCAGCCGGCTCAACGCGCAGCGGCGAAGACGCGCGCGAGCGCGGCGAATTGGCTCACGCTCAGCGTTTCCGGCCGCGCCGTGGGATCGAGCCCCGCCTGCCGGATTCGGTCTTCGGCATCGGGCGAGAGCGGCTTCAAACTCTGGCGCAGCATCTTGCGGCGCTGGCCGAAGGCGGCCTGCGTGACCCGTTCCAGATCGGACAGGATTGCCGGCGCCACCGAGGTTTCCAGGGGTTCGATGCGGACGACGGCCGAGCTGACCTTTGGCGCGGGCGTAAATGCGCGCGCGCCGACCTCAAACAGGATTTTCGCACGCGTGCGCCACTGCGCCAGAATCGAGAGCCGTCCATAATGTGGGCTGCCCGGCCTGGCAACGATCCTTTCCGCCACTTCGCGCTGGAACATCAGCGTGAGCGATCGCCAGAAAGGCGGCCACGTTTTGGCCGTTAGCCATTTCACGAGAAGGGCCGTGCCGACATTGTAGGGTAGATTGGCCGCCACGCGCACCGGGCTGCTTACGCCCCTGCCCTGAAGCAATTGCGGTTCATCCAGTTTCATCGCATCGGCGGCAATGAGATGCAGCCGGCCGGGCCAGGCCGCGGCAATCTCGCCGAGCGCCGCAAGGCATCGCTCGTCTCGCTCCACCGCTATGATCTGCGCAGCACCTTCGGTCAGAAGCGCACGCGTCAGTCCGCCGGGCCCGGGGCCGACTTCATAGACCGTGGTGTTTTCCAGGGGGCCCGCGGCGCGCGCGATACGTCGGGTAAGATTGAGGTCGAGCAGAAAATTCTGGCCGAGCGATTTTTTCGCCCGCAATCCGTGGGCGGCGATTACCGCCCCGAGCGGTGGCAACGGATCAGCGATGTCGGGCATCGGCCATTTGCGCTGCAAGCCTGATGGCCGCGATCATGCTGCGGGGATCAGCTCCGCCCTTTCCCGTAAGCTCGAGCGCGGTGCCGTGATCAGGCGAGGTGCGAACGATCGGAAGACCAAGCGTTACGTTCACGCCCTCCCAGAAAGCAAGTGTCTTCAGCGGTATCAGCGCCTGGTCATGGTACATGCAGAGCGCCGCATCGTATCGCGCGCGCGCCTCCGGAAAAAACATCGTGTCGGCCGGCAATGGGCCTGCAACAGCCACTCCGCCCGCACGAAGAGCTTCGACCGCCGGCCGGATAAGCGCGCGCTCCTCGGATCCGATTTCGCCATCCTCGCCGGCATGCGGATTGAGCCCCGCAACGGCAAGCCTGGGAGCTGCAATTCCGAAATCACGCTTCAGCGCTTCCAGAACGATCTCGCCGGTCTCCACAATCAGTGGCGCCGCGATCTTAGCCGCGACGTCCTTGAGCGGAATGTGGATCGTGACCGGTACCAGCCGCAAGCCGCCCCCGACCAGCATCATCACAGCGTGGTCGGATCCGGTGATCTGGGCCAGATATTCCGTATGGCCTGCAAAGGAAAATCCACCCCGCATCAGGGAGGCCTTGTAGATGGGCGCGGTCACAACGGCCGCCGCGGCACCCTGCATTGCAAGATCGACGGCCGTGTCGATGGCATCGATGACCGCGCGCGTGTTGGCCGGATCCGGCTTGCCAGCCACCACAGGGGCGGCCAACGGATGTGACGCAATCATTGCATCGCTTCCCGCGGAAACGGCCATTCGGAACACCTGCGGATCGCCGACAAACTTCAGCGGATGAGACCCAATGCGTCCGCCAAGCGCGGCGAAAGCCGCCGCGGCAACTTCGGGGCCAATGCCCGAGGGTTCGCCCATGGTGACGAGAATGGGGGCGCTCGGATCCGCCTTAACGGGTTTCGACATCGGCTTCGCGCCGCAAATCGCTCAGATACTGCCGGGCGAGCGTGGAGATCTGTTCTTCGAACAGCTGCTGTTCCACTTCGTCACGCGTGGGCATCTTGAACGCAGTGACCTGCGGCACGGGCGGATCACAGCGCACGATGATTTCCACGCCTGCCGAAGAAATGAACGGTGCCGCCGCTTCACCAGGCTGCGTGTTGGCAAGCGCGTTCTGGATTTCCTGGCTGAGGTCGGCGAGCTTCATGTCGCCAAGCTTCATGAATACCGCGCCGGGCAGCTGCTTGACGAGAGCCGGAAGCGTATCACAGGTGCTGATGTGCGAGCGGATCACCTCGCCTGCATGCAAGGCCTTTTGCTGGAATTCCTGGGTTGGCTTCGGCCCGAGCGGCAAGAGGATGCGCGCCAGCGGCAGCACGCTGGGATGAGCGTTTATGCTGGCTGCATCGGGCACCTTGGTTCCCATTGGTTCCTGCCGGCCGATCAGCTCCAGAATGTAAAAGCCCCCGGCGGAGCGGATCGGTGCGCTGAACTGGCCCGGTTTCAGCTTTTCCAGCGCATCGTTCAGCTCCGGCGCGAGCTGGCCATCTTCCACGACGCCGATGTTGCCGCCTTGCGCCGCCGAAGGGCTCTGGCTGAACTGCCGGGCG
The DNA here is from genome assembly GCA_021324545.1 of Alphaproteobacteria bacterium. GTDB lineage: Bacteria > Pseudomonadota > Alphaproteobacteria > Micropepsales > Micropepsaceae > Rhizomicrobium. The sequence goes on from JAJPIX010000011.1 coordinate 60,604, forward strand.
ACCTCGCCGAAAGGTGCGCCGGCCTGAAGCTGTGCTTCGATGTCCTGAACGGTTTTTTGCACTTCGTTTTCCTGATCCGGCCGGTCAACCGCCAGGAAGATTTCGGCAACGAGGAAATGGGGTTTGTTTGCGCCCTGTGCGAGGCGCTTCAACTCCGCATCGACATCTTCGGGCGTGACATGCACCCGGTCTCCCAGCTGGTCATCGACGGTTTTTTCCCAGGCAAGCTGCGTGGCGATTTGCGCGCGCAGGGTGGCAACGTCCACGTTGTAGCGCGCGAGCACGGCCTTGAGCTGATCCATCGTCAGATGATTCGACTGGATGATATTGTTCATAGCGTTGTCGACGTCGGCCGAAGAAATTGTCGTGTTGTTCTTCTGGGCCTCCGCAAGCTCGAGTCGCTCGGTTTCGAGCTGCGTCAGAACCTGCGCCCGGATACGCTTCAACTGGTCCGGTGTCGGATTGATGCCCGAGGTGGCGAGAAACAGGGCGATCCGCTGGCGCAGGTCATATTCGGAGATGATGGTGTCGTTAACGACCGCCGCCACGCCGTCGCTGTTTGCGTCCCCCATGCCGGTATCGATTGCGGTGCTGGCCGCCGGCCCGGTGGATGCCAGTGCCGTTTGGGCCGACCCGCTGCTCTGAGCTTGCGGCGCAGGCGTGGCCCCCACGTTCGCAAGGCCCGCACCAAGCAGAGCAAGCAACAGGGCCGTCGAACGAAATTTGTCGGTTTTCGGCTGCATTGTTCTCTTTGTTGCAGAATGCGATCCGCGCCCCGGCCAGTCTGGCGGGCCCGACCGGCGGCGAGAATAAGCAATTTCCCAATCCGATCAAGGCTGCGTGAAGATCTGGTGCGGGAAAAGGTCCTGGAGGTCCTCCGGCTCGTTCCCGAATTTCGGAATAAGGTGAACGATGACCGATGAAGACGCCGGAATATCGCGGTCGGCGCTATAGACGCGGCGGAAAGATACCGAAAAGCCGAGACATTCGTCGTCGTAGCCGATGCCAAAGTCGCTTTCGAGCAGCTGGCTGGCCTGCAAGTCGCGCTGGCCCGCGGCATAAAGGCTCCAGTGGTCGAGCACGCCAACGATGGCCTGCGCCGTCACTTCCTCACGTGGCGTGTCGAGCCCGGTCAGGCTGGAAGGCAGGCCCTGATCGGTTTGCGGCGGCAGGTGCACATAAGACACTTCGACGGAGGATCGGCCATAGCTCGCCTGCAGATAGACCTCGTTGCGGCGCACGCTGCCCGTGGCGTTGTCGATGTCGAGACGATTCGCCATCTCGATATACGGCGGGAATTTTATGGTGACGAGACTGACGATATCCGAAACGTCGCCCTTGAGCCCGGTCGTTTCCTGGAAAATCGGGTCCGGCTTCAGGCGGTACACCTCACCGAGCAGCGCATCGATCGAGCCGGAGGAAAAATAGGCGACGCCGTGCAGGCCGACATTGGCGCGCGGCCCGCTTTCCCACAGGTCGAAGCCGGGGAACCGGTCGAAAGCGAGCAAATTGGTCTCATCGAACTCGAAATCCGCGCTGTCTTCGTCTGGAATGCCCGGTGGGTTTCCGCCATAGGGCGCCGCAATTACCTGCGCGATCGGTTCCAGAATGATCGAGTCCGACGAGCGTCTGCCCGAAATCAGGGGCCAGCGCCAATCCAGCGCCGCATAGGGCAGGCCGCGTTCGATGTAGCTTGTCTTTTCCGGAATTGCAGCGAAATCGATGAGATCGTTGTTCTGGACGCGGTAAACATCGCCTCTGGCGTCGAGCTGGAAGGTGATCAGCTGGCCGTCCGCGGTCACAAATGGCAGCCGCCAGCGCGCTTCCGCTGTTACGCGCTGGCTGTTGGGCCCAAGGTTGCGGGTAATGGAGCTGCCATTGAAATCGAAGCGGAACTGACCGCCCATCCAGTCGTGCAGCGGGATATAGGTGAACTGCACGATCGGGAGCGCGAGCGGAATCAGCTTGTTGCTGTCGGTCGCGCGCAGACCCTGGAAGAAATACCCAGTGACGGCAAGCCGGCTGCGTCCCCACTCATCCTGAAAGAACAGATCACTCGTGAGCCGGTCAAGCGAGGAGATGTCATAACGCTTCAGGAACGTATCGTCCGATGTCAGTTGCGCGTCGTATCCGATTTCGAAATGGTCCGTCAGAAAGATGCGTCCGGAACCGAACAGATCGCTGTACCACTCTTCCTGATGGCCGCTGAATCCGCCGTTCGGATTGTGCGCAACGCTGGCTTGCAGCCACATGCCACCCTGCTGCCAGCGCTGGCGATATTCGCCGGAAAGCATCTGGCCGGCTTCGGTCGAGAACAGAGCTGCGAGCGTGGCATCCTGCGAATCCGAAAGGGCGATGTAGAAAGGCAGCTGTATGAGGCTTCCAAGGATGCTGGATGAGCCGATATCGGGCGCCAGTATGCCTGTCTGATGCTTGATGGTCGGATCCGGCGTGGAGAAGAACGGGGTATAGAAGACCGGAACACCAAAGGCCTCGATCGTCGCGTCGTGAAAATAGATGCGGTGCTTCTGCTCCCGATAGATCACGCGATATGACCTGACCTGCCAGAGCGGCGTGCGATCGCCTTTTTGCCGGCAGATTTTGCACGGCGTATACACCGCGCGATTTGCGATCGTCGTGTCCTGATTCACGCGTCGGGCGGACGCCGCGCCCAGCCGGCCCGACTGTCCGACCAGCGCATAGAAGCCCGAGAGAACGCCGTCGCGCATCTGATCGGTCAGCACGACATGATCAGCGAAGGCAACATCGCCGTTGGGCGCCATGACCGTCACGCGCCCGCTGGCCGTGACGACGTCCTTGTTCTGGTCGTAAGTGACCTGTTCGGCCATCAGAATGCGCCCGTTGTAATCGATTTCGACATGGCCATGGGCGATGACGAGCGCGTTGTTGATGTCGTAATCGACTTCGTCGGCGCGAAGCAGGGCGTTGCTGCCCTGCTTGCCGAGGGCATTGCCGAGAAGCGCATTCGCGCCGCTGGCCGGAATAGGCGCGGCGCACAAAAAAAAGGTTGCGGCCAAGTACCAGCTGGCCCGGCGCCCCCGTTTGCTCCCCCCAGACTTCATCCATCCTCCTGATGGAACAGGAGAGTCATGCCGATGAGAATCGCGGCCGATGCGGGCGCTGCGGCCGCCAAAGGCACCGGCAGTATGCCGGATTCACCCAATGCCTGGGTGAGGTTGCTGAAAAAATAGACGCCGAAACCTGCGAGCGCCCCATAAAGGATGACGCGCGTCAGGCCGCCCATGCGCGCCAGCCGCAGCGAAAAACTGGCGGCCATGAACACCATCGCGGCGAAAAGCGCGGGCAATGCCAGCAGCGTGTAGAAATACAGCTCATAGCGCAAGGCTGAGAATCCCGCTTCCTTGGCGGCGCTGATGAAGTGCGGCAAATCCCAGAACGACAGCGTATCGGGTGATGCAAAGCTTTCCTGGATTTGAACCGGGGTCAGGGTGGTCGGAACGATATAGCTCTCGTGCCATTTCGGTGAACCGTCCGGGCCGCTGACCCAGGCATTGCGCAACAGCCATGCGCCGGTCTCCAGCGTTGCGGATCGGGCCTCGATCCGGCCGAGAAACCTGTCCTTGTGCCCGTAAAGAAACACGATGACATCATCGAGGCGCTGGCCCTGGTTGCCCACGCGCAGGGCATGGATCACCTGCTGCTGGCGCGCATCGCCCTGCCTGAGCCACAGGCCGTTTCGCGAAATGGCGAGTTGCGAGGCCTGCCCGCGCACATATTTCGCTTCCATCGCGGAATATTGCGCAAGCAGCCGCGAGGTCAGCGGCGTGACGGCGACCACCGTGAAAAGCCCAAGAATGACCGCAACGACCAGCGACGGCGCGAGAAATTCCCATGCCGAAACGCCGGCAGCGCGTGTGGCTACGAGCTCTTCGCTGCGCGACATGCGGACGAACGCAAAGACGCCGCCCAGAAGGACGGCGAAGGGCAAGAGCTTCAGTCCGAGATCCGGCAGTTGCAAAAGACTCATTCCGACAATCACGTTCGCCGGAACGCCCTTCCTCTGCGTGTAATCCAGCAAGCCGACGATATCGATGGAAAAAGCCAGGATCAGGAAAGCCGCATAGATCACGCCAACGCCGATCAGGAACTGGCGCGCCAGATAGCGGGAAAGAGTCCACGACCAGGTCATGCCGCCCGCTCCGGCAGCGGCTGAGACTGCGGAAACAGAAACGCAAAGTGCCGCCGCGAGAACAGGCCCGCCATGTCGGCGATCGCTCCGGCGGACCCCAGAATCGGCACGAGGTACAGGAGGACGTTCAACTCCGGACGCCGTGACGACATTCCCACAAGCCCATAGCCCGCGATGCGCAGCGCCGCCGCCGCGAGGGAGGCAACCGTGAGCCGCAAGGCATAGGCGCCGCGCCCGCGCCGGCCGCGCGTCACCGCGGCAAGCGCGATCAGCCCGAATGCGAAGCAGTAAAGGCCCGCCGACAGCCGGTTATTGGCATCCGCCAGGTAGATATTGCGGATGTGATTGCCCGGATCGCTCTTGAGATCGGGCCATAACAGTTCCTGCAGGAACCGCTCATCGGCATCGCGCTGGGCCTGCCGCTGTCCGCCCGAAAACTGGTTGATGTCGAAGACGTAGCGCTGAAATTTGAGCACCGACAGGTTTTTCCCGGCATCGCCGCTTTGCTCGATAGTTCCGGCAAGCATGATCAGGCGCGGGCCATCGGCCGTCTGCGCAAGCTCGCCGCTCTGCGCGATGTACGTGACGGGCCGATGTGGATTACGATTGTCGTGAACAAGAATGCCGTGGATGCGTCCGTCGGACGAGAGTTCGCGAATGAAGACCGTGAGACCTTCGGCCGGCGTGTTGAATTGCCCTTCGTTCAGGACGGCGGCCCCGATATCGGCGCGAATGTCGTACACCTTGTCGTGCATCAGGCGTTGGCCGAGCGGCATCAGATAAAGGCTGCAGAGATAGGTGAGCACGGCCACCAGGGCGGCGGCGGCCATCACGGGCCAGGCGAGCTGCATCCGGCTATAACCCGACGACCACATCACCACGAGCTCGCTGTCGGTCGTGAGCCTGTGCAGCGCATAGAGGGTTCCGGCCAAGAAAGCGATCGGCAGGATGATGACAAGAAGGCTCGGCAACAGCAGAAGCGTCAGGTAGACGAACGTGGGCGCCGACTGGCCGCGGTTGATGATGAGGTCGAGCAGCCGCAAGGACTGCGAGAGCCAGACGACGAGCGTCAACAGAAATGCAAACAGCGCCACCGGCCCCATCAGCTGGCGCAGGACATATTTGGACAGGCGTGGCATGGCGGTTCGCATGAAAGGTGCAGACTTTCGCATCCGGCGCAATTCGCCCTAAACTAGCATCCCCGCGCGGCCGTGCGGCAACCTCAAATCCCGCACGGCCCCAAAAATAAAGGGCAAACCGCCCAAAGGATTAATCGGCAGACAGGTTCCCGGGAGACATGACATGCAGCTTTCCTTTGCCGCACCTTCAACCGCAGGTTCGGGCGCGCTGATTGTGGGCGCGACAGAAGGCGGCAGTCTGCTGCCCGCGGCCGCTGACGCGGACAAGACCAGTGGCGGCTCACTGAAGCGCGCGATTGCGGCCAGCCGCTTTACCGGCAAGCCGGGACAGGTTGTCGAGCTTCTTGCGCCTGCCGGCAGCAAGGCTTCGCGCATCGTGCTTGCCGGCATCGGGAAAGCGGAAGCTTTCGATTCCATGGCGGCTGAAAAGCTTGCGGCGAAGGTCGTCGCGCGGCTGTTCACAAGCGGCGAGAAGGAAGCGACGTTTGCGATCGACCTGCCCAAGGGTTCGAAGATGAAACCGGCGGTGCTTGCGGCCCATCTTGCCATGGGCGCGCGGCTTAGAAGCTACACGTTCAACAAATACCGCACGCGCAATCTCGAAGAGCACGAGCCGACCCTCCAGCGCATTGTCGTCACAACAAGGGACGTCGCGGGTGCAAAGCGCCTGTGGGCTCCGGCGACGGCCGTGGCGCAGGGCGTGTTCTTCGCGCGCGATCTAGTCAACGAGCCGCCCAACGTCCTGTCGCCGGCGGAATTTGCGCGCCGCGCAAAGACGGGCCTTTCAAAGCTCGGCATCAAGGTGGACGTTCTGGGCGAAGCGGAGATGAAGAAGCTTGGCATGGGCGCACTTCTGGGCGTGGGCCAGGGCAGCGAGCGGGAAAGCCAGCTTTTGGTGATGCGCTGGAATGGCGCGCGCAGGAAGGACGAGGCGCCGGTCGCTTTTGTAGGCAAGGGCGTGTGCTTCGATTCCGGCGGACTTTCGCTCAAGACCGGCGTGGGGATGATCGGCATGAAAGGCGACATGGGCGGCGCTGCTGCCGTGACCGGCACTTTGCTGGCGCTGGCCGCGCGAAAGGCGCGCGTCAATGCCGTGGGCGTGGTGGGGCTCGTCGAAAACATGCCGGACGGCAAGGCCCAACGGCCCGACGACGTAGTGAAATCAATGTCCGGCCAGACCATCGAGGTCCTCAACACCGATGCCGAAGGCCGGCTCGTTCTGGCAGATGCCTTGTGGTACGCGCAGACACGGTTCAAGCCGAAATTCGTGATCGATCTGGCCACGCTGACCGGCGCGATCATGGTCGCGCTGGGGCTGGAAAACGCCGGCCTCTTCTCCAATGACGACACGCTTGCCAAGCGCATTTTCGACGCGGGCAAGGAGGTGGGCGAGCCTGTGTGGCGCCTGCCGCTGGGCGAGGCATACGACAAGATGATCAAGTCAAAAATCGCCGACATGAAGAACATCACCGGCACCACACATGCCGGTTCGATTGCCGCCGCGCAATTTTTGCAGCGCTTCGTGCAGAAGGGTCAGCCCTGGGCGCATCTTGATATAGCCGGCGTGGCCTGGCAGGACGGCGAAAAGAAGCCACACGCGCCGGAATGGGGCGTGGGCTGGGGCGTGCGCATCCTCGACCGGCTGGTCGCGGACCATTACGAGAGATGACCGAGGTTCTCTTCTATCATCTCGAACGCCGGTCGCTGGATGATGTCCTGCCCGGGCTGATCGAAAAAACGCTGGAACGCGGCTGGCGCGCGCTCATCCGCTGCGAATCTGCCGAGCGTGCGGAAGCGATCGACAACCGCCTGTGGACATTCAGCGAGCAGACATTCCTGCCGCACGCCCAGCTTGGCGATGGCGATGCCGGGCGCCAGCCCGTGCTGATCACATTGGAAGAAACCAACGCTAACAAAGCGGACGTTCTGTTCGTGGTTGGCGGCGCGCCGCCACCTGCATGGGACGGTGCGGCGGCGAATTCCTTTGCGCGCATCGTGCTGCTGTTCGACGGGCGCGATCCGCAGCTGCTGCAATCGGCGCGCGCGGCGTGGAAGAGCGCAAAAGAGACCGGCCTTGACGTGACATACTGGAAGGAATCGGCGGGTGGAAAATTCGAGAAGCAGATCTGAACCACGCTTGCATGGGCGCCGGACGGATTGCTAAGTCCGAAGATCAGAGGCCCGCATGATCTACACCCTGCTGCCGCTTGCGTTGATGGTCTTCTGCATCGTTCATGCGTGGCGCAACGGCTACATCATGCCGTGGATTTTTGTCCTGATCTTTCTGCCGCTGCTGGGCTCGCTCATCTATCTTGGCGTCATCGTGATGCCGGAATGGCTGCACAGCCCGCGTGCGCAGCGCCTTCGCGCAGGCGCCGCACGCGCCGTTGATCCGCACAGGGACTTTCGCGCCGCGCAGCGCGACGTGGAAATGGTGGGCTCCATCGACGCCAAGCGCGCGCTGGCCGAGCATCTCATCCAGCGGGGCGACTTCGCCGAAGCGATTGCGCTTTATCGCGGCGCCCTGACTGGCCAGTTCAGGGACGACCCGGCGCTGCTTCTCGGCCTGGCCCGCGCGCAATTCTTTTCCGGCGACGGTGCGGGCGCACAGGCCACGTTGGATGCCCTGCAGGCCGCCGACCCGAATTTTATCTCACAGGAGGCGCACCTCATCTATGCGCGTTCGCTCGAGTTGCAGGGCAAGAATGACGAAGCAGCCGCCGAATATGCGCGGCTGGTGCCCTATTTTTCCGGCGAGGAGGCGCGCGCCCGCTACGGACAGCTGCTCGACCGGCTCGGCCGCCGCGACGAGGCTCGCGCCCTGTTCGGGCAGATCCTGAAAAATCTGGACGGGGCGCCGCGGCGCTATCGCCAGGCACAGGCCGAATGGGGCAACATCGCCAGGGCGGGCTTGCGCTGAGGTGAACGAAATGTCTGCGACCGACTCTCCCGCAAGCGGGCGCGGGCATCTGCTTCGCGTGCTGGGCCTTTCCTTCGGCATCGCCGTCGCCATTGGCGGCATGATCGGCGCAGGCATCCTGCGCACACCCTCGCTGATCGCGGGCCTTGTCCCCGAAGCGGGGCTGATCATCACCCTATGGGTCCTTGGCGCCGTCCAAACGCTTCTGGAAGCCAACATCGTGGCGGAGCTCGCCACCTCGCTGCCAAAGGCCGGCGGGTTTTACGTCTATGCGCACCGGGCCTTCGGCGATCTGGGTGGGCTGGTCGTAGGCTGGACGATCTGGATTGCCAGGCTTGCTTCAACGGCGGCTCTTTCCGTTGCGTTCGCGGATTTCTTCGCGCTGCTTTCGGCGCCAGCCGGCCACTACAAGGCTGCGGTCGCCGTTGCCATGCAGCTTGCACTGTTCCTGTTCAACATCATCGGTGTCCGCCAGGGAAGCGGCCTGCAGCAGGCAACGAGCTTCGCCAAGGCGCTGGCGCTGCTCGCCTTTTGCGTTGCGGCCGTGGCTGTCGCGGCCTCGCTGCGCGCATCGCCGCCGACCGTGGTGCCACACGTGCCTGCAACGATCACGGCATTTGGCATGATTGGCGCCTATCAGCTCATCATTGGCGCCTATAGCGGCTGGTATGAGCCTGTGTTCTTCGCGGAAGAAAATGTGGACCCGGGGCGCAGCCTGCCGCGTGCCATGGCATTCAGCATACTTCTGACCGCCGCGCTCTACATCGCCGTAAACGGCGTTCTGCTTTATGCGCTGGGCGTGCGCGGCATTACGGGCAATGCGTTGCCCTACACTATCGTGCTCGACCGGGCGGGCGGGGCGCTGCCTGCGCTACTGTTCGCGGCCGGAGCCATGATTGTGGTGGCAAGTTGTGCCAATGCCGGGATCATGGTGGCTCCGCGCGTGCTGCTGGCGCTGTCGCGCGACAGGTTGCTGCCTGCCATGTTCCAGAACATCAACAGGGGCGGCAGCCCATGGGTTGCTTTCCTGCTCACGGCGTGCGGAAGCGTTGCGCTCGCGCTCAGCGGCTCGTTTGCATTGCTGTTCGGGCTGATTGCGACGTTGCAGTCGGCGGCCTTTGTGCTGGTGATCGGCTCGGTGTTCGTGCTGCGAAAGAAGGAGCCGGCGCTTGCCCGCCCGTGGCGCGTGAAAGGCTACCCGTGGCTGGCCGCGCTCGTTTTCGCCATCGATTTCGTGCTGCTTATTCTGTTTCTGAGCTCCAACTGGCTGGGTGGGCTTTATGCAGCGATCCTGTGGGCAGCCTGCGTGCCGTTTGCGATGGTGGCGCGCCGGGCACGCGCGCAGGCCTCGCCCTAGACGGTTTCCCGCATCGCCTGTTCGTAGTCTTCGTTCGCGGCGAGCCAGCGTGCTTCCGCCGCTTCCAGCCGCCGCAGCGCGTCTGCGCGCTTCTTCGACACGGATGCTCCCTTGGCCGGGTCTTGCGCGAAGATCAGCGGATCGGAAAGCGCCTTGTCGTATTTGGCGATTTCGCGGTTCAGTTCGGCAATCTGGGCCTCAGCGACTTCAACCTTTTCCTTCAACGGCTTCAGCTGATGCCGACGTTCGGCCGCCGCACGGCGTGCATCTTCCCTGGAAAGTTTCGACGGTTCGGATTTGGCCGCCGGCAGCGCTTCGCCGGACAGCAGGAAACGCCGGTAATCGTCCAGATCGCCGTCGAAGGGGCGCACGCTCCCGTCCGCCACGAGCAGCAACCGGTCCATCGTGGCCTCAATGAGCCTCCGGTCATGGCTGATGAGCACAACGGCGCCTTCGCAATCGTTCAGTGCGGTCAGTAATTCCTCGCGCGCATCGATGTCCAGATGGTTGGTGGGCTCGTCGAGGATGAGCAGGTTGGGCCGATCGAGCGTGGCGAGCGCCAGCATCAGCCGCGCGCGTTCTCCGCCGGAAAGCTGGCCCACTTTCGTCAGCGCCTTGTCGCCGGAAAGCCCCATGCCGCCAAGGCGGGTGCGCAGCTCCGTCTCGTTCATTTTCGGGCGGATATGCGCGAGCGTCTGAACCGGCGTCAGCGATCCATCCAGTTCCTCCAGCTGATGCTGCGCGAAATATCCCACGACCAGCTTTCGCGCACGCGCGATGTTTCCACTCATCGCGGGCAGTTTGCCAGCCAGGAGTTTCGCCAAGGTTGACTTGCCGTTGCCGTTCTTGCCCAGAAGCGCAATGCGGTCATCCGGATCGAAGCGCAGCGAAAGTTGCGACAGCACAGATCGCCCGTCATAGCCCACCGAAACATTGTCCAGTGTCAGCAGCGGGGGGCTTGCGCTTTCTGGTTTCGGCAGCGCAATCCCGGCGATGTGCTCGTCGGGTGGAATTTCCACCGTGCTGAGCTTTTCCAGCATCTTGATGCGGCTCTGCGCCTGCCGCGCCTTGGACGCCTTGTACCGGAAACGGTCCACGAAGGCCTGCATGTGCTTTCGCGCCGCCTCCTGCCTGCGCATGAAGGCGGCGTCATTGGCGCGGCGCATGGCGCGCGTTTCCACGAAAGTCTCGTAGTCGCCCGTGTAGAGCACCAGCTTGCCGTGCTCGAGATGCAGGATGAATTCGGCGATGTTGTCGAGCAGATCGCGGTCGTGGGAGATTACGATCACCGTGCCGCGATAGCGGCGCAGATAATCCTCCAGCCACAGAACGCCCTCGAGATCCAGATAATTGGTCGGCTCGTCCAGCAACACAAGATCGGGTGCAGAAAACAGCATCGCCGCAAGCGCCACGCGCATGCGCCAACCGCCGGAAAATTCGCGGCACGGCCGCTGCTGGTCCCCATGGCCGAAACCTAGCCCTGCGAGGATGGCGGCGGCGCGCGCCGGCGCCGAATAAGCATCGATTGCCTCGAGCCGTGCGTGAATGTCTGCGATGGCGTGCGGGTCGTGTTCGCGTTCAGCGCGGGCGAGGAGTTCAAGCCGCTCCTTGTGCGCCGCCAGCACCGTGTCGAGGAGCGAAACATCGCTCGACGGCGCTTCCTGCGCCACCTGGCCGATGCGCCAGCGCGCAGGCATGGTGATTTCGCCGGCATCCGGATGCAGCTCGCCCGATATCGCGCGGAACAGCGTGGATTTGCCTGCGCCGTTGCGGCCCACAAGCCCGATGCGCCTGCCAGCGGGCAGCGAGGCGCTGGCGCCTTTCAGGATGTCGCGACCGGCGATGCGGACGGTGACGTTGTCAATGACGAGCATGGCCCGGCCGGAGAGTCTAAAGCGCCGCCAGCAGATTGCCGCTGTCTTCGATCAGCACGACATCGTATTTGTCGATCATCGGCATGGCGATGGCTTCCAGCTCATTCTTCCACAAGGGTCCGTCGTAGAATGCGCTCTTCATCGGGTCGCGCGAGGCGAGATCAGGGAAGAAGCGCATGAAAAAGCACGTCTCTTCGTCTTCAATGCTTGGAAAGGGCCCCACGATTTTCATGCCGATTTTGTCGTGTTCCGGCATGGAACGGTTTACGAGCAGGTCCATGAAGGCTGCACGTTTGCCCGGCTTGAGCTTGTAGGTGCGCATTTCGACGATGCGGGCCATGGCGTTCCCCGGCTTGAAGACAGCCACACAAATAGGTGCTTGCCACGCGGCCCGCAACCGCCTTGCCGCCCCTGACGCGAACTTTTATAAGGCCCGCACTTTCACAACTTTGGGAGTTCCTCATGGCCGTCGAGCGTACGCTTTCCATCATAAAGCCCGATGCTACCCGCCGAAACATTACCGGCCAGATCATCGCCCGTTTCGAGAAAGCAGGCCTGCGCGTGATCGCGCAGAAACGCATGCAGCTTTCGACCGCCCAGGCCGAAGCCTTTTACAACGTGCACAAGGCGCGACCGTTCTTCAGAAGCCTGGTCGAATTCATGACAAGCGGGCCGGTGGTCGTGCAGGTGCTGGAAGGCGAGAATGCCATCGCGAAGAACCGCGAGGTGATGGGCGCGACCGACCCGGCCAAGGCGGCGCCCGGCACCATTCGCAAGGATTTCGCGGAGTCCATTGAGGCCAATTCCGTGCATGGCTCCGATGCGCCGGAAACCGCCATGCAGGAAATCCGTTTCTTCTTCAGCGAGCTTGAACTTGTGGGCTGAAGGTTCCATGCGGGACAAGACGGTCGTCATCACCGGGGCCACGTCGGGCATCGGCGAGGTTGCGGCCGACCGTCTGGCCCAGAAGGGCGCGCGCATCGTTTTCGTGGCGCGCGATCACGAACGCGGGCAGGCGACCCTCAAGCACCTGCGCGCGATTGCCGGCCACGACGAGCATGCCGTGCATTACGCCGATCTTTCGCTACTGTCCGAACAGAAGCGCGTAGCGGAAGAAATCGCCGCCCAGGAATCGCATATCGACGTGCTGATCAACAATGCGGGGGCGATCTTTACCACGCGTCAGGTGACGGCCGACGGTCTGGAGAAGACCTTCGCCCTGAATCACCTGTCGTATTTCACGATCACGAATGTGCTGCTCGACCGGCTGAAGGCCACACCGGGGGCCCGCGTCGTGAACACGGCGTCGGATGCGCATAAGGGGCGCCGCATCGATTTCTCAGACTTGCAGTCGGAAAAGCACTATTCGGGATTTGCGGTTTACGGCCGCAGCAAGCTGATGAACATCCTATTCACGCGCGAGCTGGCACGGCGGCTGGCCGGAACGGGCGTGACCGCGAACTGTCTGCATCCGGGGTTCGTCGCCACGCATTTTGGCGATCAGAGTGGCGGGCTTCTGTCATGGGGCATCCGCTGGGCGAAGAATTTCGCGCTAACGCCCGAACAGGGCGCGCAGACAATCATCTACCTGGCTTCCTCGCCGGAGGTGGAAGGCAAGACCGGCGGCTATTACTACCGCTGCAAGCTCGCCCAGCCCACGCGCGAAGCGCAGAACGATGCCGACGCCAAACGCCTGTGGGATGAATCCGCGAAGATCGCAGGATTGGGATTTTAGACGAATGTGACTTCGCCGCTCGCCACGCGTCGCAGGCCTTCGGGGTAGAGCCTGTGCTCCTCGGCCAAAATGCGCGCGGCGAGTGTTTCTTCCGTATCGTCCGGCAGAACCGGCACTTTCGCCTGCGCGATGACCGGCCCGGAATCGAGCTCCGGCACGACGAAATGCACCGTGCAGCCCGACCTGCGTTCGCCTGCCGCCAGCACGCGCGCATGGACATTCGTGCCCTTGTAGGCGGGCAGAAGCGACGGATGGATGTTGAGAAGGCGCCCCTCCCATTGCGTCACGAACCAGTCCGAAAGTATGCGCATGAAGCCTGCCAGGCATATGATGTCGATTTTCGCCGCGCGCAGTTCCGCATCCACCGCGCGGTCGAAAGCCTCCCGGCTTTCGAAATCCTTGTGCGAAATCACGCACGCGGGAATGCCGGCGCGGCGGGCGCGCTCAAGGCCTTCGGCACTTGCGACATTGGAGATCACCAGCGCGATCTGGGCCGGGTAGTCCGGCGCGCGCGCAGCTTCGATGAACGCCTGGAGATTGCTGCCGCGCCCGGAAATCAGAACGGCGGTGCGCTTGCGTGGCATCACGATTTCAGGACGCCCGTGTAGCGCACCTTCGCTTCGCCGTCGCCCGATACAAGCATGCCGATGCGCCAGGCCTTCTCGCCCGATTCCTGGAAAGCGTCGATGACGTGACCTGCCTGTTCGGCCGCAACAACCGCAACAAGCCCGATACCGCAGTTGAAAGTGCGCAGCATTTCGCCTTCTTCGATCCGCGTGCTTTGCGAGAGCCATCCGAACACGGCATTGGGGGTCCAAGCGCCCAGATCAACCAGGGCATCGAGCCCATTCGGCAGGGCGCGCGGCAGGTTTTCGGTAATGCCGCCGCCCGTGATGTGCGCCAGGCCTTTCACGCCGCCCGTGCGGACGGCCTCCAGCGCGCCCTTAACATAAAGGCGCGTGGGGACAAGCAGCGCTTCGCCCAATGTCTTTCCCGGCATGAACGGCGCCTTCGCCTTGTAGGATAGGCCTGCGTCTTTCACGGCGCGCCGCACAAGCGAAAAACCATTGGAATGTACGCCCGACGATGCCACTCCGATCAGCACGTCGCCGGCCGTCATCTTTTCCATCTTGGGGAGTACCGCCTCGCGCTCCACCGCGCCCACGGCAAAGCCCGCCAGATCGAAATCGCCCCGGGCGTAGAGCCCTGGCATCTCCGCTGTCTCGCCGCCGATCAATGCGCAGCCCGATTCCTTGCAGGCGCGCGCAATGCCTTCGATGACGGCCGCGGCCTGATCCACATTCAGCTTTCCGGTGGCGTAGTAATCGAGAAAGAACAACGGCTCCGCACCCTGCACCACGATGTCATTGACGCACATCGCCACAAGGTCCTGCCCGATCCCGGCAAAAATACCTGTTTCGATGGCGACTTTGAGCTTGGTGCCCACGCCATCGGTGCCTGAGACCAAGATCGGGTCGTGAAATCCCGCAGCCTTGAGATCGAACAAGCCTCCGAAGCCGCCCAGATCGGCATCAGCGCCCGACCGGCGGGTTGCGCGCGCCAGCGGCGCGATGCGCTCCACCAGCGCTTCGCCGGCGTCGATGTCAACCCCGGCGTCCCGGTAGGTCAGGCTCTTGCGGGCGGGAGGCTTTTTCTTCATCGCACGGCAGCTTTAAGGGCGGACTCCCGGGCGCGCAAGCCGCCAACGGCAGGCGAAAGTGGCCGTCGGGCTGCGGCTTTCGCATCGGCATACGCGCCTTTATATTGGGAATGACGGGTAGGGATTTCCATGCGTATTGCTTCAGCCTTTCTGGCCATTGCCTTCTGCTGCGCGGCCTTTACCGGCCACGCGGCTGCGGAAAATGTCTTTGCGGTCAAGGGAATTCATGTGGATGCGACGGCCGCCTCGGCGACAGAGGCGCAAAACAAAGCCATCGCCAACGGCCGTAGACCGGCCTGGGCCCAGCTCTACCGCCGGCTGACACGACAACAGGATTGGGGCCGCCAGCCGCAACTCGACGACGCCACGCTGACCCGGATCCTGCGCGGCTATTCGGTGGCCAATGAGAAGCGCTCGACCACCCGCTATGTTGCCGACATCACCTATGTCTTCAATCCCGACGCTGTCGCGAAAGTGTTGCAGGCGGCCAATATTCCCTTCACGCAGACTGCGGGAAAAGCCGTGCTCGTGATTCCCCTTTCGCCCACCTACTCGCCCACATCGCCCTGGACTGCGGCTTGGCGCGATCCGAGCATTACGGGGCTTGTGCCTGTTGCCCTGCCCTCCGGCGATCCCATCGACAGAAGCGAGCTGGGATCGCTGGGGATTGGCACGGCAAGCTGGGCGGACGTCCAGCCGATCGCGTCCCGCGCGCGCGCGACCGAAGCCGATGTTGTGCTGGCGACGCCCAGCAACGGAAAGATCACCGTGCAGATGCGCAGGCTTGCGCCCAACGGAGCAACGCCGGGTGGCCTGCAGGCGATGGCAACCCTGACCGTGCCGGTTCCCGCAGGGCAGGCGCCGGAGGCAGGCTGGGTCGCCGCCGCCCAGGCCGCGAACGGAATTATCCAGAACGCCTGGAAATCCAAATTTGCCATCAATTTCAACCAGCAAGCGAGTGTTGTGGCGGGCGTGACGTTCAATTCGCTGGCCGACTGGGCCGAAATCCAGGCCAAGCTTGCAACCATTCCGACGATCACGGGCGTTACCGTGATTGCCATGGATACTGGAGCTGCGCGCCTGAACATCGCTTATGTCGGCAGCGCCGAACAACTGCGTGAGGCCCTGAACGAAGTGAACTTGGCGCTGGTCCAAAATGGCGGCGCATGGTCGCTCACGCGTGGCACGCAGGCGGCGAACGAGAGCGCTCAGTGAGCAACACATTTCGCCAGTTTCCGAACATTCTCACGGGATTGAGGCTTCTGGCCGCTCCGCTGCTCGCGGCGCTGTTGCTGGACGGCCGGCCCACGGCCGCGCTGTGCGTGTTCGCCTTCGCCGCGGCCAGCGATGTGGCCGATGGATATCTCGCCAAGCACTATGGGCTTGCCACGCGCACCGGACGTTATCTCGACCCTGCGGCCGACAAAATTCTGATGCTACTTTCCTACATCGCGCTCACGGTGCTTCACGATGCGCCCCTGTGGCTGACGGCGCTCGTGATCGGACGCGACGTGATGATCGTCTGCGGCATCCTTTTGGCGCGCGTTCTGGAATTGCCGCTGCGCATCGCGCCGCTGCCGATCGGCAAAGCAAGCACCGCCGCACAGGTGGCCTATGTCGGAATCGTGGTCGTGATGCTCGCCTTCGGCATCGACGCGCCGCGCCTTGCGCGGGCCGCCGAGCTTGGCGTTGGCGCGCTGACGCTTGCATCCGGCGCAAGCTATGCCGTGCTGTGGTTTCAGGCGCTGGCGCGCCGTTCGCGCCGCGTTGCCTGAAACAAATCGATTGCGAGGAACGCATTGGGATCTCAGCTTCCATTGCCGCTTGTACTTCGCACCGCGCAGGCGCGCGAAGACTTCATCGTGGCGCCAGCCAACGAGGCGGCGGTGGCGTTCATTGACGCGTGGCCGCTATGGCCGGCAAACATCGCGGCGCTGCACGGACCGTCGGGATGCGGCAAATCGCATCTGATCGCGGTATGGCAGGAACGATCATGCGCACAACGTTTGAAATGCGCCGAGCTGTGTGAAGATGAGATCGCCGGTCTCGATCCCGAACGCCCGATCGCGGTCGAGGACGTCGATATAACGCCGGCCACGGCCGAGCGAGACGAAGCGCTCTTTGCGCTGCTCGAGCGCGCACAGCTGGGGGCGCAGATCGTGTTGACGGGGCGGGAGGCGCCGGCAAGCTGGGCTTATGAGCTGCCCGACCTCGGTTCGCGGTTTTCGGCTCTGCTCGCTTTTCCCCTTTGGCAGCCGGACGATGCGCTTCTGGAAGCCCTGACGCGCAAACTCTTCACGGATCGTCAACTGGAAGTATCGGATTCTGTGGTGATGCACATGATCCGTTCACTCGAACGTTCACCGGCTGCGATCCGTGACTTCATTGCCGAAGCCGACGCAAGGGCTTTGGCCGAAAAGCGCGCCGTCAGCCCAGGGCTCATCCGCGAGCTTCTGGCCCAAAGGAAAGCGTCATGACACGGACGCAACACTGCTTTATCGTGGGATCTTTAGCAGCGGAACGCGTGCCATGTCCGATGTGAGAGCGCTGGCGGAGCCGGCTGCGGCCCAGGCCGGAGCGGAAATGGCGCCGGATTCGCCGCAGCGCTTCCTCAACCGTGAACTTTCGTGGCTCGCCTTCAACCGTCGCGTGCTCGAAGAAGCGCAGAACCCGCGCCATCCGCTGCTCGAACGCCTGCGTTTCCTTTCCATTTCGGCCTCGAACCTGGACGAATTCTACATGGTTCGCGTGGCGGGCCTTAAAGGCATGGTCACGGCCGGCCTGAGCGCGCCGAGCGACGACGGGCTGACGCCCGCCCAGCAGATCGCACGCATTGATCTCATGGCGCGCGCGCTGATCGAGGACCAGCAGGACATCTGGATCGAACTCTGCGCGGAGATGAAGCAGGCGGGCATCGCCGTTCTTGGCGCCGACGAATTGACCAGCCGCGACAGCGTGTGGCTGGAAAACGAATTCCGAGATCAGATTTTCCCGATCATCACGCCGCTGGCCATTGACCCGGCGCATCCCTTCCCGTTCATCCCCAATCTTGGCTTCACACTGGCCCTGCAGCTTGTGCGCAAGCGCGACAACAAGCCGGTGAAGGCCCTTCTGCCCGTGCCCTCGCAGCTGCAGCGCTTCATCCGCCTGCCCGGCGAGAAACATGCCGCGCGGTTTCTTCCGCTGGAGGCGGCACTGACGCTTTTCCTTGACAAGATTTTTCCCGGCCATACGGTCACCGGCTCAGGCCTTTTCCGAATTCTGCGCGACAGCGACGTGGAAATCGAAGAAGAGGCGGAAGACCTTGTGCGTACCTTCGAGTCGCTGCTGAAGCAGCGCCGCCGCGGTTCCGTCATTCACATGAAATGCAGCGCCTCGATGCCGGAGGAGCTGCGCGAGTTCATCGCCGGCCATTTGAACCTGAAGAAACAGGACATCGTCCTCATCGACCACCTGCTCGGCCTGTCGGACATGCGCCAGCTCATTCTGGATGAGCGGCCTGACCTTCAGTTCAAGCCGTTCATCGCGCGATTCCCCGAACGCATCCGGGACCATGGCGGAGACTGTTTCGCTGCAATCCGAGTCAAGGACATCATCGTCCATCATCCGTTCGAGAGCTTCGACGTCGTCGTTCAGTTTCTTCGGCAGGCCGCAGCCGACCCTGATGTGGTGGCAATCAAGCAAACGCTCTATCGCACCTCCCAGGATTCGCCCATCGTCAAGGCCCTGATCGAAGCGGCCGACGCGGGCAAATCCGTCACCGCGCTGGTCGAGCTCAAGGCCCGTTTCGACGAGGCCGCCAACATCAAATGGGCGCGGGATCTGGAGCGGGCGGGCGTTCAGGTCGTTTACGGCTTTATAGAACTCAAGACTCACGCGAAGGTAAGCCTTGTCGTCCGGCGGGAAAGCGGAACCTTGCACTCCTACGTCCATTTCGGAACAGGCAATTACCATCCGATCACGGCGAAGGTTTACACCGACCTTTCGCTCTTCAGCGCCGATCCGGCGCTGGGCCGCGATGCGGCGCAGTTTTTCAACTATGTCACCGGCTATGCCGAACCCGTGGGGCTTGAGAAAATTGCGATTTCGCCTTTGACCTTGCGCAATCACCTGATGGGCGCGATCGAGGAGGAAATCGTTCACGCGCGTTCCGGCCGCCCTGCCGCCATTTGGGCCAAGCTGAATGCGCTGGTCGATCCGCACATCATCGACGCGCTCTACCGGGCGAGCCAAGCCGGCGTGCGTGTGGACATGGTGGTGCGCGGAATTTGCTGCCTGCGGCCGGGCGTGCCGGGCCTGTCCGACAACATCCGTGTCAAAAGCATCGTCGGCCGTTTTCTCGAACATGGCCGCATCGTCTGCTTCGGCTCGGGCTACGGCCTGCCGTCGCCAAAATCGAAAGTCTACATTTCCTCCGCGGACTGGATGCCGCGCAACCTCGACCGCCGCGTGGAAGCGCTGGTGCCGATCGAAAATCCTACCGTGCACCAGCAGGTGCAGGACCAGATAATGGTCGCGCTGTTCAAGGATCAGGCGCAAAGCTGGCACATGCAGGCCGACGGCGCCTATGTGCGCGACGCGCACGCCGAAAATCCGGAAGCATTTTCGGCCCACACCTATTTCATGACAAACCCCTCGCTCTCCGGCCGCGGGCGCGCGCTGAAAATCGATCAGCCGCGGCCCGTGGCCATCGCAAGCCGGCGCGACTGAATCATGCCGCAGGCACCCACACTTCCGGCAGACGCCCGCGCGCCAGCCGCGGCCGAAGGGCGTGGCCGCGGGCGCCTGGCCATCGTGGATATCGGCTCCAATTCGGTGCGTCTGGTGGTCTACGAGTCTCTCACACGTACGCCGGCTGTCATCCACAACGAAAAGACAATCTGCGCGATCGGCCGCGAGATGGTCTCCACCGGCAGGCTCTATGATGAAGGCATCCGGCTCGTTTTGGAGTCCCTTGCGCGGTACCGCGTGCTTGCCAACGCACTGAATGTCGAATGGCGCGAGGCGGTGGCAACCGCTGCGGCGCGCGACGCGGCAAACGGCGCGGAATTCGTGCGCAAGGCCGAAAGCGCCTGGGGCAGCCCGATCCGCGTGCTTTCGGGCGAAGAGGAAGCGCGGCTGGCGGCCGAAGGCGTGCTTGCCGGCATTCCGGAAGCTGACGGCATTGTGGCCGATCTCGGCGGCGGCAGCCTTGACATGGTGACGGTCCGGAACGGCAAGACGGGAGCGGCCATCACGCTTCCCTACGGCCCGCTGCGCCTGATGGACTATGCCCACAGGGACCCCGACAAGGCGCGCCGGCTGGTGGACGAAGGCCTGAAACAGATCGGCAAACTCGGCGCCCTGTCGGGGCGCTCGCTCTATGCGGTGGGCGGGGTCTGGCGCAGCTTCGCGCGGGTTGACATGGAGCGGCGGCACTACCCGCTGCATGTGCTGCATGCCTATCCGATTTCGCGCAATCGCGCGCTTGGGCTTTGCGATGTGCTGGCGCGGCAATCCCGGAAATCGCTCGACATGATGCGCGTGGTGTCACGCCGCAGAGCCGAGGCGCTGCCCTATGGCGCCATCGTTCTGGAGCGTCTTCTGCTGGCGGCCGACCTGAAGGAGGTCGTGATCTCCGCTTACGGCCTGCGCGAAGGATTGCTGTTCGCGCAGCTCTCGCCGGAAGAGCGTGCCAAGGATCCGCTCATTGCTTTTGCCCAAGGCATGAACCGGCGTCTTGCGCGTGCGCCCGGCCATGCCGCGGAAATGTTCGAATGGATGACCCCGTTGTTCGGGGGCGAAAGCCGGGAGGAAGGGCGCGCGCGGCTGGCTGCGTGCCTGTTTTCCGACATTGGCTGGCGCCGGCACCCCGACGACCGCGCGCTGGGCACCTTCGACCAGGTATTGACGGCGCCCTTTGCTGGCGCCAGCCATCGCGTCCGGGCGCTGATTGCCACCGCGATCTTTCACCGCCATTCGGGCGATGAGGATTTTCCGAAGGACAAGGATATTGCCGACCTTCTGGACGAGGACGATGCCAGGCTGGCCCTGCGCATCGGACTGGCCCAGCGCCTGGCCTTTGCGCTGTCCGGATCGGCCGAAGGGGAGCTGAAACATTACCGGCTGAAACTCACCCCGGCGCGGCTTTTTCTGGAGGTCCCGCCGCGGCGGCAGGCGGTTGCCGCCGAGCCGGTCGAAAAGCGCCTGGCCGCGCTTGCCCAGGCGTTTGGCCGGAAGCCGGAAATCGCGCCAACCTGAAGCGCGACCACACAAAGGCCTTGATCTGGCACGGCGAATTGGCTTGCGTTGGGCAAAGAAGGGGTCTTTAACCCCGCCTTCGGCACAAGCGGGTTATGGTAACCGGCAGAAGGCCGAAGGAGAGCATTCATGGGTTCGCTCAGCATCTGGCACATCCTGATCATCGCCGTGGTGGTGATCCTGTTGCTCGGCCGCGGCAAGATTTCCGACCTGATGGGCGACGTGGCCAAGGGCATCCAGAACTTCCGCAAGGGCATGGCCGACCCGGACGGCGCGCAAACGCCGCCGCGCTCGATCGACAATGCCTCCAGGGATAAAGCGCCCAACAAGGATCAGACGACCGCCAGCCGCTGAGGCCGTTTCTCCTCGTCCCGCAAACACGGGATCGGGCGGGAACAACGATCCTCATGACGGGTCTGCCGAATCATGAGGGATGTGAGCCGATAGACCATGTTCGATCTGTTCAGCTGGAGCCATATCCTCATCGTCCTCATCGTTGCGCTGGTCGTGGTGGGGCCGAAGGACCTCCCGCGGCTGATGCAGATGGCCGGCCGCTGGGTCGGCAAGGCGCGCGTGATGGCGGACCAGTTCCGCAAGAGCTTCGACGAAATGGCCCGTCAATCGGAGCTTGATGAGCTGCGCAAGGAGATTGCCGCGCTCCGCGGTGAAAAGCCGCTTGCGGGGCTTGGCGAGAACATCATGAAGCCGCTGCCGGCGCCGATGGGCGACATCCCGGAGCAGAATCCGGATTCGCCCGACGCAGCCGCCGACGAGCCGCCCAAGCCCCTTCGGAATGTGTCGTGACACCGACCCCGGAAGACGAAGCCGCGATGGAAGCCTCCAAGGCTCCGCTGCTTGATCATCTGATCGAGCTGAGGAAGCGGCTCATCATCTCGCTGATCGCGTTCTTCGCCTGTTTTCTGGTCTGCTTCTTTCTTGCAGAACCGATCTACGGGTTTCTGACCCAGCCGCTGGCGGCAGCCCTGAAAGGGCAGCCCAACGATCATCTCATCTATACGGCGCTGTACGAAACTTTCTTCACTTATGTGAAAGTCGGCATGTTCGGTGGCCTTTGCCTGGCCTTTCCCGTCATTGCGTGGCAGCTCTGGATGTTCGTGGCGCCGGGCCTTTACCGGAACGAGCGCCGCGCGTTCCTGCCCTTTCTGTTCGCGTCGCCCGTGCTCTTCATTATCGGCGCAGCTTTCGTGCTCTATGTTATGCTCCCCTATGCGATCCGGTTTTTCCTGGGGTTTGAGACGCCCGGCGGCCCAAACGCACTGGGCATTCAGCTTCAGGCGCGCGTCAGCGAATATCTGGATTTCGTGATGACGCTGATCATCGCCTTTGGACTGACCTTCCAGATGCCGGTGCTGCTGTCGCTTCTGGGCCGCGCGGGACTGGTGTCGAGCACGCAGCTTCGCTCCATGCGCCGCTACGCCATCGTCGGCATCGTAATCGTGGCCGCCATCGTCACTCCGCCCGACGCCTTCAGCATGATCAGCCTCATGATCCCGTTGATCGCGCTCTATGAAATTTCCATCTGGTGCGTGCGCCTGATCGAAAAGAAGCGTGCCCAGGCCGATGCCGCGGCCGCTGCCGGGCAGACGGCCTGATATTTCGGGAACTTTACGCAATCGGCCGCTCGTGCCATTACCTTTTGGCCGCGAGGATTCCATGCACGACATCAGGGCCATCAGGGACGACGAAGCCCGCTTCCATGCGGGGCTTTTGAAGCGCGGGTTTTCGAGCGAACAGGCGAAGGCCGAGCTGGACAAGGCCCTGAAGCTCGACGCCGATCTGCGCGGCGTGAAGACGGAGCTTCAGCAGAAGCAGGCGCGCCGCAACGAAGCCTCCAAACTGATCGGCCAGGCCAAGGCAAAGAAGGATGAGAACAAGGCGCAGGAACTGATCCTGGAAGTAGCGAGCCTGAAGGACGCCATCCAGCAGGGCGAGGATCGCGAACGCGCGCTCGAAAAAGAGCTGACCGATCTGTTGGCCACGCTGCCGAACTTGCCTGCCGACCATGTGCCCGTCGGGCCGGATGAAAATCACAATGTCGAGGTGAAGGAACGCGCCTTTGGCCGCGCGCCGGCCTTCAACTTCAAGCCAAAAGAACATTTCGAGCTCGGCGAAGCGCTGGGGATGATGGATTTCGAGGCTGCTGCGAAAGTCTCCGGCGCGCGGTTTGTCTATCTGAAAGGTGCGCTGGCAAAACTGGAACGCGCGCTCGGCGCCTTCATGCTCGATCTGCACACGGAGCGCTTTGGCTACACCGAAATGCAAACGCCGTTGATTGTTCGCTCACGAGCGGCGTTTGGGACGGGGCAACTGCCAAAATTCGCTGAAGACCTTTTCAGAATCGAGCCACGAGAATCCGTATTTAGTGATCTGGAAAAGTCGCAACTGGAAAGTGATGTGTTGCTCCAACCCGGCACAAAGCGCGTTTCCCTTCAAGACCACATCCTTGCGATGAGTGAGGATCAATGGCTCATACCGACCGCCGAAGTGTCGCTCACAAATTATGTCCGCGAGGAAATTCTAGACGAAGAGAAACTACCGATGCGGCTGACGGCCTGGACGCCGTGTTTCCGCGCCGAAGCGGGTGCTGCGGGAAAAGACACGCGCGGCATGATCCGCCAGCACCAGTTCTCGAAGGTCGAGCTTGTTTCGATCACCACGCCCGAGCAATCCGACGCCGAGCACGAACGCATGACCGACTGCGCACAGGAGGTGCTGAAACGCCTCAACCTGCACCATCGCGTGGTCACGCTGTGCACCGGCGACATGGGCTTCACCGCCAGGAAGACCTATGACATCGAGGTCTGGCTGCCGGGGCAGAACCGGTTCCGCGAAATTTCCTCATGCTCGAACTGCGGCGATTTCCAGGCCCGCCGCATGAGCGCGCGCTACAAGCCGAAGGACGGGAAGAGCACGCGCTTCGTGCACACGCTGAACGGATCCGGGCTTGCGGTCGGCCGCACGCTGATCGCCATTCTGGAGAACTATCAGGAAGCCGACGGCTCCATTCGCATTCCTGACGCGTTGCGCCTCTATATGGGCGGCATGGAAAAAATCGCGCGATAGGACATGGGCAAGTTGCGTATCCTTGTGACCAACGACGACGGGATTCACGGCCCGGGACTTGGCGTGGCGGAAAAGATCGCCCGCACGCTGACCGACGATGTGTGGGTGGTGGCGCCGGAGACCGAGCAATCGGGCGCCTCCCATTCGCTGACGCTCACGCTGCCTCTGCGCCTGCGCCAGATCAGCGAGCGGCGCTTTGCGGTTACCGGCACGCCGACCGATTGCGTCATGATGGGGGTGGCAGAAATCCTGAAAGATAAGCCGCCCACGCTGCTGATTTCCGGCGTGAACCGCGGTTCCAATCTGGCCGACGACGTGACCTATTCAGGCACCATCGCCGGCGCCATGGAAGGCACGGCCCTTGGCATCCCGTCCATCGCGCTTAGCCAGAGCTACAATTTCGCGGCAAAGAAGGATTTCAACTGGGGTTGCGGCGAAAAGCATGGGCCCCAGGTCGTGAAGCGGCTGATCGAGGTGGGATGGCCCGAAGACGTGTTGATCAATGTCAATTTCCCCGATTGCGCGGCGGAGGAAGTTGGCGGCATTGAAGTGACATCGCAGGGCAAGCGCGATCTCAACATGGCAACGCTGGACCGCCGCGTGGACATGCGCGGCATTCCCTATTACTGGATCGGATTCAAGCGCACGCGCAGCGAGGCGCTGGAAGGCACGGATTTGCGCGCCGTCCAGAAGAAAAACATCTCCGTCACGCCGCTGCACCTGAATCTCACCGAATACAAGGTGATGGAAAAACTCCGTCAGCAGCTGCAATCCGCGCAGGCTGCGCCGGCAAGGCCCGGAAAGCGCGGCGGCGGAAAGGAAGGCGAAATTCTCCCGCTCAGCGCCGACCCGATCCCGCCCAAACCGGCGACCGAAGGCTACGAGAGCTGACGTCATGACGAGCGAGCGCCAGATCGAACTGGTGATGGCGTTGCGGGGACAGGGGATCACCGACGAACGCGTGCTTTCCGCCATCGAGCGGACGCCGCGCGAGGAATTCGTGGAGGAAGCGTTCGGACACAGCGCCTACGAAAATGTGGCGCTGCCCATTGCCTGCGGCCAGACGATCAGCCAGCCCTACATTGTGGCCTATATGACGCAGGCGCTGGACGTGCACGCCAGGCACCGCGTTCTGGAGATCGGAACCGGCTCCGGTTACCAGGCGGCGGTGCTGAGCCGGCTCTGCCGCATGGTCTATACGATCGAGCGGCACAAGCCGCTTCTCAAGCAGGCCGAAGCGCGCTTCAGGAAGCTGAAGCTCGAAAACATCGTGACCCGGCTGGGCGACGGCTTTCAGGGCTGGCCGGAACAGGCCCCGTTCGACCGCATCCTGCTTACGGCCGCAACGCCCGAAGTGCCCCAAATTCTTATCGAAGAGTTAAAGCCCGGGGGAATCATGATCGCGCCAATCGGACGCCCCGTGCCGGAAAGTTTTTCGCAACTTTTGGTGAAGATGATCAAAACGGAACAGGGTGTGAAGCGGGAAGACCTGCTTCCCGTCGTCTTCGTTCCGATGGTTCCCGGCGTCCCCGGAGGCGCGAGAAAACCGAATGCAGAAGGCAGCGAGACATGAGTGCGGGCGCGGAATCATCGCCGCGATCGCTCTTGCCGTGCCGCTTGCGCTGGGCGCCTGCGCGCAAACTCCGCAAACCACCTTCGACTGGAACGTCAACACGCATTATCGCGTGAGCGCCAGCACGCCGGCGGTCGCCCGTCATCCGGCGCCGCGCCGCGTCGCGCGACGCGCGCACCCCGCATCCCACCGCTCCGCCGTCACGGCGCGCGTTGCGCCACGTCCGCGCCCGGCCTGGTATGAGGCTGCGCCGCAGGATGTGACGCCGGCGCAGGCGGTCGGCAGCGCCCATTTCGTCTGGCCGGTGGAAGGCCGCATCATCCTGCCCTTCGGCGAGACGGCGGGCGGCGAGCGCAACGACGGCATCAACATCGCGGCGCAGATGGACGAGCCGATCCGCGCGGCCGATTCCGGGACCGTCGTCTATGCCGACATGGGGCCCAAGGGCTACGGCCAGCTTGTTCTGATCCGGCATGACAACGGCTACATCACGGCCTATGCCCATGCCGACCGGCTGACCGTGGAAAAGGGCGAGCGTGTCGCACAGGGCCAGATCATCGGTTATGCCGGCGAAACCGGCGGGGTGTCGGCGCCGCAGCTGCATTTCGAGATCCGCCGCGAGGGCAAGCCGCTCGATCCCCAGTCGCTGCTCACCGTTTCCGGCTAGGCGCGTTTGGCCGCAGAAATCGCCGGCAATCCTTCGGTTGCAATAGGGCTTTTCGAGGCTATATTCCGCGCGCGAAAGAACCCCTGCCCGGTAGCCGATGGACTCCACAACGCTGATGCAGATCGTGCCGCTGATCGCGGTCTTCGCGATCATGTACTTCCTGCTCATCCGCCCCCAGCAGCAGCGGATGAAGGAACACAAGAAGATGGTCGAAGCCGTCCGCCGCGGCGATACGGTGGTGACGGCCGGCGGCATCGTGGGCAAGGTCGCCAAGGTCCGCGAGGACGGCGAATTGCTGGTTGAGATTGCCGACAACGTTCAGGTCCGCGTGCTGAAGAGCACGCTGAGCGAGGTACGGGCCAAGTCCGGCGGGGAAAAGGCGGACAAGGACTGAACGCCGCCCATGCTGCAGATTCCCACATGGACCAAGGTTCTTGTCGGCATCGTCCTGCTGATGGGAATCCTGATTGCGCTGCCGAACGCGCTTCCCGAAAGCGTGATCCGGAAAATGCCGGGCTGGCTTCCGACCAGCACGGTGTCGCTGGGCCTTGACCTTCAGGGCGGCTCGTACCTGCTGCTCGAAGTGGAGCTTGAACAGGTGCAGAAGGAGCGCCTGGAAACGCTGGTCGGCGACGTGCGCGTGGCGCTGCGCAAGGCGCACATCGCCTACACCGATCTTTCCGCCAAGGGCGACACGCTTTCGCTGCGCATCAAGGATCTGGCGCGCTACGACGAAGCCAAGAGCCTCATCGAAAAGCTCAACCCCACCGTTCAGGCTTCCGTGCTGTCCGTCAGCCAGCGCGCATATGACATGACCGAAACGCCCGACGGCCGCATCACCATGAAGATGACGGACGCCTACAAGCAGAACACGCAGGTGGACATCGTGGGCCAGTCGATCGAGGTGGTGCGCCGGCGCATTGATGCGATGGGCACCAAGGAACCCACGATCGAACGCCAGGGCGAGGATCGCATCCTGGTTCAGGTGCCGGGGCTCCAGGATCCGGAACGGCTGAAAACCTATCTCGGCAAAACCGCCAAGATGACGTTCCAGCTGGTGGACGAGAGCGCCGATCCTGCGCAAGTGGCCAAGGGGATCATACCGATCGGCGACGAGGTTCTGCCGCAGGATTCCCAGCACGGGCAGCCGCAACCGCCGCTTGTGGTGGAAAAGCGCGTGATGGTGTCCGGCGACCGGCTGACCGATGCGGGCGTGGGCTTCGACCAGAGCCGTGGCAATCAGCCCGCTGTGACCTTCCGCTTCGATTCGGTGGGCGCGCGCGAGTTCGGCAACGTCACAAAGGAAAACGTCGGGCGCCGTTTTGCCATCGTGCTCGACAATCGGATCATCGAGGCGCCGGTCATCCAGGAAGCGATCCTCGGCGGCAGCGGCCAGATCACCGGCGATTTCACGGTGCAGGCGGCCACCGATCTTGCAAACCTGCTGAAAGCCGGCGCCCTGCCCGCGCCGCTCAAGATCATCGAAGAACGGACCGTGGGCGCGGAACTTGGCGCGGATTCGATCAAGGCCGGCCAGTATTCGGCCATTGCGGGGCTGATCCTTGTGGCGATTTTCATGGTGCTGCGTTACGGCCTGTTCGGGATTTTTGCCGACGTCGCGCTGACCCTGAACATCGTGCTTTTGCTGGCGGCGCTCACCCTGTTTGGCGCCACGCTGACCCTGCCGGGCATCGCGGGCATCGTGCTCACCATGGGCATGGCGGTCGATGCGAATGTGCTGATCTATGAGCGCATTCGCGAGGAAATCCGCAACGGGCGCACAATCATCGCCTCCATCGACACGGGCTTCCGGCGCGCCATGGCGACCATCGTGGACGCCAACGCCACCCACCTGATCGCCTCGCTGATCCTGTTCCAGCTTGGCAGCGGCCCGGTGCGCGGATTTGCGGTGACCCTGGGCGTGGGCATTGTCACCTCGTTCTTCACCGCGGTGATGGTGACGCGGCTCATCGTGGTGACCTGGTTCCGCGCGGTGCGTCCCAAGCAATTGGCCATATAGAATTTGGGGCCAAAAGCCGCTTAACGCCCGCCCAAATGTCGTTAAACTCCCGGCCGGAGCGACTCGCAGGGGGAAGCCGCCATGGCTGCATTTCTGTCCAATCTTCGCGCTGTTGTGATTGCGGGCTTCGTGCTCGCGTTGATCGTGCTTTGCATTCACTGGGGCCAGGTCGGCGTCACGATCAGGGAACAGACGTTCTGGATGTTCATCGTGCGCTGGCTGCACATCATCTCCGGAGTGATGTGGATCGGCCTGCTCTGGTATTTCAATTTCGTCTCGACGCCGACCACACCGCAGATCCCGCAGGAGCTGCGCCCGGCGCTTGGCAAATACATCACGCCCGCCGCGCTGTGGTGGTTCCGTTGGGGCGCGATGAGCACGATCTTCTTCGGCATCATTCTGGCCGCCCTGAACGGCTATCTGGCGCAGGCCTATACGCTGGATGCCATCGAAGGCTTCGGCAATCCGGCCGTGCTCATGATCGGCATCGGCATGTGGCTGGGCACGATCATGTGGTTCAATGTGTGGTTCATCATCTGGCCCGGGCAGCAGAAGGCGCTGAGCATTGGCGGCAAATACACCGACCTTTCGGCCGATCAGAAAGCGGCGGCGGGCAAGACCGCAGGCCAGTTCAGCCGCATCAACACGCTGCTTTCGATACCCATGCTGTTCTGCATGGCGGCGGCGTCCCATCTGCCTTGACGGGTTGATCGTTGCGATCGCGACCAGGAGCCGCCCGGGCCTTTCGGGCGGCTCTTTCGTTTTGAGACAATGAGCGTCGAAGAAGCGTTTGCATCCTGCGAGTCGGCCGTGCGCCGCCACGACCCCGACCGCTATTATGCCGCGCTGTTCGTCCCGGCGGACCGGCGGCCGCTTCTGTTTGCGCTTTATGCCTTCAACTACGAGATCGCGCGCGTGGCCGAACATGCGCGCGAACCGATGCTGGGCGAAATCCGCCTGCAATGGTGGCGCGAAGCGGTGGAAAGCGCGCGCGCGCAGGCGCCCATCGCGCATGATGTGGCCCGCGCGATGGCCGCGCTGTTCGCACAGGCCCGTCTGCCGCAAGGCGAATTCGAGGCCATGCTGGAGGCGCGAAGCCTGACCGGAGCCGAGCCCTTCGCCGACATGGCGGCCCTTGAGGATTACGCCGACAAGACCTCCGCTGCGGTGATGAGGTTGGCCCTGCGCATCATGGGCGCGGGCGACGCCCATGATGCGCTGGCGCGCGAGGCCGGGATCGCCTACGCGCTGACGGGCCTTCTGCGCGCCCTGCCCTTTCATGCCGCGCAGCACCGGCTTTATCTGCCGGCCGATCTTCTGGCGCGCGAGCATCTTTCCCGTGAGGAGATTTTTGCCGGCCACGCCTCGCCCAAGCTGGCATCGGTGCGGCGCGGCATTGCCGAGCGCGCGGCTGCGCGGCTTGCCTCCGCACGCAGGCGCCCGAGGCCCGGAAAATTCATCGCGGCGGTTCTGCCGGCGGCGCTTGTGCCGCTTTACCTCAAGCGCATGACCAAGCCCGGTTTCAACCCGTTCCGCGACACCGCCGATGTGCCGCTTCCCCGCCGCCAGTGGCGGCTGCTCCATTCGGCGCTGCGGGGAACAATCTAGGTCAGCGCACTCCATCTGTAACGTCATTCGCCGCGAACGCGCGGACCCAGCTGGATTCTGCCCAATCTTTCAGACTTCAACCGCCACATTCGCGGGCGATGACAATCCAATTACTCCGCCGCAAGGCGCGCGGTCCCCAGCCAATGATCCAGATCGCGCAATGCGCGATGCGCCATGGCTTTCTTTCGGTCGCGGCCTTTGGCTTTTTCCTGCGGCGCGAGATCGGGAAACAATCCGAAATTCACGTTCATGGGCTGAAAGGTCTTCGCATCTGCGCCGCCGGTGATGTGATTGAGCAGCGCGCCGAAGGCGGTTGTGGGCGGCGGCGGCACGACGGTTTGGCCCCGCAGCTCGGCGGCGGCGAAACGGCCGGCAAGCAGGCCGATGGCCGCGCTTTCCACATAGCCTTCGACGCCCGTGATCTGGCCCGCAAAACGCAGCGCAGGCCGCGCCTTCAGACGCAACGCCGGGTCCAGAAGCTTCGGCGAATTGATGAAGGTGTTGCGGTGCAGGCCGCCCAGCCGCGCGAAGCTTGCGTTCTCCAGTCCGGGGATCATCCGGAAGATCTGCGTCTGCTCGCCATGTTTCAGCTTGGTCTGAAAGCCGACCATGTTCCACAGGGTGCCAAGCGCATTGTCCTGACGAAGCTGCACGACGGCATGCGGCCTTTTTCCCGAGCGCGGATCGCAAAGCCCGACCGGCTTCATCGGGCCGAAGCGCAAGGTATCGATTCCGCGCGCGGCCATCACCTCAATGGGCAGACAGCCCTCGAAATAGGGCGTCGAGGTTTCCCATTGCTTGAATTCTGTTTTCTCGCCGGAAAGCAGCGCATCCACGAAGGCGCGATACTGCGGTTCATCGAGCGGGCAATTGATGTAATCGGCGCCATCGCCCTTGTCGTAGCGCGACTGGAGCCAGCAGACATCCATGTCGATGGATTCGCGATAGACAATCGGCGCAATCGCGTCGAAGAACGAAAGCGATTCTTCGCCCGTGAGCGCGCGGATCGCTTCGGCAAGCGCCGGCGATGTGAGCGGCCCCGTGGCGAGGATGACGGGGCGCCAGTCCTCCGGCGGAAGCCCGGCGATCTCTTCGCGGCGCAGGTCAATCAGGGGATGACTTGCGATTGCGCGCGTAATGTCGCCGGAAAAGCCGTGCCGGTCCACCGCCAGCGCGCCCCCGGCGGGCAGCCGGTGCGCATCGGCCGCGCGCATGACCAGCGACCCGGCCCGGCGCATTTCTTCGTGCAGCAGACCGACGGCGTTGTTTTCCCAGTCGTCGGAACGGAGCGAGTTGGAGCAAACAAGCTCCGCCAGGCCATCGGTTTGATGCGCATCCGTCTTGCGCACCGGGCGCATTTCATGCAGCACGACGCGGCAGCCGGCGGAAGCGGCGGCCCAAGCCGCTTCCGATCCGGCAAGTCCGCCGCCTATGACATGAACTGCGTGTTCCATCGGCTCACTTTCGCGCGGCCAGAATGGCATCGAGGCTGCGCGGCCCCGTGCCGGCCGGCTGGAGATGGGGATAGCGCAGGCCGTCGTAATAGGGAATGGTCAGCGTGCGGAATTTCTTGTTGTCCTCCACCAGAAGCTGGATGGGCTTTCTGGTTTTCTGCGCCCATTTGATGGCGTCTTTCAGCGTGTCGGCATCGTATTCGTCGCCGTTCACGGCCAGAAGCTTCATGCCGACATTGGCGCCGGCCTTGAACGCCGGGCTGTCCCAGAGCACCTCGCCGAGCATTCCGTCCTTTTCCACCGTGAAGCCGAGGGAGAAGGCGAAATCGGTGAACTTGCGCACCCTTTCCGAGCTCTTCTCGAAATCGGATTCGGTGGCGGTATAGACGAGGCGATAGCCGCCGCGCGAAATGCCGTCGAGCGGCGCGCCTTTGGCATGTTCGTCGAGCCGTTGGCGCAGGAATTTCGCCCAGTCGTAAGGCTGCACCGCGTTCAGCGCCTTCACCACGTCGTCGAAGGTGTAGGTGACGGTGACATAGCTTCCGTTGTTGATCCCGAAGAACGCTTTGGCGAAATCATCCAGCGATTTCCGGCCGCCCGAGAGCTGGCGGATCAGCGTGTCGGCATCGAGCCACACGAGCTGGCCTTCGGAATAATAATCCTCGCTGCGCTGCCAGCTGCGCCAGGGGATCGGCCGGCGCTCCGCCCCAATGGGATCGTTGGTCGTGTCCTGCAACGATTTCCAGGCGCGGCCGGCGCGATGATCGTATGTCGCGGCGACGATGGCCAGATCGTCCAGCGCCTGCTGATGCGTCCAGAGGCCGGAACGCGCGGCCAGCACCTGGCCCCAGTACTGCGTTTGCCCCTCATAGACCCAGAGCAGGGAATCGCGCATCGGCACGTTGAAATTCGGCGTCCACAGATCGGCGGGGCGGCGGAACTTGCCGTTCCAGGAGTGGGTGTATTCGTGGCTCAAGAGATCGCGCGACGCTTCGCCCATATCCCAATCCATGAAGTATTTCGGGATCGTGCCGTCTTCGCTGGACTGATGATGCTCAAGCCCGTTGCCGCCCATCTTGTCGCTGAGCGAGAAGAGGAATTCGTAATGCGCGTAATGGTGCGAGCCAAACAGCTTGTACGCCTGCTGCACCAGCGCGCGATGCGCGGCAAGCTGCTGCGGCGTGATCGCAAGTTCGTCCGGCCGGTCGGCAATGACATCCAGATGGACGGGCGCCGGGCCGTTCGGATCGAGATCCAGCTGCTCGAAATAGCGCCCCGCGATCATGGGGGAATCGATCAGCGTGTTGTAGGTCACATTCCTGAATGTCGTCGTCGTGCCGCTGGTGGAGGCGGGTTCGAGCGCGCTCGCATAATGGAAGCCCGGCGGAAATTTCACCGACGGCGAAACCGTGATGTCGCGCGCGAAATAGCCGGCGGGATAGAGCGTGTTCGCCGTCCATTGCAGGCTCAGCATGTCGGGCGTCATGACGATGCGGCCCTGCCTGCCATCCGTGGCCGACAGGAACTGAAAATCCACGTCAATCACCTTCGCGCCGGCGGGCACGTTTACATGGAAGGCGTAAACCTGGACGGGATCGCGAACCCATTCGAGCCGCTGGTTGCCGGCGTGAATGACGAGGCCCGCAACCATGTCGATCTGTCCCACCGGCGAATGGGCGCCGGGCAGCCATTGCGGATAAAGCAGCGTGAGCGGGCCGGGCCCACCCACCGGAATCGTTTCGTGGATGCGAAAGATGTGATGCGTGAGATCGGTGGCATCCACAGCGATCTTCACCACTCCCGGATAGGGTGTGTCCTTCGGGGCGGGGATGGGTGGCTGCGCGGGCAAGGGCTGCGGGCCGGGGGTTGCCGCGGACAGGCCCGGGACAACGGCCGCGCCCAAAAGCAGCGCAGCCGCAATCGCAGAAATTTTCATGCTGTGTCTCCCTGATCAGATGGTGCGGCACCCCGGGCGCGAGAACACCTGCCGGCTTTGCGCGAGTCAAACCACGCTTGCGTGGGTGCGGCGGTGCAACGCGGGCGATTTTTCCAGGGAATCCCTGGGCAATTGTTTTCAGGAATCCGGTACCCCCTCCCCCCTTCTCTCTCCCCCCCTTTCGTCCTTCGGGGCGGGGCAATTTCGGGGCAGGGATTTGCGGTTGATGACCCTCCAAGCGCTTCGGAACAAACCATAAACGACCGGTTTAGGAATGTCAAGCAAAATTTGTGATTTCGTTCTAGCCCTAGTCATTCAACCATCCGGTTGACTATTCTGCCGCCAGCGTCCATATTCAACCACATGGTTGAACAACAGGCCGCCCGGCTCGACCGCGTCTTTCATGCGCTATCCGATTCCACGCGGCGCGCGATGCTGGCTTCGCTTGTCTTGCGCGAGCACAACATCGGCGAGCTGGCCGAACCGTTCGACATGTCGTTCGCCGCCGCGTCCAAGCATGTGAAGGTGCTGGAGCGGGCGGGCCTTGTGCGCCGCCACGTGCGGGGACGCACGCACATCTGCCGGATCGAACCTGCGATGCTGAAGACTGTGGATGAATGGTTGCAGGAATACCGCAAGCTTTGGGAAGCGCGTTTCGACCGGCTGGACGAATATCTGCGCAAGCTTCAAGGGAAGGAGAAAAACGATGGCCGAAGGAAAAAGTGGACCGGCCCGCGCCGTTGAGCACGGCCATTTCACCATCGAGCGTGTCTTCGACGCGCCGGTCCCGCTGGTGTTCCGGGCATGGGCCGACAAGGCCGCCAAGGCGCGCTGGTTTGCCGGCCCGGACGGCTGGAAAGAGGAAATCCGCGAGCAGGATTTCCGCGTGGGCGGCCACGACCGGCTGAAAGGTGTCCATCCGAACGGCATGACATCGGATTTTCGCGCCGAATATCGCGACATCGTGCCGGACGAACGGATCATCTATGTCTATGACATGCACGTGAATGGACGGAAGATTTCCGTATCGCTGGCGACGGTGACATTCCGGCCCGCGCCGGGCGGCACGCGCATGACCGTGACCGAACAGGGCTGCTACCTCGACGGATATGACGACGCCGGCAGCCGCGAGCGCGGCACGAACCTGCTGATGGACCGGCTTGGCGCAAGCCTGAGGGCTGGATCATGAACACCAACCCGATCCGTACCATGACATTGACGCGCATCTTCGATGCGCCGCGCGCCCTTGTGTTCAGGGCGTGGACCGATCCCGGGATGGTGCAGCAATGGTGGGGCCCGCGCGGCTTCGACAATCCCGTCTGCGAATGGCCGGCCAGGCCGGGCGCGAAGATCCATGTCACGATGCGCGCCTCCGACGAGATCGCAAAAGTCATCGGCATGAAGGATCATCCGATGGGCGGCGAATTCGTGGAGATCGTGCCCGGGCGCAAGCTTGTGTTCGTGACCACCGCCTTCGAGGACGAGCACGGCAACGCCAAGTTGCGCAATCTCAATACCGTCACGTTCGAAGACCATGATGGCAAGACGAAAGTGACGCTGTTCGTGGAAGTGCAACACGCCGCGCCGGAAATGGCGCCGGCGCTGGGCGGCATGAATCAGGGCTGGAGCGAAAGCCTGGACAAGCTCGCGGAACTTCTGGCGAAAGCGTGATTTCCAATCATCCGGCGGCGGAGGCAGGATGCGCGGGCGGCGTGTGACAGGGTGCGGC
The DNA here is from genome assembly GCA_021324545.1 of Alphaproteobacteria bacterium. Taxonomy (GTDB): domain Bacteria; phylum Pseudomonadota; class Alphaproteobacteria; order Micropepsales; family Micropepsaceae; genus Rhizomicrobium. The sequence continues at coordinate 95,771 of JAJPIX010000011.1, forward strand.
ACAAGGAGAAGACGATGCAGATCAACCCCTATCTGAATTTCAACGGCAACTGCGGCGAAGCCTTCCAGTTCTATGCGAAGGTGCTGAACGGCAAGAACCTGATGATCATGACATTCGCCGACGCGCCGGCCGGGATGCCGGTGCCGCCCGAGTCCAAAAACCAGGTGATGCATGCGCGCTTCAGCGTGGGCAATTTCACCATCATGGGATCGGATGCGCCGGGCGGCCGCTACAACAAACCGCAAGGCTATGCCGTGAGCATCAGCGTGGACACGCCCGAAGAGGCCGACCGCATCTTCAAGGCGCTTTCGGACGGCGGCAACATCGGCATGCCGATCGCCGAGACCTTCTGGGCCAAGCGCTTCGGCATGGTGACCGACCGCTTCGGCACGCACTGGATGGTGAATTGCGAAAAGCCGATGGGCGGAGACCATCAGCATTGAGAACGGCAGGTCTGCTGCTGATGCCGGCGTGCGTGCTGGCGGGGGCTTCGGCCCTTGCCGGCACAACGCTCACGCCGGCGATGGTTCCGCACGGCACGCCCGACTATCGCAAGGCCGATGCGGGCGTCTATCGCCTTGATCCCAACCACACCGCGGTTCTGGCGCGGGTTTCGCACATGGGATTTTCCATAAGCGTGTTCCGCTTCGGAAAATCGCAGGCGACGCTGCAGTGGAATCCGGATGACCCCGCAAAATGCCATCTGACGGCGGCGGTGGAGACGGCATCCATTGCCACGCCGGTCAAAGGATTCGCCCGGCTGCTTTCGGGCAACGGATATCTGAAGTCTGCGCGGTTTCCGGAAGCGACCTTCGTTTCGACCGCCTTTCACAAGACCGATGCGATGCATGGCACGGTGGACGGCAATTTCACGCTGAAGGGCGTGACAAGGCCTGTCACATTCCGCGTGACGCTGATCGGCGCCGGGCCCGGCTTCGCCGGCGGGCCGGTGATGGGCCATGTCATCGGCATCCACGCCGAAACCTTGATCGATCCGCAGGATTATTCGCTGGGCCCGTTCTTCACCGCGCCGATCGAAATATCGGTGGATACGGAATTCGACAAGCCGGGTTCAAAGCGCGGCTAGTTCCACGCCTAGTTCCACAGCTTGGGCTTGCGGCCGATCCAGGGTTGCACCTGTTCGAGCTGCGCGGCGAGGCGGAAGAGTGTCGCCTCATCGCCGTAGCGGCCAGTGAACATCATGCCGATGGGAAGCCCCGTTTTCGACTGGCCAAGCGGCAGCGACATCGAAGGCTGGCCCGTCATGTTGAACGTGGGCGTGAAGCCGAAGACGCGGCCCTGACGGCGGTTGAATTCCTTCGAATCCAGATTGATCGGATCCAGGAACCCGATTTCCGGCGCAGGCGTGATGGTGACGGGCGACAGGAGCACGTCGAATTCGCGCCAGTGCGCGAGAATTTTGCGCGTGAGAAGCCGCAGCGTCTGAAGCCCCCAGCCCACCTGTTCGCCGGTCAGGGCCTTGCTCGCGCGATAGCTTGCCCAGGCCAGCGGTTCCAGATCGTCTTCCGCCGGTTCGCGGCCCAGCACGGCGGCCCAGTCGCTCATCGAGGCCGCCATCATGGCGCCCGACACGCAGGCCTGCGCGCGATAAAGCGCCCGCCAGTCGATGCCGAACGGCTTCATCGGGAACACATGATGGCCGAGATTTTCCAGAAGCTTCGCCGTGGCATCGAAGGTGGCCTGCACGTCCGGATGCAGGGTGTAGTTGAGCGGATTTTCCGTCGAGATGGCAATGCGAAGCCTGCCGGGCGGCGTTTCGATCTCCTCGAGATAGGGCCGCGCCTTGGCAAGCGGCGCATAGGGCGCATCGTCTTCCGGATAGCCGGTGCAATCGAGCATGGCCGCGCTGTCGCGCACCGTGCGGGTGAGCACATGATCCAGAATGAAGCCATGCGCGCGGCCGCGATCGTCGGGCCCGCCGGGATTTCGGTATTGCGTGGGCTTCAGGCCCACCAACCCGCATTGCGCGGAGGGAATGCGGATGGAGCCAAGGCCATCGGAGCCGTGCGCCATCGGCACCATGCCGCTCGCCACCGCGGCCGCCGCGCCGCCGGAGGATCCGCCGGAGGAATGATCGGGATTCCACGGGTTGCGGCAGATGCCCAGATGCCGGCCTTCGGTCGTGCCCGGAATGCCGAATTCCGGCGTGTTGGTCTTGCCCACAAGCACCACGCCGCTCGCGCGATAGCGCCGCGTGAGCTCACCGTCTTCCGGCGACACATAATTCCTGAGATAGGCCGAGCCGTTCGTCATCGGCCAGCCCTTCACCGGCATGGAAATGTCCTTGATGAGGAACGGCACGCCCTTGAACGGGCCTTCGGGCAGTTTCGACAGGGCGGTCTTCCTTGCCTCGTCATAGGCCTTGTAAACGACCGCATTGAGCTTCGGGTTGTGCCGTTCGATGCGCGCGATGGCCTCTTCCAGAAGCTCAAGCGGGCTGATCTGCCTGCGGCGAACCAGATGGGCGAGCCCCAGCGCATCGTAGCTCGCATAGTCGAAAGCCATCACTGCACCTTTATCTTCGCATAGCGGCCGTACCAGGGTGCCGCCTTTTCAAGCTGTGCCGCCAGCCTGAGCAGGGTTTCCTCGTCGCCATAGCGGCCCACGAACTGCACGCCGATCGGCAGACCGTCCCTGTTCCAGTGAAGCGGAAGGTTGATGGCCGGCTGGCCCGTCGCATTCTGCATGGCCGTGAACGGAACATAGTCGATGATGGGCGCGAAGGATTTTGCGGGATCGCGCTCTTCCATGTCGAATGTGCCGAGCTTCACCGGCGGCGCGCCCAGCGTGGCCGTGATCCAGGCGTCGTATTTTTCATGAAAGCGCGCGGTTTCGCGCCCCGCCATCTGAAGCGCGCTCTTGGCCTGGAGATACTCGCTCGCCGTGACCTTCTTGCCGGCTTCGTAAATCCCCCAGGTGAGGCCTTCGAATTTGTCGGGCGTAGGCTTTTGGCCCGTGAGCCGCGCGATGAAATCGATGCCTGCGGCGAGATTTCCGCCCCATAACGCCATGAATGCCGGCAACAGCACCTGCTGGTCGAGATGGGGCGAGGCTTCCTCAACCTCATGTCCCAGCGCGCGGCAAAGCCTGGCTGCGTTCTTGACGGCGGCTTCGCAATCGGGATGGAGCTCGCGCCCGTCCAGCTTGATGATGGAAAAGGCGATGCGCAGCGTTTTCGGCTTGCGCCGGATGGATTCCAGATAGGAACCGGGCGCCGGCGGCGACCAGTAAGGGTCGCCGGAAATATTGCCCTTCGTCACGTCGAGCGCAGCCGCCGTATCGCGCACGCTGCGCGAAACAACAAGATCGTTCGCAAGGCCGTCGATGATGTCGGGGAAGTCGGGCGCGAAAGTGATGCGCCCGCGGGTGGGCTTGAGCCCGACAAGTCCGCAACAGGATGCCGGGATGCGGATCGAGCCGCCGCCGTCATTGGCGTGGGCCAGCGGCACAATTCCCGCCGCCACCGCGGCGGCCGACCCGCCGGAGGATCCGCCTGTCGAATGATCGAGGTTCCAGGGATTGTGCGCCGGCCCGTACAGCTTGGATTCGGTGGTGGGAACCAGCCCGAATTCCGGCACATTGGTCTTGCCGAGAAAAATCAGCCCGGCGGCGCGAAACCGCGCCGTCAGGACGCAATCGTGATCGAACGGGATGGGCGGAATGAAGCGCGCGGCCTGGCGCGTGGGCATGCCGCGCGCATCGGCGAAAATGTCCTTGAGATAGAACGGCACGCCGGCGAACGGCCCCTTCGGCAGCTTCGCCTTCGCCGCCTCGCGCGCGCGCTCGTAATCCCGGAACACGACGAAATTGAGTCGGGGGTGCAACGCTTCGGAGCGCGCAATCGCCTCGTCCACCAGCTCGATGGGTTTGACCTGCTTTTTCGCGACAAGCTGGGCCAGGCCGAGCCCGTCATAATCCGCATAGTCCCTGATCGGCATTTTCACCCCCGCGATGGCGTTTGCGCGACCTTAGCGAGGCGGTCCGGCGCTGTCACGGGAGCCCGATTGTGCCGCACGAAAGCGCTCTCTAGACTGTGCCTTCGCGTCTTGCCGGGGGGACGACATGGCCAAGATTCCAGTCGAGCATACCATTTCCAGCGCTTATTCGTTTGCGTTCAGGAACATCCTGACGGTCATCGGCATCGCATGGTTTCCGTTTGCGCTGGTGATTGCGATCGGGGCAGGCCTTGTCCTGCTCATGGTGCCGGGCCTTGCGGCGCCCGGCGGCCCAAGCCCCGCGGCCATCGCAGGCCTGATCGCGGTGGCGCCGCTCATCATCGTGGCCTATGTCGTGGCCAATGCCATGGTGGTGGTGGGCATCATGCGCCGCGCGCTGGGTTTGGCCGAGGGGCCGGTCTTTGCGTATTTCTCGCTGGCAGCGCCCGTGTGGCGGCTGATCGGCGCAACCATTCTTGTCGGCCTTCTGGTGTTCGTGGTGGTTGCGGTGGAGGTGGGCGTGATCGCCGCGATCATTGCCGCCGCCTCGAACGGCAACAACGGCGCGCTGGGATTTCTCGCGGCCATCCTGATCATCGCGGCCTGCGTGTGGACGATCTATTTCGTGGTGCGGCTGAGCTTCTTTCTTCCCGCAGTGGTGGTGGCCGAGGGCCGGATCGGCATCGGCCGTTCGTGGGAATTGGGCAAGGGCAATTTCTGGCGGATTTTCGTCGTGTGGCTTGCGGTCGCCATTCCCGTGAGCATGGCGGCTTCGGTGCTGATGCAGGCGATTTACGGCAATGCCATGATGGGCCTTGTTCTGGCAAATCAGGGCGAGAACGCCGATCCCATGGCGCTGTTGAACGGCATGGTGCAGATCTTCGTCGCCTATGCGCCGTATCTGATCGTGATCCAGCTGTTGCAGATCATCATCATGAGCGGGCTCACGAATGGCGCGATCGCCGCGGCCTATCGCGGCGTCACCGGCGCGGGCCAGGCGCCGGCGGCGCCGGCGCACGCCACGGCATGAATCCGGTGCAGGGCCGATGAGCAAGATTCCCGTATTGCAGACGATCCGCTACGCCTATGGCTTCACCTTCGGCCATCTGGGGACGATCATCGGCCTTGTCTGGATTCCCATGGTGCTTGTCACCGCGATGGGCTTTTTCGTGACGAACCGCTATGTGGAAACCTTCTCCGCCGCCATTGCCCAGGACGACGCGGCGATGGCGGGACAGGCGGGACTCCTCGTCATCGGCTACAGCATCATCGGCCTTCTGCTCTACTCGATGATGTATGTCGCGGTCACGCGGCAGGCGCTGGGCCTGCGCAACGCGGCGGCGGTGGCGCATTTCGAACTCGGCTCGCCGGTGTGGCGCATGTTCGGCGCGCTGCTGGCGGTGATTTTCATCGTCGGCATCTTCTATCTGGTGATTTTCCTGACGACATTCGGCGGCTTTGCGGCCATCAAGGGCATGGAGAAGACGCCGGCAACGGCGGGGCTTGCGCTGGGCCTTCTGCTGTTTCTGCTGGCGGGGCTGTGCGCGCTTCTGTTCGTGGCGGTGCGGCTTGTTTTTCTTCTGCCGCCGGTCGTGGTGGCGGAAGGGCGCATGAGCGTGACCCGCGGGTGGGAGCTTTCCCGGGGCAATTTCTGGCGTATCATCCTGATCTGGGCGGCAACGCTTTTGCCCGTGCTGCTGGTCGTGTTCGGCGCGGAGTTGGCGATCATGGGCCCGGATTACTTCTTTTCGGGCCTCAATCCCGCGGCCTCGCTGACCGAGCAGGCAGGCCGGATGCAGGAGATGGGCAGGCATCTGCCGCTGCTTTACGGCGTGAGCTTCCTGCTGTCGCCGTTCATGACGGGTCTGACGCTGGGCGCGTCGGCGTTTGCCTATCGCGCGCTGGTGCCGGCCGCGGGGGGCGGCCCGATGGCAGGCTGAAGGGGGAATGCGGACATGAACAAGGTGCCGGTGATGGCCACCATCGAGGCGGCCTATGGTTTTGCCTTCGGGAGATTCCTGACCGTCCTGGGCGTGGTGTGGCTGCCCTATCTTCTGCTTTACGGATTCATTTTCGGCGTGCCGGCCGCGCTCGGAACCGATTTCCTGGATCTGATGTTTTCCCCGTTTGGCGGGAACCCCAATCCCTTCGCGCCGTGGTACATGCTCGGCGTACGCTTTCTGCCGTGGATCGCCGCCGCCATCATCCAGGTGGGCGTGCTGGAGCGGGCGCTGGGGATCAAGACCGGGCCGGCCCTGGCCTATCTCTCGCTCGGCAAGCCGGTGTGGCGGATGCTGGGCGCATGGATCCTGGCGGCGATCTTTTTCATCATCGCAATCATCGTGATCGCCGTGATCGGTGGAATCCTGATTGCGATTGCGGCGCTGGCCGCTTCGTCGAACAAGCTCGTCATGGGCCTTGCCATTGCGGTGCTGGTGGCGGCGATTGTGGTGACGGTGTTCTATTTCGCGCTGCGGCTGTTCTTCCTGCTGGGCGCGGTGGTGGTGGCGGAACAGCGCATCGGAATCGAGCGCACGGTGGAATTGAGCAAGGGAAATGTGGGCCGGCTGTTTGTGATTGCGCTGGCGATTTTCATCCCGGTGCTGATCGCCGAGATGATCCTTGCCGCCATATTCCTTGCCTCCGCCTTTCCGGCGCTGTCGCATCTGGCGCACACGCTTCCGGCCATTCAGGCCGGCGAAGGCCAAAATCCGTTCCCGCAGGTGATGGCCCATATGAGCATCATGATGCACGCGCTTCTTCGGGAAACCGGCCCTTATTTCTACGTGCTGGTGGCCGTCGGATTCCTGTTCCGGGTGCTGGTGATCGGCCTTTTGGCCGGCGCCGCGGCGCATGCCTATCGCGCGCTCGTGCCGCCCGGCGCGCCGGAAGCGCGCACCGGGCCTACGCCACCGGCGGAGCCGCCGCCGATGCAGGCCGCGCCGGCCTGAAGGGCTTACGCGCTTTCGAAATAGAAATGATGGTGGCCGCGGCAGCCGGGATTGAAGCCTGCGCCGCAGGCGGGGCAGCGGTTATCGCTGTCCAGATACTGGTTGATCGTCAATTCCGTGCCGCAGGCGCCGCAGAGGACGGCCTTTTCGTTCCATTCGCCGCGCGGCCAGGTCTGGATTGGATGATCCGCCAGCGCCTCATGACAATCCTTGCAGGCGTAAAAGACGCCGCAGCATTTCATCCTGATCGCGACGATATCCAGCGCCGAATGCCAATGGGCGCAGCGCGTCTGCGCATCCAGATCGAGGCCGAAGATTCTTGAACGTTCCTTTTCCATACTCAAAACGGGGACTGGCGAGACGTGTGACGGATATGGAGGACTTCGATACGCCCGCCGGCAATACGATAGAAAATCCGGAACGGAAAACGGATAAGGGGCATCATGCGGACGCCAGGCGCATTGTCGACCGGTCGCCCGCTATGCGGAAAGGCCATGATTTGACTTGAAACCGTGTCAATCCGCTTCCAAAGCGCCTTCAGCGATGCCGGGTGATGTTCTTCCGTGTACGCAAAAATCTCATCGAGCTCGGCAAGCGCCGGCGACGTAAAGATCAGCTTCATGAACGGCGGTATTTTGCCAAAACCGCTCCGACTTCTGCGTCGCTTGCAAACTGGCCTTTTTCCGCGGCCTTCACACCGCGTTCGATGCCGGCAAGTTCTTCGGGAGTCGCATGATAAAGACTCTGACCGAGCTCCGCCTCGATTTCGAGTGCAATTCGCTCAAGCTCGCCCTGGGCATCTTCCGGCCACGATTTGGCGCGATCGAGGACTTCGGTGAGCGTCTTGTTCATGGGTCAAATATATCACTTGCCGCTGGCTAAACCAATTCACTCCGCCGCCTTCATGCGGGCAGCCGCCTTCGGGCTGCCGCGGCCCTTGAGCAGCGGCTTGAGATATTGCCCGGTGTAGGAGCGCGCGGCTTTCGCCACATCTTCCGGCGTGCCGGCGGCCACGATCTCGCCGCCGCCATCGCCGCCTTCGGGCCCCAGGTCGATGATCCAGTCGGCCGTCTTGATGACTTCCAGATTGTGCTCGATCACGACCACCGTGTTGCCGTTGTCCACCAGCTCGTGCAGCACCTCCAGCAGCTTCTTCACATCGTGGAAATGCAGGCCGGTCGTGGGCTCGTCCAGAATGTAGAGCGTGCGGCCGGTGGCGCGGCGCGACAGCTCCTTCGACAGCTTCACGCGCTGGGCTTCGCCGCCGGACAGCGTGGTCGCCTGCTGGCCGATCTTGATGTAATCGAGCCCCACGCGCGCCAGCGTGTCGAGCTTTTCGCGGATGGAAGGCACGGCCTTGAACAGCTCGGCGCCGGCTTCCACCGTCATGTCCAGGACGTCGGCGATGGAATAATCGCGGTATTTCACCTCCAGCGTTTCGCGGTTGTAGCGCTTGCCCTTGCAGACATCGCACTGCACATAGACATCGGGCAGGAAGTGCATCTCGATCTTGATGACGCCGTCGCCCTGGCAGGCTTCGCAGCGGCCGCCCTTCACGTTGAACGAGAACCGGCCCGGCTGATAGCCGCGCGCTTTCGATTCCGGCAATTCGGCAAACCAGTCGCGGATGGGGGTGAAGGCGCCGGTATAGGTTGCGGGATTGGAACGCGGCGTGCGGCCGATCGGCGACTGATCGATGTCGATCACCTTGTCGAGGAATTCCAGGCCCTCGATCCTGTCGTGCGCCGCCGGATGCTCGCGCGCCTGCAAGAGCTTGCGCGCGGCCGCCTTGTAGAGCGTTTCGATGATGAGCGTGGACTTGCCCCCGCCCGAGACGCCCGTGATGCAGGTGAAGGTGCCGAGCGGAATTTCGGCCGTGACATTCTTCAGGTTGTTGCCCTTGGCGCCGACGACCTTCACCCAGCGGTTGTGAACGGCCTTGCGGCGGGCGGCCGGTATGGCGATCTGTTCCAGCCCCACGAGATATTTGCCGGTGAGGCTTTTCGGATTGGCCATGATCGCTTCGGGCGGGCCTTCGGCCACGATATGGCCGCCGTGAATGCCCGCGCCCGGCCCCATGTCGATCACATGGTCGGCGGTGCGGATGGCTTCTTCGTCATGCTCGACGACGACCACCGTGTTGCCCATGTCGCGCAGGCCCTTGAGGGATTCGAGCAGCTTGGCGTTGTCGCGCTGGTGCAGGCCGATGCTCGGCTCATCCAGCACATACAGCACGCCGGTGAGGCCGGATCCGATCTGCGATGCAAGGCGGATGCGCTGGCTTTCGCCGCCGGACAATGTGCCCGACGACCGCGCCAGCGTGAGATAATCCAGCCCCACATTGTTCAGGAATTTCAGGCGCGCGCGGATTTCCTTCAGGATACGCGCGGCGATTTCGTTCTGCTGCCGGTTCAGCTTCCTGTCCACGTCGCGAAACCAGGCATCGGCATCGCGGATGGACTGCTCGCACACCTGGCCGATATGCAGGCCCGCGATCTTCACCGCCAGCGCTTCCGGCTTCAGGCGATAGCCCTGGCAGGCCTCGCAGGGGCTTGTGTCCTGATAGCGTTCGAATTCCTCGCGAATCCAGGAGGAGTCGGTTTCCTTGTAGCGCCGCTCCATGTTCGGGATGACGCCTTCGAAGGTTTTCTTCGTCTCGTAGCGGCGCAGGCCGTCGTCATAAATGAACCGGATTTCCTCGTCGCCCGACCCATAGAGGATGATGTCCTTCACCTTCTTCGGCAGGTCTTCCCACGGATCGTTGAGCGAGAATTTGTAATGCTTCGCCAGCGCTTCCAGCGTCTGCAGGTAGTAGGGCGAGGAGGATTTCGACCACGGCGCAATGGCGCCCTTGCGCAGGGTCAGGCTTTCGTCCGGCACGACCAGCGCCGGATCGAAATAGAGCATGGTGCCGAGCCCGTCGCAGGCAGGGCAGGCCCCATGCGGATTGTTGAACGAGAACAGCCGCGGCTCGATTTCCGGAATGGTGAAGCCCGACACCGGGCAGGCGAATTTCGACGACATCAGAAGCCGCTTCGCCTCGCCATTCTTGTCCTTTTCGTCCGCGAATTCCGCAATCACCAGTCCGTCGGCCAGATTGAGCGCGGTTTCGATGGAATCGGGGAGCCGGTTGCCGATGTCTTTCTTCACCACGATCCGGTCCACCACCACCTCCAGATCGTGTTTGAGCTTCTTGTCGAGCGCGGGCACCTGCCCCAGCTCGTAGAATTTCCCGTCCACCTTGATGCGCTGGAAACCTTTTTTCTGAAGCTCGGCCATCTCCTTGCGGTATTCGCCCTTGCGGCCGCGCACGATGGGCGCCAGCAGGAACAGCCGCGTGCCTTCGGGCAGCGCAAGAACCCGGTCGGCCATCTGGCTGACCGTCTGGCTTTCGATGGGAAGGCCCGTTGCCGGCGAATAGGGCACGCCCACGCGCGCGAACAGCAGGCGCAGGTAATCGTAGATTTCCGTGACGGTGCCCACCGTGGAGCGCGGATTGCGCGAGGTGGTTTTCTGTTCGATGGAAATGGCCGGCGAAAGCCCTTCGATGTGGTCCACATCCGGCTTCTGCATCATCTCCAGGAACTGGCGCGCATAGGCCGACAGCGACTCCACATAGCGCCGCTGGCCTTCCGCATAGATCGTGTCGAAGGCAAGGCTGGATTTGCCCGAGCCCGAAAGCCCGGTCATCACCGTGAGCCTGTCGCGCGGGATTTCGACGTCGATGTTCTTCAGGTTGTGCTCGCGCGCGCCGCGAATGGAGATGTTCTTGAGCATGGACTTTCCGAAAATGGCAAACGCCTAGCTTGTCCGCCCCCTGTCACAGGGGCAAGCGGCACGCCCACCACCCCTTGGAACAAAGCACGAACAATGCTATGTCATGACTCGGCCCCGCCTGTCCACAAGCCTTTCAGATTCGATTCGTGGCGCGGGCGTGGTGTGGGGGCTAACGTGACGGGAGCTCACCGAAGAAGGAGATATGGGAATGGCTGGCAGCGTGAACAAGGTGATTCTGGTGGGCAACCTGGGCCGCGACCCAGAGGTGCGGCGCATGACCAGCGGCGATCCGGTCGTGAATCTTTCGGTCGCCACCAGCGAATCATGGAAGGACAAGGCGTCCGGCGAGCGCAAGGAAAAGACGGAATGGCACCGTGTGGTGATCTTCAATCCGAACCTTGCCGACGTGGCGGAGAAATACCTGAAGAAGGGCTCGAAGGTTTATCTGGAGGGCCAGCTTGCCACCCGCAAATACACCGACAAGGACGGGCAAGAGCGGTATACCACCGAAGTGGTCCTGAACCGTTTCCGCGGCGAGCTTGTCCTGCTGGATTCGCGCGGCAGCGGGGGCGAAGGCGGCGAACGCGCGCTGCCGAGGACCGGCACGAGCGACGCGCCGGCCAGTTTCTCCCGCGATGAGATGGAAGACGAAATTCCGTTCTGACTGTCTAGGGGCCGTGCGTTATTTTTATCCAGCGCTGTCCTTCGACGATGCCAAGCCTTTCAGCGTTCAACCCCGCCATTTGCGCGAATTTCCGTAAGGTGCGAAAACGGTAATGTGCGATGCCTGCCACGTCCGATTTGTGCGACCGGCCGATCCAGCCCGAGCCCTTATACTCGGGAATGATTGGCAACCGCGGTTCCAGGATCGACGTGAGAAAACAGCCGGACGTGTTCGAACACTGCTTGAAGGATTGCAGCATGTCCTGGATCTGGCTCTTTGACGCATGCGTCCAGATGGACCGGCCGATAACGAAATCGAACTTCTGGCCGAAGACCGAAAAATCGAAATTGTCATTGTTTGAAAAATTCGGCTTTTTCTCCGCCAGAAGCTCTTCGCCAAGCATGACCTCCTTGCCCGCATCCAGCATGGTCCGATTGGGCTCAATCCCGAAATAGCGACCAGGCCGGAGAAAATTGATGACCCACCACCCGCCGCGCAGCGCCCCGCAGCCCACGTCGAGCACGAAGTCGTCAGGGGTGAGACCATGGGCGAGGAGTATTTCCAGCTGGCACCGGCCAGCTGCTATGAATCTCTTCCGCGGGCCGCCCAGAAAAATCGAGCGGCGCTCCAGCTCGTCCGCTTTGAGCAATAGAGAATCTTGCATTACTTGGCGGTTTTCTGCGCGTCTCTGTATTTGATGTGACTGTATAGGGATGTACGGGATTTCTGTTCATTAAACCTGTTTAATCTCCAAGAACCGGCAAATAGAACACGGTTCGAGAATGCAATCTGGGACTGGCGATGCAAAAATATTGGCTGTTGGTTCTGGCGCTTGGGCTTTCGGCATGCACACAGTCTGCCGGTGAACCGGCGGATCATTTCACGGATCCCGTTATCGAATCCGCCTATATCCCCCTGTCCGGTTCGGCGTACCTGATCCTGGAAGGCCACGGCGCGGCCATGACGATCGCCCCGAACGTGGCGGTGACCAACGCGCACAACGACAATCTGGTGGACAAGAAAAAGATCATCGGCCGGTCCGCGGATTACGACCTTCTGTATTTCCGCACCGACAGGACAGATGTCCCGGCGTCGGCCCCGCCCTTCGTGCACGAAAAGGTGCTGGCCTATGGACAGGGGGTGGATGGCTCCCTGCGCGTGGCGCAGGGCGTGGTGAAATGGCTGGATCAAGAGGTAGTGGCGCGCTGTCCCAAATGCCCCGTGCAGCACGCCTTCATTTTCGAAGGCAACGCCGGACCGGGCTTTTCCGGCGGCCCCGTGGTGGACGCGGCGACCGGCAAACTGGTCGGCATCGTTTTCGGCTTCCGGGATGAAGACAAGGCCGGCATCGAGAAGCTCATGTATGCCTACGATATGAACCGTGTGATGGTGGAATGGAACAATATCCGTGCACATTCCGCGGCATCCGCGCAATGAGGCGCAGGGCCCGAAAGCCATTGTTTTTCTGGCCGAATCGGCGCCGGAAATGCTAGGTTTCTGAGACCTTTTCGGGACCCTGTCCCGCCCCTTTCCGAGGACCGTTTTTGAGCGACAAGCCTGCCGAAATGACCCCGCCGCCGGGCGGCGGAAACATCAATCCGATCGCCATCGAGGAGGAGCTCAAACGCTCCTATCTCGACTATGCGATGAGCGTGATCGTCTCGCGCGCGCTGCCCGACGCGCGCGACGGGCTGAAGCCCGTGCACCGGCGCATCCTTTATTCGATGCACGAAAACGGCAACGACTGGAACAAGCCTTATCGCAAATCCGCCCGCATCGTAGGCGACGTGATCGGCAAATATCACCCCCATGGCGACCAGGCGGTTTATGACGCGCTGGTGCGCATGGCGCAGGATTTTTCCATGCGCGCCCCGCTGGTGGACGGCCAGGGCAATTTCGGCTCGGTGGACGGCGATGAACCGGCGGCCATGCGCTACACCGAAGTGCGGCGGTCCAAGATCGCGCACGCGCTGACCGAAGATATCGACAAGGACACGGTTGACTTCCAGGACAATTATGACGGCAGCGAGCGGGAACCTGTCGTTCTGCCGGCCCGTTTCCCCAATCTCCTGGTCAATGGCGCAAGCGGCATCGCCGTCGGCATGGCGACCAATGTGCCGCCGCACAATCTGGGCGAAGTGATCGACGCGTGCCTGGCCTACATCGAAGACCCGTCGATCAACCTGGAGCGGCTGACCGAGATCGTGCCGGGACCGGATTTTCCCACCCGCGGCATCATCATCGGCAAGCAGGCGGCGCGCGGCGCGCTGGCCCGCGGGCGCGGCAGCATCCTGATGCGCGCGCGCTGCCATGTGGAGGAAATCCGCAAGGACCGCGAAGCCATCATCGTGACCGAGCTTCCCTATCAGGTGAACAAGGCCAAGCTCCAGGAAAAGATCGGCGAGATGGTGCGCGACAAGCGCATCGAGGGCATTTCCGACGTGCGCGACGAAAGCGACCGCCACGGCATGCGCGTGGTGATCGAACTGAAGCGGGACGCCTCGTCCGAAGTGGTGCTCAACCAGCTTTACCGGTTTTCCGAGCTGCAGACGACGTTCGGCGTGAACATGCTGGCCATCAACGGCGGCCGCCCGCAGCAGATGAATCTGAAAGAGCTGATCGCCACATTCGTCACCTTCCGCGAAGACGTCGTGACCCGGCGCACGCGCTTCGAGCTCGGCAAGGCGCGCGAGCGCGGCCATGTGCTTGTCGGCCTTGCCGTTGCGGTGGCCAACATCGATGCGGTGATCCAGCTGATCCGCAAGGCGCCGGACACCGCCGCCGCCAAGGAACAGCTGATGGCGCGCGCCTGGCCCGCAAAGGACGTGGCGCCGCTGGTGGCGCTGATCGCCGATCCGCGCCACAGGATGGAAGACGACGGCACCATCAGGCTTTCGGAAGAACAGGCCAAGGCCATTCTGGAAATCCGGCTGGCGCGGCTGACCGCGCTTGGCCGCGACGAGCTGGCCGACGAGGTGAAAAAGCTGGCGGAGGCGATCGCCGATTATCTGGACATCCTGCGCTCGCGGGGGCGGGTGCTGTCGATCGTGAAAAAGGAACTGGCGGAAATCAGGAGTGAATTCGCCACGCCGCGCCTGACCGAGCTTGTGGATGCCGAGGTCGAGATCGAGGACGAAGCGCTGATCGAGCGCGAGGACATGGCGATTACCGTGACGCATGCCGGCTACATCAAGCGCGTGCCGCTGGACGAATACCGCGTGCAGGGCCGCGGCGGAAAAGGCCGCATCGGCATGGTGACGCGCGAGGAAGATTTCGTCACCTCCATCTTCGTGGCCAACACGCATGCCCCGCTGGTGTTCTTTTCCTCCACCGGCATGGCCTACAAGCTGAAGGTGTGGAAGCTGCCGGAATCGCGCATCGCCGGAAAGGGCAAGGCGATGGTGAACCTTCTGCCGCTGTCGGAAGGCGAGCGCATCACCACGATTCTGCCGCTGCCGGAAGACGAATCGCAGTGGGAAAAGCTGCACGTGGTATTCGCCACCAAGTCGGGCGATGTGCGGCGCAACGAGCTTTCCGATTTCGTGAACATCAACCGCAACGGCAAGATCGCCATGAAGCTTTCGCCCGGCGACGGAATCGTGGGCGTGCAGATCTGCACCGAGAAGGACGACGTGTTTCTGACCACGCGGGCCGGCAAATGCATCCGCTTCGCGGTGACGGACGTGCGCGTGTTCAAGGGCCGCGATTCCACGGGCGTGCGCGGCATCAAGCTGGCGGCGGGCGACGAAGTCGTGAGCCTTTCGCTGCTCGGCCACACCGACGCCACAACCGCCGAGGCGCGCGCCTATCTGAAGCAGGCGAGCGCGGCGCGAAGAGCCTCCGGCCTTGAAGGCGAGGCGCAGGACGAAGTGGCCGACGACGCCGAGGAGACCACGGAGGAAGCAACCCTTTCGCCCGAGCGCTATGCCGAACTTGGCGCGAAGGAGCAGTTCGTGCTGGCGGTCTCCGAGCAGGGCTTCGGCAAGCGCACGAGCTCCTACGAATATCGCCTCACCGGCCGCGGCGGATCGGGCATCGTGGCGATGGACATGGGCAGGAAAAACAGCGCCATCATTGCCGCCTTTCCGGTGGAGGATTCCGATCACCTGGTGCTGATCAGCGATTCCGGGCAGACCATCCGCGTGCCGGCCGCGAGCGTGAGCATTCAGCGCCGCGCCTCCGGGGGCGTCACCATCTTCCGCGTGGAACAGGGCGAGCGCGTGGTGGCCGTGGAGCGCGTGGAAGAAGAGACCGGGGAAGGCTGAAGAGGGGCACATGGCAAAAACGCGCGTCGGGCTTTATCCCGGCACCTTTGACCCGCTCACGCACGGGCATCTCGACATCATTGCGCGCGCCGTGAAGCTGGTGGACAGGCTTGTGATCGGCGTCTCGACCAATCCGTCGAAATCGCCGCTCTTCACGCTGGAGGAACGTGTGGAAATGGTGCGCCATGAAACCGCGCCCATGGCCGGCGACGGGCGCGCGGCCATCGACGTGCAGACTTTCGATTCGCTTCTGATGCATTTCGCCGAGAAGGTCGGCGCGCAGATGATCGTGCGCGGGCTGCGCGCGGTGTCCGACTTCGAATATGAATTCCAGATGGTGGCGATGAACCAGCGCCTGAACCCGGACATCGAGACGGTGTTCCTGATGGCCGATCCGCGCCACCAGGCGATTGCGTCGCGGCTGGTGAAGGAGATCGGCCTTCTGGGCGGCAATGTTTCGCCCTTCACCACGCCCTATATCGCCGAGCGCCTGGTGAAGCGCTGCAACGAAAAGCGAAAGAAACACTGATGGCGCGCGATCCCGAAAACACGATTGTGATGGAGCTGAAGGACGGGCCGGTCACGATTGCGCTCAGGCCCGATCTTGCGCCCAACCATGTGGCGCGCATCAAGGAACTGGCGCGCGCGGGATTTTACGACGGCGTGCCGTTCCACCGCGTGATCCCCGGCTTCATGGCGCAGACGGGCGATCCGACGGGAACGGGAACCGGCGGTTCCGAGCTTCCCGACCTGCAGGCGGAATTTTCGGACGCAAGGCACAGGCGCGGCACCGTTTCGATGGCGCGGACATCCGACCCGGACAGCGCCAACAGCCAGTTCTTCATCTGCTTTGCGGACGCGCCCTGGCTTGACCGGCAATACACGGTGTGGGGCGAGATCGTGGACGGCATGGAGCATGTGGACGCCATCAAGAAAGGCGGCGAGCACAACAATGGCGCGATCTCCGGCGTTCCCGACAGGATTGTGCGCATGCGCGTCGCTGCAAATCGTTAATTTGCTGACGCATTCGGAAACATTAGTTGTCGCAGGCGCGGTTGCCGCGCGCGGGGGCTCCCACTAGAACGCCAACATCCCTGCAACGTCGGAGCACCGCGTGAGTTCACCCATCGCCTTCATCGACCTGCAAGCCCAGCGCCGCCGCCTTGGCGAAAGCCTGAACAGGGCGATTGCCGCCGCGGTCGAAAGCGGGCAATGGATCATGGGCCCGCAGGTCGGCGAATTCGAGAAGCGCCTTGCGGAATTCACCGGCGTGAAACATGTGGTGGCCTGCGCAAACGGCACCGATGCGCTGATGATCGTGCTGCGCGCCTGGAATATCGGTCCGGGCGATGCCGTGTTCGTGCCGGCTTTCACGTTTGCGGCAAGCGCCGAGGTTGCGGCGCTGGTGGGCGCGACGCCGGTCTTCGTGGATGTGCTGGAAGACACCTACAACATGGATCCCGCAAGCCTGGAAGCCGCCATCGCGATGGTGAAGCGCGAAGGCAGGCTGCGTCCGCGCGTGGTGATGCCTGTGGACCTGTTCGGCCAGCCGGCCGATTACGCAAAGATCGGGCCGATCGTGCGCCGCGAAAAGCTCTTGATGCTGTGCGACGCCGCGCAAGGGTTCGGCGCGCCCTACAACGGCACGCGCGCGGGCGCGATGGGCGATGCGGCGGCCACCAGCTTTTTTCCGGCCAAGCCGCTCGGCTGCTATGGCGATGGCGGGGCGAGCTTCACCAACGATGACGGCCTGGCCGAATTGCTGCGCTCGATCCGCATTCACGGCCAGGGCGCGGACAAATATGAAAATGTGCGCATCGGCGTGAATTCGCGGCTCGATACCATTCAGGCTGCGATCCTGATCGAAAAACTCAAGGTGTTTCCGCAAGAAATCGAAATGCGCGAGGCCGTGGCGCGGCGCTACAACGAAAAGCTCGGCCGCTCCAACCGCATCCGCGTGCCGCGCGTGATCGAGGGGGCGGGCTCGACCTGGGCGCAATACACGATCCAGGTGCCCGACCGCGACAAGCTCGCGGCCGACCTGAAAGCCAGGGGCATACCGACGGCCATCTATTATCCCACGCCGCTTTCGAAACAGAAGGGCTATGCCCATTTTCCGGGCGCGGAGACACCGGTGAGCGAACGAATCTCAAAGCACGTGATCAGCCTGCCCATGCACCCCGATCTGGACGAAGCCACGCAGGATCGCATCGTGGATGCCGTGCTGGAGAGCGTTGGCAGCGCCTGAGCCGGCGCTAGTATCCTGCGCGATGGATGTTTCCCTTTTCGACTTCGAGCTGCCCGACGAGCGGATTGCGCTGAGGCCCGCATCTCCGCGCGACAGCGCGCGCATGCTGGTCGTCCATGCAGACGGAAGCCTGGAGCATGCCCATGTGCGGGATCTCCCCGCGTTTCTGAAATCGGGCGATGCGCTGGTGGTGAACGATACCAGGGTGATTCCGGCCAGGCTCGCCGGGCGGCGCGCGCCCAGGCCCGGCGTTGCGGGAGACGGCCCGAAAATCGAGGTGATGCTGCACAAGCGCGTGGCGCCGGACCGCTTTCTTGCCTTTGCGCGCCCGGCGCGGAAACTGGGCGAAGGCGACCGGCTGCATCTGGGAAAAACCCTGCAGGCGACCGTGATGCGCCGCGGCGACGGCGGCGAGATCGCCGTGGAATTTGCGCTTTCCGGCGCGGCGCTGGATCAGGCCATCGCGCGCGAAGGGGAAATGCCGCTGCCGCCTTACATTGCGGGCAAGCGCAGGCCCGACGCGAAAGACCGCAGCGATTATCAGACGACTTATGCAAAACGCGAAGGTTCGGTCGCCGCGCCGACCGCCGGGCTGCACTTCACGCCGGAGCTGTTTGCGCGGCTGACGGATGCGGGCGTAACACGGGAGACCGTGACGCTGCACGTGGGCGCAGGAACATTCCTGCCGGTCAGCGCAAGCGACACCACCGGACACAGGATGCATTCCGAATGGGCAAGCCTTGACGGGAAAACGGCCGCGCGGCTCAACGAGGCGCGCGCGAAAGGCGGGCGCATCGCGGCCGTGGGCACAACCTCCCTGCGCACGCTGGAAAGTGCCGCGGACGACGCAGGCCGCATTCACGCCTTCGAGGGCGAGACGGACATCTTCATCACGCCCGGTTACCGCTTCCGGACGGCGCAGCTGCTGCTGACCAATTTTCACCTGCCGCGCTCAACCCTTTTCATGCTGGTCTGCGCCTTCAGCGGGCTTGAAACCATGAAGCGCGCCTATGCCGAAGCCATCGCGAAGGATTATCGCTTCTATTCCTATGGCGACGCCTGTCTGCTATTCCGGCCGCGATGAGCCTTGCCTTCGACATCGGAGCGACGGATGGCGCCGCGCGCACCGGCGTGATCCGCACGCCGCGCGGCGACATTCGCACGCCTGCCTTCATGCCGCTCGGCACGGCGGGCAGCGTGAAGGCGATGCTGCCGGAAAGCGTGCGCGAAACCGGCGCCGACATCATCCTGGGCAACACCTATCACCTGATGCTCAGGCCCGGCGCAGAACGCGTGGCCAGGCTTGGCGGCCTGCACAAGTTCATGCACTGGGAGCGGCCGATCCTGACCGACAGCGGCGGCTATCAGGTGATGTCGCTGTCGGACCTGCGCAAGATCACCGAAGAGGGCGTGACCTTCCGCTCGCATATTGACGGCAGCGAACATTTCCTTTCGCCGGAGCGTGCGATGGAAATTCAGCGGCTGCTCGGTTCCGACATCCAGATGGTGCTGGACGAATGTCCGGCCTATCCCGCGGCGGAAGGCGACATCGAAAAATCGCTTTCGCTGTCCATGCGCTGGGCGAAGCGTTCGAAAGCCGCCTTTGGCGGCCAGCCGGGACGCGCCTGCTTCGGCATCGTACAGGGTGGGACCTTTGCGCATCTGCGCAGGCGTTCGGCCGAAGACCTGCTGGCGATCGGGTTTGACGGCTATGCGGTGGGCGGGCTCGCGGTGGGCGAAAGCCAGGACGCGATGTTCGACACGCTCGCGGCCACAACACCGCACATGCCGCAAGACAGGCCGCGCTATCTGATGGGCGTGGGCAAGCCCGACGACATTGCCGGCGCGGTGCTGCGCGGCATCGACATGTTCGATTGCGTGCTGCCCACGCGCTCGGGCCGCAACGGGCAGGCCTTCACGCGACAGGGCGCGCTCAACCTGCGCAACGCGCGCTTTGCCGAAGACCCGGAGCCGCTCGACGCCCGGTGCCGCTGCCCCGCCTGCACGCATTATTCGCGCGCCTATCTGCACCATGTGGTCAAGGCGGGCGAAATCATCGCCGCCATGCTGCTGACCTGGCACAACCTCACCTACTATCAGGACCTGATGGCGGACCTGCGCGCAGCAATCGCGGCCGGACGGACGGCGGCCGTTGCGGCCGGCATCGCGGCAGCCTATGCCCGCGAGACCGCAGGGAACTGATCATTGCGCGGGGCCTTTGTTGACCTGGTGGGGTGCTGTCCCTATGGTCCGCCCGCTTTCGAGCCCGTAGCTCAGTGGTAGAGCATCTGACTTTTAATCAGAGGGTCGATGGTTCAATCCCATCCGGGCTCGCCAATTCCGGCTTCTAGAGATACCAGGCGTATTCCGCGGCGGTGATGATGCGGCGGAAGCGCTGTGTTTCGATGCGTTTTGTCTCGCGATAGAGCGCCAGCGTCTGCTCGCCGAGATAATGCGGCAGCACCTTCGCCTGCTCGAGCCGCGCGAGCGCATCTTCAATCGCAAACGGCAGCGACAGATCGGGATCGCGCGAGACGTTTCCTTCCGCCGGCGCGCCGGGATCGAGCGTGTGCGTCACGCCATGATGCACGCCGGCCAGAACGGCCGCCAGCGCGAAATAGGGATTGGCGTCGGCGCCCGCCACGCGATGCTCCACGCGGCGCGCTTCGCCGGGCCCGACGGGAATGCGCAGCCCGGCCGAGCGATTGTTCACGCCCCAGCGGCGGTTGACGGGCGCAAACATGTCCGGCTGAAACCGGCGATAGGAATTCACCGAGGGCGCAAACAGGGCCATCGACTCCGCCATCAGCGCCTGCAGCCCGCCGATGGCATGGCGAAGCATTTCGGATCCCGCCTGGCTTCCGTCATCGAAAACATTCCGGCCGTTCGCGTCCACAAGGCTCAGGTGGATGTGCAGGCCCGTGCCCGCGCGGTCGGCATAAGGCTTGGCCATGAAGGTGGCTTCGAATCCGCAGGCGCGCGCGGCGGCCTTGACGATCTGCTTGAGAAAAATCGCGTGGTCGGCGGCTGCGCGCGCGTCATTCTGATGCCTGAGATTCGCCTCGAACTGGCCGGGCGCATATTCCTTGCTGGCGGCGCTTACCGGCACGCCCTGCGCCCGGGCGGCCTTGTCGAGCGTGGCGAGAAATTCGCGGTAGCGGTCCAGATCGTCGATGCCATAGACGGATGCAATGCTTTCGCGCGCGCCCGACCGCGGATCGAGCGGCGGCTGCGGCAGACCTTCGACCGTGCGCTCGGGATCGATGAGATAGAATTCAAGCTCCAGCGCGCAGACCGGCGTCAGTTTCAGCGCGCCGAATTTTTCCAGCGTGCGTTCCAGCGCCGCGCGCGGTTCGGCCGGATCGGGCACGCCGGCATTGTCGCGCAGGGTCATCAGCATCTGCGCGCGTGGCGCGCCTTCGTCCCACACGGTCGAAAGCGTGCCCGGAATGGGCCAGGCCGTGCCGTCGGGATCGCCGTCGCCGAAGCCCCGGCCGAACGGGTTGGCCATCTCGCCATGCACATCCATCAGAT
The DNA here is from genome assembly GCA_021324545.1 of Alphaproteobacteria bacterium. GTDB lineage: Bacteria > Pseudomonadota > Alphaproteobacteria > Micropepsales > Micropepsaceae > Rhizomicrobium. The sequence continues at coordinate 117,166 of JAJPIX010000011.1, forward strand.
AGACGGAATGCGGAAGCTGCATGCCGGATTCGAACAGCTTGCCCGCTTCGGCGACCGGCATGCGCTTGCCGCGCAGAACGCCGTTCAGATCGGTCACCACCGCGTCAACATGCTGGAGATCGGGGCGCGATTTCCTGAGCGCATCGAATTCACGCTTTGCGGCAGCGACAAACGCGGGCGGCGCAAAGCCGGAGGGTCTTTCAGGCTTGTTCATGCTGGAACCGGTGGATTGACGGCTTATTCTAAAGAAGCGGTGTCGGCGCGAAAAGCCCCGCGCGTTAACGTTTTCCCCTGCCGAGAACGGCGTCGATTTTCCTGAGAAGAATCGCCTGTTGCGCGGATGTCGAGGCGGGCAGCCGCACGAAATCGCCGGCCAGTCTCACGTCGGCAAAGAGCTGCGCGCCATCTTCGTGAAAATGCAGAAAGGCGCGGCTGCCGCGATAAAATATGCCGCGCGATTTTTCGCTCAGTCCGCTCCGCCTGCGCAGCTGCCCGAGCAGCCGTTCAAGGGCATCGAGCGCGTCGGGGCCGGCGTGCTTCATGGCGGGATCTGACCGGAGTCCGGAAGAAACGGCAACTCGGTGCCGCGCCCGGGAACGGGACCGGCGGGCGAGACCAGCGTGAATTCCGTTCCGGGTTCTGCGAAACCGGCGTGCACCTGCGCGAGCGCAACGGTTCGCCGGAGCGCAGGAGAAAATCCGCAAGCCAGCGTGTGGCCCGCGGCTTGACCGCCCGCGAGCAGAATGGCGTTGGGCAAGTCGTCCTGGCTCTCGAGCGCAAGGCCGATGAGCCGCTGCGTTTCCCTTTCGCGCGCGGCAAGCCAAGCCGCGCGTCCGTTGAACGGCATATGGCCGGCATCGATGAGGCGTTCGAGGCCGAGCGAGGCGGGCGTGGGGCCGGCGGCAAATCCGGTTCGCGCCGGTTCGTAGTCGCGCACCGGACGGACGATTCCTTTTTCGAGATCGAGCACGTCCATTGCCGCAAGCCCCGCCGGTTGCAGCGCGAACGGAACACCGGCGCGCATCATCCGGTCCCACACGACGGTTGCCTCTTCGGCCTGACACCACAGCTCGTAGCCGCCATGTTCGCCAAAACGCGAGAGCAGGATGTCCAGCCCGCGCCAGGACATCCTGCGGAATGACAGCGGCTCGAGCGCGGGATCAAGGCCGGCCGCCTTCAGGATTTGCGCGGCGTAAGGGCCGATCAGCGCGATGCCGCCGTCTTCATCCGACACGTCGCGAACGGCGACGCCAACGCGCGCGGCTGCGCTGCCGATCCATTCCCGATCGGGCGCCGATGCATAGAGCGTGAAGGCTGCAGGGCCCAGCCGCGCCACGGCACCCGCGCCCCGCACGCCGCCGCCATCGGAAAGCCACAGCGCCTTGAGCGCCACGCCAGGCGACAGCGCGGCGACATTCTTCGTGCACAGCCGCGAGAGAAATTCGCCCGCCCGCTCCCCCTCCAGGCGCAAGCGCCAGCGCCACGATATGTCGGCCATGGCCGCCGTCGTGCGCGCCGCCAGCGCTTCGGCATCTCTGTCGCCATAGGCTGTCGCGAGCGTGAAGCCGTTGCGGCTGGTCCAGGCATTGCCCGGATTCAGGACAGCCGTGCGGGCATGAAAGGGCGTAGCGCGGACGTCCATCATCGTTCCTGCTCCGCGACCAGCGTGACCGCCGCGATGCGCCCGGCCCGGCCCGAGATCGCCCCCAAGGGCTCGGCCGAGGCGCCGCACAGATAGAGCCCGGCAATGGCGCATTTCACACGGGAAGCCCAGGGCGCGAGCATGCGGGCGGCGGTTGCCGCGCCGCCCAGCTCATCGTCCGCGCCATAGGCATATTCGATGTCGGAAGGGGTAAGCGCTTCCGCCGCCGTGATGTGCCGCGCGAGCCCGGCCGCATGCCGCTCGAGCGCAAGGATCACGCGTTCGACAAGCTTGGGCTTCAGCGCCGGCCAGCCTTGCACCGGCACGAGCGGAACGGGCCTTACCAGCACCGACAGGACATGCTGGCCCGGCGGCGCGAAGCCCGGATCGGCGGCGGACGGAAGCACCATCTCCATGGCCGGGTCCTCGGGCAATTCGCCGGCCCGCGCGCAGGCGTGGGCGGCAGCCAGACCGCCAGGCTGATCGCAGACCACAAAGCGGCCCGCGAGCGGCACGCTGACGCCCGCGAAGGGCGGCGCGGCGCTGAGCGCAAGCAGCACCTTGGCAGCGCCCACGCGCGGCCTTGCGCGCGCAAGCGCCGCCGCTTCGGCAAAGCCGGTCGAGACGCCGCCGGCAAGATCGAGCAAGGTCTTGCGCCGCGACAGCGACGAAAGGACCGCGCGGCAGGCAAGTGTCTCGCCAGACGCAAGTTCAACCGCCGCGACGGCGCCGTTGGCATGGATGCGCTTTGCTGGCGCGCCGGTACGAATCTCCGCCCCGGCTGCCTGCGCCGATGCCAGAAGCGCCTCCGCGAGCGCCCCCGGGCCCCCCTTGGGAAAGGCGGCCGCGCCCTGAAGGCCGCACATCTCCTGCGCCGCGCGCCAGACGAGCTGAAGCGCCGAACCGGGTTCCTGCGGCGTGGCGCCGCCGGCTGTGGCATCGAACGCCAGCATCGCCTTCAGCGCATCGCTTTCGAACCAGGAGTCGAGCCAGGCCGACGCGCTGCGATATCCGAGCCGCGCAAGCATTTCCCGTGTGCGTTCGCCGCCTGCGGACTGCTCCCACCAAAGCGTCCGCGCGGCGCGCGCCAGTGCGAACAGATCGCGCCAGAAGGCGCCATAGGCGTCTGCGTCGGCGCGGCTGTGGATGGAGATGCTGCGGGTGCCGGCGGCCAGGTTGCGCGGCAGGACGATGTGCTTTCCATCGCTGCGCAGCCCGACGGACGGCATGTCGCGAACGGCAAACGCCAGCCCGTGCCGGGTGAGCGCCAGATCCTTCACCACGCGCGGGTCAAGCGCATAGAGCGCATGCGCGGCCACCGGCGCCCGGAAGTGCTCGCCGAAGCGCGCCGTTTCACACAGGCCGCCCACTTTGTTGCGCGCCTCCACGACCATCACCCGCTTGCCGGCGCGCGCGGCATAGGCCGCCGCCGCCAGCCCGCTGACGCCGGCGCCGATGACGATGGCATCGTAAGGCGCGGAACTCATTTCAGCCGGCCCGCCCCAATGTCGGCGATGACCGCGGTTGCAGCCACCGCACCGGAAACGCAAGCGCCAAGCGGGCCCGCCGCGGACGAGGGGCCTGCGAGATACAGCCCATCCACAGGCGTGCGCGGCGGCGGCGGCCCGCCCGGCTCGACGAAGGGGCGCATGGCAAACATCTGGTCAGGCGTAATGTCCCCGCCGGCCAGATCGCCCTCGCTTCTGCCGAGAGCATCTTCGAAATCCGGCGGCGCGATCACCTGCGCGGCAAGTACGCGCGTGCCCACGCCTGGCATGACGGCATCCGCCGCCACCAGCGCGCGTGCCTGCAGGACATCGCGCTTCTCCTTCGTCCAGGCCCCGTCGAACAGGCGGAACGGAATGCAGCCCAGCGTGACGGTGAGCGTGGCAGCCCCGATCGGCGCAAGCCGCGGGTCGCCGGCCGACACAAGCCGGACAGCGGCTGGCGGCGCTTCGGGGATCGTGCCAGCCTGGCAGGCCGACAGCGCCGCCGAAGATTCGGCCTGCCCGCCCGAGACGAAATACACAAACCGTTCCGGCCCGGGCGCCTGCGCCGGAGGCGACTGCAGCGCGATCAGCACCCGCGCCGTGCCGCCGCCCATGCGGAAGCCGGCCGCCTGTTTCGCCACGGCGGGCGCCAGCTCGTTCCACTGAAACAGGGACAGAAAGGTGCGTTTCATATCGAGCGTGGAGACGACGGCCCGGGCTTCGATCTGGGTCCCGTCGGCCAGCCCGACGCCGGCGATGCGGCCGCCGTTGCGGCGCATGTCTGTCACCTCCAGCCCGCAGGAGATTTCCGCGCCTGCGCCGCGCGCGGCCCCCTCCAGCGCCGCTGCCAGCGCGGCCAGGCCACCCATGGGGACGCCGGAACCATCCATGGCGGGCGCCAGCAGGTTGAGAGCGCTTCCGGCCAGAGACGAATCAGCCGCGCGGCCGCAAAGCGCCACCGCCGATACGAGCGCCGCCGCGCGCGAATCGGCCACGCGCTCGCCGAGAAGATCGGACAGAGCGCGTTCGCTCCACGCTTCTCCGGGCCATGGCCTGGCGGGCGCAGGCCGCGAAAAAAAACTTCGCCGTGCCGGCGGCTTCGCCGCTTCGGCAGCGGCACGTGCGAGCGCAGCCTGCCGCAACTGCGCCGCCTCGGCGAGAAGCCTGCGCGCATCGCCGGACAGCCGAATCGCGATCCCGTCGCGATCCACGAGCATGGCCGGCGCCGGAACGAACAGGACGCCGCGCTGCGCAAGACCGAGTGACCAGTACAGCGGCGGCGGAATCGATGGAAGTTCGTCGCAGAAAGGCGATGCGCGAAAGCCGGGATGAAATTCGCGCGTCGAGCATCGCCCGCCAACCTGGCTGTTGCGTTCAATGACGATGGTCTTCAGTCCGGCGCGGGCGAGCGCGACGGCCGCGGTCAGGCCATCGGCACCTGCGCCGATTACGCAAGCGTCATAGCGCAAGCCCGGGCCCTCACCTTCACCCCTTCAGCCGCACATTCTGCAAGTCCCGTGCGACACGCGAAGAGCGCCAAAGGATACCGGTCGAAAAGAAACGCGGAAATGGCCTGTTTCCGGCCATTTCCGCGCGTGGTTAATTCCTGCGGTTTCTGGCGCTTAAAGGACGCCGCGCTTGTGCTCGCCGACCACGATGCGGCCCGGATTGAAGGCCGCCTTGAACACCGACAGGGCCTTCCGGGGCTCGGCTTCGCCGCACATGAAGACGTCGAAGGCCGCATAGCCTTTCTCGGGCCAGGTGTGGACGCTGATATGGCTTTCCGCCAGCACCGCCACGCCGGACACGCCGCCGCCATCCGAAAATGTGTGCAAATGGATGTGCAGGAGCGTTGCGCCGGCCGCGCTCACCGCGTCGATCAGCGCCTTTTCGATCCGGTCGCGATCATCGAGCCCTTCGGCTTCCCAAAGATCGATGATCAGATGGCTGCCCGCATAGGTCAGGCCATTGCGCGTGATGAAATGATCCTTCGGCTCCTCGATCTTCGGCTTGACGGCCACAGCCGTGCGCGCCGCGCGAATTCGGGGAGCTCTCGCAACCTTGTTGTTGGAAACCAGTTCCAGTCGAGCCATCGGGGCACCTACCCGTCTTAGAGTTGACACCTCGCGCCTTGGCCTCACGACTTCCGGACGCGCCTTAAGAAG
>JAJPIX010000039.1 GCA_021324545.1 Alphaproteobacteria bacterium
CCACCGATGTTGCGCAGCCAAGCCATGTGCATGCGCGAAGTGAGGATGCCGAATTCCCAAAGGTCGGCATTTTCAATTACGCGAACCAGATTGCTCGGAATCGTCGGTGGATGCATCCAGCCCATTGGCACGTACGCTCGGCGTTCAGAACTCACCTCGGGTAATATCAGAAAGTCGGAAGCTGGTATTGTCGTAAAATGAAAACTGGTGGGTTGATCCGCAAGTTCCCGAGTCGCAGGACGCTTACTTTCAAGGCGAAATTCACGAACGCGCCGCAATCTTTCCGCGATCGGCTTCTCTCTGAGGAGCCGAGGTGGCGCATCCTGCAGCGCTAATATCCACCGATCTCCTCCGTTTATGTACTCCTCCGAGCCGACAAATGGTTTCGTGTACGGTGCTATTTCCGGAACTTCCGCAATGAGCTCCGTTCGTTCCGCGCCGTTCAAAATGAGATTGCCACCATCAATTGGCTGGGAACCGTATCGGATTTCAGGCGCAACTTGCGAAATCGGACGAGTCCGTTCCTCCACAACCAAATGCCGGTCGCGCAAACCGCTTGCATCGAACAGATAGGGCGATAACGCTTTGTGTTTGCTCTCGTGAGGATCACCATTGATATCGTCATAACTGAACAACCGCTTTTCGGTCAATTCGAAGGCTCGCTTGGACAAGCCGATAATCACCACATGCACATGCGCCTTGCCGCGCGCGTCCGATCCCCATGCGAAGGTACGGTGCGCGAAATTGATTTCCAGTCCGTAGCGCGAGAACAGGATGGGCCATAGCTGCGCAACCTGTTCGCCCTGCGTGATGGAATTGGTGGCGACGAAAGCGATTTCCGCTGTGCAATTTTTGGGCTGAACATAGGCGCCCGCTTTTAAAAACCATGCCGCCACATAATCCAGGGTGCCGCCACTGCCGCCCAGCTTCGCGATCTCGCGCACCTGCGCTCGCTGCGCATCGGTCTGATATTTCGCCCCGCCGAACGGCGGATTGCCAAAGACGAACGAGCATTTCTCCGGCGCAAGCACCGTTGCCCAATCCGTTTCCAGCGCATCGGCACAATGAATCGAAGGCGATTTCTTGAGCGGAATGCGCTTGTGGTATTGGCCGAAGGCATCCGACAGCGCGATATTCATGATGTGGTCCATCATCCACAACGCTGTCTCCGCGATGCGCGCGGGAAACTCCTCGATCTCGATGCCGAAGAAGCAATCGACGTCCAACTTCGAAAGGACGGTAATATCCAGTTCGCGCTGACCTTTGGGATGAAGCTCCTTCAATACCTCGATTTCGAGCAGACGCAATTCCCGATATGTGATGACAAGAAAGTTGCCGCAGCCGCAGGCCGGATCGAAGAAGGTGAGGCCCGCAAGCCTTTCGTGAAACGCCTTGAGCTTGTTTAATCTGTCAGCCCCCTTGCGCGTCTTGATTTCCTCGAAATCGGCGCGCAGCCGGTCCAGAAACAACGGTCTTATCAGTTTCAGGATGTTCAACTCGGTCGTGTAGTGCGCGCCCTTGCGGCGGCGCTCTGCCGGCTCCATGACAGACTGGAACAGCGCGCCGAAAATGGCGGGCGATATCGGGCTCCAGTTGAAGGCGCAGGCTTCCAGCAGCTGCTTGCGCATTTTGCTGTCGAAGGCGGGCGGTAGCAGCCGCTCCGAAAACAGATCGCCGTTGATGTAGGGAAACTGTTTCAGGTCTTCGTCGAGATTGGTTTGCCGCCTGTCTTCAGGCGTGTTCAGCACGTGAAACAGTTCGATCAGCTTGCTGCCCGTATCGCTGCCGTCTTCATTCGTGCGGTTCTTGAAGTAATCCTCCATGATGCCGCGCGGCTCGAAAATGCCCGTGTCGTCGGCAAACAGGCAGAACACGATGCGCACGAGAAGCTGTTCAAGGTCGTGGCCGGTGTAGCCGGATTTCTCAAGCGCGTCGTGCAGCGCGCCGACCAGCTCCGACGCCTTGATGTTGACGGGATCCTGATCCTTGAACGCGCTTTTCTGAAGGCCGCGAATGAAATTGAAGGCTTCGACGTGATCCTTCAGTTCGTGCAGCTGAAACTTGAGCGGCTTGTCCGGCGCTTCTTCCAGATCGATCAGCTCGAAGTTCTGGAAATCGCAGATCAGGATATAACGCGGCAATTTCTCCTGCTTGATGCCGTGGAAATAATCGAACACCTGCTCGCGCGCCCGGATAAGGTTTTCGCCGGCGCTCTTGTGTTCGGCGATCAGCACGCCTTCCCAGAACAGGTCTATGAATCCGTGCTTGCCACCCAGCCGCCTGACCGGCTCCTCGAAGGTGGCGACCTGCCGGCGCTTTATCCCGAAGACGTTGAAAAAGTCGTTGTAGAACGACTGTGCTTCGCCTTTCTCGTATGTCTCGTCTTTCCACTCGCGCGAGAATTCGGCGGCGCGGGCGCGGACTTCGTTGGTGCTCAGTGACACGCTTCAAATGCCCCGGGTTACGGCAGGAAGACTTTCGAACTGCCCTCCAAGACTATTCGCACATTTCGCCCTGCTGGCTAGAAGTCGTGCGATTCGCCGTTCGCGCCCGCCAGCTTTAGTTATTGTATTGAAAGTGTTTTTATAATTCCGTTCTTGACTTGTTCTCATCCATCTGCTAAATTTCAGCTCATGACCACTGTACTCGACATCACCGCCGATTCGCGGCGGCTGCACGGGCGGGGCGCCCTTTCCAACGCCTCGGGGCGCTATGAAAGGGAATCCCGCGTTCTGGTGGACGACGGATGGGAAGACGGCGAAGAACCGGATTCCCTGAAGACGGAAATCCTGCGCGACAGCTCGCGCACCATCATCACGCGCAACAAGTCGCCGGATATTTCCTTCGACCGCTCGATCAATCCCTACAAGGGCTGCGAGCACGGCTGCATCTATTGTTTCGCGCGGCCCACGCACGCCTATCTCGGCCTTTCACCGGGCGCGGATTTCGAAAGCAAGATTTTCGCAAAGCCGAACGCGGCCGAACTGCTGCGCAAGGAATTGTCGGCGCCCGGCTATGTCCCGCGCACGATCGCTATGGGCACCAACACCGATCCCTATCAGCCGGTCGAAAAGCGCATGCGCATCATGCGCTCCATTCTGGAAGTGCTGTGGGAGTTCAAGCATCCCGTGGGCATCGTCACCAAATCGGCGCTCATCCTGCGCGATCTGGATATCCTTGCGCCCATGGCGGAACTGGGCCTTGCGAAGGTGGGCGTATCGGTCACCACGCTCGATCGCGAGCTGGCGCGCAGCATGGAGCCGCGCGCCTCCACCCCGCCCAGGCGGCTGGAGGCCATCCGGGCGCTCAATGCCGCCGGCGTTCCGGCGGCCGTGATGTTCGCGCCGGTGATACCGGCGCTGAACGATGACGAGATGGAATCGGTGCTGGAGGCCGCCGCCGCGCGCGGCGCCAAAAGCGCGGGCTATGTGCTTCTGCGCCTGCCGCTGGAAATCAAGGACCTGTTCCGCGAATGGCTTGAGGCGGCACAGCCAGGGCGGGCGAAGCATGTCATGTCGCTCATCCGCTCCATGCGCGGCGGCAAGGATTACGACCCGCAGTGGCATCTGCGCATGCGCGGCCAGGGCCCCTATGCCGAAATGATCGCCAGGCGATTCCAGATTGCGACGAAACGGCTCGGCCTGAACCAGATCCGCCACCCGCTGGATGTGGGCAAGTTCCAGCCGCCCCCGCAAATCGGCCAGCAGCTGGCGCTGCTCTGAAAATCCGCGCGCAAAAAAACGACAAACGAATGCTTCGGGCCCGCGGCAACCACAACATATGGTATGTCTGACCGCGGTTTGAAATAAAATTGCGCAAGAGCTGTCATGCGATTGAAAGCGTCGCATACGATTTGGGATGCTGTCGGGGGCAGTGGCGGTAACAGGCGTAGCGGTGGCGGCCAGAGTCAAAAAACTTCCGCAGGCGATGCGGCCCAGCGGGCGCACCGGCCGCATCTTTGGCTGGCTCATGGAGCGGCTGAACGCCAAGGCCTATCGCTGGGTCATAGCCCAGCTGCGTCCGATCAAGCCGAAAACCTACGCGGAAATCGGCTTCGGCACGGGCCGGCAGATGAAACTTGCCATCCGCAAACTGAAGTTGCAGCGGGCCGCAGGCGTCGATCCGTCGGAGCTGATGTTCGAGACCGCCCAGAAGAAGCTCCGGCGCTACCGCGAAAAAATCCACCTCGACCTGAAGAAGGGCGACGACACGATGCTGCCGTGGGAGGGCCCGTTCGACGCCATCGCCGCCGTCCATTCCTTCCAGTTCTGGACGCATCCGGCCACGTCGCTTGCGCAGATCAGGGGGCTTCTTGCGCCCAACGGCCGCTTCATTCTGGTCCTCCGCCATCATGGCAAGCGGCCGCCGAAATGGATTCCCAATCCCTTGAGCCGTTCGGGGGACGAAATTTCCGAAACGGTGAAGGCGGCGCAGGCCGCGGGCTTTTCGGTCCTGGCGATGAAGCCGATCTCGAAATCCTCTTACGGCCTCGTCCTCGGCTGTGGATAGCGGCAGGCGGCGCACGACGCCGCATTTCGCGAAGCGTGCGGCTTCTGCCATGCTGCACGGATGCCGCATTACATTTTCGAGTCGCGCGTCCTGAAAACCATGCCCGGCCCCATCTGCGGCGTGGATGAAGCCGGCCGCGGCCCGCTCGCAGGTCCGGTGGTGGCGGCGGCCGTCATTCTCGACCGCAAGCGCATCCCCAAGGGCCTGAACGATTCAAAGCAGATGACGCCGGAGGATCGCGAGGAGGCTTACAAGCGCATCGTTGATTGCGCGATTGCGTTCGGCGTGGGTGAAGCCAGCGTGGATGAAATCGATCTCGTCAACATCCGGCAGGCCACGCATCTGGCCATGGCGCGCGCGGTGCGCGCCCTTTCCACCGCCGCCATGTTCGCGCTGGTGGACGGCAACGATCCGCCCGCCCTTCCCTGTCCCTGCGACACGATCGTGGATGGCGATGCGCGCTCGGTGTCCATCGCCGCGGCGTCCATCGTTGCCAAGGTCACGCGCGACCGCATCATGCAGGCGCTTCACGCGGAATTTCCCGGTTATGGCTGGTTCACGAACAAGGGTTATTCGACGGAAGAGCATCTGGACGCGCTCACCCGGCTTGGCCCCTGCAAGCATCACCGCCGCAGTTTCGCGCCCGTCCACAATATCTTGTATCCCGGCCGATCCCATGGACTCAATTTTGGATTCCGCCGTAAATGGATTGATTCCATTTGGACTCTTGACCTCGGGACTCCACGGAATCACTCTCGCCGCCCTGTGGATAAAGCGGGCGGGCCATGCAGCCGATCAACCTGGAAAGCGCCATCGATCGCGTGATTGAAGGCGATTGCGTTGAAACCATGCGCGCGCTGCCAGAAGCCTGCGCCGACCTCATTTTCGCCGATCCGCCCTACAACCTGCAGCTCGCCAACGAACTGCGCCGCCCGGACAATTCCAAAGTGGACGCGGTGGATGACGCCTGGGACCGGTTCTCAAGCTTCGAGGAATATGATCGTTTCACCCGCGCCTGGCTGACGGAAGCGCGCCGCCTGCTGAAGGCTGATGGCGGTCTCTGGGTGATTGGCTCCTACCACAACATCTTCCGGGTCGGCGCGATCCTGCAGGATCTCGGCTTCTGGATCCTGAACGATGTCGTTTGGCGCAAGACCAACCCCATGCCCAATTTCCGCGGGCGGCGGTTCACCAACGCGCATGAAACGCTGATCTGGGCGACGCGCGACAAGGATGCGAAATACACGTTCAACTATGAAGCCATGAAATCGCTCAATGACGAATTGCAGATGCGGTCTGACTGGACGATCCCCATCTGCTCCGGCGGCGAGCGGTTGAAGAACGGGGACGGCGAGAAGGCCCATTCCACGCAGAAGCCGGAGGCGCTGCTCCACCGCGTGATCGTGGCGTCCACGAAACCGGGCGATGTGGTGCTCGACCCCTTCTTCGGGTCGGGAACAACGGGTGCCGTGGCGCGCAGGCTGGGCCGCCATTTCATCGGCATCGAACGCGACAAGGCCTATGCCAGGATCGCGCGCGCGCGCATCGCCGATATCGATCCGGCGGAAAATGAGGCGATCGAAACCACCAAGTCAAAACGCAACGAGCCGCGCATCCCCTTCGGCTGGGTCGTGGAGCGTGGATTGTTGCCGCCCGGAACCGTCCTGCACGGGCCATCCAGGCGCCATCGCGCCAAAGTGCGCGCCGACGGCTCGCTCGTCTGCGCCGATGCCACGGGCTCGATCCATCGCATCGCAGCGCATGTGCAGGGGCTGGACGCCTGCAATGGCTGGACTTTCTGGCACTTCGAGAACAAGGGCGAGCTTGTGCCGATTGACGTGTTGCGTCAGCGTCTTCGCGCCGATCTGACCTGAGCAAACAGCGGCCCGCCGTCGTCCAGCGCGTGCATTATGATCTTTCGCATTAGGGTGGGCAGCGCCGCGCCGGCCAGCGTGTCTGCCCGGAACCATTTGCCTTGCACGTCCGGCCGCTTCGCGATGTCCGTGGCATAAACTTCCATTTCGAGCTCGAAATGGGTGAAGCCGTGCCGCACGACGCCGGGGCGCTTCCGCCAATCGGCGCGGAACGGCGCCTGCAGCAGCACTTCTTTCGCTGTCGGGAATTCTTCCGTCCACGGCCCGAGCGGCGGCTGCAACATGCCGCCGAGCAATCCTCTGGTCGGCCGCTTCTGCAAGAGCACGGCGCCACTGGCATCGCGCGCCACAAATGCAGCGCCGCGTTTCAGCGGGCGCGCCCGTTCTTCGCCCTTCACCGGCAGCAATTCCTGGATGCCCCGCTGTCGCGCCTTGCAGTCCGCCATCCATGGGCAATTGCCGCAAGCGGGGCGCTTCACCGTGCAGATGGCGGAGCCCAGATCCATCAGGCCCTGCGCGAAATCGCCGGCGCGCTTCTGCGGCACCAGCAGCTGCAATGCCGCGCGCATGGCCGGCTTCGATTTGGGCAACGGCTCTTCGATTGCGGCAAAGCGCGCGATGACCCGCTCCGCATTCGCATCCATCGCGGCATAGGGGAGATTGTAGGCGATGGCGGCAATCGCGCCCGCCGTGTAATCGCCGATGCCGGGCAGTTTGCGCAAACCTTCGAAGGTCGTCGGGAATTTTCCGCCCAGGTTGTTCGCCACGATCTGCGCCGCCTTGTGCAGATTGCGCGCGCGCGCGTAATAGCCAAGCCCCGCCCAGGCGCCCAGCACATCGTCCAGCGGAGCGGCCGCGAGCCTTTTTACGGAAGGCCAGCGCCTGAGGAATTCCCGATAGTAGCGGCCTACTACCTGCACGGTGGTCTGCTGCAGCATGATTTCCGACAGCCACACGCGATAGGGATCGGCTGTCTCGCCCGGCCGTGCCCGCCATGGCAATTCGCGCCTGTGGATATCGTACCAGGCAAGCAGCCGTGTGGCCGGCGACGTTTTTTGCGTTGGGCTGGGTTTGGCTGGCATAATCGAACCATGGCGCAAACCGGAAAAGATAGACAGCCGGAGGAGCCGCCTCCGCGCCGCAATTGGGCCGGCCCGGTCGGACGGGATATTGCGTCCGCCGCATCACAGGCCTTCGCGCGCGCAGGATTCACGGATCCCACGCTGGTTTTGCATTGGGCCGAAATTGTCGGTCCTGAGATCGCCCGAATCGCCCGGCCTGTCAGGCTTTCCGACGGCGTTCTGACGTTGCGCGCAGAACCGGGAGCGACCGTCTTTCTCCAGCACGAGGCGCGCATCCTCTGCGAACGCATTAACACATTCCTCGGCCGGCCTGCCGTAGCCCGAATGCGCCTGGTTCAGGGGGCCGTCACCCCCGCCCGGTTGCGGCCGATTGCCAGAAGAGTGCCCTCGGCGGTGTCAGCGGGCGACCCGATCCTGGCTTTTTCAGGCAGCGAAAGCCTGCGTGAAGCTCTTTTACGGCTGGCAAGAGCGCGCAAATCCGGGGGCACACCAGCCAATTGAACGAAAGCCGCGCGTCTGCCACAAGCAGGGATGCAGCATGCGGCCGGAGCAGCAGTATGGACAGAAAATACGTTCTCACAGGCATCATAGCCCTGGCTGTTATCGCACTCGGTATCATTGCCTGGCTCGCCTTTTCGGGCGGTTCCAGCAATGAAATGCTGGCTAACACCAATGGCGGGCTGCCGGTTGCGCTTTCCCCCCGTGACCACCCCATGGGCTCGCCAAAGGCCCCCGTGGTCATGGTTGAATATGCGGCGCCCACCTGCCCGCACTGTGCCCGATTCGATCAGGAGATTTTTCCGCAACTCAAGGCGACATACATCGACACGGGTAAGGTCTATTACATCTTTCGCGTTTTCCCGCTGAATCAGGTCGATATCGCGGCCGAGGCCATCGCCCGCTGCATGCCGCAGCAAAATTATATGAGTTTCATTGACCTGCTCTACCGGAATCAGCCCAAATGGGACCCGGAATACGGCGTGACCGATGTGCACGCCGGGCTCGTCGCCATGGGGCGGCTGGCCGGCATGAGCGCCGAGCAGGTGGACGCGTGTATCGGGAACCAGGACGAAGCCAAGAAGATCGAACAGGTCGGCACGGAAGCGCAGACCAAATACGGCATCGACGGGACGCCCACCTTCATCGTCAACGGCGAGAAGCGCGTGGGCGAATCCACCTGGGCCGACTGGCAGAGTTATCTGAACGGAAAGCTGCGCGGAAAGTAGGAATCTTCTTGAGCGTCAGGGCGCTGGGCCGTTGAAGTTCACACGTCTCCGCCTGTCGGGCTTCAAATCGTTCGTCGAACCGACCGAGCTCTTTATCGAGCCGGGGCTGACGGCGATCGTCGGGCCCAACGGCTGCGGCAAGTCCAACCTGTTCGATGCCTTGCGCTGGGTGATGGGCGAAACGCGGCCCACGTCCATCCGCGGCACCGAGATGGACGACGTGATTTTCGCCGGTTCGGCCGCCCGGCCCGCGCGAAATACCGCCGAAGTCATCCTTTTCATCGACAACACCGATCGTTCGGCGAGCGCGCCCTACAACGAATACGACGCAATCGAGGTTTCGCGCCGCATCGAGCGTGAAGCAGGCAGTGTCTATCGCATCAACGGCCGCGACGTACGCCAGCGCGACGTGCAGATTTTCTTCGCCGATGCATCGTCCGGCGCGGCGTCCACCGCCTTTGTGCGGCAGGGCCAGATCGGCATGCTGATCAGCCAGAAGCCGCTCGCGCGGCGCGCCATTCTGGAAGAGGCCGCGGGCATCGCCGGCCTGCATCAGCGCCGGCATGAAGCCGAGCTCAGATTGCGGGCGGCGGAAACCAACATGGCGCGGCTCGACGACGTCATCCGCGAAGTCGAAGGACAGCTGCAAAATCTGAAGCGTCAGGCCCGCCAGGCCTCGCGTTATCGCAACCTGTCCGGTCACATCCGGCGGGCCGAAGCACTTGCCCTGTATCTTCGGTGGTCGGCGGCACAGGCGCAGATGGCAGCCGCGAAAGAGGAATTGGACAAGGTATCGGCCGTGGTGGCCGATTGTACCGCGCGCGCCGCCGAAGCCGCCACCGCACAATCGAATGCGGCCGCTGAACTGCCGCCGCTGCGGCAGACGGAAGCCGAACGTGGCGCAGCCCTGCACCGCCTGATCGTCGAGCGCGAGGCGCTGGATGCCGAAGAAGCCAGGGCCCGCGAAGCGGCCCAGCGCACCCGGCAGCTCATGGCGCAGGGTGAACAGGATATCGCGCGCGAACAGGAACTTCAGGCCGACGCAGATTCAGCGCTCGCAAAGCTTTCCAGCGAAGCCGACAGGTTGAACGCGGAAAGCGGCCGTGAACAGGAAGAGCTTGCGGCCGCAGAGGCGCGTGCGAAAGAGCTTGCCGAGGCTTTGAAAGACTGTGAACGCCGGCTGGAGAAGCTGAATGCCGAGCTGGCGGAATGGAATGCAAGACGCAACAGCCTTCAGCAATCGCGCGAGCTTGCCGAAGCGCTCGCCAAGACCAGCGCCGAGCAGCTTGCTGAGGCCAGACACCGGCTGGATGAAGCCCTTGCGGGCGCGTCGGCCACGCCAGACGTGCGCGCCGCAGAGGCTGATGCGCAAAGGGCCCGCGCCGAAGCCAAAGCGGCGCGTGATGCGCACATCGCTGCACGCGAGACGTTTGAGAAGGCCCAGCTCGCCGCCAACGAACTGCGCGGCCCGTTGGAAGAGCTGGAGCATGAAGTCCAGCGTCTCTCGGCCGAGGCCAAGGCTCTGGCCGACCTTTTGAGCCCCGAAGGCCAGACGCTCTGGCCACCGTTGATCGATGCGGTCACCGTTCAGCCGGGATATGAAGCGGCCTTGGCCGCCACCTTGGGCGATGATCTTCAGGCGCCGCTGGATGAAGCGGCGCCCCATCATTGGCGCGACCTGGGGCCATTCGAGTCGCCGGCGGCGTTGCCAGCGGGCGTCCAGCACCTGAGCACGTTCGTAAGGGGTCCGGCGGCGTTGTCTCGCAGGCTCGCGATGACGGGCGTGGTCTTCCCGGACCAGGGTGCGGCGCTCCAGAACCAGCTCAAGCCCGGCCAGCGCCTTGTTTCCGCGCGCGGCGATCTTTGGCGCTGGGACGGGTATGCGGCGTCTGCGGATGCGCCCTCTCCCGCCGCCGCGCGGCTTGCGCAGCGCAATCGGCTGACCGCGCTCGAAACGGAAATTGTGGCTGCGCGCGAGCGGCGCAAGGCGGCTTTCGATCGCTATTCCGCAGCAAAGCGCGAAGAGGATATGGCGCGTGAAACCGCACGCAAAAGCGAGGAAGCGGCGCTGATCGCCGAACAGGCCCTGATTGGCGCGCAGGACACGACGACGAAATCCGCACGTGCCGCCGCCGAGCGTGCCTCGCGCCTGGCTTCACTGGAAGCGGAAGTGCGGCGGCTGACGGAAACACACGACACGGCCCTGCGCTCGCGAAACGAGGCCGACAGGGCGCTGTCAGAACTTACCGACGGAACAGAACTTGCCAGCGCCGTCGCGAGGGCGCGCGGCGAAGTGGCCGATGCGCGCAGCGCCGATACGGCGGCCCTGGCGGAACTTGAAAGCCTCAGGCGCGCCGGCGAAACGCGGATGCAGCGCCTTGCAGCCATCGCCGCCGATCGCGCGCGCTGGGAAATGCGACAGCAGGCGGCGATCCAGCAGATCGCAGAGCTGAACCGCCGCGCCGAAGAGCTGGCGCAGGAACTGGTTTCCCTGGAAGCCGTGCCGCAAAGCATCGCCGGCAAGCGCAACGCGCTGCTTGATGCAATCGCCACCGCCGAAGCAGCGCGCAACGCCGCGGCCGATGCCCGCGCCCAAGCCGAAAACCGGCTGGCGGAAGCGGACAGGCATGCCAAAGCCATGGAGGCCGCGCTTTCCACAGCACGCGAGGAGCGTGCCCGCGCGCAGGCGCTTCTTGAATCTGCCGAGGCGCGCATCGAAGAACTGAAGGCCCGTGTGCGTGACGAGCTCGATGCCGATCCTGCCGAGCTGCTGGAACGGGCGGAGATCAAGGAAGGCCAGGAGTTGCCGCCGCTGGATCAGGCGGACAAACGGGTCGAGAAGCTGAAGCAGGAACGCGAGCAGCTGGGTGGTGTCAATCTTCGCGCGGAGGAGGAAGCCAACGAGCAGGAGCAACGCCTGCAGACCCTGACCAACGATCGTGCCGATCTGGATGGCGCGATCCAGCGGCTGCGCCGGGGAATCCAGTCGCTAAACCGGGAAGGCCGCGAGCGCCTGCTGGAATCATTCGAAAAGGTGAACGCGAACTTCCAGTCGTTGTTCACGAAGCTGTTCCAGGGCGGCGAGGCCAAACTGACTTTCACGGAATCGGAGGATCCCCTGGAAGCCGGGCTCGAGATTTACGCCCGCCCGCCCGGCAAGCGGCTTCAGTCGCTGTCGCTGCTTTCGGGCGGCGAGCAGGCGTTGACGGCACTTGCGCTCATCTTCGCGGTGTTTCTGGTCAATCCCGCGCCCGTCTGTGTCCTGGACGAAGTGGATGCGCCGCTGGACGACGCCAATGTGGAGCGCTTCTGCAACCTGCTCGACGAGATGACCCGTCTGACCGACACGCGCTTCCTTGTGATCACGCACCATGCGCTCACCATGTCGCGCATGCACCGGCTGTTCGGCGTGACCATGGCTGAGCGGGGCGTCAGCCAGCTCGTTTCGGTCACGCTGGCCGAAGCCGAGCGCGTCGCCGCGGCTGAATAGGACTGCACAATAATCTTGCGCGCATTTCGCCGCGCGCTACCTTTTTCCTGTTTTTTCAGTGACTTACGTCAAGTTCATCTTCTTGACAGGGTATGGGGCCATCCGTATGTTCCGCGCGCTTTCGGAAGAGCCGAATCCGGTTCGCGAGAGGGGCAAAGGGCCAGCGCATGAGCGAACCTGATCCCCGACGCTTGCGCGACCTGGGCGAGAAGCTCGACGAAATCCGCCGGCAAGAGGAACAGCGGAAGGTCCAACCGCCTCCCACATCGGCGGAGGTGGCGTTTCGCTTCGCCACGGAATTGTTCGC
>JAJPIX010000009.1 GCA_021324545.1 Alphaproteobacteria bacterium
AGAGCCTGCACGCCGAGCTGCTGCTTGGTCTGCAGCGCGGTGAGCATGGCGCTTTCCTTCGCCATATCCGCATCGACCAGGTTGCCGATGCCGGTCGTCAGGGCATCGGACAGCTGCTGGACGAACGTCGCCTGGATCGAGAACTTCTTGGCGCCGGCCGACAGAGTGGCCAGAGCATTGTCGACCGTCGCAATCGCGGTCGAAACGGCATGCAGCGCCGTTGTCGCGCCGGACGTGAGGTCCGCCGTGCCGATCAGCGTTGAAGCCGTGAAGTCCACGCCGGTGACCGTGATGACGCTTGTCCCGTCGGTTGACGCGAGTGCGCTCAGGCTGGTCGTGGTCGCGCCATCAATCAGGTTGGCGCCGTTGAAGTTGGCGTTGCTGACGATCGTGCTGATCTGGTTCAACATTGCCTGGAAGTCCGCGTTGAGCGCTGTCTTGCTCGCCGTATCGAGCGAGGCGTCGGTCGCGGCAAGGGCCTTTTGCTTCATCTGGATCAGAAGATCCGAGATGGACTGGCCGGCAGACAGGGCGACGTCAACCGTCGACACGCCCCGGTTCAAGCTGTCGGTCACCGCCGAATAGGCGGCCACATCCGCGCGCATGCCCTGCGCGATGGCGAACGTGGCGCCATCGTCTTTCGCGGATGAAACCTTGAGGCCGGTGTTGACCTGATTTTCGGTCTGCGCCAGCTGGGCGCTGGTCTGATTCAGATACTGCAGCGCGATCATGGCGCTGCTGTTTGTATTTACGCTGATCATTTGTGTCTCCGTTCTGGCTCGCGAGCGAGCGTTTTGCTCCAGGGGGCGTTTTGCCCCCAGACCTCACAAGGCAACTGACATGCCGGAGACCGATTGACGCTTGGGTAACCTTCTTTTCGCACGAGGCGATTGAAACCGGCCGCGCCGAAGAAAGGTTTCGCTAAACATGAGGCCCGGCAAAAACTCACCATTGAACGGGCAAAAATTGCCGGTTGGTGGAGGCAGAATTTGCCGGGTCAAGAAAAAACGGCACGGAACGCCTGTTCCGCGCCGTCTGTAGGGGGAGATACCGAAAATTCTACTTGAACAGCGAAAGAATGATCTGCGGCGCGGTGTTGGCGATGGAGAGCGCCTGCACGCCCAGCTGTTGCTTGGTCTGCAGGGCGGTGAGGTGGGCGCTTTCTTTTGCCATGTCAGCATCGACCAGATTGCCGATACCGGTGGTCAGCGCATCCGACAGTTCCGACACGAACGTGGCCTGAATCGAGAACTTCCGCGAGCCGGCCGAAAGGCTGGCCAGGGCCGTGTCCACCGTGGCGATGGCGGTCGACACGGTGTGCAGGGCCGTTGTCGAGCCGGTCGTCAGGTCGAGCGTGCCGAGAAGAGTCGAGGCCGTGAAGTCCACGCCGGTGATCGTGATCACGTTGGTGCCGTCTGCCGAGGCCAGCGCGCTGTAGGTGGGCGTGGTCGTTCCGTCGATCAGGTTGGCGCCGCTGAAGTTGGCGTTCTGCACGATCGTATTGATCTGCGAGAGCATGGCCTGGAAGTCGGCGTTCAGGGCCGACTTGCTGGACGTGTCGAGCGAGGAGTCGGTGGCCGCAAGCGCCTTCTGCTTCATCTGGATCAGCAGGTCAGAAATGGACTGGCCGGCAGACAACGCGACGTCGGCGGTCGAAATTCCGCGGTTCAGACTGTCGCTCACGGCCTGGAGGCCTGCGACGTCGGCGCGCATGTTCTGGGCGATGGCGAAAGTCGAGCCGTCGTCCTTGGCGGTTGCCACCTTCAGGCCGGTGTTGACCCGGTTTTCGGTCTCGGACAACTGCGCGTTGGTCTGATTGAGGTATTGCAGCGCAATCATTGCGCTCTTGTTGGTGTTGACGCTGAGCATGCTTGTGTCTCCATACCGTTCTGGTGGCCGGACGCAGCGCCTTGCTTAAGAGCCCTCGCGCCCCCTGCCCGAGCCAGCGCAACCGCTGTGCCAGGATTTTTCGCCGCAAACGCCTGAATTTGTTGGGTTCACAAATGGTAAATGCGCAATTCGCACAGGCAGACTTTGCCGCCCGGCAATTTCGATTCCGGCTATTAAAAAACCGGCTCCTTTTCGGGAGCCGGCTTTTTCACCTTCCGAAGTCCATGGGGAAATTCAAGCCGCGCCCTGAAGGCCCTGCATGATCGTGCGGTTGACCTCGATCAGCGGATCGATGGCCGCGCCGGTGCGCGTGACCTGCTTGGAATAGCGGTTCACCCACAGCGAAAGCGATACGATTCTGGCGCGCAAATCCACCGGCAGACGGTTGCGGTCGTCCATGCAGTCCGTGGCGAGCGTGTGCCAAAGACGCCGGTTCCAGTCGATCGCTTCCATCAGCGGTGCGCCGGACGCATTGGCCTTCTGCGCGTCAATCAGCGCGCCAGTGACCTTGCCGAACAGCCTGTATTCGGTGGCCCTGGGGTCCTCAGCGATGCGCTGCGTGTCCTGATAAGCCTTGTGCGTCATAGTTGAGCCTTTCCCGTTCGAAATCGAAGAGCTTGCGGCAGAGCATAAGCGCCTTGTAGTAGGCGCCTTGCATGACGTCGCGGCTGATTTCCACGCAGGCCGCGAGCGCCTGGCGGTTGCGGATGGCGGCCATGAATTCCGTCATCCGAAGCGCAAATTCGTTGTAGTGGTCGTCGCGATGATCCGCGTCCAGATACATCATCATGATCGGAAAATAGATGCGCCGGACCGGCGTGTTGGCGTCTTTCCGCTGGATGATGTCGCGTTCGCGCAGAAGACAAGCCTTGTTCTGGATCACCAGGCTCGTGCGCTTGTCCCCATTGGTCAGGACAGCGCCATTGAGCACGAATTTTTCGCCCGGCTTGAGCGACAGCTTGAGCGGCATGACGGGGCGGAACCCTTGTTGATTGATCGAAAGCCTAACCGCCGAACGTTAAAAAACAGCTTGCAATGCGCGCTTCCGGGTTCACCGGAGGTTAAGCACGTTTTGCTTTGATTGCGGGCCAAACCAGGGGGAGGCACCATCATGCCCCGCAGCGCCGCGCAAATCGATCCGGCCAGTCTCGTAAACGATGCCGGGCGCAAGCGCGCGCTCGAAAACCTCACGATTCTGGTCAGATGCTCCGAACAGGCCGAGACGCGGCGCAAGGCCGACCTTTTGCTGGGCCGCGGCCTGAAAGCCTGGAAGCGCGGCGATTATCCGAAAGCCGCAAAATTCGCGCTTAAGGCGGTTAAGGAAGACGAAACCTTCGCCCGCGGCTTTCATCTTTTGGCAATGGCCATGGAGCGCATGGGACACCTGCACAAAGCGCTTGCGATGTATGAGCGCGCTTTCGCACTGGATCCCCACGACAGCGACCTTATTCTGGATCTGGGCCTTTCGGCCATGAACCAGAAAATGCTCGATTGGGCGGAAAAAATGTTTCGCCTTTATATCGAGGCCAGACCGGATTCGCCGCTGGGCTACAACAACCTTGGCGGCCTTCTTTGCAAGAGCGGCCGGGTGTCGGAGGGAATTGAGACGTTGCGGGCTGCCATCTTTCGCATGCCCGAACACGCCATTCTGTGGAACACGCTGGCCACTTCGCTCGCCGAAGACGGCCGCTGCGAGGAAAGTCTCGTGTTCTATCAGGAAGGCATCCGCCTCGATCCGAAATTCCCGCGGGCCTGGCATAACCTCGGATATGCCTATTCGCATCTTGGCCGCCTCGAAGAAGCGATGGACTGCTATGAAAAAGCGCTTTCACACGCCGCCACCGAAGCCGAACGGATCGAGACGCGGCATTCCCGCAGTCTCTGCCTGATCGGGATGGGGCGGATCGCAGAGGGCTTCCGGGAATATGAAATCCGCAACCATCCCCATTTCCGCGATCATGTTCATTACATGACCAAAGCACCCCGCTGGGACGGAGAGCCGCTCAAGGGCAAGAGGCTTCTGGCCATCAGCGAACAGGGGCTCGGCGACGAAATCATGTTCGCGAGTGTGCTTCCCGATCTGGCGCAGGCGGTGGGCGAGACAGGAAAGCTTGAGATTGCGGTGGACAGGCGTCTGATCGGCCTTTTCCAGCGTTCTTTTCCGCAGGCAATTGTGGGCACATATGCCGACCGGAAACTGACGGACAAGGAGGGCAACACTAGGGAACTGCGCTTCGTGCCATGGGCGACCGAAAGCGGCGATCCCGACTATTATGTTCCCGTGGGAAGCGCGCTGAAGCACTTTCGCAACGCGATCGAAGATTTCCCCAAGACTGCTTTTCTCGTGCCTGATCCCGCGCGGGTGGCACAGTATCGCCAGATATTGCAGTCGTTCGGCACATCGCTCTGCATTGGCATTTGCTGGCGCTCAATGCTGCTTGCCGGCAAGCGGCACAAATATTACAGCGCGCTTGACCTGTGGGGGCCGATCCTAAAAACCCCCGATGTCACATTCGTCAATCTCCAGTATGGCGATTGCGCCGAAGAGCTTCAGCGGGCCGTCGCACGCCACGGCGTTGACATCAAGATCATCGAGGGCCTGGACCTGAAAGACGACATCGACGGCGCGGCCGCATTGTCCGCAGCGCTCGATCTTGTGATTTCGGCGCCGACCGCCGCCGCAGCGACCGCCGCAAGTGTGGGCACGCCTGTCTGGTTTCTGACGGCCGGGCGCACCTGGCCGCAGCTGGGAACCGGCTACTTTCCCTGGTATCGGGAAAGCAGGGTCTTCTGTCCGGAAAAGTTCGGCGACTGGAATACGGTCATTCCGCGCGTTGCCGAAGCACTTGGACAACTTCCGAAAGTCTGATCGGGAAAAAGAAGAACGGGCAGCGATATTGCTCGCTGCCCGTTCGCTCCCTGGCCGGCCCGCGGGCTGCCGGGGGATAACCGCGCGCCTGGCCTTTCAGGATTGGTTCGTTGTGCAAACATGAGTGCACACGTGTAAGTTGTATCCTCCAGACGTAAACGGTTCCTTAAGATCGCCCAACCATTTGAAGGCCAAGCGTTTCAAGGTGACTGTTGCAGGAACGTGCGCACATCGGCGGCGGAACGATCCGCGACTTCTTCCTGGGGGATATGCCCCACACCCGGATAAACGATGAGTTTTGCGCCGGGGATGGCCGCGGCATAGGCGTGCGCGGTTGCAACCGGGATCAGATGGTCCTGCGCACCCCACAGAATAAGCGTGGGGGCTTTAATCGCACTGATGTGATCCTTCACATAGGAGTCCCATGGCAGGGAGAACCGGTCGAGCGTGGCCTGGCGGGTGCCGGCCATGCGGGCAAAATCCCAATACTCGTCGATCATGCGATCGTTGATGATGTCCTTGCGCGAGATTGCATCGTTCAGCCCTTCGGTCACGATCGAGCGCGGCGTGATATAGAGCATGACATTGCGCAGCACGGGAATGCGCGCGATCCGGAATGCTATCGGTTCCCTGTCGCCCGCCTTGAACGGCAGACCGCCAGCATCCACCAGCACAAGATGAGTGACGCGGCCGGGGTATTCTTCGGTGAAATGCGCGGTAACCGCCCCGCCCATGGAATTTCCGGCAAGCGCAAATTTCTGCAGGGACAGCTTATCGGCAAATTCCCTGAGGAACTGGACCATGCCTTCCTCGGAATAATCGCCGGAAGGCACTGCCCCCGTCAGGCCATGCCCGGGCAGGTCAAGCGAGATGACGCGGAAGCTGTCGCCCAACCGCTTCGCCCAGGGTTCCCATGTAAACAGCGAGGCGTTGGAGCCGTGCACAAGCACAAGCACCGGAGCGGTCTTCGGCCCACGGTCGCGGTAATGCACGCGCGCCCCATCGGGTAGCTGGACGAATTGCGACGGGGCAACGGCATATTTCGTTTCCAGCTGCGCGCGCGGAACATCGGGATTGCTGAACAGATAAAAGGCCGCCGTCAGTACAACGATCACACCGGCCAAAACGGCCAGGACCTTCTTCATCGAACTTCCCCTTCCTTTGCCCAACCTGGCGCAAATTCGTCGTCAACCGGTCCCGGATCGTCCGGCGGCCGCGGCAATATGATCAGCCCCTCATCCTTGTGGCCTTGCGCCGCCCGTTGCTCGCGCAGGCGCGTCTGATGGGCCGGTTGCGGCCCGGCTTCCTTTGGTTTTTCCGGCTTCATTTCCTTCAGCAAATCGACATTGACATCCCCGGCCAGCCCTTCATCGGCCGGAGCGGCGGAAATCTTCTCCACCGCGTCGGGGCCTGGCGCCGACCACGCCAGCGTGTCGAACGCTCCGCAATGGCCGCAGACCGCAAGCCAGCGCGGGCTCGACCAGCCGCAATGGGCGCAGCGCCATTCTGCATCGCGCGGAGCCTTGACCGCGCGCATGAGCCAGCCATGCGCCGCCGTCGCATCACCATGCTCGCCTTCCTCGATTTCGGCCATCAGCGCGCAGACGCGCGTGGAGGCAAATCCGCGCGCCAACGGGGCGAGCACGCGCCGCGCTTCGGGCCACTGCTTGAGCGCCACCGCCTGCTCGGCGGCGAGCATGCGGCTTTCAAAATGATCGCGGTTGAGATGGGCCAGGCCCAGCATGCGCTTGGCATGCGCGAGCCTGTCTTCATCGGACTTGATTGCCGCATAGGCGGTGGCCAGATCGGGATGCGGCGATTGCGTCCAGGCAGCTTCGATGATGTCCTGCGCGCGCCAGGCGCGGTTCTGCGCTGCGAGCTTCTTGGCCGCAAGCACGGCGGCGGGCGCAAGGCCCGGCGAAAGGCTGAGTGCTTCCAGCGCCATCGAAAGCGCCCTTTCGCTGTCGCCGCGGCCTTCGGCGTCGAGCGCTTCGGCTGCAAGCAGAACCGCGCGGCGGCGGCGCAAGAGGCCGCCGTCCATGATCTTGGCCTTGGCGGCGCTGTCGAGGACCGCCTTGGCGCCGGTCCAATCCCGTTGCGCCGAGCGGAGATCGAACAGCGCATTGGTGGCCCACAGGGCACGCGGCTTCAAGGCATGCGCGCGCGACGCAAGCTTCATGGCCTCGTCGATGTTTTCGTTGCGCATGGCCTGCATGAAAAGCCCGCGCAATCCCAGAAACTCCGTGTCGGGATGATCGAGCATGGCGCGATAGGCGGAGATCTGGCCCTCTTCATCGCCTTCAAGTTGCGAAGCCTGCGCCGTAAGCAGGAGTGCAAGGGGCGGCGCACCCAGAAGCCTGCGCGCTTTCTCCGCCTGCTTGCGCGCCTCGTAGGAATCCCCCGCAGCGGCCGCAACAAGCCCGCGTGACAGCGCCTCGTTTCCGCGCCTTGCCCGGCGCGAGGCCGACCAGTCGCCGAGCGCACCCGGCGCGGAAAGGATTGCCGCAACCACGCGCGTTGCAAAGCCGATGAACGCCGCGAAAAGTATGGCAAGGATGATCGCCGCAGCAGCCGAAGTGCGCACTTCGTAATTGTCGATGGTGAACAGCAGTTCGCCATGCCGGTCGGCAATCCAGGCAAACCCTGCGGCGATCAGCACCGCCGCGACCAGGATCATGAGAAGACGGATCATCCCGCCTGCCCCGGCTGCGGCTTTGGCGGCAGATCCCTCACCAGCCTGTCCGCAAGCGCGCGCGTGTCGCGGTCAATCGCGAACCGCGTTTCGGCGCGCGCAATCCAGCCTGCCGCAGCAGCGCGCGCAGGCGAATCGAGCGCGCGCATTTCGCGCAGCGCGCCTTGCAGATCGCCGGCATCGAGCCGCCCGCCGGCCCGGGCAAGATGGGCCTCTGTATCGTTGCCGCTGACTTCGCCAATGCGCCTTATGGACACGGTGCCTGCGATGCTGGCCCAGAGGCGCGATGTCCACCCCGTCGCCCTGGCATTGCGCTCCGCGGCCAGAACGTCTGCAGCAACGGCGGGAAATTCTTCCGCCAGCATGGCGTGCGTCGGGGCGCCGGATTTCGCGTAGCGTGAAAGATCTTTCAGTTCCGGCGCGTCCGGCACGAATGTGCGCAAGGTCGCAAGCTCGGATGCAAAGGGCGAGGACCCGGCCGTTGCGCGCACCAGTTCGGCGAGCGCCAGCACGGCTGCGGCGCGATGAATCATGCCGACCGGATCGTTGCCCTCAAGCTTCGCCACCCGGGCGGCGATGGCCTCGGCGTCCGCCTTGAGCGCAAAGCCGTTCAGCCGCTCAGCCAGATCCGGCGGCGGGGCGTTGTGTTCGAGCGTGGCGACGCGCGCGCCAAGCCCGCCCAGGGAATCATTCATGGTCCTGGTGCTGCTTTCGATGCCGCTGCGAAGCTCTGCGATGGCTTTGTCATCAGCATCCAGCCGCGACCCGAGCTGGGCCGCCGCCCCCGATGCCTGCTCCAGCTTGGCGACCCGCGCAGTAAGCGCATTCAGCGCGGCCCTGTCCTGATCGAGCGCGGATTTGACCGAAGCGGCGTCCGCGCCGCCTGCCTGATCGCTGTTCTTTTCGATCGCGGTCAGCCGCGCCTCGTCGGCATCAAGCCGCGACGACACCGATTTCAGGTCGCGGCGCAGATCGGAAAAGACCTGGGCGGCGGCGGCAGGCGCCTGGCCCGCCGCCATCTGATCCACGCGCGTTTCCAGCGCGGACAACCGGTCACCCTGCGACGCCGAATCGCGGCCCGCAAACCATGGCGCATAAAGCGCAATGAGGCTGCCCAAGACCGCCGCCAGCACCAGCAAAAGGAAAATGCCGAAGGCACCGGCCGGCATTTCGAAAAATCCGCGCCTTTCGCGGCCGCGGGGTTCGGGCTCGTCACCGGCTTCCGGCTTGGGCAGGGCTGTGAACGGCCGCGGCTCGTCGGATTCGGTCATTTCAGGATAGGGCTCCTTCGACGTCTCATTCTACTCCGCAGGGGGCCGAAGCTATAGGCCGGGGGCACCGTTCTCAACCGGCAGAAGCCCAAGCAGGAATTCCTGGTCCGGCCGGGCGGCAACGCGAATTTCGTGAAAGTTAAGCGCCAGAATTTCATCCGCTGCGGCCGCGCTGATGCACGCCGCCAGGAGCCTTCTGCAATGCGCGTCAAGGCCGGCCGCGCGGACGCGTTCGGCAAAAATGCGCGCAGCGCGCGGCGAAAAGAACAGCGCCGCATCGAGCGCATTGCCACGAAGGCTGTCAATGAGCAGGGACGGCGTCTTGAGGGCCCTGGCCTCATAGAGCGACACGCGCCGGACGACAAAACCCGCCGTCTCAAGCGCGCCAAAATGATCGGCGACATGGATGCCGCCCACATGAAGGAGCGCGCCGGATCGGGCGGAGAGTTTGCGCGCAATCAGCGCGGCCAGATCTCCCGCATCGCCATCGGCGCTCTCGACATGGTGAAAGCCGAGCGCGCGGGCGACCTCGGCGCTGCGCCTGCCGACCGCAAAAACGGGAAGATCGCGCGCCGACATGTGCAACGCCAGCGCGCGGATTCCGTTTGCGCTGGTCACGAGGACGGCCTGCACACCGTCGAGGGAAATGTCGGCAGTCTTCAGATAGCGCACCTCAAAGAGCGGCGCGATCACCGGCGCATGACCCATGCGTTCGAGTTTCGCCGCCGTATCGCGCGCTTCTTCGACGGGACGCGTGACAAGGACGCGCATCAGCCGTTCAGCCAGGAAAGCACGCGCGGCCGGATGGACCGGCCGGCCTCGCGGCCCAGCCGTTCGGCATCCTTTCGGGCCTCTCCGGACAGCCGTTGCGAAAATCGGGCCGTTACCGCATCGCTGCCGTCGGGTGCGAGCACTTCGCCGGAAAATGCGAGAACGCCATCGGCGAATGTCGCAAGCCCCCCCATGGCGCTGGCGCAGGAGCCGCCAAGGCTTGCGGAAAAGCCGCGCTCACATGCAACGGCAACGGCGGTTGTCTCGTCGTTGATGTGTTGGACTGCGTCATTCGCCCGGCGATCGCCGTTGCGCGTTTCGACACCGATAGCCCCCTGCGCCAGCGCCGGCAGCCACTCCCCGGCGGGAAGAATTTGCCTTGCGTGGTGCTGCAGTCCCAGGCGCTTCAATCCGGCAAGCGCCAGCAGCATGGCGTCATACTGTCCCTCCTGGAGCTTGCGCAGGCGCGTATCCACGTTGCCGCGCAAAGGCATAATCTCGAGATCCGGGCGGGCGCGGCGGATCTGCGCCTGGCGCCGCACCGAACTTGTGCCGATGCGCGCGCCTTTCGGCAGCGCGGCGAGCGTGGCCGATACGGGAGAAAGAAACGCATCGGACGGATCTTCCCGCGGCAGGCAGGCAATGATCGAAAGCCCATCCGCGAGAACGGGCGGCAGGTCCTTCATGGAATGGACAGCAAGATCGATTTCGCCCCGCAGCAGCGCTTCTTCCAGCTCTTTCACGAAGAGCCCCTTGCCGCCGGCCTGGGCGAGCGGCCGGTCGGCGATGCGGTCCCCCGCCGTCTTTATCGTCACGATCTGGCAGGCCGCATGGGGCGCAAGCGCCGTCTGTACCAGCCGGGCCTGCGCCAGGGCAAGCTGCGAGCCGCGCGTGCCGAGGCGAAGCGTTGGGATTTGCGGCATGGATATATTCGCGTTAGAGCCGGAGCGGAAACTAGCATGGCATCCCGGGCTTTGCGCATTTTCACCGTTCTGGGACTGGAAACGAGCTGCGACGAAACCGCCGCCGCCGTCGTCCGCGGGACAGCGCCCGGGCCGGGCGAAATTCTTTCCAACGTCGTGCTGAGCCAGATCGAGGAGCATCGCGCCTATGGCGGCGTGGTTCCCGAAATCGCGGCGCGGGCGCATGTCGAGAGCATCGACGCCATCGTGGAACAGGCGCTGGCCGAAGCGGGACTTCCGCTTGGCGATGTGGATGCGGTGGCGGCAACCGCAGGCCCCGGCCTGATCGGCGGCGTGATGGTGGGACTGATGACGGCAAAGGCCCTGGCGCTGGCCGGCGGCAAGCCGCTTGTCGCCGTCAATCATCTGGAAGCGCATGCGCTGACCGCGCGGCTGACGGAGGGCATCGGCTTTCCCTATCTCCTGCTTCTGATTTCCGGCGGCCATTGCCAGTTGCTGGCGGTGGAAGGCGTCGGGCGCTTTCGCCTTTACGGAACCACCATCGACGATGCGGTGGGCGAAGCCTTCGACAAGGCGGCAAAGATTCTGGCGCTGCCTTATCCCGGCGGTCCGAAGATCGAAGCACTGGCCAGACAGGGAGATGCCAAACGCGTGGCCTTGCCGCGGCCATTGCTGGGGCGCGAGGGCGCGGATTTTTCCTTTGCCGGACTGAAGACGGCATTGCGCCAGATCGCGGCGCGAAAGGAATTCGCCGGCGCCGATCTTGCGGCTGCTTTCCAGCAGGCGGTCATCGACGTGCTGGTGGACCGTTCGCGCGCGGCGATGAAAATGTTTTCGCGCGACTTTCCGGAATCTGCATCGCCCGCCTTCGTGGTGGCGGGCGGCGTGGCGGCGAACCGCGCCATCGGCGAGGCTCTTTCGGCGCTCGCGCGCGCGCAGGGCTTTGCCGCAAAAATTCCCCCGCCCGGGCTTTGCACCGACAATGCGGCGATGATCGCCTGGGCGGGGGTGGAACGCTGCCAGCTTGGGCTGTTCGACATGCTGGCGGCCGCGCCGAAAGCCCGCTGGCCGCTGACGGCCCGGCTGGCCGGGCCATGAGATCAGGCGGTGAACTGCGCCAGCGAGAGAAAGCCAAGCGCGATAACCAATGCTGTGGTCAACGCGCCGATGATGTAATCGCTCAGGCGCGGGCCTTGGGCGGTGTGGTTTGCGAAGTGGGACATGATCGAAGCTCCATCCTTTGGCCGCCGGGGTTCGTTGCGGCGCAACATCCATATAGGCGGCTTATGATCGGTATTCAATGAACAATATATATATCATTTACACTTCAATTCCGTGAAGATTGGTTGCCAAGCCATTGATTACGCTGGAATAAAGACAGGCCGGTAACAGCCGAAGGCTTTCCGCGCATGGGAGGAATGCATGAAAGTGGGGACATGGAACATCAATTCCGTGCGGCAGCGCATCAATCTGGTCACCCGGTTCCTGCGGGCGGAGCAACCCGATGTTCTGTGCCTTCAGGAGACGAAGGTGGTGGACGAGCTTTTCCCGGCCGGGCCGCTTCGGCGGCTCGGCTATGTGCATCAGGCGATCCGGGGGCAAAAGGGCTATCACGGCGTGGCCATCGTTTCGCGCCTGCCGTTCCGCAGCGTGGCAAGCGGCGATTTCTGCCGCGAAGGCCACGCGCGGCATCTTTGCGTGGTGCTTGAGAACGGCGTTGAGCTCAACAATTTCTACGTGCCGGCCGGCGGCGACATTCCCGATCCAAGGGTCAATCCGAAATTCGCGCACAAGCTTGCGTTTCTTTCCGCGATGGCGCGCGCCTTCAGGAACCGGCCGCATGACCGCCGGGCGCCCGTCGTGCTTGTGGGGGATCTCAACGTGGCGCCGCTCGAAAACGATGTGTGGAACCACAAACAGCTTCTGGACGTGGTGAGCCACACCCCCATCGAGACCGAACTGCTGGCCGAGGTGAAAGACGCCTTCGCCTGGAGCGACATCGCGCGCGATGAATTCGTGCCGCACGACCGGAAGCTCTATTCCTGGTGGAGCTATCGCGCAGCCGACTGGCGCGCCTCCGATCGCGGCCGCAGGCTGGACCATATCTGGGTGAGCCCGGGACTGAAGGGCGCGGCCACCCATCACGCAATTCACAAGAAGCTGCGCGGCTGGAAAGGGGCATCCGATCATGTGCCGGTGGTGGCGGAATTTGCGCTTCAGCCGGCGAAGGATTGCCGGCCGCCGCCCTGAACAGCGCCATGTGCAGGCGAATCCGGCGGATGAGAACGCGCGCGCGCCGCTGAAAGGCTTTCATCTCGGCCGTGTGCAGGCCCGTCTTCATCGCGTTCCTGTTGCCGCGCGGGGCGCCGCCTCTGTTGGCAGGGGTCATTTTCCGCCATCCGCCGGGAGGTTGTTTTCAGATTTTTTCGGAGGGTGTCCCCGGTGTTCGACCACGACGCGGTGGGTGCTTTCGCGCGCGTTTTGCAGCAGAAGCGCCGCCGCAGCCGAGCGCGCGCGGATCATGCGCGCGGCGGTGTCCATGGCCTTGAGCCGCCAATCCCAGCTTTGCGGGCCCGGCTCCACGGCGAACTGCACGCAATAGTCCAGGAATTTGCCGGCTTCGTTCAGGTCTTTTTCCAGAAGGGCAAGCGCCCTGGCCTGCCCCTCCTTCCGTTGCGCCGGGCCTGACCCGGCTTGGGCTTTCATACTCATGAAGGGGAATATAACGCGGTATAAGGACCGTAGTCAAGAACAAAACGGGTACATTTGCCATGCCGCCTGCCCCGGGGCCGAAGACAGGGAAAGGCGGGCGATCAGGCCGGAGAGGGTTTTGCGATCGCGCTTGCGAGCGCCAGGCCTACGGACAAGCTCAATGCAGGCGATTTCTTCTCGCCCTAATGCCGCGTGTCCGAATGCCAGAAGGGTGGGGTGTGGACGAAGTCCTTCCAGACCTTCTTGCCGCGTGTCCAGGTCTTGTTGGCGCGGTCGAGGTGATAGCCGTAAACGATTCCGGCGGCGAAGGAGACTTCGGGCTTCGGCGCGCGGTTGCGCGGGCCTTCGCCATTGACGAGCTTCTGCAGGGTCTGCCGCGCCACCACCACGTCATTGAGCGCGCCCAGGATGTCCTGCATGGCGGTCATGCGCTTCTGAAACCTGGCGATGCGGCCGCTTTCATAAAGCGGCGCAAAAAACTCGCAGGTGTAACGCATCTTCTTGAGCGCGATGCGCAGCTTGTGCCGCTCGCCATCGGAAAGATGGTTGAGATGCCTGCCGCGCTTCTTCAGATGCCGGAAGCGGTGATCGAGCATGCGATCGGCAACCTTGACGGCGGGCATTTCGAACGCGATGTGGCCCTTTGTGATCTTGCCGCGGCCTGAAGCTTCGAACCAGATGCGCCGGTCAAGCGCTTCGGTGAGATCCGCCATGAAGCCCGCAAAGGCGGGGCTGGAAACATAGGTCACCGCATAATCCCACGCGGTGTGGCGGGCTTCTTCGGCGCGCGTGCGCAGCTGTTCGAATGCGGCGTGCGCGTCGGTGTGCCTGGCCGCGGGCTCAAGCAGCTCGTTGACGAAAACATCGAGATCGCGCGCAGGCCCAAGCTTTTCCGACAGCCGCTTTGCCCTTTCGCGCAGGGCTTCAAGCGCGGGCGTGCGGAAATCGCCGCCGAAGGACGTGAGCGCCACGCGCAGCCTGCGGAAACCCACGCGCATCTGATGCACGCCTTCGACTTCGCGCCCGTCGATGACGGCGGGAATGTTGGCGGCGATGTGCCATTTGCACTGAAGCAGGGTCAGGCGGAACGCATCTTCCGCCGCCACATCGGCGGGCAGGATGGCGGGCCGGGGCCGGACCGCCATGGGCTTCCGGCGCGCGCGCCCCGCGGCCCCCGCCTCGGCTTCGATCAGGACCGGAAGCGCATGGGCCCCTTCGGCAAACCGGTGCGGCCGCAGAATTTCATCCGGTTCCTTGAGATCGAATTCGAACTGCCGGCCCATGACTCTGCATCGCGCGGCCCGCAACGGCCGGCCGGCGCATCCTTCCCCTGACACGTACCCAAGGCGCCGATTCAGGCATGAAACAAAACCGCCATCAATCGCGCCGAAGCGATGTTCTGACGCAGCGGAAAATTTCGACGGTCACAATTCAAGATATTGTCGGGACATGGCAAATCGCTGCTAACCGTGGTTGGCTGCAAATGAAACGGAGTCATCCACAGCTTTCAACGGCTGCGCGCCATGGCCGCGATGTTGAAAAGCGCCCGGCCGACAGCGGCTTCGACGGGAACGGCCGTCGTGCGGCTGAGCGCTTCGGCGTCCAGCAGCTGGTCGAGCGCATCCAGAATCCGCTCTTCGGGCCAGCGTGAAACCTGCGCCTTGAACGACGCCGCGCGGCTGAAGTGGATCTGGGGCCAGCCCTTGCGCATGGCGACATCCATGCTTTCGCCGCGGCCGGTTGCAACCTTGACCTGCAACAGGCGCTGAAAATGCGACATGGCCGGGCGCAGGATCGCGGTTGCGGATGCGCCCGCCGACCACAGTTTTTCGAGCGCAACATCGAGCCCCTTCAGATCGCCCTCGCCCAGCGCATCGCACACCGCTTCGACACGCGCCTCGGATTCATCGCCCAGAATCGCGCGCACCTCTTCCAGGCCGATGCTTTTTCCGGGCCCGGCATAGAGCAACAGCTTCTCGATCTCGCGGCGCGTGGTGCCGCGATCGGCGCCCAGATGCGCGACCGCAAAATCAAGCGCATCGGCGGAGATGGCGACGTTGTCGGCCTTGAGCGCGGCGCGCAGCAGATCGGCGATGCCGCCTTCGTTGTCCGGATAGCAGGCGACGGCGGCGGCATTGCCGGCGGCCTCGAACACGCCGCGCAGCGCGGAGGTTTTCTGGAGATCGCCGCTTTCGACGACGATGAGCGATTCCCCCACCGGCTCTTCGAGAACCCGTTCGAAGATTCCGGCCAGTCCGTTTCCCGCGCCGCGCACCCACACCAGGCGCCGCCCGCCCAGCATGGAAATCGCGGCCGCTTCATCGGCGAGCCGCGCGGGGTCTTTCTCGAGGGCGTCTCCGGAGAGTTCCGCAACGCGGAACGGATCCTTCAGGTCTTCGACGACGGTGCGCGCAAGTTTTTCGGCGCGCTCGCGCACAAGTCCCTCGTCGGGGCCGTAGATGAGCGCGGCCAGAAGATTCTTCGGCGGCTTTGCGACAAAACGGTCGGCATCGGCGGTCGTCACCCTCATCGCGCGCCACCGGAATGATGGGCAAACCACACCGCCAGATCGAGCTTCAGCCGGTTGGCGATTTCATCGGCCGCGCGCCGCTGGGCATCCAGTTTGGCGGCCTCGGTGGCATAGGCGCCCGCCGAAGATGCGGTGACGTTATAGGAGCCAAGCGCATCTTCCTCGCCCTTGGTGAGGACATCGCCTTTGGGCGTGGTCAGGCGGTAATCGACATCGAGCCGGTAGTTGTAACGCGTGGTGATGATTTCATTGATCGTCTTGCCGGCGCCGACCGGGACCGTCTGGTTCTGCACGGCCACGGGATAGGTTTTCTCGCGATAGGTGATGGCAAGACGATATTGCGCGCCGGCCGCCGAGCCGCCGGCATCGAGAAGATCGATCAGCGTGTTGCGCAGCTCATAGCCCACGCTTTCCGGAACCGGCTCCACATAGATCGCATGGAAGGCGGCAACGGTTCCCGGCGCGCCGCTGAAGCTGCCGTACAGCGGGCGAAACCCGCAGGCCGAAAGCGCAACGGCGGCAAACACGGCGAAGAAGCTGCGGGCCTTCATGCGACGATGTTCACGATCCGCTCGGGCACGACGATAACACGGCGCGGCGTCTTGCCCCCGAGCGCCCGGGCCACAGGTTCCAGCAAAAGGGCCGCCTGCTCGACGGCTTTGCTGTCCAGCCCGCGCGCCAGCTCGAGCGTTCCCCGGAGCTTGCCGTTGACCTGGACGGCGATCGTCACGGTATCGGACCGGACGAGCGCCGGATCGGCCTTGGGCCAGGGCGTTTCGATGACAAGCTGCCGGTGCCCCAGGGCCCGCCAGCAGCTTTCGGCCAGATGCGGCATCATCGGGCCGATGAGCAGCACCAGCGTTTCCAGCGCTTCGCGCCGGACCGCGCCATCGATCTTCGCATCGGCCGGCATGGCGTTGGCGAGCGAATAGATCTGGGCGACCGCGCGGTTGAAGCGCAGGTTTTCCAGATCTTCGGTGACCGCGGCGATGGCGCGATGCGTGGCGCGGCGAAGGTCGAGCGCATCCGCCGCCAGATCCTTCGGCAGCGGCGTTCCCGGCGGCGGCAGATTTGCGGCTTCCTCCACCAGGCGCCAGACGCGCTGCACGAAACGCCAGGAGCCTTCCGCGCCTT
Organism: Alphaproteobacteria bacterium; assembly: GCA_021324545.1. Lineage (GTDB taxonomy): Bacteria > Pseudomonadota > Alphaproteobacteria > Micropepsales > Micropepsaceae > Rhizomicrobium. The sequence goes on from JAJPIX010000009.1 coordinate 16,793, forward strand.
CGTCGGTCCATTCGATGTCGCGTTCGGGCGGGGTATCCGAGAGCATGAACCAGCGGATCGTGTCGGCGCCGTAAATGTCGATGATGGTTTCCGGCGCGATGACGTTTTTCCTGGATTTCGACATCTTCTCGGAATGGCCGATCACCGCTTCGGTGTTCGTGCCCCTGAGATAGGCCTTGCCGGCGCGCTTTTCGATCTCGCCGGGCTCCAGCCATTCGCCATTCGGCGCCCGGTAGGTTTCGTGGCAAACCATGCCTTGCGTGAAAAGGCCCGCGAAAGGCTCGTCCACATTCACATAGCCGAATTTGTGCAGGCCGCGGGTGAAGAAGCGCGCATAGAGCAGATGCAGAATCGCGTGTTCGATTCCGCCGATATACTGATCGACCGGCAGCCAGTAGCCCGCGGCCTTCGCATTGACCGGCGCCTGCGCGCGGTTGTCGGCAAAGCGGGCGAAGTACCACGAGGAATCCACGAATGTATCGAGCGTGTCGGTATCGCGCGTCGCCTTGCCGCCGCATTTCGGGCAGGCCACATGCTTCCACGCCGGGTGGTGTTCCAGCGGATTGCCCGGCTTGTCGAACGTCACATCGTCGGGAAGTTTGACGGGCAGATCGGCGGCCGGCACCACCCCGCAGGCCGGGCAATGGATCATGGGAATGGGACAGCCCCAATAGCGCTGGCGCGAAACCAGCCAGTCGCGCAGGCGATAGTTGACCTCGCGCGTGCCCTTGCCTTCGGCCTGCAGCCTTCTGATCGCTTCGTTCCTGGCGCTTTCGACATCGAGACCGTCGAGAAAGCGGGAGTTCGCGAGCCTTCCGGGGCCGGTGTAGGCTTCATCGCCGATGACGAAATTCTTCTCCATGCCTTCGGGCACCACCACGGGCAGAACCGGAAGGCCGTATTTGCGCGCGAAATCCAGATCGCGCTGGTCGTGCGCGGGACAGCCGAAGATCGCGCCCGTGCCATAGGCCATCAGGACGAAATTGGCGACATAGACGGGAAGCTTCCAGCTTGCGTCGAAGGGATGGCTCGCCTTGAGGCCCGTGTCGTAGCCCAGCTTCTCGGCCGTCTCGATCGCTTCTTCGGCGGTGCCGATGCGGCGACATTCGGCGATGAAGGCCTGGAGCCTGCTGTCCTTCTTCGCAAGCTCTTCGGCCAGCGGATGATCGGGCGACAGCGCCACAAAGCTTGCGCCGAACAGCGTGTCGGGACGGGTGGAAAACACCTCCACCCGGCCGCCGTTCGACAGATCGAAGGAAAAGCGCGCGCCTTCCGACCGGCCGATCCAGTTCCGCTGCATCAGGCGCACTTTTTCCGGCCAGCGGTCGAGCTTATCCAGCGCCGAAAGAAGATCGTCGGTGAACGCGGTGATGCGGAAGAACCATTGGCTGAGCTTGCGCCGCTCCACGGGCGCGCCCGACCGCCAGCCGCGCCCGTCGATCACCTGCTCGTTGGCAAGCACGGTGTGATCCACCGGATCCCAGTTCACATCGGCTTCGGCGCGATAGACAAGGCCCGCCTTGTAGAACTCCAGAAACAGCTGCTGCTGATGCGCGTAATATTCGACGTCGCAGGTGGCAAATTCGCGACTCCAGTCGATCGCCAGACCCATCTGCTTGAGCTGGCTGCGCATGGCGGCGATGTTGGCATAGGTCCAGTCGCGCGGATGAATCCCCTTGTCCCGCGCGGCATTTTCCGCCGGAAGCCCGAACGCATCCCAGCCCATCGGATGCAGCACATTGTAGCCCTGCGCGCGGCGGAAACGCGCCAGCACATCGCCCATCGTATAGTTGCGCACATGCCCCATGTGGATGCGCCCCGACGGATAGGGAAACATCTCGAGCACGTAGCACTTGGGCTTCTGCGAATCGTTGGACGCCGCAAAGGCGTTGCGGGCGGACCATTCCGCCTGCCACGCTTTTTCCGATTCCTTGGCGTTATAACGCGCCATAGCCTCGTTCCCTCGCCCGCTTGCCTTGCGCTGAAAGCCGGCGGACGGGAAAAGGCTTACAGCGCGTTTGGACTAACTGCCAGCACCCTCGGCCGCGAGCTTGAGCTCGCGGGCGCGCGTCAGGATTGCGTCTTCCAGCTTGGTGGCCGTGTCGGGATTGACCTGGGCGTCCACCCAGCCGTCGGCCGAATGAATCTGGCGGAAGACCGTGACCTTGAGCCCGTCGGCCCTCAGCCTCTGGTCCAGGATATAGATGGTGAGCTTCATCCGCTCGTTGGGGTTTTCGGGCGCCGAATACCAGTCGGTGATGATGACGCCGCCATAGGGATCGGCGGACGCCAGAGGCATGAAGGACAGCGTGTCGAGCGTGGCGTGCCAGAGGTATTTGTTCACGCCCAATGTGATGCGGCCGCTCGTGCCGGCAATGGCGCCGGTATCGGCGTTCACATCGTCGCTGCTGCTGGAGCCGCAGGCCGAAAGCAACAGGGCGGTCAGGCCGACAGCCACATAGCGCATGCAATTCTTCATGAATTTCCGTCCCGCGAGCCTTTGCGGCTTATACTTGGGGTGGTGGGTCCGCGCAACGCCTGCAAGGCGCCGGTTCTGCTGACATTATAAAGGCTTAATAACAGCAAGCGCCCCGATCGCGGCCAGCCCGGCAAGCGGCATGCCTTTCAGGGGCCGGGCATTCCTCGCATTGACGCCGCCCAGCGCATAGAGCGGCCGGACGCATTTGCGCGCGTAAGAACCAAGCCGGAGCGCGCCGATGGCGGCGCGGCCCGGGTGGCTTGCCGTGGCAAAAACAGGGGACACCAGCAGCGCATCCGCATGGCGGGCACCCGCGGACATGCGCAGCGAATGTTGCGAGAGGGTGATGAGCCACCCCGGGCGAAGGCTTCGCCAATGCGCGGCTTCGCGCGCGAGCGCCTCGGGCAGGTGCAGGCCATGCGCGCCGATGCGCGCGGCAAGCTCCGGATCGCCTGCGACGGAAAGGTAAAGCGCCCGCGCGCGCACAATGGGCATGAGCCCGGCCGCAAGCTTGGCACGGTGGGATGCCTGGCGCGCCCGCAGGACGATGAGGCTTCCGCGCGGCAGGGCGCGGGCGGCAGCCAGCGGATCGGGCAGCCGCTCGTCATCGGTCAACAGGACAAGCGGCGGCAACCGGCCGAATGCGCTCGTGCGCCGCATCCGGAAGGCCGCCCTTGCGAGTTGAGCGCGGTCAAGATTGTCTGTGCCCATGTCCGATTCCGCCGAAGCACTCGCGGCCATTCTTGCGCGCATCGAGGCGGCGCGAAAGAGCGCCATTGCCCCGGCACCCTTCACAACGCTGGTCGCGGTGACGAAGACGCACGGCGAAGATGTCATCCGCCCGGTACTTCTGGCCGGTCACCGCAGTTTCGGCGAGAACCGGGTGCAGGAAGCAAAGGCCAAATGGCCGGCGCTGAAAGCCGGGTTCCCCGGCGTCGAGCTGCACCTGATCGGGCCGCTGCAGACCAACAAGGTGCGCGAGGCGGTGGCGCTGTTCGACGTCATCCATACGCTTGACCGGCCAAAGCTTGCCGATGTCCTGAAGGCGGAATGCGAGCGCGCAAAACGCTGGCCCACGCTCTTCGTCGAAGTGAACACGGGCGAAGAACCGCAGAAGGCGGGCGTTGCGCCCAAAGACGCCCCTTCCCTGATTGCCCATGCGCGCGACGAACTCGGGCTGCCGGTCAAGGGCCTGATGTGCATCCCGCCGGCGGGCGAGAACCCGGCGCCGCATTTCGCGCTGCTGCAGAAGCTGGCGCGCGAGACCGGGCTTGCCCTGCTCAGCATGGGCATGAGCGAGGATTTCGAGACCGCAATCCGGTTCGGCGCCACGCATGTGCGCATCGGCACCGCGATTTTCGGCGCGCGAAAGCAACCCGCGAAGGACTGAACCGCCGGCCCGTCTTCAGCGCGGCGGCCCGACCTCGATCTTCTTCGCCTGCACCTTGGCACTATCCGGCCTTGGAATGCGCAGCCGAAGCACGCCGTTCTCGTAGGACGCCTCGATCGAGCCGGGATCCGGTTCGAACGGCAGCCGGAAGCGGCGCAGATAGGTGCCTGAGGCGCGCTCCACCAGATGATAGTGCTTCTTTTCGTCCTTCTCGTCCCTTTCGAATTTCCGTTCGGCCCGCAGCGTGAGCGTGCCATCGGAATATTCGATGTCGATATCCCGCCGGTCGAGGCCCGGGAGCTCCGCCTTGAGCTCAAGGCCCTTCTCGTCTTCGCTGATATCGACAGCGGGATTGATGAAACCGGCGCCCTGGTGCAGCGGCGGTGTAAAGCCGCGCGTCAGGTCTTCAAACAGCCGGTCCATCTCGCGCCAAAGGCCGAGGACCGAACCATTGTTGCTCGTAAAGGATGGAAGATTGTTGCGGAAATCGGAAAGCATGCCGGCCATTGACACCTCCTGCGCTGGCAATTGCGCTTAGGTAAAGTGCATGCTTCCAAAGCGTTCCGGGAACTATGGGTGAAATTTGATCGGGCGGCCGGATCAGCGGACAACCGCCGCATTGGCGCCGTTTGCGGCCAGCGACTGCTGATAGGCAAGCGTTGCGCGCATGCCGAGGTCGGCGTCGAGCCCGTTCCTGCGGATGGCTTCCTGCAGCGCCTGAAGATCGGGCGAGGCGGCTGTTTGCGCCGAAATGGCCGGCGAGGCCGGATACAGTTGCCGCGGCGCGGCCGCCGCAAGCGGCGCGGGCGAAAGATTTGCGGTCTTTTCCGCCGAAGCTGCCGCGGGCTTTGGCGGCGGCGGACTGTTCGATGCGACCTGTGTGGGGCCGGCGCCTGCATCCTCGCCCGTCAGCATGGCAAGCACCGTGTCGCCGATGTTCTTTCCCGTGAATTCCTTGAAGGCCAGATCGGCGAGCGACGTCACAAGCCCGAGCGGGCCGCCATAAAGCGTGTCGCCGGCAATCTGTTCGAAATCGCCGATCCGGTCGCCGCTCGAGGCGCGATAAAGCGTGCTGACGACGGGAAGGTGCTGGAGCGGATTGACGATGTCGAGAAGGTTGTCGAACACCGAGCCCATATCGGCCGGTTGCGGAGAAGCGGCATTCGCCGCCGTGGACGCGGCCGGCCTGGCCGCGGATGCGGATTGCCTTGCCGGATTCCACGGCGTCTTGTCCACCATCGGAAAGATGGTGCCTTTCACGCCCTGGGCGAAATCGGGGACGGCCATTCTGCTCCCTTTCCGGCAGGACAGAAGCAAGCGCCCTGCCAGCCGCAAAGCGGCGCAAAGCCCGAGGAAATCGCGCGCGAGGGTCTCGCGCCCGGCAATTTCTGCCGGGGCCCGCAACGCCCCCGCGCGGCCTAAAGCAGGTGCCCCGCCCGCGCCTTGGCCTGGAGATAATGACGGTTGTGGGGATTGTCGGGAAAGGCGTGCGCCACCCGCTCGGCGACCCGGATGCCGCGGGATTTCAGCGCCCCGATCTTGGCGGGATTGTTGGTGAGAAGGCGCACCGAACGGTAGCCCAGAAGCTTCAGCATCTTCGCCGCAATCGCATAAAGCCGCTCGTCGGGTTCGAAGCCCAGCCTTTCGTTGGCTTCCATCGTGTCAAATCCCTGATCCTGCAGACGATAGGCCCTGAGCTTGTTGACGAGCCCGATGCCGCGGCCTTCCTGCGCGAGATAGAGAAGTACGCCGCCGCCGGCTTTCGAAATCGTCCGGATTGCGCCCCGCAGCTGCGCGCCGCAATCGCATTTGAGCGAGCCCAGAAGATCGCCGGTGAAACATTCCGAATGAAGCCTGGTCAGCACCGGCTTCTGCGCGGACGGCGCGTTGATCACGACGGCATAATGCTCCGGCCCCACAACGCCCGACCGGAAGGCGACAAGCTCTGCCTGCTCGGCGCCTTCGAGCGGCACGCTTGCCCGGGTGACAATCGACAGCGTGCGCGCGCTTTCTTCATCATAGGCGGCGATATCCTTCGCCCGGATGCGCGCCGCATTGTTGGGCGCGGACGCCCCTTGCGCGGCGACCACCGCTGGCAACAGCCCGGAAAGCTTCGCAAGCCGCACGGCCAGCGCAAGATTTTCCGAAATCCGGCCGCGAACCGGTTCAAACGGCCCTTTCATCGGTTCGGCCAGATCCTTCGTGGGGTCGGCGATCGCGCGCAGCTTCGCCATCTGCGCATCGCGCGGAAGCGGCAGCGCCACGACATCCGGCGTGTAAACCCTGATCTTGAGCGTGCGCGCCCGCGCATGGGTGAGCACCAGAACGGCGGGCTTTCGCCCCGCAAGCAGCGTCTTCAGCGCGCGGTCCGGCGCCGTTTCCACCGCCAGCGCCAGAACGCCTGCGCTGCCGGAAATCGCCACCGGCCGGCCCGCGCGAAATGCGGCGACCGCGCGGGCGACATGGACCAGCGCCGCGGACGATGATGCCGCAGCGCCTTTGCCCTTCCGGTGTCCGGCAGTTGACCGCAATGCCATGGACCCCACATACACCTTCGGCCCGGAAAGCGGGTAGAGTGCGGTCCGGCAAAGGAGAATGCATGCCCAGCGCCAGGCGCATATTGCTGGTTGACGACGACCAGATGCTTCGCAGCTCGCTCGCCGAGCAGTTGGCGGCGAACGGCGAGTTCGCGCCGGTGGAGGCCGCCACCGTTTCCGACGCGCGCGCCAGGGCCCGCGAAGGCCTTTATGACCTGATGATTCTGGATGTGGGGCTGCCCGACGGCGACGGGCGCGATCTTGCGCGCGATTTCCGCGATCAGGGCGTGACCTGCCCCATCATCATGCTGACGGCCGCCGATTCCGACATGGATACGATCAAGGGGCTTGAGGCCGGCGCCAACGACTACATCACCAAGCCGTTCCGCTTTGCCGTGCTTCTGGCGCGCATGCACGCCCATCTGCGAAGCCATGAACAGAGCGAAGACGCCGTTTACAGGATCGGGCCCTACACCTTCCGTCCCTCGGCCAAAATGCTGATCGATGCGGCCGGCAAGAAGATCCGGCTGACCGAAAAGGAAACCAATATCCTGAAATTCCTGCACCGGTCGGGCGAGACGGTGGCGCGCGATACCCTTCTGCACGAGGTCTGGGGCTATAACCCCGCCGTCACCACCCACACGCTGGAAACCCATATTTACCGTTTGCGCCAGAAGATCGAAGCCAACCCGGCCGAGGCCCAGATCCTGGTGACGGAAAGCGGCGGCTACCGGCTTTTGGCGTGAGGCGCCAGTAGTTTAAAACAATACGGGCGGCGCATGGCTGGCTTGCATTTCCGCCGGTCTATGCGCACGAGCAAGGCCGGCCTTATTTCTGTTTCCGGACAGCCATGGCCGCCCCTGGAGGCGATGAATGAGCGAGATGAGACAAATTCTTATGGGCGGCGCCCTGGCGGCGGCCCTGATCATGCCGACGCTCGCCCATGCCGGCGAAGATCGCACCTGGGTGACCAGGCCAAGCCAGAGCTTCAGCACCCATTCCCTCGACCTGGATCATGTGCTGGGCAATGCCACCATTACCGTGACCGACAGCGGACCGATGACCGTGCAGATTTCCGGGCCGCGCTTTCTGGTGGACCCGATGCGCGTTCAGGCGCAGGGCGACAGGCTGACGGTGGAAGGCCCGCGCAACGCCCATCACAGCTTTTCGGTCTGGGACTGGACAAAGTGGTTCGACTATTCGGACGTGGCCGATGAACATTCGCGCGCGCGCATCGCCATCACGGTGCCGCGCGGCAGCGACGTCAATATCAACAAGCAGATCGGCGACATCACGATGGGCGACCTGGACGGCCATCTGTATGTCGAGGCCATCAACTCCGACCTGAAGAGCGGGCGGGTTGCCGACGCCAAGATCAAGATCGTGGGCGGCGGCGACACGTCCATCACGGCCGTGAGAGGCAATCTTTCGATCGATGTGGCCGGTTCCGGCGACGTGAAGGTCGGCAATGTGGGAAGCGCCGACATCGAGGTGGCCGGATCGGGCGATACGGACATCGGCGATGTGGGCGGCGGTCTCAAGGCGAGCATTGCCGGTTCGGGCGATGTAAGCGTGGGCCGCGTCAACGGACCGGTTTCGCTTTCGCTTGCCGGTTCCGGCGATGTGCACATCCTGGGCGGCACAGCCGACCCCTTCAAGGTTTCGATGGTCGGCGGCGGCGATGTCATCTTCGGCGGGCAGGCCAACAATCCGCAGATCAGCGCCATCGGATCGGGCGACGTCTGGATCAAGTCCTATTCCGGCAGCATGTCGTCGAGCGGCATGGCGGATGTGCATGTGGGCGACGGGCATTTTCCGCCGATGAAGCCGCCGGCGCCGCCCAGCCCGCCGATGCCCGCACCGCCGGCGCCGCCGGCCCCGCCGGCGCATCACTGAGCATCAGTTGCACAGCCCGCTGCCGGACGGCAGCAGCACATAATTCAGCGTGTCGAAGCGCGACCGGCTGGTGATCAGGGACGCCAGCACATTGCCGCGCATGGCATCGGATCCGGCCCTGGCGTGCAATATGTCGCGCAGATAAGCCGCCTCGTCCTTCGGCATCTCCGCCTTTCCGCGCCAGACGACAAGGCACTGCCCGCCCCGGGCTTGGCCGAACACCGAAGGCCGGTAGCCGGGCACGACCACGCGCGAATCGGGCATCACATAGCGGATGTTTCCGCCCAGATCGGCGCCGGACGCGACGATGGTTCCCCGGTAGAAGCCGGCGCGTTCCAGCGACTGCGCGTAGGCGGCCATCGGCCAGTATTCGCGGCATGAGTGGCAATGCGCAGCGCCCGTCAGATAGACCACCGGGCGGGCGACAAATACGCCGAGCGCAAACAGCCCCGCAAAGGCAAGAAAGATCGTGTTCGCCCTGTCGTCCGCGCCCGACAGCTTTGCCCGCAGGAACAGCCAGATCGGCAGCGGCATCAGCACAGGAAACACCCAACCCTTGTCGAATCCGGCGCCGCCCAGGACAACAGCTCCCGCCCACATCGCCGCAACCGCCACAAGCATTGCAACGCCACAGGCCCTGAGCCAGGCAAAGTCGCGTTCGTTGCCGATTCCGGATGCCAACGGTTTCGACGCCCTGCGATAGACAATCGGAAATGCCGGGATGAGCGGCACGAGAAATTCAAAGGCCGCCTCGGCGAACCGCACGCTGTTCCGGAGCAAATTGCCCGAGCCCAATGCGGACGCGCCCGATTCAGCCGCAGCTCCGCCGAGCGCCGCCAGCCAATTGGCCTGCGACCACCACGCATAAGGAACGGCAATCGCGATTGCAGCCAGAAGCGCTCCTGCCAGGGGCAGCGGGCGCACGCGGCGGCGCAAAGCCGGTGTGAGCGCAATCGCGACCGCAAAGGCGGCCGGCATCAGCGCAAAGACATATGCCGAAAGCGCGCCAAGCCCGGCCGCGATTCCAAGAAGCAGATAATCGGCAAGCCCGCCCGCGGCGATCGCGCGCGCCAGCGCCCACAGAAACAGGCCGGACATGGCGGCCAGAAGGATGCTGTGCGTGAAGCCGGCGTGAAAGACGTAACCGGCAGCGAAGGTCGAGAGCAGCCCGAAGACCGACAGCGCCGCAAGCTTGGCATCGCCAATGAGGATTCGCGCGGCCGAAAAATAGCCGGCAAACCCCGCCGCCATGATCGCGTATTTCAGAAGGAAGAAGGCAGCCCGGCTGTTTGCGGACACGGCCGCCACCGCCCAGGCGAGCCAATCGTAAAGCGGCGGCTCTCCGAAATGACGGGCCCACGGAAAACCCTGGTTGAACAGCATCGGCCCGGCTTCGCCCACCCCGTAGTTCGGACTGAGCGCAAGCCGCAGGACAAAATGCAGGAGGCAATAAAGGATGAGAATCGAATAGACCGCGCGCGGCCTTTCAAGCAGCGTCCATAGGCCCTGGGTTCGTGCGGCGCCGTTCATGGGCCCCTCGATCTGGCACATATTGGTTCAACGGGCGGGCGGCGCTGCCTGGTCACCCCGGGGCCATTTGGCGAAATGATGCTGCAATATCGCCGATTTAGGCCGCGCCGCAAGGCGATCTGCGCGCCCGCCGCCAGTGTTTAACGCCCGTTAACGCTTGGCGCCTAGAACCGGCCGCGAGGGCATCCTCCGGAAAGCGACCGGTTTGGGCAAACAGGCAAAAGACAAGGCCCCCGCAGCACGCCCGCCGCGCCCGAAGAAGCGCGCGCGCACCTGGCCTTATGCGCTGACGCTGCTTGCGGCCTGGGGCGCAATTTTTGCCGCGCTCACCATTTCGCACTGGATTTCCAGTCTTCCCGACACGGCCAATCTGCTGACGGAAGTATCCGCGCACGACATCACGATTCTGGACGATCGCGGGCGGCTGATCGCGCGCCGCGGCCTGACCCACGGCCAGATGGTGAGCGTGAGCGAGCTTCCGCCCTATGTGTCCAACGCCTTCATCGCCATCGAGGACCGCCGCTTCCGCGAGCATTTCGGACTGGATCCCATCGGCATGGCGCGCGCGGGCCTGGAAGACCTCACGCAGGGCGAAGTCGTGCAGGGCGGCTCGACCATCACCCAGCAGCTCGCCAAGAATCTTTTTCTCGATCCCAACCGCACTTTCGACCGCAAGGTGGAAGAAGCGATTCTCGCGCTCTATCTGGAATCGCGCTACAGCAAGGATCAGATCCTCACGCTTTATCTCAACCGCGTCTATTTCGGCGCCGGCGTTTACGGCATCGAGGCCGCGGCCGAGCGCTTTTTCGGCAAGCCCGCCGAGAAACTTTCGCTCACCGAAGCGGCGATGCTGGCGGGCAGCGTGAAGGCGCCCGCGCGCTACAATCCGCTGGCCGACGCCGATGCTTCCATGGCGCGCGCCAGAGTGGTGCTCGACGCCATGGCCGATGCCGGCTTTATCGACGGCACGACAAAGGCGCTTGCGGAAGCCACGCGCCCGCGCGTGATGCGCGGCGCTTCCCCGGGCAGCGGCTATTTCGTGGACTGGATTCTGGCAAGGCTCACCAACCCGGCGGCCGAAGCGCATGAACCCATCATCGTGGAGACGACCTTCGATCTGGATCTTCAGGCCGAGGCCGAGCATGCGGTTGCGGCGGGCCTTGCGCTGGATGGCGCAAAGCTGAACGCAAGCCAGGCCGCACTCGTGGCGATGACGCCGGACGGGGCGGTGCGCGCCATGGTGGGCGGGCGCAATTACACCGACAGCCCCTACAATCGCGCCACCGACGCCGAGCGCCAGCCGGGCTCGGCCTTCAAGCCTTTCGTCTATCTGGCGGCCTTCGAGCGCGGGCGCAAACCCGACGATCTGATGATGGACGGACCGGTGGACATTCACGGCTGGAAACCCGCCGATTACGAAGGAAAGTTCGAAGGCGAAATTACGCTGACGCGGGCCTTTGCGGTGTCGTCCAATGCGGTCGCGGCGCAGCTGACCGAAGAAGTCGGCCCCGGAACCGTGGCGGCCACGGCCCACCGGCTGGGCATCAGTTCCACGCTTGAGGCGGTGCCTTCGATCGCGCTGGGATCTTCGGAGGTCACGCCGTTCGAGCTGACCGCCGCCTATGTGCCTTTCGCCAACGGCGGCAAGGCTGCTCCGCCCTTTGCCATCCTGCGCATCACCACCCGCCGCGGCAAAGTGCTCTTTCAGCGCAAGGCCCCGCCGCCCGTGCAGGTGGCGGCGCCGGAAAGTGCGGCGCTCGTGACCGGCCTGATGGTGGCCACGGTGACCGAGGGCACCGGACGCGCCGCGAGACTTTCCGAGCGCCCCAGCGCGGGCAAGACCGGCACCACGCAGGATTTCCGCGACGCCTGGTTTGTGGGCTTCACCGCCGATCTGGTGTGCGGGGTGTGGATCGGCAACGACGACAACGCGCCGATGAAAAAGGCAACCGGCGGCGGGTTGCCCGCGCGAATCTTCCACGCCTTCATGGAAGAGGCCGAGCAGGGACTGCCGGCGAGGCCGCTTGCGGGAACGACCCTTGTCGCATCCGACGTCACGCCGCGCAAAAAGCCCACGACGCTCGACGACATCATCAACGGCCTGTTCGGCGAATGACCGTTCCGGCGCGCGCTTCAATGCGCGTGGCTGAGGATAAGGTAGAACACGCTGGGGATGAGGACCGCATCGTTGATGATGTGCGCAACAATGGTCGGCCACAGGCTGCGCTTGCCCAGGACGTAAACGAAAGACCAGAAGACGCCGAGCGCGCCGGTGAAAACCGGGATCGACCAGCCGCCCGGCCCCGCCACATAGGAAAAGTGCGCAAGCCCGAAGAAGATGCCCGAGATCACGCATTGCAGCAGCGGGCCGAAGCCGCCGCGCCGCAGCGCATCCATCAGGAACCCGCGGAAGAAAGTTTCCTCCGCAAAGGCGGCACACGGCCCCACAAGCGCAGAGGCCATCAGGGCATAGGGCGACAGGAACCCCGGCGCCTTTCCCACCGGCCCCAGCGTGGAATCGAACCAGATGAGCCCGGCCTGCGCCAGAAGAACCACCGCCCAGGCCAGCGCCGTTCCGCGCCGGTTGAACCCGAGATCGGCAAAACTTTGCCGCCGGACGAGGCAATAAAGATAAACCGGCATCACGCCCGCAATCACATCGGCCGGTCCGACCAGCGCCAGGTTTTTCAGGACGCGCCACCACACCGCGGGCGCGCCCGCCGGCATCGGCAAGGCTTTGTACCACGGCGATGCGACGTGGATCAGCGCCTGAAGCAGGGCGATATAAATTGCAAACATCGCCACGCAGATGACGATCGCGCCAATGCGCCGGGACGCGCCCACAGGGGGCACGACGAGCGTATCGGATGTCATGGCGCGGCCTTTCTTTCCGCGGCCGCAGGCGCCCGATCGATCGCAAAGCCGTTCTTCCAGATGCGCGCGATGTCGAGCGTATCGGAGATGTCTTTGGCGGGATTGCCGTTGACCAGAAGAAGATCGGCGCGACAGCCCGCCGCTATGCGGCCGCGGTCGCCGAGGTGGAAAATCCGCGCGGGCAATCCGGTGGCGGCGTTCAGCGCTTCTTCCGGCGTGAAGCCCGCCATCACCAGAATCTGCAATTCCTCGTGCAGCGAAGCCCCGTGCGCGGTGGCCGGATTGGGCGCATCGGTTCCCGCCAAGAGCGGAATGCCCGCCGCGTGCAGCGCCCTGGTGTTGGCAAGCGCGTTGCGGAAGAATTGCGGAAAGGTTTTCGCCTCCGATGCCTGAAGCGTCTGCTTCTGGAACGGCGACAGGTAGGGCGCAACGCGCGGATCAGCCGCAAGAGCCTTCGCAAGCCCGGCCCCGGACGCACCGGCCCACACATCGTCGGTTGTTTCCACGAACACATGGCGCGATTTCGCCAGCGCGACGAACGAGGCATCGGCCCTGGCGTCCACGAACATGTGCGCAAGCCCGTCTGCGCCGCAGGCAATCGCTTCCCTTGCCGCCCATTCGGCCTGCGCATGGACAATGGCCGCAAGACGGTCGCTGTGGGCGGCGGCGACGACCGCGCACACTTCATCGCGCGAGAGCGTGGGCATGGTGCGCTTGCCGCCATATTCCGAAAGATCCTCGATGAAGACCTTGATGTAGTCGGAGCCTTCGGCGGCGCGCGCATCCACGAAGGCTTTGGCATCCGCCGCGCGCGCCAGCGTGGGCACGGTCTTGCGCATCTCGGGCCGCATCATTCCGAGCGGCGCTCCGCCCGGCACGGTGACGCCAAGGCCCGCCGCCCAGGTGTCGGCCTGCGCCGTTCGTGCAAGCGACAGGCGCTGCGCCTTCCAGTGCGCGAAATCGCGCGCCAGATCGAACATGTCGAGCTCTGTCGTCACGCCGAAGCGCAACGCGTCGTTTTGCGCGCCGGGAAAGACATGCACATGGGAATCGATCAGCCCGGGAAGCAGCGTCTTGCCCGCGCCGTCGATCACCGGAAGGCCCGGGGGAATGGCTGCATCGGCGCCCACGGCCGCAATGCGCCCGTTTTCCACGATCACGTTGGCGCGCGGAATGAACTTGTCCCCGTCGAACACGCGCACGTTGCGAATCGCAAAGCTGTTGGCCGATTCCGCCGCCGCGCCGTTGACGCAAAAAAGAACTGCCAAAATTGCCGAAAGAACGATCCGCATCCTGCTCCTCCGTCCCAGGCAGGAGATGGGGCGCTGGCGGCTGCGCCTCAAGCCGGGGCGGCGGAAAATGGCGCAAGCCGTGCACAGGACGGCATGAGCCGTGCGCTGTCAGGCGCCCGGAAGGCCAAGCCTTGTGCGCAGCCGGTCGCCATAGGTGCGGCTTGAGAGGAGCCTGGTGCCGTTTTTCAGAATCACGTCGCAATCGCCGTTGCGGCGCGCGGCAAGCGACTTCACCCGGTCGAGCCGGACGATGACGCCCTTGTGGATGCGCGCAAATTCGCCCGGATCGAGCTCGGGCTCGAGCTCGTTCAGCGTGCCGCGGATGAGATGCACCTCCTTGCCGGCATGCACGCACAGGTAATGGCCCGCGACATCGATGTAGTCCACATCGGCGGTCGCCACGACGTCGGTGCGGCCCTTTTCCCTTATGGCGAGGCGTTTCAGGTATTCGCGCGGCCGCGCATCGGCCCCGCGCCGGTGCGCAAGCTCGCCGCGGGCCCGGTTGAGCGCGCGCGCGAAACGAGCGCGGTCGAAGGGCTTGGCAAGATAGTCGAGTGCGTTGACCTCGAACGCATGAATCGCCTTGTCGTCATGGGCGGTGAGATAGATCACCACCGGCCGCACGTTTTCCGGCAGGCGCCGGACAATCTCGAACCCGTCGAAATCGGGAAGCTGCACATCGAGGAAAACAAGATCGGGGGAAAGCGCCGCGATGGCGCGCACCGCCTCTGCGCCGTTTGCGGATTCGCCCACCACCTCGACATCCGGTTCGTCCTTCAGATAAAGCCGCACCCGTTCGCGCGCGAGCGGCACATCGTCCACGATGAGGGCGCGGATGGGCGTCATGGCCGCGCCTCGGCGAAGGGAATTTCGATGCGCGCCACGCAGTCGTGCCCGGAGCGCGCGAGCGACAGCCGCCAGGATTCCCCATAAAGCACCCGCAGCCTTTCGCGCACATTGGCAAGGCCGATGCCCGCGCCGGAAGACGCGCCTTGCGCCGGCGGCAGCGGATTTGCGACGCAGAGCACGAGCGTCTGGCCTTCCCGGGCGGCCGAAAGCGAAAGAAGGCCGCCCTTGGGCAGCTTTGCGATGCCGTGCGCTATGGCATTTTCCACAAGCGGCTGGAGAATCATGGCCGGCACGGCCGCATCCCAGACGGAGGCTTCGATGCCGAACCGGACATCCATCTGGCCGGGCATCAGGAGCTGATGGATTTCCAGATAATCCTTCACGAATCCGATTTCGCTGCGCAGCGGGACAAATTGCGGCCGTTCCTTCAGCGTGCCGCGCAGCAGATCGCTCAGTTGCGTGAGCGCGGCATCGGCTTTTTCCGGATCGCGGTAGCCCAGCGCGGAGATGGCGTTGAGCGTGTTGAACAGGAAATGCGGATTGAGCTGGGCTTCGAGCGCGCGCAATTCGGCGCGGGCCAGCAGCCTTTCGCGCGCCCGGTAGCGTTCGAAATAGGCAAGCGCCTGTCCGATGGCCACGACCGCGACATAGGTGGGAATCGAATAGAACGAGGTGATGAAGGCCGCATTCAGCAGCGCCGGCGCATCCGCCGCCCGGATGACGAAATGCTGGCTGATCAGCAAGACGCCAAGGACCGTGCCCGCCAGCGTCGTCAGCGGAACCACAGCCACACCGATCAGCGCATGGATCAGGACCGGCCGGAAAATCGCCCGCTCGCTGACGGCAAAACGCCGGCCGAGCCGGAGCAGGAGCGGGGTGACCGCCATCCACGGCACAAAGCCCAGAAGCACATAGAGGAAAATCGAAGGCGGGCTTTCGCCGGGGCCGCGCGACATCATCTGCTGCACGGCAATGGTCGGCGGCGTCCAGGCAAGCGCCACCAGCATCCAGGCGGCGACAATCACGGCCGCGGCCCGCAAAACCCTTCGCGCGCCCATGCTCATGGGGCGCCTCTTAGCCCGGTCAGCCGGTGTTGGAAAGTTCCAGCACGTCTTCGAAGGTGCGAAGGCCCGGCCGCGGCGCATTCACCAGCACGGCCATGTTGCCGGGCAGATGTTCGTTCTTCCACATCTTGGTGTGGGCGCGCGGAATATCGGCCCAGGGAAAGACTTCCGACATGCACGGATCAAGTCTGCGTTCCAGCATGAGCTTGTTGGCCTGCGCGGCCTGATAGAGATTGGCGAAATGCGAGCCCTGGATGCGCTTCTGCCGCATCCAGACATAGCGCGCATCGAAGGAGAGATTGTAGCCCGTGGTGCCGGCGCAGAACACCACCATGCCGCCGCGCTTCACCACGAGACAGGACACCGGAAACGTCTGTTCGCCGGGATGTTCGAACACCATGTCCACATCGTTGCCTTTGCCGGTGATGTCCCAGATGGCCTTGCCGAACCTGCGCGCTTCCTTCGCCCACGCATCGTACTGGGGCGTGCCCACTTTCGGCATCGGCCCCCAGCAGGAAAATTCCTTCCGGTTGATCACGCCTTTTGCGCCCAGCTCCAGCACGAAATCGCGCTTGGATTCGTCGGAGATGACGCCGATGGCGTTGGCGCCGGAGACCGCGCAAAGCTGGACGGCGAAAGATCCCAGGCCCCCGCTAGCACCCCAGATGAGCACGTTGTGGCCGGGCCTGAGGATATGGGGCCGGTGTCCGAAGAACATCCGGTAGGTGGTGGCGAGCGTGAGCGTGTAGCAGGCCGATTCTTCCCAGGTGAGATGCCTGGGCCGCGGCATGAGCTGACGGTCCTGCACGCGCGCAAATTGCGCGAACGAGCCATCGGGCGTTTCGTAGCCCCAGATGCGCTGGCTGGGCGAGAACATGGGATCGCCGCCGTTGCATTCTTCGTCGTCGCCATCGTCCTGATTGCAGTGGACGACGACTTCGTCGCCGACTTTCCAGCGCGTGACCTTCGAGCCCGTGGCCCACACGATGCCCGCCGCATCCGAGCCTGCGATGTGATAGGGATTCCGGTGGCCGTCGATCGGCGAAACCGGCGTGCCCAGGCCCGCCCACACGCCGTTGTAATTGACGCCCGCCGCCATCACGAGAATGAGCACATCGTGGGAATCGAGCGCCCATGTGGGCACGATCTCGATCTTCATCGCCTGTTCGGGCGGACCGTGGCGTTCCTTGCGGATTGTCCAGGCATACATCTGCCTTGGCACATGCCCGAGCGGCGGAATTTCGCCGATCTCGTAAAGGTCCTTGTACACGGCAAGGGCAGGCTTGGCTTCGGCGGATGACGGCATGGATTCCCCGCAAGTCAGGCGATCAGATAATTCGTCAGTCTAGCCTGCGATCCATGCGGCAGTGCAAGATGGATTTTGCATTGCAGCAGAGATTTTTGTAATCTCTTTGTGGAGAGCAGCTGTAACCGGCAACTAGATTACATGTGATTGGCAACATGGGTCATTTAATGACCGAACGGTTTTCGCCGGGGCCCGAAGGCCGGCCGCTTTTTGCCACGCGCCTTGGCCGCGATTTCCTTCACCTTGACCGCCTGAAGGACCGAAAGCGAGGCATGCGCCGGACCTTTTTCCGCATCGCGAAATGCCCGTCCATATTTCTCCACACGGGCCTCCACCGAGCCCAGGAATTCGCCTTCCCAATCCGAAAGCCTGGCGCCGGACTCTTCGGCGGCGCGGCGCGCACGCCGGAGCGCGCGAAGGGCGGCGCGTTTGGCGCGGGCGCGATTATCCTTTGGCCTGGCTTTGAACCCCATTGCGACTCAAATGTTAGCATCGGCGCCCGATGACGCGCGACAAGCCCTGGATCTTCCGCACCTATGCCGGCCATACAAGCGCGGCCCGGTCGAACGCGCTTTACCGGGCCAACCTGGCCAAGGGGCAGACCGGGCTTTCGGTGGCCTTCGATCTGCCCACCCAGCTTGGCTACGACAGCGATCATCCGCTTGCGAAAGGCGAAGTCGGAAAGGTCGGCGTGCCGGTTTCGCATCTGGGCGACATGCGCGCGCTGTTCGATTCCATTCCGCTCGAGCGCATGAACACATCCATGACGATCAACGCCACGGCGGCTTGGCTTCTGGCGCTCTACGTCGCGCTGGCCGACGAGCATGGCATCGGTCGCGCGAAGCTTTCCGGGACCACGCAGAACGACATCATCAAGGAATATCTCGCGCGCGGCACCCATATCTTTCCGCCGGAGCCATCCTTGCGGCTGACGACCGATGTGATCGCGTTTGCCGCGCGCGAAATGCCCAGGTGGAACCCCGTCAATTTCTGCTCCTATCACCTTCAGGAGGCGGGGGCGGAGCCGATCGAGGAAGCGGCGTTCGCGCTTTCGGCGGCGATTGCGGTGCTGGATGCGGCGCGGGCGAAAATCGCGCGCGCGGAATTTCCCAAGGCGGTGGGGCGCATTTCCTTTTTCGTCAATTCCGGCACGAAATTCATCACCGAAATCTGCAAATTGCGCGCGATGGCCGAAGTTTGGGACGAATTGTGCGAAACGCGCTACGGCGTGACCGATCCGCATGATCGGCTGTTCCGCTATGGCGTGCAGGTGAATTCGCTGGGGCTTGCGGAGCAGCAGCCGGAAAACAACGTCTATCGCATCCTCTTCGCCATGCTCGGGGTCACGCTTTCGAAAAGGGCGCGCGCCCGCGCGGTGCAGCTGCCGGCCTGGAACGAGGCGCTCGGGCTGCCAAGGCCGTGGGACCAGCAATGGTCGCTGCGGCTTCAGCAGATCGCCGCCTTCGAGACCGACATGCTGGAATATGACGACATCTTCGACGGTTCGAACGCGATCGGCGAGAAAACGGCGTTCTTCGCGCGCGAAATCCGCAAGGAAATCGCGCGCATCGAAACGCTGGGCGGCGCGGCGGGAGAACCTGCGCTGGAATACATGAAGGAGCGGCTCGTCGCCGCCAACACCGCGCGCATCGAGGCCATCGAGCGGGGCGAAGAGGTTCGCGTGGGCGTCAACGCCTTCACCGAAACCGAACCTTCGCCGCTGACGCAAGGCCGCGGCCATTTCGTGGTGGTGGACGAGAAGGCGCAAGCCCGCCAGGTGGAACAGCTCAGGGCCTGGCGCGCCGCCCGCGACGAAGCCGGAACCCGGCGCGCGCTGCAGGCGCTGGAGGAGGCGGCCAAAACCGGCGCGAACATCATGCCGGCATCCATCGAATGTGCGAAGGCGGGCGCCACGACCGGCGAATGGGCCGACAGGTTGCGCCGCGTTTTCGGCGAATATCGCGCGCCCACCGGTGTCGCAGCGCGCGCGCCCGTGCGCAACGACGAAAGGATTGCAGCGCTGCGCAATGCTGTCGAAGCGTGGTCGAAAATTCACGGCCGGGCGCCGCGGCTGATGGTGGCAAAGCCCGGCCTGGACGGCCATTCCAACGGCGCCGAGCAGATCGCCATCCGCGCGCGGGACGCAGGCATGGACGTGACCTACAACGGCATCCGCTTTGCGCCGGACGAAATCGTGGCAGCCGCGCACGAGGCCAGGCCCGACGTGATCGGCCTTTCGATCCTGTCGGGAAGCCACATGATGCTGGCGCGCGAAGTGGCGGCGCGGCTGAAGGCTCGCGGGCTGGACGAAGTGAAACTCGTGGCCGGCGGCATCATCCCGCAGGAAGAAGAAGCGGCACTGAAATCGGCGGGCATTTCGGCCGTGTTCGGCCCCAAGGACTTCGACCTCAACGCGATCATCCGGACAATTCTGTCGCTCGCGTAAGGTTCAGGCCGTTTTCCGGACAGCCTGCATCGGAGTTTGCCGTTTGAACGCATGCGCCATGCGCAGTACCGATTGTGGCAGCGATTGCCGCAATGTTTCCCCAATCTCGCTCATAACGACTTGTTTACTATGACCGTCTCCGGAAGGGAGATTCACGGAAAAATCCAGAACGGCGCTGAGGGGCGGCCGCGAAGCTGGGGGAGCGGAACCATGGTGGCCTATCGCAAGCTCGACGACGACGAACCGGAGGAGACTTCGGGATCCCATTCACGCGATGGTTGGGGCAGATCCCTGCGCCCCGGCCCGCGCCGGCAGGCGCTTTCCAACGATCTGTTTCACGGGCTTTCGCCGCAGGAGTTCAACGCGGAAGCCCGCTCGCTGGCCGAGGCCGAGGCCATGACGCCGGAGGTGCGCGAGCGGTTGCGCACGCAGCTGGTGCACCGCCTCAAGACTCCCGTGGACAAGCCGAGCTGGGGCCCCGACTGGGTGCGCCACGGCGAGCGGACGGCCGCGCCGAGAAGCGGCGAAAGGCGCGGAATTTTCGGCCGTTTCTTCCGCGCGAACGACAATGACAAGGACGACGGGCCGGCGCTTTCGCCCGCCGAGCAGGACGATGCGCACATCATCGCCCGCAACATGGAGAAGAGCCGGCAGGTCTATCATTACCGCTGGCTTTACGTTCTGGGCGCGGTGGTGGCGGTTGTGATCGCCTGCCTTGCCATGTTCGTGGACTACCAGATCATCCGCGGCGATGTGTGGACGCGCGCGCTTGCCAACGAATTCATGGTGGTGCCGGCCAGCCTGCAATCCACGCTCGTCTTCAAGAGCCTGCAGGTGATCTTCGCGGTGCTGATCGTCCACTTTTTCCTCAAGATCACCGGGGCCTATGGCCGCAATGCGCTCGTGGGCGCGGCCTTTGTGTTCGCCATCGTGATGATCGGGTGCCTGGGCTATCTTGTGGCCTACAACAACATGCTGGGCGGAACCTCGGCGACGCTGGAACATACGCAGAGCGCGCCGGCGGACAACAGCATCGACCGGCTGTTTTCGGCCTCGGCTTCGCCTGCGGGTGCGCAATTCAATCCGCCGGCCCATGTCGTGCAGGCGGGCATGCCGTCGCCGAAATCGGACGAATTTTCGCTGCCGCTGCCCAAAATCTCCGACACGTCGCTGGCCAACGCCGATTCCTGGTTCTGGCTGGCCTTTGCGAGCGTCATTTTCTTCATTGTGACGACGGTGGCGGCCCTTTACATGCAGTCCACCGAAAACAACATCCGCAATTTCCTGATCGCCCACGATTACACCAATCGCAAGCGTCAGTTTGCGCAGCTGCATCTTCTGGAGCTGGCCGACCAGGAACAGGGCCGCCGCAGCCCGCGCCTGACCTGAAGGCGAAGCCGGTGCGCGTTGTTCTTGCCGTCGTGACCGCGGCTGCCTTCGCAGGCGGCAGTGCGCTTGCCGTTCCCGCCGTGCGCGCGGCGGCGGGATTGACGCCGGTGGATTACTACACCACCCAGGCGCAGGCGCCCGCCAGGCGCATCGTCATCGGCATCGATCTTTCCCGGAGCAATCCGCTGATCGACAACCCCGCCTTCGCCGCGAAAGTGGGCGCACGGGTGGCCGACGAGATCAGGGGGCTTGGCTTTGCCTCCGAAGTGCATGTGCGCACCTTCGGCAATTACGACGCGACATCCAACAATTTCCACTATGACGCGGTGCTTTCGGTGCGCAATCGCCCCGACTTCGTGGCCGGCGAAGTGGAAAAGCTGATCGCCGGCACGCCGGTTCTGGTGCGCGAAGGCAAATGGCGCGCACAGGGCACCACAAACATTCTGGCCTTCATGGACAATCTTTCGCAGGCCATCGGCTGCGCGGGCCTGCCGACGACGGTGATCCTTGCATCCGACGGCATCGAGGATTCCGAATATGCGCGGCTGCAGGCGCGCGACGCACATCTGCCAGCCCCTGACGGCAAGCCGTTTGCGGGTTGCGCCGATCTGCAAATTCTGGGTCTGGGCGAAGGCGCGGGCAGCCCCAGCCAGACCGTGCGGCTGCGCGGGGAATGGGCGAAATGGGCGCGCGCGGCGGGGTTCGGGAGCTTTCAGGGCCTCAATGACTGGTAGCCCAAGCGCCTGAATTGATTTTCATTTTTCGGCCTATGCAAAAAATTCTGGCAACCTCTTGAATTAGACGACTCTGTCGCATAGAGTAATCTATGCAAACTTCGAGGCGTGAACTCCGACCATGACAGAGCCATCCCGCAACGAGGCCGCCGACGCCCTGCGCGACATCGAGCAGACGCAGCGCAAGAGCTACTCGGTTTACGGCTACAAATCGGCAGCGCCCTTTCTCATTCTTTGGGGCGTGCTGTGGATCATCGGCTACGGCACGACAGATTTGTCGCCGCGCTATGCCGGCGATGCCTGGCTTCTGGTCACCGTCGTGGGCTTTGTGGGCAGCACGCTTCTTGGCATGCGCACCGGCACGGCAGAGCGGCGGCCGTTCAGCTGGCGCATCTTCTTCAGCTGGATCACCGCAATTGTGTTTTTCTGCGCGATCATCTCCGTGCTGAAGCCCACGAACGGCGCGCAGGTTGGCGCGGTGATTCCGCTGCTTGTGGCATGCGGCTATGTGATTTTGGGAATCTGGATCGGCGCGCGCCTGGTCGTTGCCGGCGTCGTGATCGCTGCGCTGACGCTCACCGGCTTCTATTTCCTGCCGCAGCATTTCGGTTTGTGGATGGCCGCCATCGGCGGGGCCACGCTGATCGGCACAGGTCTTTGGCTGAGGACCGTGTGATGGACCAACCCGACCAGATCATCCATCAGCCGGTGCGCCTGAAGATCATGGCGGCGCTGAAGCCGCTGCCCGGCGACGAGATGCTGGAATTCGTGCGGCTCAAATCGCTGATCGGCGCCACCGAAGGCAATCTCGGCGCGCATATCGGAACGCTTGAGCAGGCGGGCTATGTGAAGGTCGTAAAGGATTTCAACGGCAAGAAGCCGCGCACGCGCGTGGCGCTGACCAAACAGGGCCGCCGCGCTTTCGAAGACTACGTGACCTATCTGCGCGGCATCGTGAATTCGGCGCAGGGCTGAAGGGAGAAGCACCCATGGACATGCAAGGGGTTTCGCCGGTGGGCTGGATGCACACGATCGCCTGTATCGCGGCCCTGATCGCGGGCGGCTGGAACATCGTTGCGGAAAAAGGCACGGGCCCACACAAGCTGCGCGGACACATCTATGCATGGTCCATGATCGCGGCCAATGTGCTGGCGTTTTTCATCTACCGCTTCGACCTGGACATCGCCCATCAATTCCGGCCCGGCGCCAATGTGTTCGGGTTTTTCCACTGGCTGGCGGTTGCGGCGCTTTTCTTCACGCTTGCGGGCTATTACGCGGCGTTCCGCCAGCAGCGCGGCTTCTGGGCCTATGCCCATCCGGTCTCGATGGTCCTGAGCTACTACATTCTGGCCGGCGGGCTGATCAACGAGCTCTTTGCGCGCATTACGGCGTTGCGGCCTTTTGCGGTGACGATCGTGAACGGCCATCGCCAGTTCGGCGCGCCCGCCATAGCGATCGCGCAGAATCTCTGGCTCGCCGCGTCCCTGATCCTGATCGTCTATTTCATCGCCAGGACCGCCCGCTATCGCAGGCGGCATCGGCGGGCCGCCGCGCAGCAGGCCTGACTTCACAACGGAGAACATCACCATGCGCACGCAAATCTTTGAAATCTGTATCGGAGCTGCCGTCGCCATGGCGCTGATCGTGCCCACGCTTGGCCACGCCCAGGACATGGATTCGCCTACCCGGCTTTATCCCGACAGCCGGATCGTGGTGCGCGACCGCTTCTCCGATGAGATCGTGGGAACAGGGCCGGACCTTGTGTTCATTCCGGGCCTTGCGTCTTCGCGCGCCACCTGGAAGGCCGCCGCCGGCCGGCTGAAGGATCGTTATCGCCTGCATCTGATCCAGGTGGCGGGATTTGCAGGCGAGCCCGCGCGCGCCAATGCGAGCGGACCTGTGCTTGTTCCGACGGCGGAAGCGATCGATGCCTATCTCGTCGAGCAGCATCTCGTGCCGGCCACGATCATCGGCCATTCGCTCGGCGGCACCATCACGCTCTACCTCGCAGAACACCATCCGGCCGACCTGAAACAGGCGATGCTGGTGGATACGCTGCCGTACTATGCCACGCTGATGGGCGGCCCCGATGCGACCGTTGCGGGCATGACGCCCATGGCCGGCGCGATTCGCGCGGGCACCTCGCAGATGAGCCCGGAGCAGCGCGCGCAAATGACCGCAAGCATGGCGGCCGCGCAATCCGACAGGGACATGATCACCGCCTGGGGCAAGGCAAGCGATCCGTCCACGGTCCGCAATGCCCTGGCCGACGATCTTCTGCTCGACATGCGGCCGGGGCTTTCCGCAATCACCACGCCGATCACGCTGGTGGCGCCCGATTATGCCGCGTTGGGCGTGCCGCCCGGCGCCAACCTGGCGCGCTACAGGCAGGACTATGCGGCGGTGAAAAACATGACCTTCGTGCCGGTGACCGGCTCGCTGCACTTTCTCATGCTGGACCAGCCGGCGCAGTTCGATGCGGCGCTGGATATGTTTCTGGCAAAGGGAGGCGCTCGCGAATCTGTGCAGCCGTGACGCCGGATTCGCGCAGATGGCGCAAGGTGACCGCATTGTCCCGCTTGGAAAACTTCCGGCCCTGCGAATCCAGTATCAGGTCGTGATGCGCATAGGCCGGCGCGGGCAATCCGAGCAACGCCTGCAACAGCCGCTGAACATGCGCAGCCGCAAACAGGTCATGCCCGCGCGTGACAAGCGTCACGCCCTGGAAGGCATCGTCCACCACCGCCGCAAGATGATAGGCCGATGGCGTTTCCTTGCGCGCCAATACGATGTCGCCGAAGAGGAGCGGCCGGGCGGCGATGATTCCCGTTTCGCCGTCGGGTCCGCGGCCCAATTCTTCAAAATGAAGCGGGCCTGCCAGCCGGGCGGCTTTCTCCACATCAAGCCGCAGGGCGTAAGGAAGGTTGCTTGCGATTTTCGCTTCGCGTTCGCCGGCCGAAAGCCTGCGGCAGGTGCCGGGATAGGGCGCGCCTTCCGGCCCGTGCGGCGCGTGGGCGGCGCGCGCCACTTCGTCGGCGATCTCCCGCCGCGTGCAAAAGCAGGGATAGAGCAGGCCCAGCGCTTCCAGCCTGTCCAATGCCGCCCGATAGGCCGCCATGCGCTGCGACTGCCGCAGCACGGGCGCGGGCCAATCGAGCCCGAGCCATCGGAGATCCTCGAAGATGGCGGCCTTGAATTCCGGCCGGCAGCGGGTTGCATCGATGTCTTCGATCCGCACAAGAAAACGGCCGATCGCCGCCTTTGCCCTATCGTGCGCGACGATCGCCGCGAAGGCATGGCCGAGATGCAGCAACCCCGTTGGACTTGGCGCAAAGCGCGTGACAATCATTGCGGGAGTTTACATTCCTTCCCGCATGGCGAAACCACACCGCATCTCCAGCGCCGCCCAGCTCGAACAGGCGCTGGCCGAACTTGAGGCGGCGGACGCCCGGCTTGCCGCCGTGCTCAGGTCCATCGCCAAACCCAAATTCGTGGCGCGCAGGCGGCACGGCTTTGAGGCGCTGGTTGAGATTGTGGTGAGCCAGCAGCTGTCGGGCGCCGCCGCCGACACCATCTTCGGCCGCCTGAAGCAGAAGGTTTCGCCTTTGGCCCGCAGGCGGTCATCGCAGCCGACGCGGCCACCCTGCGCGCCTGCGGTCTTTCCGCGCCCAAGCAACGGCACATCAAAACCATCGCGGCGGCGATTCTTGACGGCTCGCTCGATCTTGATCGCATCCGCCGGATGGCCGATGCCGATGCGCGCGCCCATCTGACCGCCGTGAAAGGCATTGGCCCCTGGACGGCGGACATTTACCTGATGTCTTCGCTTGGCCGCGCCGACATCTGGCCGGTGGGCGATGTTTCGCTGCAGGCGGCGGTGGCGCGCGCGCTCAAGCTGCGCAAGCGGCCGACCGAAAAGGCCATGGAACGGCTCTCGCGCAACTGGCGGCCCTGGCGCACGATTGCCGCACGCATGCTATGGACGCATGAAGACAGCCTCCGCCGCGCCGAACGCGAAGCCGCGGGGGCGAAGCTGAACGGAAAGCGGAAACCGGGACAACGCTGATGGCGCCAGGCGCACAATCACTGTCAGGGCCCAGGTTGCCGCCGGCGCGGGGCGCCGCCACCCATCTTGTGGTGCTGGCGCACGGCTATGGCGCCGACGGCAACGATCTTATCGGGCTTGCGCCGCACTGGCAGCGCCTGCTGCCCACGGTGGCCTTCGCCGCGCCCAATGCGCCGGAGCGCTGCGCAGGCGCGCCCATGGGCTATCAATGGTTTCCGATTTCGCGGCTGGACCCTTCGGAGATGCGCAAGGGCGTGGAATCAGCGGCCGCTGCGCTGAACGCGTTTCTGGATGCGGAGCTTCAGCGCCTCAACCTTCCGCCGGAGCGGCTGGCGCTCGTGGGATTCAGCCAGGGCACGATGCTGTCGCTGCATGTGGGCCTGCGCCGCGCGGCAAAGCCTGCGGCGATCATCGGATATTCCGGATTGCTCGCAAGCGAGCCGCCGAAGCCCGGCGCCGACGCCCCGCCCGTTCTTCTCTGTCACGGCGATGCCGACACCATGATCCCGCCGGGCGCACTGTTTGAATCGGCAGGCGCGCTCGGCGCGAGCGGTTACGCGGTGCAATGGCACCTGTCGGCCAATGTGGGGCACGGCATCGCGCCGGACGGGCTTGCGCTGGGCGGCGCGTTTCTCGCGCTGGCTTTTCGCGGCCAGCTGCGGCGCACGGGCGAAGCCGGCTGCCCGCTGCGCTGATCATTTGCAGCAAAGTTTCCGCCAATTTCATGAACCGGACATTCATCGCGCATTCAGCTTGCGCTTTGTAGGTGTGCGGGCCGGATACGGCTGAACTCCTGCGTTGATGGAGAACGACATGGTTACGGTCATCAAGGGAACGGACAACCCGGAAACCATTTCCGGGACATCGCATGCGGACAACATCTACGGCTATGGCGGCGACGACGTCCTGAAGGGCAACGGCGGCAGCGACTTCCTATTCGGCGGAAGCGGCAACGACACGCTGATCGGCGGCGTGGGCGTCAACGACTATTGGGGCGATTCCGGCAACGACACGTTCCAGATGTCGGTGCGCGGTTCGGCCGGCGGCAGCGACGACCTGATCCACGACTTCGCCCAGGGCGCGGACAGGATCGACGTTTCCCGCTGGGGCATCAGCGATCTCGAACAGGTGCGCAAGCTTCTGTATGTGGACAGCCACGGCGATGCCGCGTTCAACGCCTTCTTCGACGGATTCGATCATGTGTTGCGGATCAAGGGCATTTCGCCCGGCGCGCTGACATCGTCGGACTTCGTGTTTTCGCATTCCGGCCCGGTCAATGAGACCGGCACGAGTTTCGATGACGTGCTGTTCGGCTCGTCCGGCAACGACACGCTTGACGGCAAGGGCGGCCGCGACCTTCTGCTGGGCGGCCATGGCAACGACACGCTGACCGGCGGATTCGGGCTGGACAGCTATGACGGCGGGCAGGGCTTCGACACCGTAAGCTATGCCTACAGCAACGAGATCGTGGATGTTTATCTCAACCGCGGCGTGGCGATCTTCGGCGATGGCGCCCGGGAATTCCTGTCGTCCATCGAAGCGGTGACCGGCAGTTCGGCGGGCAACTGGCTGACCGGCAGCAACGGCGCCAACACGCTGACGGGGCTTGCCGGCAACGACATCCTGAAGGGCCTGGGCGGCGGCGACAGGCTGGATGGCGGCGGCGGCGCCGACAAGCTTGTGGGCGGCGGCGGCGACGATGTTTTCGTCTATTCCCATCTCGGCGACAGCACCACGGCCGGATCGGGCCGCGACACGATCACCGACTTCGCGGGCGGCGACAAGATCGACCTCACCGGGCTGGAAGCCGCCACCGGCGAGAATTTCGACTTCATCGGCCACACCCCCTTCACGCACACGGCCGGGGAGATCTCCTTCCACGTCAACAATGCGGGCAACACGATCGTGTGGCTGGACAGCGACGGCAACGGCAGCGCCGATTTCGCCATTCAGCTCGACGGATCGCACACGCTTTCGGCCGGCGACTTCATCCTGTGACGCGGGCGGCCCGGCGCCCGGAGCAGGCGCATTGTCGCGCGCCTGTCACGGCGAATCGCATAAAATGCCGCGGGCGCTTGATTTTCGGGCCATAGCCCATAAAGTTCCGCCCGCTGCAACCGGAGGTGCCGTCTTCACAAGGAGTCTGTCGTGCTAGCCGCCGAGCGATTGCCCGACAACTGCCCGGCGCTTGTGCTCAATGCGGACCATCGCCCGTTGAGCTATTTTCCGCTGTCCCTGTGGTCCTGGCAGGACACCATCAAGGCGGTGTTCCTGGAGCGCGTAAACATCCTGGCCGAATACGACCGCGCCGTCCGCTCGCCCAGCTTCGAGATGAAGCTGCCGTCGGTGGTATCGCTGAAGACCTACATCAGGCCGGCGCGCAATCCGGCCTTCACGCGGTTCAACGTGTTCCTGCGCGATCATTTCGAATGCCAGTATTGCGGCGCGAGAACCGATCTGACCTTCGACCACCTGATCCCGCGTTCGAGGGGCGGGCGCACGACCTGGGACAACGTGGTCACGGCCTGCGCGCCCTGCAATCTGCTCAAGGGCGGGCGCCTGGCCCATCACATCGCCATGTATCCGCGCAATCCCCCGCACAGGCCCACGGTAAACGAATTGCGCAACGCCGGGCGCAAATTCCCGCCCAATTACCTGCACGAGAGCTGGGCCGACTATCTTTACTGGGACAGCGAACTGGAGCCTTAGCGGCTTGCGGGCGCCGTCGAAGCGTCCGCTTTGGCGGCTTGCCAGGCTCCGCGCCCGCCGCGCCACATCGCCAGCAACGACGGCGCGCCCGCAGGCGCGATGTCCTTCTGCACGGCAAAGCCCGCGCGTTCGTAAAGCCGCGTGTTCTTGGGATTGGAATTTTCGAGATAGGCGGGCAATCCCGTTTCGTCGATGCGATGAAGGGTTGCTTCGAGCAGCGCCGAGCCAAGGCCCATGCCCTGATGGCGCGGTTCGACGGCGATGAACGCGAGATAATAATGCGGCTGGCGCGGATGGTTTTTTTCCATCGCATCGGCCATGGCCGATCCGCGCTTGAGCCGCGAGAAGCCGCAAAGCCGGACGAAAAGCGGAAAGAGCTTCAATTGCTCGATGAAGCCGCCCGGGCTTGCGGGCGCATCCGGCGGAAGCCAGGCCGCGGCCACGGATGCATCGTCGGCCATCCACACGTCGTTGAAGGGTATGGCGCGTGCCTCGAGCACCCAGCGGAAGAAGCCTTCAAGCGCCGCAAGCCGCCCGGGCCCGGGCCGCGCGATCCAGCCAAAGACGGGATCGCTTGTGAAGGCGGCGGCAAACATCCTGGCGATCGCCGGCGCATCCGCCGGCGTCGCGCGGCGCGGATGCGACGCCGCCTGCAGTCTGTCATGGCGATCGGTGGAGGCTTTATTGCTCAAATGCGCTCGGACAGTTTGATGGCGATGCGGCAGCCCGCCTTGATGGCTTCGCTCAGCAGGCGGTAGCCCGGCGCATCCCGGGCGCCCTGCGCGAGCGCTTCGTTGCGATGCGCAATCTCATCATCGCGGAATTCGCCGATTGTCTTTTTCAGCTCGCTGTCGGAAAGCCGCTCCAGCTGGCGCGCATAATGCCCGTCGATCACGTCTTCCACGGCGGCCGTGCAGGCCATGGCCGATTTTTCGCCCAGGAGCGCGGTCGCCGCGCCGAGGGCGAATCCGGCCACACGCCACAGCGGCTCAAGCGCCGTCGGCCGCACGCGGCGCGCGTTGATCAGCGTGTCGAAAGCCTTCAGATGATGACGTTCCTGTTCGGCCATCTCGCGGACGATGGCGGCGGCCCTGGTGTTTCCGCGCGCATCGAGCACGGCGAGCTGTCCTTCGTAAATGCGCACCGCGCCATATTCCCCGGCATGATCCACCCGGATCATGGATTGCACATCATCCTGCGCCGAAACGCCCGGCGGCGCGGGCCTTTGTCCCCTTTTGCCTGTTTCTTTCGTCATGACTTTTTCACGCGGATCAGTGTGATCCCCGCAAGAATGCTTGCGCCAAGCGAGGCAATGGCATTGTAGCCCGCCAGCGAAATGCCCAGGAGCCGCCACTGGGCGACATCGCAACGCACGACGGGCGCAGAAAGATCAAGCTTCCCGGTGAGGATGAAGGCATGTCCCGTGCAGGCATCCGGGCCGGGCCACCATTTCCATTCGACGCCGGCGTGATAGACGCCGATGGCTCCCGACAGCGCCACGAACATCAGCGCCAGAATGGCAATCGAAGTAGCAAGCCTTCGGTCCAGCAGGCCCGCCAGCCCCAGAAGGCCGCCGCCAATGCCGATCACGGCCGCTGCGATATGCGGCCAGCGCTGCCACATGCACATTTCGCAAGGCGCAAGCCCGCCCAGATATTCAAAGCCGAGCGCCCCCAGGAGGAGGATCAGGGCCAGCAGGCCGACGCCAAGCGCAACCTGATCGGGGCGGGAAAAGCTCATCGGGCGAAAATCTGGCGCTCGTCCGCAAAGGCCTTGAATTCGAGCACGTTCCCGCTGGGGTCGGCGACAAAAAATGTCGCCTGCTCGCCCGGCCGGCCCTTGAAACGGATGGTCGGTTCGATTTCGAAACGAGTTCCGGATTTCCTAAGCTTTTCAACCAATTGATGCCATTCCGGCAGGCTGAGAATCACGCCAAAATGCCGCACCGGAACCTTCTCACCGTCAACCCAATTATGCGCTTTATCACTGCCGCCGTCCCCGCCGAGGTGGGCTACGATCTGGTGTCCGAAGAAGTCGAAATCGACCCATTCGGCCGCAGAGCGCCCCTCCGGACAGCCCAGCAGAGTCCCGTAAAACGCGCGGGCCTGGGAAAGATCGCGCACGGGAAATGCAAGGTGGAACCGGGGTGGCGTGGTCATGTGTTGGCGTTTGTCGCGGGCTTCTTTGCAAGAGAAGCAAGCCCGGCCGGTAAAGGGAAGTCCATGCGTAAAAAGGCCCCCCATCGTTCGCGCAGCGACCAGAGGCGCGTGCTTCTGAAAATCGACGGGCAGGCGGTGCCTGTGACCGTCAGGATCAATCCCCGCGCAAGGCGACTGATCGTGAAGGTGCATCCATCGACCGGCGAGGTCTCGGTCGTGGCGTCGTCGCGCCGCGCGCTGGAGCATGCGCTGGAATTTGCGCGCACGGAAAAGGACTGGATCGCGGGCAGGCTGGCCGATGTGCCGCCGCCGGTGATGCTTGGCCTTGGGGCCTGCATTCCCTTTCGCGGCGAAGAGCATGTGATCCGCCAGGGCGGTTCTGGCGGCAAACCCGTGTGGATCGAGCGCGAGGAAGATGTGGCCATCATCCGCGTTTCCGGCCGCAGCGAACATGCGGGCCGCCGGGTGCTTGATTTCCTGAAGCGCGAGGCGCGCCGCAAGCTTGAAATGCGCGTCATGGAATACGCAGGCGCGCTTGGCGTCAGCCCGCGGCGCATCACCGTGCGCGATACGGCCAGCCGCTGGGGGTCCTGCTCATCGTCGCGGTCGTTGTCCTTTTCCTGGCGCCTCATTCTCGCGCCGCCTTTCGTGCTGGATTATGTCGTGGCGCATGAAGTCGCCCATCTGCGCGAGCTCAATCACAGCCCGCGATTCTGGCGCCTTGTCGAGGCGCTGGTGCCCGATCTCAGGCGCGCGCAGAACTGGCTGGCGCGCAAAGGCACCGAACTTTACCGCTATGCGCCCAGAATCGAACGGAACTGACGGCCGGCGCTATTGATCGCCGCCGCCGCCATAGAGCCACGGCATCTTCTTCAATTCCGCTTCATGCGCCTTGAAGAAGGCGATCTGGGCCTGCGAAGTCTGATCGGCCAGTTTGGCGGCGCTTTGGGGATATTCGGCCGCGACGCCCGCGCTCATGAGCACAAGCGGCATCAGCACGACATCGTCGGCATTGAGCCCGTGCCTGGTGAAGAACGCCAGGTAGCGCGGATAGGATTTCAGCCTGGCCTCGGTTTCGGTGATCGTTTTGCTGTCGCTATCGCTGTTGTCCATCTGGGCACGGAACGAAGGATCGGTTTTTTCGGCCTGCGCGACCTCGGCCATGGCGGCCTGCATGGCCCTGATCTTGTCCATGGAAAGCGTGTAGCTGCGCAACTTGGCCAGATCGGCCTGCGAAATGTCGCCGGCGGCCGCAAGGCCCGGACCAAGGACAAACACAACGGCAAGAAACAGACGCTTCATGGCACTCCCCTGTCTCGCGCGATGAAGCCCTATCCGCCGCGACCTGGCAAGGATGCAGGGCGCGGAATTGTCCGTTAAGCTGACGCGGAGCTGATTTCCGCGGGCCGCCGATGGCAGACATTCTTCCTCACCTGCTTGATCGCTGCGACGAGGCGGTGCTCGCGGCCGAAGGATTTCTGGCGTCTGCAAAGCACGGCGTCCGGGCGAGAATGGGGACAACCGGCGGCGAAATTGCCGCCCACGCACTGGACGGCCATCAGCGCGCCGCCCATGCCCTGGCCTGGCATGCGACCTATGTCGAAGCGCTGCGCCAGATGGCGCGATGGGGACGGTCGCTGGAAGGGCAGGGCCGCTTCGGCGATATCGAAAAGTTCATTCTGCAGGCCGCTTTCGGCGAATATCTGACACAGCTCGTGGGCGGCATCCCCATGAGCCAGAACGAGATTGCGCGGCCCCATGACATGGATCTCGGCGATGAGGACAGCGGCGCGTTCTGGCAAGGGCCGGTGGCCGAAGTTGCCGCCGCAGGCACCGCCCCGGGCGTTCGCCTGGCGATTGCAGCCCATCTCCGGGACCACGCGGGCGCCGTCCACTACGGCGAGCCCGGGCTCGACGACACGATGGCGATGGTGCGCCAGGAGTTCTTCCGCTTTGCGCGCGACAGGATCACGCCCTTCGCCCATCAGTGGCACCTGAAGGACGAGCTCATTCCGCTGGACGTGATTGCGGAAATGGGCGCGCTTGGCGTGTTCGGGCTGACCATTCCGGAAACCTATGGCGGAGCGGGGCTTTCCAAGACGGCCATGTGCGTGGTTTCCGAAGAGCTTTCGCGCGGTTATATCGGCGTGGGTTCCCTTGGCACGCGATCGGAAATCGCCGCCGAGCTGATTCTTGGCGGCGGTACGAAGGATCAGCGCGATCACTGGCTTCCGAAAATCGCCAGCGGCCAAACCCTGCCGACGGCGGTCTTTACCGAGCCCAACACCGGCTCGGATCTCGGTTCTCTTGCCACGCGCGCAGTGCGCGCCGGCGGCGTGTACAAGATCCACGGCAGCAAAACCTGGATCACCCATGCCGCGCGCGCAGACATGATGACCCTGCTTGCGCGCACCGATCCGGATACAAGGGATTATCGCGGGCTGTCCATGTTTCTGGCGGAAAAGCCGCGCGGCACCGGCATGGCGCCCTTTCCCGCAAAGGGCATGACGGGCGGCGAAATCCCGGTGCTCGGCTACCGCGGCATGAAGGAATATGAGATCGGATTCGACGGCTTCGAAGTTCCGGCGGCAAATCTTCTGGGCGGCGAAGAAGGCCACGGCTTCAGGCAGCTGATGCAGACTTTCGAATCCGCGCGCATCCAGACGGCGGCGCGCGCGGTGGGCGTGGCGATGAATGCGCTCGATCTTGGCCTTCAATATGCGCTGGAGCGCCGGCAATTCGGCCGGCCGATCTTCGAATTTCCGCGGGTGTCCGACAAGCTTGCGATGATGGCCGTGGAAATCGCGGTCGCGCGGCAGCTTGCCTATTTCGCCGCACGGGAGAAGGACGGAGGCCGCCGCTGCGATCTGCAGGCCGGGATGGCCAAGCTGCTTGCAGCGCGGGTGGCCTGGGCCGCCGCGGACAGCGCGGTGCAAATCCACGGCGGCAACGGCTTTGCGCTGGAATATCCTGTCAGCCGCGTTCTTTGCGACGCGCGCATATTGAACATTTTCGAGGGCGCGGCCGAAATCCAGGCACAGGTGATCGCCCGCCGCGTGCTGGGCGATTCAAACTGACGAGTTTCCGTCGCCGTTGGTTTCGGACTCCTGCGCAAGGCTCTTGACGAGATCGAGCACGCGCTTGCGCACCTTGGGATCCTTGATGCGGGTGAAGGCGAGGCTGAGCTGCAAGCCTTCGGGGCTTGAGACGAACTCCATCACCGGTTGGGCCGTGCCTTCGGCAAAGCCGGGGGCGCCGGCGCGATGCTTGCTCACGTCCTCGTAGAAATAATCGATCGGCACATCCAGAATGCGCGCCATTTCGAACAGCCGGCCGGCGCCGATGCGGTTGATTCCCTTTTCGTATTTCTGCACCTGCTGAAAGGTCAGGCCCAGAAGTTCACCCAACCTTTCCTGGCTCATGCCGATCAGCATGCGCCGCAGCCGGACTCGATTGCCGACCTGGGCATCGATGGGATTTGCTTGTTTTTTTGGCACTTGTTTTGCGCAACTTTCTTTGCTTCGGAGCGGACCTTAGTGACTAAGCCACTGTTTTGAAAGCATTATTGCAGGTTGTGGGGGCGCTCAAGGTCGCTCTTCCCTTGCAGAGTATAGACCCGATATCACAACCAACGCGAGAAGCAGCCAAAAGGTCGCTCCGCCCCAACGCGCATAAACGGTTCCCGCAAGAGCGGACGGCAGGTGCGCATCCAAAACGCCCATTTTCCGCAGCCCCAGGCTGGTTCGAACGCGGCCCAACGGATCGATCACCGCGGAAATGCCGGTGTTGGCGGCGCGAACGACGGGCAGACCCTCCTCGATCGCGCGCACGCGCGCCGTCAAAAGATGCTGATAGGGCCCCGATGAGGGCCCGAACCAGGAATCGTCGGTGACGTTCACGAACCACGACGGCCTCGCTTCGCCCACAACCGCGCCCGGAAAAAGAATTTCGTAGCAGACAAGGGGCCCGACATCCGGCGCATCGGCAAGCGCGTAAGTGTGCGGGCCGTCGCCCGGCGTAAAGCCGCTTGTGCCGGCAAGCTGGGTGACGCCGAGCCTGGCAAGCAGACCGGCAAAGGGCACATATTCGCCGAACGGGACGAGATGGAATTTGTCATAGACGCCTATGATCTTCCCGCCATGCCCGAACAGATAAACGCTGTTGTAAAACCGCAGTTTCGCGCCCGGCCCGAATTCGACCCGCTGCGCGCCCGTGATGAGCGTGCGGTGCGCGGTGAGGACGGTGATGTCGTCGAGCGCCACCGGCTCGCGCGCCAGAAGAAAGGGCGGCGCTGCCTCCGGCCAGACCAGGACGTTGGGCGTGACGCCGGATTTCCGCAGGCTGAGCCCGACCAGCCGCGACCAGTTCCGCGCCACGAACTGGCGTTTGTACTTCTCGGCCTGCGGCACATCGGGCTGAACGATGCGAAGATGCACGCCGGGAACATCGGTTTCGGGCGAAACGGCAAGCCGGATGTCTCCGGCAATCGCGAGCCCGGCAAAAAGGACGATCAGCGCAGCCGGGAGAAGAAGATGGGCCCGCCTACCGGGTGAGCCGAACAGCGCAAGCGATGCGCCCAGAAGGACGGTCAGAAGCGAAAGGCCGTAGGCGCCGATCACGCTTGTGCTTTGCAGAATGCCAAGCGACCACTCCCAGCCATACGCCGGGATATTCCAGGGAAAACCGGTCAGCACATGGCCGCGCAGCCATTCGCATGTCGCGTATGCGGCGGCGAAAAAGAATATTCGGGACAGGCCCGCGCGCCGGACGTATGCGGCAATTCCGCAGGCGAGCGCTGGAAACAGCGCAAGCCCGCCGGACAGAAAAAGCACGGCAAACGGCATCTGCCAGGCATGGTCGGCGGCATCCACCATGAAGGCGTAACCGACCCAATAGAGCCCGGCGAGAAACTGGCCGAACGCAAGCGACCAGCCTGCGAAAGCGGCGTCGCGCACGGGATGGGGCCTTGTCGCGGCGCCATCGATCAGCAGAACCAGTATCGCAAAGGCAAGCAGCAGAAAGGGAAAAACGCCGAACGGCGCAAAGGCAAGGCCCGACAGGAGCCCCGTGACGAAGGCCAACGCAAACCGCCGCCAGCCGGAGAGGCCACGGACGAAGCCGGCAAATTCGTGCAATTTGCGCGCAAGCAGCGCCGCGAGATTTTCCATTTTCCGCGCTTATGCCGTTTTCCCCGCCACGGGCTTTTGCGCGGAGGCCTTGCGGACGCGAACGCGCTTGATGCGGCGGGGATCGGCCTCCAGGATTTCGAACTCGTAGCCCGAGGGATGGGACACGATCTCACCGCGCTGCGGCAGCCGGCCTATGAGCGAGGTAATCAGGCCGCCCAGCGTATCGACCTCCTCATCTTCCGACGAGGGCGAGAGGTCTATTCCCGTCTGCTGCTTCAGATCGTCAAGATCGATGCGGGCGGGCGTATCGAAACTGCCGTCGGGCGCGGTGCGCACGCGCGGGGCCTCTTCGACGTCGTGCTCGTCGTCGATTTCGCCCACGATCTGTTCGATCAGATCCTCGATGGAGACAAGGCCGTCCGTGCCGCCGTATTCGTCGATCACCAGCGCCAGATGAATGTGCGTTGTCTGCATCTTGAACAGGAGATCGCGCGCGCGCATGGAGGCGGGCACAAACAGGAGATCGCGCCTGATTCTGGAAATCGGCACGTCGGGCCAGCCCAGCGACCCGTCGGGCCTTTCCTCGAGCAGCGCAAGCACATCCTTGATGTGAACCACGCCTTGCGGATCATCAAGCGTCTCGCGATAGACGGGCAGGCGCGAATGTTGCGCCTCGCGGAATTTGGCGGCGAGTTCCCTGAGCGTCGATGATTCCTCCACCGCCACAATGTCGGCGCGCGGCACCATGACATCGCCGATTCGGAGCTCGCCGAACCTGAGCAGGTTGGCGAGCATGATGCGCTCCTGCGCGGACAGCGCGGCGCTCTCGCGTTCGCTTTCCTCGACCACCTCTTCGATGCTTTCGAGGATGGCGGCGGTGTTGTCTTCGCGCCGCAGAAGGTTGGCGAGCCGCTGGAAAATGGAAGCGCGTTCGCCATTGGCGGCACGGCGGCGTTCGGCGCGGTCGGCATGCGCCATCAGGCCGCCTCCCGCGCCCGGTAAGGATCGGCGATGCCAAGAGCGGCGAGAACGAGCCGCTCAAGATCTTCCATCGCCTCGGCTTCGCGCGCGCGCATGTGGTCAAAGCCCAGGAGATGAAGCGTTCCATGCACCGCCAGATGCGCGGCGTGGTCGCGCAGCCGCCTGCCCGCGGCCATCGCTTCCTGCGCGGTGACGCCAAAGGCAATCGCCACATCGCCCAGATAGCGCTCATCCCCGGAGGGAAACGACAGGACGTTGGTGGGCGCGTTCTTGCCGCGAAACAGCCGGTTGAGTTCTTTCAGGCGGGCGTCATTGCCGAGCAGAAGCGTCAGCGAGACGCCTTTGCGCGCGCCGGCCGCAAGAAGCGCCGCATCCACCGCGCGCCGCAGGAAGCGCGCAAGGGCGGGGCCCTGCTTGCGCCACTGCGGCTCTTCAATGATGACGGCGATGGAGGAATTCTTCTGCTTGCGCCGCACTTTTGCGGATTTCCTCATTCCCGGTCTTTCCGTGCGCGTGGGCTGCGCGGTGAGGCGGCATTATAGGCGGTGACGATGCGGGTGACGAGAGGATGGCGCACGACATCCTTTTCGGAGAATCGCGCGGTTGCCACGCCTTCCACGCCGGCAAGCACGGAAAGCGCCTCATCAAGCCCTTCCGCGCGGCCGCCGGGCAAATCGCTTTGCGACGGATCGCCCGTCACCACCATGCGGGAGTCTTCGCCCAGCCTTGTGAGGAACATCTTGATCTGCGCCGTGGTGCAGTTCTGGGCTTCGTCGAGGATGACGAAAGCGTGGCTGAGCGTGCGCCCGCGCATGAAGGCCAGCGGCGCCACCTCGATCACGCCCGATGCCATCAGACGGTTCGCCTGCTCGCCCATCACGTCGAACAGCGCGTCGTAAAGCGGGCGCAAATAGGGATCGATCTTCTCGCGCAGATCGCCCGGCAGGAAGCCGAGGCGTTCGCCCGCCTCGAGTGCGGGACGTGACAGGATGAGCCGCTCCACCCGGCGCTCATACAACAGATGCGCGCCATAGGCGGCCGCGAGATAGGTCTTGCCGGTGCCGGCGGGGCCGACGCCGAAGACAAGCGGGTGGGTGCGCATGAGATCAAGATACGCGGCCTGCGCCGGCGAACGGGCGCGGGTGATGCGCGCGGAAGACGTCTTGATCTGCGGCACGCCGAATTGCGGGGCCACAAGCTTTCCCGGCTCCTGCAGGACGAATCGGATTTCGGCGTCCACTTCGCCGGGACCTGCGGCCTCGCCCGATTCAAGGCGGGCGTAGAGGGCCCGCAGAATCGCGGCCGCGCGCTGGCGCGCTTCTGCGGCCCCTTCGATGGACAACAGATTGCCGCGCGTGGCGATGCGCACGCTCAGCTTCTGCTCGATGCGCACGAAATTTCTCTGATGACCTCCGCCCAGGCCCGCCACCAGCGCGTTGTCCGGAAATTCGAGCGTCAGTTGCTCGCGCGTGGGCCTGCGTTTGCTGGCCGCGCTCAATGGACCTGCGCCTTTTCAATCATCTTGCCCCGGAGGCTGTTGGGCAGGACGCCCGCGATGCGGACATCGCGGATTTCGCCGATGAAAGAGGCCGCGCCATCCACATGCACGGGCTGAAGCCACGGGCTGCGGCCGACCGCCTGGCCCGGCTTCTTGCCGGGCTTCTCGAAGAGCACCGGCACAATCCTGTTTTCGCAGGCCCGGTTGAAGGCATCCTGCTGATCGGAAAGCAGCGCCTGCAGAATTTGCAGCCGCGCGGATTTCACCTCATCCGGCAGCTGCTTCATGGCGGCCGCCGGCGTGCCGGGCCGCGGACTGTATTTGAACGAGAAGGCCTGCGCGTAATTCACCTCGCGCACGAGAGACAGCGTGTCTTCGAAATCCCGGTCGGTCTCTCCGGGAAATCCGACGATGAAATCCGACGACAGCGCAAGGTCGGGCCTTGCCTTGCGCACGCGTTCCACAAGCCGCAGATAATCTTCCGCCCTGTGCCGGCGGTTCATGGCCGCAAGCACGCGGTCGGAGCCGGATTGCACCGGAAGGTGCAGATAAGGCATGAGCTTTTCGATCTCGGCATGAGCCAGGATCAGATCGTCGCTCATGTCGCGCGGATGGCTTGTGGTGTAGCGGATGCGTTCGAGCCCGTCTGTTTCCGCAAGCTTCCGGATTAGCTGCGCAAGCGACCATGTCTCGCCGTCGGGACCGGCGCCGCGATAGGCGTTGACATTCTGGCCGAGCAGCGTGATTTCGCGCACGCCTTTTTCCACAAGCCTGCGCGCGTCCGATTCGATCTGCGCCACGGGACGCGAATATTCCGGCCCGCGCGTGTAGGGCACCACGCAAAACGCGCAAAACTTGTCGCATCCTTCCTGCACCGTGAGGAAAGCGGCCGGCCCGCTGACCGACAGATCCTGCGGCAGGGAAT
This sequence comes from Alphaproteobacteria bacterium, assembly GCA_021324545.1. GTDB lineage: Bacteria > Pseudomonadota > Alphaproteobacteria > Micropepsales > Micropepsaceae > Rhizomicrobium. Next base: position 56,046 of record JAJPIX010000009.1, read on the forward strand.
CGAACTTGTCTTCCGCGGGAAAATCGGTTTCCAGCACATGGCCCGAGGCGCGCGTCACGCGCGCGACCATCTCCGGCAGGCGGTGATAGGATTGCGGCCCAACCACCAGATCCACCGCCGGCTGGCGCGCCACGATTTCCTTTCCTTCGGCTTGCGCCACGCAGCCCGCAACCGCGATCAGCATGGGCCGCCCCTGTTCGCGCCTTTCTTCCTTGAGCCGCTTGAGCTTGCCCAGCTCGGAATAGACTTTCTCCGCCGCCTTCTCGCGGATGTGGCAGGTGTTGAGGATCACCATGTCGGCTTCGTCCGGCCTGTCGGCCGGCGCATAGCCCAGCGGCGCCAGAAGGTCCGCCATGCGGGCGGAATCATAGACGTTCATCTGGCAGCCATAGGTTTTGACGAACAGCTTCTTCATGGGGCCTTGCACATTCGGGCGGTGCTTATCGCGCATAACCGATTGGCATGACAATGTTTCACGCGGACTGCCGGACAAGCGCCGGAGCGGCGGCCATTTTCGGCCCGGCCGGCGCCGGCGCCGGGTCGGACGCCAGGCCCGCCAGCGCCCGGGCCTGACCGCGGCGGACGGCCGCTTCGGCAAGCTGCGCCAGTTCCTTGCGCCCGCCCGCCTTGTCGATGTCGAGCGGCGGATGGAATTCGATCACCGCATCGATGGGGCCGGCTTTCAGGGCTTCCCACAAATGCGGCACGAGGTCCATATCGCCATACCAGGCGAACAGCGCGCGGTTTTCGCGCCCCATCGGAAGGCCGTGAAGCCCCACATAGGAGATCGAAACCGGCTGAACCGGCACATGCACGTCATGACCGGTGGCATCGCGTCCGACGATGGCTTCGGCGGCGCCCATGAGCGCGCTTTTGAACGGAAGCACGTGATTGCCGTCGTCCGAGGTGCCTTCGGCAAACAGCACCAGCGCGTCGCCCGCCAGAAGCCGCTCGCGGATCTGATCGCGGGCTTCGCCCGTTTTCGCGCGTCTTTCGCGCGAGATGAAGATCGTTTCCTGCAGGCGCGCAAGCGAGCCGAAGAACGGCCAGCCCGCGACCTCGTTCTTGGCGACGAAGGACACTCTGGCCACGGAGGAAAGCGTGAGAATGTCGAAGTAGGACGTGTGATTGGCGACCATCAGCACGCCCTTGTCCTGGATGGGCGTGCCGACCTTGCGCACGCGGATGCCAAACAGGCGGCAGAGGAATTTGTGAAAGCGGTGGGGAAATGTCTTTCGCCGCCTCAGCCCGAAGCGCACGGCGCTCGCCTGCCAGGGCATGAGGACAAATGTGACGGCCAGAAAGACGGCAAGAAGGACGATGGCGCGGGCGGTCTGCATGAAATCAGGAAGGCTTTTTGCCGCCCTTTCGCACGGCATAAAGCTCAAGCCGGTGATCGACGAGCTCAAAACCCAGTTCTTCCGCGACACGCCGCTGCAGCTGTTCAATCTCTTCGTTGCGAAACTCGACAACCTTGCCGGTCTGGATGTCGATGAGATGGTCGTGATGGGATTCCGGCAATTCTTCGTAGCGGGACCGGCCGTCGCGGAAATCATGCCGTTCCAGGATGCCCGCATCCTCGAACAGCTTTACCGTGCGGTAGACCGTGGCGATGGAAATGTGCGGATCGAGCGCGGCGGCGCGGCGATAGAGCTCTTCCGCGTCGGGATGGTCGGCCGCCTCGGAGAGCACGCGCGCGATGATGCGGCGCTGTTCCGTCATCCGCAGGCCCTTTTCGTTGCACAGTTTTTCGATGCGCGTCACGCGCTCTTCCTTCCGGCGGGCATCCCAAGAGTAATCCACATCAGGCGCTTTTCCCAAGCGGCAGGCGGGCCTTGAGTGTCAGGGCATCGGCTTTCCGGCCCCCTTCGTTGTAATAGGCCTTGCGGCGGCCGGCCTCGGCAAAGCCCAGCGCGCCATAAAGGGTGCGCGCGGGCGCGTTGTTGGCGGAGACCTCCAGAAACAGGGTTTGCGCCCCGTGGCCGAAGGCGCGTTCCGCCGCCGCGGCCATAAGCGCGCGGCCAAGGCCCTGCTGCCGTCGTTCGGGCCGGACGCCGACGGACAGGATTTCCGCTTCGTCCGCGGCCACCCGCACAAGCACGAATCCGGCATCGGTATCGGCAAGCAGCGCGAAGGTTCCCGGAATCGCAAGAAGGCGCGCAAATTCCTGGGCGCTCCAGGACTCGGCAAAACACTGGCTGTGCAGCTGTGCCAGCGTCTGAAGATCGGCCGGCGTTGCCTGCCTGATCACGGGCGCGGCTCCGGCAGCCGGGCATCGGACGGGCGCAGGTAAAGCGGCCTGGGCACGGATGCAGGCTCGGGCGCGTGCTGCGCCAGCATCGCCACATAAAGCGCATCGGGCACACGCACCGCGGAGAGTTTCGCCTTCATGCCCCGTGCATCGAACAAGGCGCCGGCCGCCGGCCCCGCCGTCCCGGCGAGCGCGATCGGGCGGCCGCCGGTTACGGCTGCGATCTGAGCGACGGCATTTTCCAGAGGCGCAATCGAAGCGGCGATCACATCATGGGCTCCGTCGCGCAGGCCGAAATAGACTTCGCCGCGCCGCGCATCATGAAGCGCTGCGGCAAGCGGCAGTCCCGTCTCGGCTGTTGCCTGATGGGCCATGGCGGACAGCGTGGTGACGCCGACGAGAGGTTTGCGGAGTGCAAGCCTCAGCCCGCGCATGAAGGCAAGACCGACGCGCTGCCCGGTGAACGTGCCGGGCCCAACGGTGACTGCAAGCCTGTCGATGGCGGCAAACGAAACGGCCGCTTCGCGCAGGAGCGCATCCACCATCGGCGCCAGCGCTTCGGCATGGCCGCGCTCCATGAGCTGGAACCGCCGCGCGAGAATTTCATCGCCGTTCAGAAGCACGGCCGAGCAGGCGCCAAGCGCGGTATCAACGGCGAGGATGTTCATGTGCGGCCCGGTCCTCATGCGTCAACAGCCCGGCACGAGGGAATGTTTCTGTCCCAGCCTGTCGAAGGACAGCGCGAAATTCAAACCGACTCGACGGCGGACACTTCGGGAATGTAATGGCGCAGCATGTTCTCGATGCCATGCTTGAGCGTGAGCACCGAGGAGGGGCAGCCCGCGCAGGAGCCGCGCAGGTGCAGGAACACCGTGCCCGATTTTCCGTCGAAGCCCTTGAAGACAATGTCGCCGCCGTCGCCGGCCACGGCCGGGCGCACCCGCGTGTCCAGGAGTTCCTTGATCTGCGACACGATCTCGCCCTCGGTTTCGCCGAAGCTTTCTTCGCCTGTTTCTTCGGCGGGCCCTTCGATCAGGGGAAGGCCTTGCGTGAAATGCTCCATGATCGCGCCCAGGATCGCGGGCTTCAGATGCTTCCAGTCGCCGCCCTTCTTCGTCACCGAAATGAAATCCGAACCGAAGAAGACGCGCGCAACATCCGGCACTGCAAACAGGGCGCTTGCCAGCGGCGAGCGTTCGGCCGCTTCCGCATCGGGAAAATCGGCGACCGCGCCTTCGCCCATGACGTCCCGGCCGGGAAGGAATTTCAGCGTCGCCGGATTCGGCGTGGATTCCGTCTGGATGAACATGAACCTTAAATGGACCTTCGCGAATGAACGATCAAGACGTTTTCAGAAGTCGGACGCGATGCCCTTCTTTTCCCAATCGCCATAACGGGTAGGTTCGGGCCCTTTTGGCCCGTTGATTTCCCGCGGCGGTGTCATGGGTTTTTGCCGGGCACGCCGGGCCTCGGCTTCCGCGCTGGCGCGGGCGCCTGCTTCCCGGATGCGGCGTTCGATTTCGGCCTTGCTCGCCATCGGCTTGATCCTGACCGGCTTTGCCATACATGAGCTATGGATTTCTGGTCCCGAAAACAAGCCATGATGAACACGCTGCGCACCGGACTTTTGATGGCCGCCCTGACCGGGATTTTCCTGGCCGTTGGCTGGCTGATCGGCGGCCAGGCCGGCATGGCCATCGCGTTCCTTTTTGCGCTCGGCAGCAACCTTTTCGCCTACTGGAATTCCGACAGGATGGTGCTTGCCATGTATGGCGCGCAGGCGGTGGACGAGAGCACCGCGCCGGAGCTTGTTCATCTCGTGCGTCAGCTCTCGCAGGCCGCGGGTCTGCCGATGCCGAAGGTCTATATCGTGCACAATGAGCAGCCGAATGCGTTTGCCACCGGACGCAATCCCGAGCACGCGGCGGTGTGCGTGACCACCGGGCTGATCGAACGCGTCAACGACGAAGAGCTGGCCGGCGTTCTGGCCCATGAGCTCAGCCATGTGAAGAACCGCGACACGCTGACCATGACGATCACCGCCACCATCGCCGGCGCGGTTTCGATGCTGGCCAATTTCGCCTTCTTCATGGGCGGATGGGGCCGCGACAACCGCAGCAACCCGCTGGGGCTCGTGGGCGTGCTGCTTGTGACCCTTCTTGCGCCGCTTGCCGCGGTTCTGGTGCAGATGGCGGTCAGCCGCACGCGCGAATTCGAGGCGGACCGCTCCGGCGCGCTCCTTTCCGGCAGGCCCCTGTGGCTTGCCTCGGCGCTCAACCGCATTGAGCATGCGGCGGAACAGATCGATAATCCGCAGGCCGAAGCCAACCCCGCCACCGCGCACATGTTCATCGTCAATCCCCTGCATGGCGGCTTTTCGGGCCTGTTCGCGAGCCATCCGCCGACGGCGGAGCGCATCGCGCGGCTGAACGCGATGGCCGCGCAAATGGGTCAGGCACGGGCCGCCGGTCCCTGGACTTGAGCGCAAGCGGCCTGCCTGCGCGCCTGGCCGCGCTGTCGGTTCTTTCGGATGTGCTGCGCAGGCGCCGCCCGCTGGATGCGGCGCTCGAGCAACATCTTTCGTCCGCACAGCTGGATTCCCGCGATGCGGGGTTTGCGCGCGCCATCGCAAGCGAGACCTTGCGCCGCTTCGGCCAGCTCGATCGGCTGATAGCGCATTTCGTTCCCAAGCCGCCGGCGCCGCACAAGGCAGGCCCCACGCTGGAAATCCTGCTGGCTGGCGCCTGCGAGCTTGTGTTTCTGGATGTACCCGCCCATGCCGCGGTGGATGCCGCCAACCGGCTGGCCCAGCGCGACGCAAAGGCCGTGCATTTCAGGCCGCTGGTCAACGCCGTGTTGCGGCGCGTGGCGGCGGAAGGAAAATCCATTGCCGCCGGACAGGATGCCGGACGCCTCAACACGCCCGACTGGTTGTGGGCGCGGTGGTGCCAGACCTATGACGAAGCAACCGCGCGCGCGATTGCAACAGCCCATCTTGTGCCGCCGCCGCTGGATCTTTCGGTGAAAGCCGGCGCGCAAGCCTGGGCCGACAAGCTGCAGGCAAGGCTTCTGCCGAACAATGTGCTGCGTCTGGCCGAATGCGAGCGGGTGGACAGCTTGCCGGGATATGACGACGGCGCATGGTGGGTGCAGGATTTCGCGGCCTCGTTGCCCGCGCGGCTCCTGGGCGATGTGCGCGGCAAGAGCGTGATTGATCTTTGCGCCGCGCCCGGGGGCAAGACCATGCAGCTTGCCGCGGCGGGTGCGAACGTAACCGCGGTGGAACGCGCGCCCGAGCGCCTGGCGCGCCTGAAGCAAAATCTCGCGCGTACGAAACTTTCCGCCGTGATGATCGAGAGCGACCTGCGCGATTTCAGCCCGCCGGAAGCGGCGGACTTCGTGCTGCTGGATGCGCCCTGCACCGCGACCGGCACCATTCGCCGCCATCCCGACCTGCCATGGCTCAAGAGCGCCGCCGACGTGACGCTCGGCGCGCAGGCCGCAAGCGAGCTTCTGGATCATGCCGCCGGCCTGGTGGCGCCGGGCGGGCTTCTGGTCTTCGCCGTCTGCTCGCTCGAGCGCGAGGAAGGAATCGAACAGGTGGAAGCGTTCCTTGCGCGCCACCCCCAATTCGCGCGCGAGAAGGTTTCGCCGGACGACGTGTCCGGCATGGATGTCCTTATCAGCCCGCAGGGAGATCTGCGCACGCTGCCCTGCCATCTGGCGGCGCTTGGCGGCATGGATGGCTTTTATGCGGCAAAGCTCAGGCGCGGATCAGGATAGGCGGCCCAGCGCGTAGGCGATGGCGAGATAGATCTTGCCCGTGTCCGAAGACAGCATGGTGGAGGCAAGAAGCCCGTTGCCATCGCCGGCCCGGGCGCGCGCGAGCAGGGTTTCAAATTCCGCCAGATAGGCGTTGGCGGCGTCGCGGAAGCGCACATCGTCGCGATAGAGCGCCGCAATCCGGTTGACGCTTTCCCCGTCGATGGCATTGGCGAGCCGGCGCGCAAAGACCGAACGATCGCCCGCAATGTAACGCCGCCAGGCTTCGTCGCCGGGTTCGGCTTCGGGTACGATGGCATCAAGATCGATCGCCATGTCGGCAAGCGCGGCCTCCAGCGCGCCGAGCGCCGCAGCCGCCCCGGGCCTCAGATTCTGCGCGGGCGCACTTTCGCGCGTTTCGGCGGCGGCCAGAAGCGTGCGCATTTCCCAGGGCTTGCCCCCGCTTTCGGACGGCTCGGCCTTTTTCTTCCGGCTCGAAAGTTTGCGCGCGAGCCCGAGCAGCCCGTCTTTTCCCTCTTCTTCGACCGGCTGATCGAGGGTGAGCGGCCGGGAAGGCCCGCGCTGGGCCGTGCGCGCATGAATCGTGGACAGCGTACGGGCCGAAAGGTCGAGAATTTCGTCGGTTTCCTGGCGCACCACTTCGCGGACGCGCTTGGCTTCCTGCTGTGCAATGCCGGGGAGCGTAAGAATGTGCCGCTCCACCTCGCTTACGGCGGTGGCCAATGTGGTCTTGATCTCGTTGGCTTCGCTCGAAAGCTCGCCGGCCGTGCGCAACAGCCGCTCACATTCTGCCATCGCCTCGCCGACAAGCGCCTTGGCATGCGATTTGGCTTCGGAGGCGGTTTCGCCGATCAGCATCTGCGCGCCGGTGCCGGCTTCGCGCAGCGAATCCGCAAGGCCCGACAGCGTGGCGTTGGCCGCTTCGCTCAATTCGCGCATGCGTTCGATTTCGCGCACGAAGGAATTGGAAAGCTGGGTTGCGCGCGTGGCCGCGCTGGCCATCATCAGTTCGATCTGGCGTTGCGCGTCGGAAACCATCATCGCGAAGCGCTCCGCTTCGCCGGCGATGGCGCCGATGGCGCGATCCATGGCTTCGCGCTGTTCGGCAAGCCCGGCTTCGAGGGCGGTGTTTTCATCCTTCAGGCGGTTCAAGAGTTCGCCCATCGCGGCGCGATGGCGTTCGTGCCGGCCGAGCACAAATTCCGCGCGCGCCATGGCGGCGTCGGACACCGCTTCGATGTTCTTGGCCTGACGGTCGAGTTCGACCGCCACATTCTGCGGCGCTTCCGCCGCAGCGGCCGCGGCGGCGCGGAAGCTTGCGCCCTGGGCTTCCAGCGACTGGCCCGCGGTTTTCAGGGTGCCTTCGGCGCTTTCGATGGTGGATTTCAGCTGCGCAGCGCGGCCCGCGATCAGCTCCGATGCGCGCGCCGCCGCATCCGTCAGCGAGGATGCGGTGGTTTCGATGCGTTCGCGTTCCTGCGTCAGCCGCGAGGCCACGGCTTCGGCGCGCACATCGGCGCGCGCGCCCGCCTCGTCGAGCGAGGCGATCTGGTTTTCCAGAACGGTTTCAAGCGCGCGCAGCCGCGCGAATGCGCCATCGAGGCCTGCGTTCAGCGCATCGAGTTCGCGCCGGACCGCTCGCCCCAGCCGCGCGGCAGTGCGTGCGGCGGTTTCATCGGCCGAGAACAGCCGGTCGGTGGCTTCCACCAGCGCATCGGCCGCCTTGCCCATCGCCTGGCCGCGGGCCAGCGCCCAGGCCGCCGCCACAAACAGCATCGGCGGCACGATGGCCGCCACCGCCAGAAGGGCGAGCAGATGAATGTCGAGCGTGGCAAGCCCTTGCGGCCCGAAATAACCCCAAAGGTAAGCCGCCGCCGCCCCCGCCCAGAAGGCGGCCAAAATAAGGGCGAAAACCATGCCGCCCCAACCGGTTGGCGCCGCAGTTGCCGGCTGGCCCTTGGCCCGGCGCGGCTCGGCATCCGTCGAAAAATTCTCTGCGGTCTGCAGCAGCACGGGCTGTCCGCGCTCGGAAGCGATGGTGGCCACGGGACGTTCTCCCTTCAACGTTCACCATACTAATCCGTGTCCTGCACATTCGCGAAGCCGATTCCGCATGAGGGGCGCGATTTGTGGTGGAGCGTCCCCGGCGGCAAAGTGCGGGCCCGATGCATGCCGAATTTCCCAGCCGAACCGCGCTTGGCGCGGCCCTCTACCGGGCCGCGCACCAGCTTGTGGATAAGCCGCCGGTCTTCGAGGACCCGCTGGCGCTGAGGATCGTGGGCGAGGCGATGGCGGAGGGCCTGCGCGGGGGACGCGAGCGGCACGGCTTGCCGCAGGCCGCACCCCTGCGCGCCTTCATCGCCATGCGCAGCCGCTATGCCGAAGACAGCTTTGCGCAAGACCATGATCGCGGCACGCGCCAGTATGTGCTTTTGGGTGCGGGCCTCGATACATTCGCCTACCGGCAGAGGCATCGCGGCGTCACCGTATTTGAAGTGGATCATCCGGCCACGCAGGCCTGGAAACGGCGGCTGCTGGCCGAGAGCGGCATCGCCATCCCGGAGAGCGCGGTTTATGCGCCGGTGGATTTCGAGCACGAATCTTTGCGCGATGGTCTTGTGCGCGCCCGTTTCGATTTCGCAAGGCGCGCATTTTTCGCCTGGCTCGGCGTGACGCCCTATCTGAGCGCCGATGCCATCAGGCGCACATTGTTTTTCGTCGCCGCGCTGCCTTCGCAAAGCGAAATCGTTTTCGAATATGCCGAGCCGCGCAACGGCGATGACGACGCTCCGAACAGATTCTTCGCGGCCATGTCGGCCCGCGTGGCCGCGGCCGGCGAGCCGTTCCGGAGCTTCTTTGCGCCGCAGGAGATGGCGACGATGCTGAGAGAAACAGGTTTTGGCGAAATCGAAGATCTGGATTGCGCGGCCCTGAATGCGCGCTATTTCGCAGGCCGCGCCGACGGCCTTTGCCTGCGCGGCAGCGCCCACATGATCCGGGCGCGGACCTGAAGCGGCAACCGCCGTTAACCCGGCCTTGAGCGGTTTTGGGGCAGGCTCCCATCATGGCAGCAAATCCGCCCGTCGATCTTGCCCATCTGGCCCGCTACACCGGCGGCGATGCCGGCCTGAACGCGGAAGTCCTGCGGCTGTTCTGCGGGCAATCCGAACAGCTGATCGGCCGGCTGAAGACCACCGTGGAAGCCGGCGATGCCCGAAGCTGGCGCGAAATCACCCATTCGCTGAAGGGAGCCGCCCGCGGGATCGGCGCTTTCGAGCTTGCCGATTTCGCCGCGGCGATCGAGCCGCTCGACCCCATGTCCGACAGGGACGGAGCGCACGCCGCGCTCCATGAATTGAGCAACCGGGCCCAGATGGTCCAATGGTTTATTGACGAATATCTGGCCGGCCAGAGCCGCGTTCATGCCTGAAAGCCAGCCGTTGTTGACGGGGCCCATTCTTTCTATATGAACGCGACCCCAACGTACGCGACAGCATGGCCGTTCACGAAACCGATGTGGCTATTGTCGGCGCTGGCCCCATCGGCCTGTTCGCCGTGTTCGAGCTCGGGCTGCTGGATCTCAAGGCCCATCTTGTCGACATTCTCGACCGGCCGGGCGGACAGCTGACCGAGCTTTATCCGGAAAAGCCCATCTACGACATTCCGGGCCTGCCGGTGGTCACCGGGCAGGAGCTGGCCGACCGCCTGATGCATCAGATCAAGCCGTTCGGCGCGACGTTTCATCTGGGCCAGCTTACCAGGGCGCTCGAAAAGCTGCCGGACGGACGCTGGAAAATTTCGACCGACGCCGATGTGGAGATCGTCGCGCCTGTGGTGGTGATCGCCGCAGGCGGCGGAAGCTTCACGCCCAAGCGCCCGCCGATCGCGGGCATCGAGGCCTATGAGGGCAAGTCGGTCTTCTATGCCGTGCGGAAGATGGATGCCTTCCGCGGCCGCAACATTGTGATCGCGGGCGGCGGCGATTCCGCCCTCGACTGGACGCTCAATCTCGCGCCCATCGCAAAGTCGCTGACGCTTGTGCATCACCGCGACGGCTTTCGCGCGGCCCAGCACAGCGTGAACCGCATGCGCGAGCTGGTGGCGGAAGGAAAAGTCAGATTCCATGTGGCAAGCGTGAAGGCGCTTCACGGCGAGGGCGGCGTGCTGGAAGCGGTGACGCTTTCGGGCGCGGACAAGACGGAATGGCGCCATGAGGCCGATGCGTTTCTGCCGTTCTTCGGGCTGACCATGAAGCTTGGACCGATCGCGGAATTCGGACTGAACCTGAACGAGAATCTGATTCCGGTGGACACCGAAAAATTCCAGACAGGGGTTCCGGGCATTTTCGCCATCGGCGACATCGCCACCTATGCCGGCAAGCTGAAGCTCATTCTGTCTGGTTTCCATGAAGCGGCCCTGATGGCGCAGGCTGCGTTCCATATCTGCCGGCCGAACGAGAAGCTGCGCTTCCAGTACACGACGTCCTCGTCGAGCCTGCAAAAGAAGCTGGGTGTCGCGTGATGGTTCGGGGCTCAGCCGCATTGCATTCGGCTTCGCACCTCACCATGACGGCGGCGCGTGTCATCCTGAGGCGCGAGCCCGCGCTTGCCGAGGGCGAGCCCCGAAGGAGACACGTGTGAAGATCATCGCGATCGATCGCAACGGCGTGACCCATACGCTGGAAGGCCGCGACGGCTGGAGCGTGATGGAAATCCTGCGCGATGCCGGATTGCCCGTGGCAGCCGAATGCGGCGGGGCCTGCGCCTGCGCCACCTGCCATGTCTATGTCGAGGATGGATGGCTGGAGAAATTGCCGCCACGCTCGGATGCGGAAACCGACATGCTCGACATGGCGCTGGCGGTGGAGCCCAATTCGCGGCTGTCCTGCCAGATCACCTGCAGCCCCGAGCTCGACGGCATCAAGGTTCGCATCGCACCGGAATAGACCTATAAAGGCGCCGTTGCAGGCTGCGTGCGCGGCCTGATGGCGGCGCCATGTTCAGGACGCGTGCAAGAACCGGCCGGATGGGCAGCGCCGCAGCCGCGCTGGGGGTGCTGCTTCTCCATGCGCTTGTTATCGCCCCTTTCCTGACCCTGCATCTCAGCCGGACTGCCGAAATTGTGCAGCGGGAAATTGAGATCGGGCTTTTGCCGTTGCGCAAAGCCGCGCCGCCGCCCGCGCCGGTCATGCCGGCCGATAAACGCAACAAGCACGCAATCGCGCCGATCGAGAACACGATTCGGGCACTTTCGAATGTGCCGCTCGCGCCTTCGGGCCTTCCCGCGCCGGGCAACGCGCTCAATTGCGGCATGCAATGCGGCTATTCGGGCCTGCATTACGATCCCAACGACGTGCGCAGCTTTACGCTGAACGAGCCGCCGCCGGAACACAAATGGAGCCAGCCGGAAATCGACCGTTATGTCATGCGGACGGCCGATCCGTGCCTTGCCGAAAAATCCGCGCATGTCCCGTGCGTGCATGAGATCATTTATGGCGCAACGACAATTCCCGATCCTTCAAAACCGCAAACCTCCGGATTGAGCGTGCTGGGGCTGCCGCTTTTCGGAAGCCACTGACGGCTCCCCGACGCCTTCGGAGCCTAAGGTAAAAGGCATTCGCTTTTCGACGCTGGAGCGCATATGTCAGGCGCTGGATTGCCAGCCGGGCGACCTGTTGGAATATCGCAAATAACCGCTAGGCTGGTGCGCGGGCGCAACCGCCGCTTGGGCGCGGCTCCGCGCGCATGGTGGCGGTTTCATTCCGATGCAGATGACCGGTGCAAGCGTCTGGAACGGCCTGGCCGCACGGCTTACGCCGCAACGTCTTGCGGCGATCGGGCTGGTCATTCTTCTGCACATCGTCGTGCTGTTCATGCTGCTCCAGGCGGGCATCATCAGGGTTCCGCCGGTGCTGCAGTTCAGGGAAACGACCATCTGGCTTCAGCCGGAAGCCCCCAAAAAAAAGCCGCCGCCGGTCCAGACCGTCCAGCCCACACCCACGATCATCGCGCCCCTGCCGAGCCTTGAGGAATTCCTGCGCAAACTGGACGAAGCGTTGCGCAACCTGCCGCCGGTCGCCCGGCCGGCCGAGCCCGCCTATAACGGCCTGCGCGCGTTCGGCGAATACATGTTCAACTGTTCTGGCGCCTATTACGGCCGGCTTTCGCGCCGCGAGCTTGATCAATGCCTGGGCCAGTATCTCCCCAAGAAGCGGGCCGAACCTTTGGGGCTGGGGGCCGAAGCCGACAGCATCTGGAAGCGGCAACGCGACCAGGCCAGAGAACCGGAGGCCCCGATGGAAGGGCCGTGCGCCATGGGCTCGTTCCAGAGCAATCTGGGACTGCCTTGCTACAATCTCGGCGGGGACAAGGCCAAGGGCGTCACAGGGCCGATCGTTGCGCCATCGCATCAATAAGAGCGGGCGCTGCCTACAAGATATTGTGGCGCGGAGTTGCCATCTTGTAGTTGTTTTTCAAAAATTCCGCGGCCCCTCCCCCCGCTTCTCTCTCCTTTCCGCGGTGCAGCCGGGGCACGGCGCAGTCCTAATATAGGGCAGAACACCCTATAATGCACGCTGTATTTACAGCTGTTATAACGGCAGAGTATTATAACGAGCGTTATAACAAGAAGCCCGCCATGCACTACCGGCTCAAGGTCATCCAGATCGGCAATTCGCTGGGCGTGACATTGCCGAAGGAAGCCCTTGCCCAGTTGAATGTGGAGAAGGGCGATACGCTCACGCTGACCCCTTCGGCAGATGGAATCCGGCTGACGGCCTTCAACGACGAGCAGACAAGGCAGATCGAAACGGCGCGCAAGATCATGAAAGGGCGCCGTCACGTCCTGCGTGAACTCGCAAAATGACGGAATGGGTCTGGCTCGACCGCGCCGTGGTGCTGGCGGCGCATGACGAGCAGATTGCCGAGCATGGCGGGGCCGCCGGTTTGCGGGATGAGGGCTTGTTCGAGTCTGCGCTGGCGCGGCCGCAGAACCTGGTTGCTTATGGCGAGCCGGACGCCGCCGCGCTTGCCACCGCATACGTTTTCGGGCTGGCGAAGAATCACGCGTTCGTGGACGGCAACAAACGCATTGCATTCATCGCAATGGAATTGTTCCTGAATCTGAACGGCTTCGTTTTGACCGCGGACGATGCGCAATGCGTGCTTGTCATGCTGTCGGTCGCATCGGGCACGTTCGGCGAGGACGAGCTGGCCGAATGGATTCGCAGGAAGACCGCCTGATTCTTCAAAATCGTCGTCGCCGCTCCCATGGCCGCCATTCCGTCACGCAAGCCGAGATCGTTCGGCATGGCCGGCGGGAATGGGGGCCAGCCCGGCCATGACGGATGGAGCAAGCGGTTCAACAAAAAAACGGCTGCGGCCCTCATTCAGGCGCGCGTCATCTTGCGCTATGATCGGCCCGCTTATTCGGGGGAGGGGATCTGTGCGCATATCCGCAAGTTGCGCCGGCGCAGCCATTCCGGCGCTGGCCCTGTTTCTGTTTTCAGGATCGGCATTTGCCACCACCTATGGCGCCATCGGCTATTCGGCGCCGACCGACACGCTCACCATGCAGAGTCAGTGCGACACGCAGGAGGAATGCGAGGACGGCGTGCTGAAAAGCTGCCGAGAACAATCGAGCCAGCCCGATCAATGCCAGGTGCTTGTGTGGTTCCGCGACGCGTGCGGGTCCTTTGCACGGGCAAGCAACGGCGCCTATGGCTCGGGCTGGGGCACGGATGAAACCATTGCCACGCAATGGGCGCTGAAAGTCTGCCGCGACGAGGGCGGAAACGATTGCACGTCCGATGTCTATGTGTGTTCGACGGGCCGGGCGCGGATCGGCGGCGGCGGGAATTAGGACGCATGCTCTTATGATGGTCATCCGCCGCGCTGCGGCGGACCGGATTCTGCACGACCGTGGCCCGCGGAGGCATGGCACCCGCCGCTCCGGCAAGGAAACTGTCCGTGGGATTGTACGACCGATATCTGTTGCCGGTGCTTCTGAATGCCGCCATGGGCACCAAGCCGGTCACCTATCAGCGGAAGAAGGTCGTGCCGCGCGCGCAAGGCCGCGTGCTGGAGATCGGATTCGGCGCGGGCCACAACCTGCCCTTTTACGATCCTTCGAAGGTTTCCCATCTGTGGGCGCTGGAACCTTCGCGGGAAATGCGCGAACGCGCCGCAAAGCGCATTGCGCAATCTCCGATTCCCATGGAATTTCTCGATCTGCCGTCGGAGCAGATTCCGCTGGAGAACGAAGCGGCCGACACCGTGCTTGTCACCTATACGCTCTGCACCATTCCCGATGTGATGAAAGCCCTGGGCGAAATGCGGCGCGTGCTAAAGAACAAGGGCCGGATGATCTTCTGCGAGCATGGCGAAGCGCCCGACGAAAACGTGCGCAAATGGCAAAGGCGGCTGACGCCGGCATGGAAGGCCATCGGCGGCGGCTGCCACCTGGCGCGGCGCATTCCGGACCTGATCTGCGATTCCGGTTTTCGCGTCGAAGGTCTGCAGACGATGTATCTGCCGGGCACCCCGCGCTTTGCGGGGTTCAATTATTGGGGCGAGGCGCGAAAGCGCTAGGGCGGGACACGCCGAAATGCGTCGTCGCCCGTTCGCGGGCGATGACAGGCTTCTGCGCGTTCTTTGCGGGCTCCGCGTGCGATCATTCCAGCGGCGCAACA